>CALALB010000031.1 GCA_937923175.1 uncultured Chromatiaceae bacterium | reverse complement strand
CGCCCCCGGTCAGCCGAGCACGCCGCTCGCTCGGGCCAGATCCCAGGGGATGCCGTTTGCTAGACCCGATTGCGGTTGGTGACAGGATGGTCGAGTATGTGCCCTTCCCCCGCTACTTCAGGGGCGGGTCTACTGGGGGGGAGCTCTATCTATGAATCATCCTGGCAGCGCAATACTGGCCAGGTCGTTTTGATCTCTATTGCTTCGGGCCCTCGCCCTGAGGTAATCGGCGGCTGCCTTTCTGGGCAAGGGCTTAGGCATGTCTAGATTGCGGGTTGAAAACCATTCGGGGTGTCTATCCGCTCTCGGGATAATCGCCTTCCCCTGCTCATCCCCTGGCATTTTTGTTTGGGGCGAGGCTTGCGAGCGCCTCGAATCCCGAAAAGTCATTTTCCAAAGCCGTAACATTTTTGGTATTTTGGACGCCCGAGGCGATGATCGCCCTCTTTAGGCCAGTGGCAGGCTTAGGTGTTGCAAATCCCCTTGCCCCGGGAGGCCCCTTATGATTAAGCCAGTCGGTTCAGAGGCGCTCCAACCGCGTTTCGTCTATGACCCTGAGCGCCATCACCAATTGGTGCGCGAGTCCGAGTCCTTACCCTCGGTGATCGTCAGCTCGCAGGCAGCCAGCCATGCCGTCATGCTCGGAGGCGGCTATTTCAGCCCGTTTGAAGGCTTTATGAACCTGGCCGATGCGCTGAGTGTAGCCGAATCGATGCGCACGACCAGCGGGCGTTTTTTTCCCATTCCTATCCTCTGCCTCATCGAGTCGGCCGAGCCGATCCAGGGTGCCAGTCGCATCGCCTTACGAGACCCCAATGTAGAAGGCAACCCAGTGCTTGCCATCATGGATGTCGAGTCCATCGAGTCGGTCTCTGAGGAACAGATGCGTTTTTTGACCGCAAGGATCTTCGGTACCCTGGATATGGCACATCCTGGGGTGGCGACCTTCAATAGCCAAGGTCACATCGCGATCGCGGGTCCAATCGAGGTCCTGAACTTCTCATATTTCCAAACCGATTTCCCAGATACCTTCCGCACCGCGGTCGAGATCCGCAACGAGATTCAGGAACGCGGTTGGAAAAGAATCGTCGCCTTCCAGACCCGTAACCCGATGCACCGCGCCCATGAGGAGCTATGCAAAATGGCGATGGAGTCAGTCGGCGCCGATGGTCTGGTGATCCATATGTTGCTCGGTAGGCTCAAGCCGGGGGATATTCCAGCGCCGGTACGAGATGCGGCGATCCGCAAGATGGTCGAGCTCTATTTTCCGCCCAATACGGTCATGGTCACCGGCTATGGGTTCGACATGCTCTACGCCGGACCGCGCGAGGCCGTGCTCCATGCCTATTTCCGGCAGAACATGGGTGCGACCCATTTCATCATTGGGCGCGATCATGCAGGGGTCGGCGATTATTATGGTCCCTTCGATGCCCAGACCATCTTCGATCGCGAGGTCCCACCAGGTATCTTGGACATCGAGATCTTCCGGGCCGATAACACGGCCTATTCCAAGAAACTCGGCCGGGTCGTGATGATGCGCGATGCCCCGGATCATACACCTGAGGACTTCATCCAGCTTTCGGGTACCAAGGTGCGCGAGATGCTCGGGCGCGGCGAGGCCCCACCACCTGAATTTTCGCGTCCCGAGGTCGCCCAGATCCTAATAGCCTATTATCAATCCCTTGACCGTACCTAAGCGAAGGAGGCCAGAGATGGTGACATGCATCGCTTGGGCAAAGGTTAAGCCAGTCAGCCATGATCGATCGAATTTGGCCTTAGAGGGCGCCCTCCTTTGGTCCAACAAGGTCGAGGCTGAGTATTTTTTGACCTCGGTCAATCAGTAATTCATTTATTAATATTACAATCGGGCTGCGTCCTGCCGTCGTAGCCAAAACAGAGAGCGAGGTGAGCATCCTTATGAATCCATTTGCCGAACTGTCCGCGACAATCCCGCCATCGATCATGCAGCTCTATGTGATCTTGATGATCCTCTTGGTTATCGGTGGTACTCTGCTCGATATCAATCATAAAAAGAGCGCCCAGTATTTCTTCGAAAAAAATCAGGCGCTTAAAAAATTGGCTAAACGCGAGTTGAGTGAATCCGAAAAGATCCGCATCGCGCTTGCAACCTTGATCGAGATATTAGTCTCGGGAGAATTTGATAATCCAGACCGGCGCAAGTCGCATTTATTTTTAATGTATGGCTTTATCGTCTTCGTGGTCACTACCGCTATCTTGATCTTCAACCTGCCAGGCAAGTCATCATTTTTGACCGGTCTGTTGTGGCATCTGGGTGCGCTGTCAGTCTGTGTAGGTGGTTATTGGTTCTGGCTCAAGATCCGGGTCGATGTCCGTTCAGAGGGCCATCAATGGAATGATGTGCATGTATCGGATCTGTTTATTGTTTCCCTGTTGATGACTGCAACCTTTGCCTTAGCCTGGTCGGTTCTGCAAGGCATCGGTTTGGATACCCTGGCCTGGATCTCATTTGCGATCTTTATCGCTGCCGCAACGACCTTGTTTGGTACAGTCTTTTGGTCGAAGTTCGCCCATATGTTCTACAAACCAGCTGCAGCCTTCCAAAAGAAACTTGCTAAGGCGGATGGGTCGATGGATAAACTTCCAGAAATCCCAGATGATTTGTCGAGCCCCTGGGTCAAAGAGCGCTATCCAGATATCCCGAAATATATGGGCGACAATCCTCCCTATATGGGGCTTGGTATCAAGCGCGAGACCCCAACCCATTTCTAATCTTGATTCATTGAATCAAGTTTAAGCGAGGAACCGAAGATGCCAACGTTCGTTTATATGACCCGCTGCGATGGCTGCGGTCAGTGCGTCGATATCTGCCCCTCGGATATCATGCATATCGATACTAAGGTTCGGCGCGCTTATAATATTGAGCCGAATATGTGCTGGGAGTGTTATTCCTGCGTCAAGGCTTGTCCGCACAATGCCATCGATGTGCGCGGCTATGCCGACTTTGCGCCTCTAGGTCATTCGGTGCGGGTGCGCCGCGACGAGGAAAAGGGCATCGTGGCCTGGCGGATCATCTTCCGCAATGGCAAGAAGGATATGACCCTGATCGCGCCGATTACCACCAAGCCCTGGGGTCAGTATATCCCCAAACTCAAAGAGGTCGATCCGCCTTCTCAGGAGATGCGTAATAGCCAGCTTCTCTATAACGAACCGAAATATCTGCGCTTTGATGAAGGGGGGCTGCATACGCTCGAGGCCGCTGGCTTGAAAATGAAGAAGGGGGTGTTCTACTGATGGCTTACCAAACGATTGTCGAAGACGATATCGATATCCTGATCGTCGGTGGAGGTTTAAGCGGCACGGGTGCTGCCTTTGAGGCCCGATTTTGGGGTCAGGATAAAAAGATCGTAGTTGCTGAAAAGGCCAATATCGATCGCTCTGGCGCTGTGGCTCAGGGTCTATATGCAATCAATTGCTATATGGGGACCCGCTTTGGCGAGAATAAACCTGAGGATCATGTGCGCTATGCCCGGATCGATCTGATGGGCATGGTGCGCGAGGATCTGCTCTTTGATATGGCGCGGCATGTCGACTCGACCGTGCATCAGTTCGAGGAATGGGGTCTGCCGATCATGCGCAACCCCAAGACCGGCGCCTATCAGCGCGAGGGCCGCTGGCAGATCATGATCCACGGTGAGTCATATAAACCCATCGTTGCTGAGGCAGCCAAAAAATCCGCTGATAAGATCTTCAACCGCATCTGTGTGACCCATCTGCTGATGGATGAAAGCCGGCCCAATCGGGTCGCTGGTGCCATCGGTTTTAATGTGCGCACCGGCAATTGTCACGTCTTCAAGGCCAAGACCGTGATCGTGGCTGCGGGCGGGGCCTCGAACATCTTTAAGCCGCGCTCGGTAGGCGAGGGTGCCGGGCGCGTCTGGTATGCGCCCTGGTCGTCCGGTTCAGCCTATGGGCTTCTGATCGGAGCTGGCGCCAAGATGACCCAGATGGAAAACCGGATCGTGTTGGCCCGCTTCAAGGATGGCTATGGCCCGGTCGGCGCCTATTTCCTGCACCTGAAGACCTACACGCAAAACGGCTATGGCGAGGAATACGAGTCCAAGTGGTGGCCGCAATTGCAACAGATGGTCGGTAAGGAATATTTGGACCCGGATTCCTGGCATCTCACCCATCGGCCCATTCCGACCTGCCTGCGCAATCACGCCATGATCAGCGAGATGAATGCCGGTCGCGGCCCGATCCATATGGTCACGATGGAGGCCTTCCAGGATCCCCATCTCGAAGAGATCGGTTGGCATAACTTCTTAGGGATGACCGTAGGTCAGGCGGTGCTCTGGGCCGCGACCGATGTCGATCCGAAGAACGAGAATCCCGAGCTCACCACGTCCGAGCCCTATGTCATGGGTTCGCATGCCACAGGTTGCGGCGCCTGGTGCTCGGGTCCAGAGGATGTCTCACCGCCTGAGTATTTCTGGGGCTATAACCGCATGACCACGGTTGAGGGCCTGTTTGGTGCGGGTGATGCCGCAGGTGGGACGCCCCATGCGTTCTCCTCGGGTTCATTCACCGAGGGCCGGCTGGCGGCCAAGGCGGCCTGTAAATATATCGACGATGGCAAGGCCGAAGGGATTCTGGTCTCGGATGAGCAGATTAATCGCCGTCGCGCCGAGATCTATAAGCCCTTAGAGCATTATCGGGTCTATCGTAATGAGATCACCGCAGGCACGGTTAACCCCAACTATATCACCCCGCGTCAAGGGCTCGATCGTCTGCAAAAGATCATGGATGAGTATTGCGGTGGAATCAGCACCAACTATATGACCAATGAGAAACTATTGAACATTGGTCTTAAAAAGCTCAAATATCTTGAGGAAGACCTTGAAAAATTGGGTGCTGAGGATATCCATGAGCTGTTGCGCGCTTGGGAGCTCAAGCATCGCCACCTCACTGCCGAAGCGGTGATGCATCATACCCTGTTCCGCAAGGAGACCCGCTGGCCAGGCTATTATTATCGCGGCGATTATCTCAAACTCGATGATGAAAACTGGCATGTGCTGACGGTCTCGCGCCGCGATCCCGAGACCGGCGAATACACCATGGAGAAGGCGCCCTGCTATCATCTGGTTGAGGATTGAGATCGCAGAGATCTCTACGACATCTGGGTCTGGGTGCTCGGCCTGGCCGAGTCCCGGCCTTTTTTCTGTAAATGACCGATGAATATCAATGATCTAAGCGACGAAGAGATCCTGGCAATCGCTCATCCGCTCTGGGATGAGCTGATCAAATATTCAAACGAGGGCAATTATCTCAAATTTATCAGGCACTTTTCCTTGGATCTGCGGCGCGGACTTAACGAAATCGAAATGGGTAAACAATTCACCCATAGCGAGCTCGCCCGCAATCTTTCGGAAGAGCGCGACTTTCTGGGGCTGATCCGGCGCGGCGAGTATGTCACGGTTCTGTATCGGGTGCGCTGCAAGGTCCGAGCGGGCGAATGGCTGGGTCGGATGGTACTGGGCTACGAGGATGGCGAGGTCCGCATCTTCGGCGCCTCGATCTTTTGAGGACATCATGGCGCCAATCATCCGCGACGGCATGTTCGTCGAACTCATCTATCGAGTGTTGGATCCGCAGAGCGGCGAGGTCATAAGCGCAGTCGAGTTTCCCTTGGGCTATGTCCAGGGGCGCAATACCATCCTGTCGCCCCAGGTGATGGCCCGGCTCGCAGGCAAAACAGTGGGCGACCGGATCAGTGTCCCCATCGATGGTTCGATCCTCTATGGGGCGCGCGATGAATCCCTGATCGTCACCGATCGCCTGAGCAATGTCCCTGAGGAATATCGCAAGCTCGGTCTAGAGATCCTGATGGAGAATGCCCAAGGGCAGGTGAAACGCTTTCGCGTGGTTCACCTAGATGATGAAACCCTGACCCTCGATGGCAATCATCCGCTGTGCGGGCGAACGGCCATCTTTGAGCTCGAGGTCGTTGGGATTCGAGAGGCCACGGAGGATGAAATCCTGGCTGGCGGTGCGATCGAACAACTGCCGGATCTCGGGGGATTATCCATTCACCCGCTTGAATAGCGACCATGGATCAACGGACTGAGCGGGGGTGAAAGAGCCTTTGCAATAGGCCATAGACCTGATCATAGGTATAGGCGTTCTCGCCCCAATGGACGAGTTCATGTTCACTGGTACGAAAGGTGAGATAGGGGTGAACCTCCAGGCCATTCGTCTCAATCTGGGCGAGATCATCGATGACGCCAGCGATGCTCAAGGCGATGCTGGCGGTCAGGTCCTCTAATTGGGCATTGCGGATGCCAGCCTCGATCAGCTTGATCCTGATCCGCTCGACGAGCTCAGCGGTAAAGGCGGCCTGGAGCGCATCAAACCGGTCGTGATCGAGTGTTAGGTGCATGGCCTCGGCAGATAGGACAGGGCAATCGATAGACTAGCCGCGCGTCTGACTGAATGACGCGCGGCCAGGCGTCCTATGGACGCTTCGGGGTCTGATACTCGACCTCTCTGTGGAAAGGCTCCCAGATCATCTCATAGCCCACAAAGCCCTTTTCAGTGGGCTCCTTTTGCCGGGTGACGGCATAGCGGGTATAACCATCGGGAACCTTGGGACGGGTCTTAGGGGGTTCGCTCATCAGTGCCTACCATTCATCCAGATGGAACGGAGTGACTCGCAAGCTACTGCGCCCTCAGCAGGCTGTCAAGCATTCCCTGATCCTGATGATCTGAATATGGCCTGAGGGTTATTGAATCGATTGATAATACAGTCTGGGCTTTCTAAAAGCCACTGAAGACCGGCGGATCCGCTTGGGTGTTGCCCGCAAAGGGGCGGGGGTGTTCATGGGACGAGTGGATCTCGATTCAGGTCGTGCCGGAATAACGAGGTTGGCTAATGCCGGCATGGAGTGCCAGCTTGGGTTGGGAGGATCTTGGCGAGCGACAGCTGCCTAATCAGGCAGAGGTTTTTGGGGTCGGCATTGAGTTAACGCTCGAGCTCTTGTAATTCAAAGGTCAGGGTTGCCAGATCGCCCAAGACCCAGGTGGCTGCAGGCGCCCCTAAACCCGCCACTGTCCCCGGATTGACCAACCAGGTCTTACCGCCCTTGGCATTGTCCAGGCAGCGGATCTCGGGTTCATGGCTGTGGCCACAGCAGACCAGGTCATAATGACCGGTACAGGCGAAGGCCTCGCCGATGTGCGGATAATGGGTCATGAAGATCCGCCGGCCAGCGAGTGTGAGATCGGCATCGCTGCCATGATAGTTCAGCTGGCCGTTTGACTGACAGGCGAGACGCGAGATCGAGACCGGATCGCCGAGATTGTTGCCATGGATCACATGGATCGGCAGTTCGAGCTTGAGTGCGGCCAGCAAGGTATTGGTGCCGATCAGGTCGCCACAATGCAATACGCACTCGGCGCCGCGGGTCCTAGCCTCGGCGATCGCGGTGGCCAACATGGGACCGCGATCATGGCTGTCGGAAAGGATACAGATCTTCATGACGATAACTCGGCGGCATCCTCATTCCTGGCGGTATGATGCCAGATCAGGGGTTTGTGGCAAACTCTGGCCGTGCTGAACCCTCTCTAGTGGCATGCCCGATCTATCTTTAATCTTTGGCCCAAAGGGGCTATTGGCCGAGTTGATCCCAGGCTTTAGCCATCGCCCGCAGCAACAGGCCATGGCTGAGCGGGTTGCAGGGATGATTGCCGGGGGTGGCGTGCTGCTCTGTGAGGCAGGGACCGGAACCGGCAAGACCTTTGCGTATCTAGTGCCGGCGATACTTGCGGGACGCAAGGTCATTCTCTCAACCGGTACGCGCCATCTTCAGGACCAATTGTTTCGGCACGATCTGCCTCTGATCCGCCAGGCGCTGAGGGTTCAATTGAGAGCGGTCTTACTCAAGGGTCGGGCCAATTATCTCTGTCGTCATCGTTTACAAGGGATGCTCGGCGACCCTCTACCCCAGGACCCAGAACAACGCGCCTGGCTCAGCCAGATTTGCGACTGGGCGCAGGTGACCCAGAGCGGCGATATTGCCGAGCTGCCGATCCCTGAGGAGGCGCCGATCTGGTCGGATCTCACCTCGACTACCGAGACCTGTCTGGGGCAAAAATGCCCAAATTGGTCTGACTGTCATCTGGTCGCGGCGCGGCGCGCCGCCCAGGCAGCAGACCTGGTGGTGATCAATCATCATCTCTTTTGCGCTGATCTGGCGCTCAGGAACGAAGGCTTTGGGGAGATCCTGCCAGGCGCTGAGGTTTTTATCCTCGACGAGGCCCATCAGCTCCCTGAGATCGCCACCAGCTTCTTTGGGCTGACCCTCAGCAGCCGCCAGTTGCTCGATCTGGCCCGCGATAGCGAGCGGGAGGCAGCGCGGGCAGCCTCCGCGGGGGCCAATCCAGTGCCCGCCGGCGCCTCAGACCTCCGCAAGGCTGTGCAGGATCTGCGTTTGAGCCTGGGCGAAACCGACCGGCGCGGTCCCTGGGATGAGCTGGAGCAGGATACCGGGGTCCAGCGCGCCCTGGCTGGGCTTGCGAGCCGGATCCAGGGGCTGGCTGAGAGGCTTGCAGTGGTCGCGGGATACAACGAGGGTCTGGATGCCTGTAGGGGGCGCGCCCAGGAGCTGCTTGAGCGGCTTGAGCGTCTTACGAGACCGGTTCAGGGCGATGCAGTGCATTGGTTTGAGACGACCGGGCGCGGCTGGCGCCTGCATGAAACCCCGCTTGAGATCGCCGAGGTCTTTGGCGCTCGGGTCAATCAGCCGGGCACGGCCTGGATTTTAACCTCGGCGACCCTGGCGGTCGGCGGCGACTTTACCCATTTTATGGCCCGGCTGGGGATCGCCCAGGCTCAGACCGCTTGCTGGGAGAGCCCTTTCGACTATAGCCGCCAGGGACTCTGTTTCATCCCGCCCAGTCTGCCAGAGCCTGCGGCACCGGATTACAACCAATGTCTGCTGGATCTGGTCTGCGAGCTGTTGGATTACAGCCAGGGTAGGGCCTTTTTGCTCTTCACCAGCCATCGTGCCCTGCGCGAGCTGGCAACCGGCTTGGAAGGCCGAATTGGCTATCCGTTGCTGATCCAGGGTACAGCCCCGCGCACTCTATTGCTTGAGCGCTTTCGGCGTCTGGGTAATGCCGTCCTGCTTGGGACGGCCAGTTTCTGGGAGGGCGTCGATGTCCGCGGTCAGGCGCTGTCGTGCGTGATCATCGATCGGCTGCCTTTCGCCTCCCCAGATGATCCCGTCCTGGCTGCGCGGATTGCGGCACTGCGCGTAGCAGGCCAGGATCCTTTCTGGGACTATCAGTTGCCCCAGGCAGTGCTTGCGCTTAAGCAGGGTGCTGGCCGCTTGATCCGCGGGCCGGAAGATCGGGGGGTGCTCGTGATCTGTGATTCAAGGCTGTTGTCGCGCCGTTATGGTCGGGTCTTTCTTGAGAGCCTGCCGCCGATGAACCGCACCCAGCGGATCGCGGATGTGAAACGCTTTTTTGCGCATAGCCCGGTCATGGCTGGCGAACAGCGTCTCAATGGCCGACTGCTGAGAGGGGATTAACCATGAAGATCTCGCGCTGGTTCGCCTGGATGTTAGGCAGAAAAGGGTTTAGGGCTGGGACGAAAGGAATGGGCGGCGGCCAGCAGCCCAGCCCCCCTGAACAGCTGGCCGAGTCAGCAGCTGAGCGGCTGGAGGGCAATGACTCTGCAGACCTTGAGCTTGCCCGTTCAATCCCCGCGCCCCAGATCGATCGCTGGTTTTATCCAAGGTTGTTTAATCTCGATTCCTGGGAGGAGCGGCCGCTCAATCCAGCCGAGTCATCCCTGCTCGAGGCCTTTAGACAGATCGCCGCAGGGCCTAAGCTGTCCAGTCGGCTCATCCCCCGTCTGCCACTGGTCATCCCCCAGCTGATGCGCAGTCTGAAGGATGAGCGGACGAGCGGGGCTCAGCTAGCCCGTCAGGTTGCCAAGGATCCAGTGCTGCTCGGCGAGGTGATCCGGGTGGCCAATAGCCCCTATTATCGGCGTGCCCACAAGATCGCCAGCCTCGAACAGGCGATCGTGCTTTTAGGGCGGGATGGACTTCAGCAACTGATCGCGCGGGTGGCCTTTTATCCGATCTTCAATCTGCGCGGCGGACAGCTGATCCGTCAGGCGGCAGCACGCGTCTGGGGTCATTCTGAGCGCTGTGCCATGGTCTGTCATTGCCTCGCCAAGCGGTTTGGTGAGGATCTGTTTGCTGCCTATCTGGCCGGTTTGGTGGCCAATCTGGGGCTGATCGTCGGTCTGAGGCTCATGGACCAGAGATTGGATCTTGAACATGATCCCTTGCCGCGCGCTGAGTCCTTTTATGGCGAATTCATCCAATTGGCCCGGCAACTGTCACTGCGGATCATCGAGGACTGGAACTTTCCCCAGGGGGTGATCGCTGCGCTCAGCGAGCAGCTTGCCTGCGCTGAGGCGGAGTCGAGCTCTATGCTTGGCTGCTGTCTTGCCCTCGGCGATCGCTATAGCAAGCTGAATCTATTGTTGGAACAGGGTTATCTGAGCGCCGAGGAGCTTGACCCGGAGGCGCTGGTGGCCAACCCTTGTTACCGGCGTCTGATCGTCGAGTTTACCGCTTGAGGCCTGCGCAGAGATGATCCTGCGTCTCTTATTGGCCGTTGCCATCCTCGGTCTGATCTTCTGGTTGGTGCAGCGTCTGCGCCGCTTGCCCCGACCACTGCTGACGCGTCGGCTGCGGCAAGCGGCGCTTTGGGGCTTGATCGCCTTGCTGATCCTCGCGGTCTTGACTGGGCGTCTAAGCCTGTTGCTCGCCCTGTTTGGTGCGGCCATCACCTTGCTCGCCCGGTCGTTGGCTGCGCTACCCCTGTTGCATCGGCTCTGGCAGACACTCAATAACGCCAAGTCTGGCGGCGCGGCGGGGGCGGGTCGGCAGCGCGCCTGGGATCATGAACTGAGCGAGGCAGAGGCGCGCGCGATCCTCGGCGTTGGCCCAGACGCCGATGCCGAGACCATCCGCGCTGCCCATCGGCGTCTGATCCAGCGCCTGCATCCCGATCGGGGGGGATCGAATTATCTGGCGGCACGGATCAATGCAGCCAAAAGGCGATTGTTGGGCGATGAATAATGGCTGCCAAGGTCGTCTATGTCTGCAATACCTGCGGGGCGCGTCATCCCAAGTGGGTCGGCCAATGCCCAGACTGCGGTTCCTGGAACAGCCTGCAAGAGGTCGCCGAGCCCCGCGGGTCTCCTGCCAGCCGGATTGCCAGCGGGCGCGAGGGCGGCTATGCCGGTGGCCATACGGCCCAGATCCAGGATCTATCCGCAATCAGTCCGGATGAGCAGCCGCGGCTGGCGATCGGGATCTCTGAGCTCGACCGGGTCTTGGGCGGTGGGCTGGTCAGCGGTTCGGTGATCCTGATCGGCGGGGATCCAGGAATCGGCAAATCGACCCTCTTGCTCCAGTCCTGCGCCCATCTGGCCGGAACCCTGCCCGTGCTCTATGTCAGCGGCGAGGAGTCTCCCCAGCAGATCGGGTTGCGGGCACGCCGTTTGGGATTGGCGGGCGTCGGCATCCGGCTACTGGCCGAGACCTGTGTCGAGCGGATCCTCGAGCAGGCCGCGCGCGAACAACCCGGGGTCATGGTGATCGACTCGATCCAGACCCTCTATACTGAAACCCTGCCCTCAGCCCCGGGCTCGGTTACGCAGGTACGGGAGACGGCGGCACAACTGGTGCGCTTTGCCAAGCAGCGCGCAACGGCCATGTTTTTGGTTGGCCATGTCACCAAGGATGGCACCCTGGCTGGCCCCCGGGTCCTCGAACATATGGTCGATACGGTGCTCTATTTCGAGGGCGAGTCAGGCGGGACCTTTCGTCTCTTGCGCTCGATTAAGAATCGCTTTGGGCCGGTCAATGAGCTTGGGGTCTTTGCGATGGCTGACCAGGGGCTGCGCGAGGTCAAAAACCCCTCGGCCATCTTTCTGTCCCGTCATGATCAGGAGGTTCCCGGGAGTCTGGTTATGGTCACCCGCGAGGGGACACGCCCGCTCCTGGTCGAGGTCCAGGCATTGGTCGACGAGAGCCCCCTGGCCAATCCGCGGCGAGTGGCGCTTGGGCTCGATCAAAACCGGCTGGCGATGTTGCTGGCGGTGCTCCATCGGCATGGACGGGTGGCGATGTTCAATCAGGACGTCTTCGTCAATGTGGTGGGCGGGGTGCGGATCACCGAGACCGCCGCCGATCTGCCAGTGATGCTTGCGGTCCTATCCAGCTATCGCGATCGGCCCCTACCCCTAGACCTGGCTGCCTTCGGCGAGATCGGACTCTCCGGAGAGGTCCGACCAGTCCCCAATGGTCCGGATCGGCTGCGCGAGGCAGCCAAACATGGGATCAAACGCGCCATTCTCCCCAAGGGCAATGCCCCCAAAGAGGGGGTGCAGGGCCTGGTGATCCAGGTGGTCAAAACCCTCTCTGAGGCGATCGAGGCAGCGTTTTAAGCCTCCCCTCCATCATCGTCTTGTCATCCCAAGGACAAGATCCTGTCATCCAGGCCCAGTATGCTCTTGCTGCCTAATTTCCAACCCGATCCTTAAGGGGGCATCCATGCGTATTCAGATCCGTCCGCTCGCGGTGACCATTGCGACCCTGGTGAGCAGTGCTGCCTTTGGAGGGACCATCGAGTTTCTCGATCAGGCCCCGGTGCCGCGCACCGACGCCGAGAAACGCGCCATCCTGACTGCAACCCGCGCCCTCGTCGATGGCATCCCGGTCGATATCCGCTACAACGTCCTCCTGCGCTCCGGCCAAACCGGGGTCCAGGATCCCAATGGCTTTCGCTTCGGTCAGCTCTATGACATCCAGGGTCGGCCTCTGGTCGCCGAGGATGGCTCGCCCTATATCTCAAACGACAATGACTTTGCCTCGCTCCTGCGCGGCCGGCGCGATGGCAAGCTCTATATGGTGTCGCATTTTGAGTCGCGTCCCGGTGCCATGTATCTCGTCGAATTGGCGCAGGATCCTCAGAGCGGCCATCTGACCGCCTTGCGCACCCGTCCGCTCGATTTTTCGCATGTCAACGGCGGCTGGGTGCATTGCGCCGGTAGCGTCACCCCCTGGGGGACCCATCTGGGTTCGGAGGAATATGAACCCGATGCCAAACAGTGGCGTGACGGTAAGATCAGTGACTATAACGCAGCCATGGCCGCCTATTTCGGTGCGACCCCTGAGGAGGCCGGCGCGGTCATGAATCCCTATGATTACGGCTGGCCGATCGAGGTGATCGTCGATGACTACAATACCGTGTCGGTCCAAAAGCATTATGCCATGGGCCGCATCGCGCTTGAGCTCGGCTATGTGATGCCTGATGGCAAGACCGTCTACATGTCGGATGATGGCACCAATGTCGGTCTCTACCGTTTTGTCGCCAGCCAGCCGGGCAACCTGAGCGCCGGTGCGCTCTGGGCTGCCCAATGGAACCAAAAGGACTCGCAAGGCGCCGGTCTTGCCAAGATCAACTGGATCTATCTCGGCTGGACCACAGACGAAGAGGTGCGCGACTGGGTGGCGCGTTATCGCTTCGCCGATATCTTCGACGAGGTCGAACCAGTGGCGGCCAGCCAGGGTGCCAAGCCCAGTTGCCCCGAAGGCTTTACCTCGATCAATGCCGGACATGACGACGGCTCGCATCAATGCCTGCGTCTGCGCGACATCAATGGCGACGGGGTGATCAACTGGAAGGATGAAAATATCGCCTCGCGTCTCGAGACGCGGCGGTGGGCGGCGATGCAAGGCGCGACCACTGAGTTTCGCAAGATGGAGGGCATCACCTATGATCCGGATCGCCAGCGTCTATATCTGGCCATGTCCGAGATCGACCGCGGCATGCTCGATTTTGGGCGCGCCGGTAAACCGCCCAAGAGCTATGACAAATATGACCGCGGCGGTCCCAATCATATGCGTCTCGATCAGGCCAATGTCTGCGGCGGGGTCTATGGTCTGCACCTCGACGGCAACTATACGGCGGTCGATATGTTCCCGCTGGTCGTCGGTCGGCCGCTGACCATGGACTATGGCGCATCGGCTGAGTCGCCTGATTATGACGGAATCAATAAATGCGATCTGAATGGGATCGCTAATCCAGACAATGTCACCTATATCCCCGGCTATGACACCCTGATCATCGGTGAGGATACGGGTGCCGGTCACCAGAATGACATCATCTGGGCCTATAACCTCAGCTCAGGCAAGTTGACCCGTCTCCAGACTACACCCTATGGGTCCGAGACCACCTCGCCCTATATCTATCCGAACATCAATGGCTTTGCCTATCTGATGTCAGTGGTTCAGCATCCTTACGGCGAATCCGATGAGGATAAGCTAGAAGAACCCCGTCAGCTTTTCGGTTATACGGGTTATTTCGTATTCCCAGCCCTTAATCGATAGATCCTCGGAGGAGAAATCCCCGGTGTAACTGGAGGGCAACACTTTCCAGATACACCCGAGGATCGAATTCGGCCTCTTTCCTGGGTTTCACCCAGATCATCCCTTTTGTCGCCCTCAGACACCCATGGTCATTCGATTCATAGCCGTTCTAGTTGCCTTGATGCTCTCTGAGAAGCCAGCATTAGCGGCAAGCCTGGATGAGCGTATCCTCAAAAATGAAACGCCTCATATTGTCGCTCAGTGTTATACCAAGACGACCGATAGTGCGGGGCGGTTCTATAATCCCTGCTACACCTGTCACACGCGCTCCGAACCTCCCAATTATGTCAATGACGCTGATCTGCAATTAACCTTTAGCTTTCCCGCGCCTGCCGAGGAAAATCCCTGGAAGAACCTATACAAAGACAGACGCGCCGCCATTGCGGCCATCAGCGATGCGGAGATACGCGACTTTATCCGGCAGAGCAATTATTTGGACGCTGAGGGACGCATCATCCCTGCGCAACGCCTCGCCAACCCGCCTCGCGAATGGGACTATAACGATGATGGGCGCTGGGATGGATTCATTCCCGATGCCTATTTCCGGTTTGATGAAGAAGGATTTGATCTCGATCCAACAGGAAGACCGACTGGCTGGCGGGCATTTGCCTATTATCCATTCCCTGGGACCTTTTGGCCGACCAATGGATCGACTGATGATGTCTTGATCCGGCTTGCCGAGCCATTTCGCCGCAATCTAAACGGCGAATTCGATCGGACGGTCTATAAGACCAATCTGGCGATCGTCGAATCATTGATCCGGCGCCGCGATATTCCCATCGAGCCGGTTGATGAGGCTGCCCTGGGTGGGATAGATCTGGATGGCGACGGGGTCATCGGAACTGCCAGCCGGGTACGTTATGACTGGGCGCCGCGTGCAGGGCGCCTGATGTGGTTCGTGGGCCAGGCCCTTGCAGAACAAAGGGCAGGGCGGGTGCATCTGGCTGCGGGTCTTTATCCGGAAGGGACCGAATTTCTCCATAGCGTGCGCTATGTCGATGTCGATGAGGACGGCGATAACCGGCTTTCGGCCCGCATGAAGGAACTCCGGCATGCGATCAAGCGCTATTGGATGACCTATGCGGAACTGGATACACTCCAAGCGGCTGAGTTTAAGGAGAAACATGATTTTCCCGATCGGATTCGCGTCTTTCGCGGCAATCTCGAGACCGGCTTAAGCAATGGTCAGGGCTGGGTCTACTCGGCGCTGATCGAGGACAGGGAAGGGCAATTGCGCCCGCAAAGCTATGAGGAGCTGGCCTTCTGTATCGGCTGTCATGGGGGGATTGGGGCCACCACTGACTCGAGTTTCGCCTTCCCGCGCCGGCTTGGGCCCGATAGTTTCCAGGGCGGCTGGTTTCATTGGAGTCAGCGCAGCCTGGATGGGATACCTGAACCAGTGCGGCGCGATGGGGAACCTGAGTATGCCTTTTATCTCAAGACCAATGGCGCTGGCGATGAATTTAGACTCAATCGCGAGGTCCAGGCCCGTTTCTTCGATGCCAAAGGCAGGTTAAAACCCGAGATGCTCGCGCGTCTGCGTCAGGATATCTCGGTCCTGCTCTATGCCTCGCCCAGGCGCGCCATGCAGCTTAACAAGGCCTATCACATCATCGTCAAGGAACAGAGCTTCAACGAGGGACGCGATCCGGTGCTCGAAACCGCAGGCCTTTCTGTCCATCCTTGGGTCGATCGCCATACCCCAACCGGCGTCCAAGAGACGCTGCTCGGCTATTAGGCCGGGGTCTCAGTTGGCACAGGAGCTAGACCCCAGTATCAACTTTCATGCGTCAAGCTGGATCACAGCACTCATGTCGAACACCCCCGCTATCGCGTCGAGCACGTGACGATCACCATCGATTGTCTCGACCCGGACATCGGCGCTCAGATCTATCCCTGGGTCCTTTGGAAACATCGCCGGGTACGTGGGCGCGCAGCTGCAGAGATCCTGATTGAACAGCAGCAAAAGGGACTCGAGCGCCTGGTTGCCCGGGGTATCCTGGTCAAGGTCAACTCGGTGCTGATCCCGGGGATCAATGATGTGCACCTTCCCGAGGTCGCGCAGGTCATCCGCTCCAAGGGGGCCTTCCTGCACGACAGCATGCCGCTCATCTCCGCACCCGAGCATGGGACCTTTTATGGTCTGACCGGTCAGCGTGGACCAACCCCCGAGGAGCTTCGGGCAGTCCAAGCGGCCTGAGAGTTGCTCACTGCCGCTCAGACCCGCCGCGCCGCCTTGCGCGCCCAGATCGCCGCTGAGCAGGCACCTCTGACTCTGCGCCGTCCCGCGAAGAACGCTGAAGGCCCAGGCCGACCGGTTCTGATGGCGGTCGCGGCCCACAAGGGACGGCTCAGCGTCCATTTCGGTCAGGCGCGCGAGTTTCTCATCTATGAGGTCAGGGGCACGGGCATCCGGCTCGTCGGACTGCGCCAGATCGACCCCTATTGTCAGGGCCCCCTGGAGTGCGGCGGACAGGAGGATGGTCTGGAGCAAACCATCCGCGCCCTGGCCGGCTGCGAGGTGGTGCTCTGCGCCAAGATCGGCCATGAACCCTGGGAGCGCCTGGTCGCTGCCGGCATCCAGCCCAACGGCGAACATCCCGATGAGCGGATCGAGTCGGCCTGTCTCGCCGTCTGGCACCAGATGTTTCAGGCAGGCAAGCTCACCGACCCCCAGGTGTCCCAGGTGGCCTGAGATGGCGCTCGCGATCATCGACCTCTGGATCCACTGTCTCGCCTGCCTGGAGCTGTGCCCCAACCAGGCGATCGACCCATCCAGCCCGCATCCGCGCATCGACCCCAACCGCTGTAGCGAATGCGCCGGGGTCTATGCCGGCCCCCCAATGCGCCGCCATCCGCCCGATCGAGGGGGCGATCCTGGATGCCCAGGGGACGGCGCTCAATCCACCCGGATCGCTCACCGGCCTCTCCCGGCCGTTTGAGGCCAGTAGTAGCCACCCACTCGCGAATTGACCATCAGGAGTCCGCCATGCCCAAGGCCCAAGTGACCTTTGAGGACATCGGGGTTACGGTCAGCGTCCCTGCCGGTACCCGTCTGATCGAGATCTCGGAAAGGGTCGGCGCCGGCATCGTTTATGGCTGTCGCGAAGGCGAATGCGGCACCTGTCTGACCCGCATCGTCTCGGGCCATGATCATCTCGCCCAGCCCTCGGTACTCGAGGATCAGGTCCTCAAGGAACACCTTGCGCCGCGCCATCATCGCCTTGCCTGTCAGGCCCAGGTCTTGGGTGGTGAGATCGTCGTCAGACCTGCTTGAACCCTTGTCATCCCTTTAACCCTATGTTCAGGAGCACGCGATGCCATTGATCACCTTTTCGAGCCCTTTGCACAAGGACATAACGGTCTATGCCCCTGCCGGCAGCCATAAGCAGACCGTGCTCGAGCTCGCCAAGGAGCACCATATCCCGATCGATTTTGGCTGCGGCAACGGCGAATGCGGAACCTGTCTCGTCAAGGTGACACGCATCGATCCGCACAAGCCCCCCTTGGCCAATCCCTTGACCGAACGCGAGCTCAAGGTGCTCAAGGAGATGGGCAAGATCACCCAGGCCGAGATCGACCAGATGGCAGTCGGCAATATCTCCTCCAATCCATGGCGGCTGGCTTGCCAGATGGTGGTGCGCGATGAGGATCTGCTCATCGAATACCCCAGTCGCTGATCGGCGTATTGAACGGGCCGAGGCCGCCTATCTCGGGCTGGCGATCGGTGATGCGCTCGGGGCCACGGTCGAGTTCCTGACCCCGCGCGAGATCCGCACCCAGTTCGCCCGCGCCGGCGGTGTCCATCGTGAGCTTGGCGGCGGGGGCTGGCTCAAGCTCAAGCCCGGCCAGGTCACCGACGACACCACCATGTCGCTGGCGCTGGGCGCGGCCATCATCGCCGCTGGCGGGCAGATCGAGCCTTTGGGCTGCGCTCGCGCCTTTGATGCCTGGATGCGGGCAAAACCCGTGGATATCGGAAACACGGTGCGACGCAACCTGGTGGCCTTTCGCAAGACCGGCTGCCCCATCGCCCCGCCCGCAGAGCAGGACGCCGGCAATGGGGCGCTCATGCGTATCTTGCCGGTGGCGCTCGTCACCCTAGGGCGTGATCCGCCGGCCATCGAGCAGGCGGTGCTGGCCCAGGCCCATGTCACCCACAATAACCCAGTCTCGGACGCCACCTGTTTATTGATGGTACGTCTCCTGCGCGCGGCGCTGCGCGGGGTTGCGCTCCCTGAGCTCTATCGCGCCGAGATCCAGCCCTTCGTCGAGACCCAACCCCAGTTTGCCTTCCGCCCCCGCAGGCGCGAGAACCCAAGGGGTTGGGTGGTCGAGACCCTGCAGGCGGTCTTGCAGGCTTTGCTGGATACAGACGGCTTCGAGGATTGTCTGCTCGATGTCGTCAACCGGGGCGGCGATGCCGACACCACGGGCGCAATTGCAGGGATGATCGCCGGGGCACTCTATGGGCGCGCTCCCATCCCCGAGCGCTGGCTGAAGGCCTTGGATCCCCCGGTCGCCGCTGCCTGCCGCGCCCAAGCGCGGGCGCTGATCGCCCTCGCTAGGCCTTGGGATCATAGTTTCTGTTATCAAGAACCTGCGTAAACATGCGCACCCTTTCCTTCCTGCCCCGCCGGGTTTGGTTTCCCACCTGCGTCTCTGCCAGGGGTCACTTTCCAAAGTATCGCAAGACCCCTCTGCCCCAGCGCCGCCGTTACCGGACGGACTTGCCCCGGGTAGGGCCGTCAAGGTCGCCA
>CALALB010000030.1 GCA_937923175.1 uncultured Chromatiaceae bacterium | reverse complement strand
CCAAACCTCCTCAGCAAACCTCTCACTCTACCTTCTCAAAGATCTCAAACCTCTACACTACCCCCTCAGATCTCAATCTCCCCTCAGAGGCACCGCAGAGACAAAAGATCATACCTAAAACTACGCCGAGGTCAAGGGGGGAAATCGGGGAAATTTTGGTCAGCCACTTAAGGGGATCGGTCCTGCACAACCTTTTCTATGGGTTTGCACCACTCGCTTCGCCGTATTACCGCCTGGAACGCCCTTGGCGAATCAACAACAGATGGAGATGGCGTCGTGTGCGCTAAGGTAGCTTTGTCCCAGAGGAGAGGTTTTGATGATGCAGGGCGCCCCTCGTCGATCAAACATCAACCGCCTCACCGATACGCTTGAGCGCCTCTTCGAGCTTCTCACGGCCGGTGGCGATCGATAGACGCAAATGCCCCCCCATCCCAAAGGCCGAGCCTGGAACCACGGCGACATTGGCCCGCTCGAGCAGATATTCGGCTAGCTCTAGATCATTATGCAGCCCCAAGCGTTCGATTAGCCCCTGGACGCGCGGGAAGACGTAAAAGGTCCCATCGGTTGGCAGGCATTCGATGCCTGGGATTTGGTTTAGACGCTCGACGACAAGGTCATGCCGCTCCATAAACGCCTTGACCATCACTCCGATACAATCCTGAGGTCCTTCGAGTGCCGCCTGGGCGGCGACCTGGGAGATCGAGGTTGGATTGGAGGTGCTTTGCGATTGGACCTTTTTCATCGCCTTGATAATCTCAATAGGCCCGCCCGCATAACCAATACGCCAGCCGGTCATTGCATAGGCCTTGGAGACGCCATTGAGGACTAGGGTGCGCGAGGCAAGATCTGGACAGACATTGAGGATATTGATGAAAGGGGCCTGGTTCCAGCGGATATGCTCATACATATCGTCGGTGGCGATGATAACCTTAGGAAACTCGCGCAGAACCTCACCGAGCGCTGCCAATTCTTCAGGGGTATAGATTATGCCCGTAGGATTGGATGGGCTATTGATCACAAAAAGCCGCGTCTTGTCATTGAGGGCGCCTTTGAGCTGGGCAGGGGTGATCTTAAACCAGTGGGCAGAGTTGGTCTGGATAAAGACCGGTGCACCGCCCGCCAAAAGCACCATGTCTGGATAAGAGACCCAATAAGGGGCTGGGATGATCACCTCATCACCTGGATCGAGCAGGGCCTGGGCAAGATTAAAGAAGCTCTGTTTGCCACCGCAAGAGACTAGAATCTGCTCTGGCGTGTAATCCAGGTGATTGTCGCGCTTGAATTTGGCGATAACAGCGCGTTTCAGCTCTGGGGTGCCATCGACTGCTGTGTACTTGGTAAACCCAGACTCGATGGCACGGATGGCCGCGGCCTTGATATGTTCCGGCGTATCGAAGTCAGGTTCGCCGGCGCCAAGTCCGATGACATCGCGCCCAGCGGCACGCAGCTCAGCGGCGCGGGCGGTAATGGCAAGGGTTGCGGATGGCTTGACAGACTGGACGCGGGCGGCAAGCTTGATGGACATAGGCTTCTCAAAGGGTAGCTAGCTGATTGCGAAGGGTTTTGGGGCCATTAAAACATGATTTTTTAAATGATAACGAATCGATCGCCGATCGCTATAGGTTTTCGGGCGGCTCAGGTCTGACCTAGGAGATCCAGGATGTCGGTCCGTTCCTTCGAGCTCGTCAGCCCCTTTCGACCTGCCGGCGATCAGCCTGAGGCTATCCGTCGTCTGGTCGAGGGTCTGCGCGCCGGCGCGCCGGCCTTAACCCTCCTAGGGGTCACCGGCTCAGGTAAGACATTTACCATGGCCAATGTCATCGCTGAGCTTGAGCGCCCGACCTTGATCCTTGCCCCGAATAAGACGCTCGCGGCCCAGCTTTATAGCGAGATGCGCGCCTTTTTCCCCCATAATGCGGTCGAATATTTCGTCTCGTATTACGACTACTATCAACCCGAGGCCTATGTGCCGGCGACGGATACCTATATCGAGAAGGACGCCTCGATCAACGAGCATATCGAGCAGATGCGCCTATCGGCGACCAAGGCGCTGCTCGAGCGACGCGATGTAGTGATCGTCGCCACCGTCTCCTCGATCTATGGCCTGGGCGATCCCGAGCTTTATCTCAAGATGGTCTTAATCCTCAAGCGCGGCGAGCGGATCGACCAGCGCGCCATCCTCAGGCGGCTTACCGAGCTGCAATATACGCGCAACGAGTTTGAACTGGCGCGCGGTACCTATCGGGTGCGCGGCGATGTCATCGATATCCATCCTGCCGAATCCGAGAGCGAGGCCCTGCGGGTCACCCTGTTTGACGATGAGATCGAATCACTGGTGCTGTTTGATCCCTTGACCGGCGAGATCAAGCGCCAGATTGCCCGGTATACGGTCTTTCCTAAGACCCATTATGCCACCCCGCGCGCGACCATCCTCGCCGCGGTAGAGGCGATCAAACAAGAGCTCAAGGAACGGCTAGAATGGCTGCGCGCCCAGGGCAAGCTCGTTGAGGCCCAGCGGCTCGAACAGCGCACCCTGTTCGATCTGGAGATGATGCTCGAGGTCGGTTACTGCCAGGGCATTGAGAATTACAGCCGCTATCTTTCAGGGCGCCAACCAGGCGAACCCCCGCCGACACTGTACGACTATCTGCCGCTGGATGCCCTGCTGATCATCGATGAAAGCCATGTGACCCTCCCCCAGCTCGGCGGCATGTACCGCGGCGACCGGTCGCGCAAAGAGACTTTAGTCGAATACGGCTTTCGCCTGCCCTCGGCGCTCGACAACCGACCGCTTAAATTCGAAGAGTTTCGGGCGCGCCAACCTCAGACTATCTATGTTTCGGCGACACCTCGCTCCTTTGAGATCGAGCATTCCAGGGCTGTCATCGAACAGGTGGTCAGGCCCACTGGACTGGTCGACCCTGAGGTCGAGGTCCGTCCGGCCAACACCCAGGTCGATGACCTGCTCTCTGAGATCAAAGAGCGGGTAGCCGCCAATGAGCGCGTCCTGGTGACCACCCTCACCAAGCGCATGGCTGAGGACCTGACCGAATATCTCGAGGAGCATGGGATTCGGGTGCGTTATCTACACTCGGAGATCGACACCGTCGAGCGGGTCGAGATCATTCGGGATTTGCGGCTCGGAGTCTTCGATGTGCTCATCGGGATCAATCTATTGCGCGAGGGATTGGACATCCCCGAGGTCTCCTTGGTTGCGATCCTTGATGCCGACAAGGAGGGGTTTTTGCGTTCAACCAGCTCTCTGATCCAGACCATCGGACGCGCGGCGCGTCACCTCAATGGCAAGGCAATCCTCTATGCCGACCGGATCACTGAGTCGATGGCGCGGGCGATCGCCGAGAGCGAGCGGCGACGCGCCAAGCAGATTGCCGCCAATCAGGCGCACGGGGTCACCCCCCAAGGGATCCGCAAGGCGATCGCCGACCTTCTTGAGACCCATCTCCCCGGCGCCCCCCTGCCTGCCCAGGACTACGCCAAGGTCGCCGAACAGGCAGCGGATTATGGCCGGCTGTCCCCACAGCAGCTTGCCAAGCGTATCAAGTCACTCGAAAAACAGATGTATCAACATGCCCAGGCGCTCGAGTTTGAACAGGCAGCAGTGCTGCGCGATCAGATCCGTGCCCTCAAGCAGCAGGTATTGGCGCTGTGAGCTCTTGCGCTGCGGCGGTAGAGGTTCCGGGGATAAGCCTTGGCCCAAAACGGCCGACTGCTGTTTTCCTGTCCCCCTGGGAAAAGGCCGAGACGAGGGAGCAAGAGGACCAAAGGGAAGGCCTCCTAAACCATCTGCTGGCTATGCTTGGGCAACGCGTCGGCAGACGCCGACAGCCGGCCCATCTCCTGCCGAGGGCTTGGTGCATTCCATGTCGGTCTAAGAATGAATGGCTGCCAGTTCGCTGGCTTAAGTGCTTGTCCTGGTTGCTGCTCGCTGCCCTCGCGCATGCCGCCGATCCGCCCGTCGCCGGCTATCGGGTGCTTGCCCGCCATCCCCATGACCCCCAGGCCTTCACCCAGGGATTGGTCTGGGTAGATGGGGTACTCTATGAGGGGACGGGGCTGTATGGTCGTTCGGCTATCCGGCGTTTGGATCTTGAGACCGGACGCATTGAACAGGAGACCCGCCTGCCGCCTCAGTTCTTCGGCGAAGGCATCGCCTATTGGCAAGGGCAATTGATTCAGCTGACCTGGCGCGAAGAGCGTGGATTGATCTATGACGCCTCAAGCCTGAAATTGGTCGCAAGCTTCGCCTATCCAGGCGAGGGCTGGGGGCTGACCCAGGACGGGACGCATTGGATCGCCAGCGACGGGACTGAGACCCTGCGTTTTATTGATCCGAAAAGCCGCCGGTTCATCCGTTTGCTTCGGGTACACGCAGGCGACAGACCCATTTCTCACCTCAATGAGCTCGAATGGATCGAGGGCGAGATCTGGGCCAATGTCTGGCAGCGCGATCAGATCATCCGCATCGATCCACAGGATGGCCGGGTGACCGGGATCCTGGATCTTTCCGCACTCTATCCCCAGGCTGAGCGGCAAAACCCCGAGGCCGTACTCAATGGGATTGCCTATGACCCCCAGATGCGGCGGATCTTTGTCACCGGCAAATATTGGCCTTGGCTCTATGCGATCCAGCCAGCACAATAAAAAAGCCAGGCAGATGCCTGGCTTTGATTAGCAGGTCGCCGCGGACTTACTTGGACTCGGACTGAGCCGGGGCTGCGGGGGCAACAGGGGCAGCATAGGGGGCCGCATAGGGGACGCCATAATACGGATAGGCCCAGGGATAGCCCCAGCCACCATAGTAAGGGTAGCCATAGGGACCCCACCAATAGGGGGCGTGCCAGTAGCGGTTATAACCGCGACCCCAACCGCGGCCACCGCCGCTCATGCTCAGGTTGAAGTCGCCATAGCCATCGCCAAAGAAGTCGTCAAACCAATCACCCCACCCATAGCCAGGACCACCCCAAGGACCACCCCACCAGGCAGAGGCGGAGGCAGAGACACCCAACAGGGCAGCGACGGCAGCAGCAGTAGCAAGCTTTCTCATATAGTCTCTCCGATCGTGTTGTCGTTGGCAGTATGCGTGGCCCGTACTGCTCGACCACGCGGAAGAGTTTATAAGAAAATAATTAAATAGCAAATATATTTTAGCAATCGGATTTCGGGAGATCATAGACACGTCTGATCTCAATGTCCAGTTAACCCTGACCTCGTCACCGGTATTCCGCTAGGCGATGTTTGATAGCGTTCAGGTCCTCCCAGGCCCTTGCCTTCTGCTCCGGCGAGCGCAGCAGATAGGCCGGATGATAGGTCACGCGCAAGGGAATCCGCCTTGGCCCATAGTCAAACCAACGCCCGCGTAGGCGATTGAGGGGGGCCTCGGTGTGCAAAAGATGCTGGGCCGAGATACGACCAACCGCCAGAATAACCCGGGGTGCGACCAATTCAATCTGACGGCGCAGATAGCCCTGACAGGCCAGGACCTCATCGGGGCGCGGATCGCGGTTACCAGGGGGGCGGCATTTGAGCACATTGGCGATATAGACCTGATCGCGTTCAAGACCTATAGCCTTTAGCATCCGATTAAGCAGCTGGCCGGCCCGCCCGACGAAGGGCTCACCCTGAGCGTCTTCATCGGCACCTGGTGCCTCGCCGATGATCATGAGCTCAGATGCTCGGTCACCAACGCCAAAGACGACCTGGGTACGCGTCTCCCAGAGACGGCAGGCGTGGCAGCCATGTACCGCCGACGCAAGCGCCACCCAATCCATGTCCTCAGTCTGACTAGGGGTAGCAGCGATGTCCTTGCTCAGCACCGCTTGGACAGACCGCTCGGCCCCCCCGTCTGTCTCCCTGGGCTTAAGGCCCTGTTGACTCTTTGCCCCCAACTCGGCAGACGCACAGCTAGCCTCACCCTGAGCCCTTGCCGGCAGAGGCGGCATGAAGGATTGCTTGGGCGCGCGCCCTGGGGCCGACTCAGTGTCGGCTGGCTGAGTCGACATCAGGCGCCGCTCCCACAGGGGAATCCCCAGGGCCGCCAGATAGGCACGACGCTGTTTCTCATCCACTGCGCCCTCCTCACTCAGACATCGGCCACCTGGGGATGGGCGCGCTGGATCGGTGAGAGGAGTTTGTTGCAGGCGTTGATATAGGCCTTGGCCGAGGCAACCAGGATGTCGGTGTCTGCACCCTGGCCGTTGACGATCCGCCCACCCTTTTCCAAACGCACCGTGACCTCGCCCTGGGCATCGGTCCCGCTGGTGATAGCATTGACCGAATACAACCTCAGGGTCGCGCCAGTCTGGACCAGCGCCTCGATCGCCTTGAAGGTCGCATCGACCGGCCCGCTGCCTTCGGCAGTACCCGAGTGTTCCTCCCCGTCCAACAGGATCACCAGCTGGGCCATTGGTATCTCACCAGTCTCGGAGCAGACGCGCATCGAGATCAGCTTGACCCGCTCGTTGGCTGCATCCAGGGTCGCATCTGTCACCAAGGCCTGGATGTCCTCGTCGAAGATCTCGTGTTTCTTATCGGCGAGCTCCTTGAACCGGGCAAAGGCGGCATTGAGCTCCTCCTCGGACTGAATGACGATGCCCAGTTCCTGAAGACGGGCGCGGAAGGCATTGCGGCCGGAGTGCTTGCCCAAGACCATGCGGTTTTGGGTCCAGCCGACATCCTCGGCGCGCATGATCTCATAGGTCTCCCGATGCTTGAGCACCCCGTCTTGATGGATGCCCGATTCATGGGCAAAGGCATTGGCGCCGACGATCGCCTTATTGGGCTGGACTGGAAAGCCGGTGATCCCCGAGACCAGGCGCGAGCAATTGACAATCTGGGTGGTATCGATGCGGGTATCGCAATCGAAGAGATCCTGGCGGGTGCGCACCGCCATCACGATCTCCTCCAAGGCGGCATTGCCGGCACGCTCACCCAGGCCATTGATGGTGCATTCCACCTGACGCGCCCCATTGCGCACCGCTGCCAGCGAATTGGCCACCGCCAGCCCCAGGTCGTTGTGACAATGCACCGAAAAGACCGCCAGATCTGCATTGGGGATGCGGGTACGCAGGGTCGAGATGAGTGCGCCGAATTGATCAGGGATGCTATAGCCTACAGTATCCGGGATATTGACGGTGCGCGCCCCGGCGGCAATCACTGCCTCGAGGACACGGCAGAGAAAATCGATCTCGGAACGCCCCGCATCCTCAGGCGAAAACTCGACATCATCCGTATAGCGGCGGGCGCGCTTGACCGCATAGACCGCCTGCTCCAGGACCTGCTCGGGGCGCATCCTTAGTTTCTTTTCCATATGGATGGGCGAGGTCGCGATAAAGGTATGGATACGCGGGGCGGTTGCACCCCTCAGCGCCTCACCAGCCCGATCGATATCGGTATCAAGCGCCCGCGCCAATCCACAGACCCGGCTGTCCTTGACGGTCTCGGCAACCGCCTTGACCGCCTCGAAATCACCTGGGCTGGCCATCGGAAAACCCGCCTCGATCACATCCACACGCAGCTTTTCGAGCGCCTTGGCGATGCGCACCTTCTCCTCGCGGGTCATGGAGGCGCCGGGGCTTTGCTCGCCATCGCGCAAGGTGGTATCAAAGATGATCAGATGCTCTTTGGCGCTCATAGCTCTCTCTCGGGGGATGGACCAATTTCAGGTTCAGAATAGGGCGCAGACCCTTGCAAAACAAGCCAAATCGGGCGTAATTGCTGAGCTATCCTAGAATTTCACTCTCCTCCAATCCACTCAGGAGACGTTAAAGAAGACCGCAAACGGAATGGGATGCAAGGTCCACAGAACCCAACGACCGAGACCATATAAGTAGATAGGCGAGGGAGTAAGCACTGCGCAACGCCGCGGGCCCACCCGTTTGGCAATTGATTCAGCGTTTCCCTAAGACCCAGCAAGACCAGTGGTCGGGGAGCGGGGGTGGCAAGCGTTCGCTTTCCCTAACCCCAGCCACCTCAAACGTGCCCGGACAGAACGCCGGGCCCAGGTTTGAGCAAGGGCCCGATGCCTGGTCATTTGCGGCCTTGCCGGTGCGGCCTATCATGATATTTGCCCAGAGGTGACTGAGGTCAGGACCCAAAGATGCAATACAAGGATTATTACAAGATCCTCGGTGTAGCGCGCGGCGCTTCGCTCGAAGAGATCAAACGGGCCTATCGCAAGCTGGCGCGCAAATATCATCCCGATGTCAGCAAGGAGCCCAATGCCGAGGCGCGTTTCAAGGAGATCAATGAGGCCTATGAGGTCCTTAAAGATCCGCAAAAGCGCGCGACCTATGATGCGCTCGGCAGCAATTGGCGGGCCGGTGAGGAGTTTCGGCCGCCGCCAGGTGGATTTTGGCGCGATTTCGAGTTTAAGGTCGAGGGTACGCCCGGCGATTACAGCGATTTCTTTGCCAGCATCTTCGGCCGTGCCTTTCGGGGCGAGGGTCTACGCCCGGAACGCGGCCAGGATCAGACCATCAAGCTGGCAATCGAGCTGGAGGAGGCCTATCGCGGCGCAACCCGCCAGATTCGGGTCGATCTGCCCGCAGAGGGTACCCGCGGCCAAACCCGCACCAAAACCCTCAGCGTGCGCATCCCCGCGGGGGTGACCGCCGGCAGTCGGATCCGCCTGGCCGGCCAGGGTAGCCCGGGTCGCAATGGCGGAGCGGCAGGCGACCTCTATCTCGAGATCGAGATCAGGCCTCATCCGCTCTTCACCCCCGAGGGCCGCGATCTCCATCTGCGCCTGCCGGTCACCCCTTGGGAGGCGGCGCTGGGGGCTACCGTCAAGGCGCCGACCTTGGATGGTCCAGTCAATCTCAAGATCCCGGCCGGATCGCAATCAGGGCGCAAGCTAAGGCTGAAAGGACGGGGCCTGCCCGGAACCCCACCCGGGGATACGATCGTCCAGCTCGAGATCCATACCCCCCCTGCAACCAGCGAGTCTGCCCGTGAGCTCTATCGGCGTATGGCCGAGACCCTGCCTTTTGATCCGCGGGCCCACCTAGTGTAGTGTTGCGTTCTGTTTGGAACTTAAGCGCGCATTGGCCCGAATGACCTTTTGCAGGATGTCGCGCGCGCTCTTGGTCCAGATGAACGGCTTGGGGTTCATGTTGTGATGGGCCACGTAATCGTTGATCGCGGC
>CALALB010000029.1 GCA_937923175.1 uncultured Chromatiaceae bacterium | reverse complement strand
GAACCGGCCTGCCCAAGGCCTCCCACCGGCATAGGGTCGCCCTCGACATCCCTAGCGCCGAGGCAGTCTCACCTAGGCTGACCAAGCTCTCCATTTTGGGGAGATGGATCTGGGAGGATTCAGTTCAATCTGTTCAGGGCCTGGCCTTCGCGGGGTGCCCCGGCAAGCCTGCAGGAGGTCGGGCGGCATCGCCGGTTCCAACTGCTTCACCGACCACGAGCAGGTCCGCCCAGACCAAGAGCTCCTCGATTAGAGTCTGTTTGACTAGATTGCTGGCATAGACGGCAGCAAGCTCGGTTAAGCGGGCGCGATAGCGATCGACCGGACTGACCCCATTGTGATCGGCTTGAGTCAGGCGCCGACGGCAATCTGTCTGCCAAAGACTATATTCAGACTCGCTGAGGGTCTCAGGCCAATTGCGGGCGCGATAACGCAGCAAGAGGGTAGGCAGGCGGGGATCTCTAAATCGACCAGGGGATAAGGCCAGGTCTTCGGGGCGCGCCTGCCTGACCCAGCTGCACAGCCGACGATCCTCATCCGGGATAAAGCCGCCGCTATAGAGTGCAAGCTCAGGGTCTGCCGGGGGCGCAGGTAAGGGCTGAAACAGGGCCTGAACCCGTTCGGCAATCGCTGCGCCTCGTTCGTTGATCCAGCGGGCATGGCGTGCAACCCCTTCTGGATCGATCTGCCAGCATTCAGCAGCAGCCGGCGTCAGGGTCTTCAACGGCGCCAGCATGGGTACGCGATTGGGATGCACGGCCTTTAAGGGCAGGCGTTCTAGACCCTCTGGGAGTTGATCCGTTGGGGTAAACAAGCGCCGTTTCAGACCATCCAGGTCAAGATCGAGCAGCTGCTCAGGCTCAGCGCGCAGATCAAAGCAGATCACCGCATTGGTATTGGCCGGATGGGCGGCAAGCGGCAGGATCGGAGCGATACAGCCGAGTTTGGCAGGAAAACGCGCCGAGACATGCAGGAGTGGCTGACGCTGATCTAGTAGCCGCCGTACCCGCGCCTTGTCGCGCAGGCTCAAGGCATAGGCAAAAAGACGCGGTTGGGCCGTACGTAACCGGCGCGCCAATGCAATGGTTGCCTGCACATCGGCCAGCGCATCATGGGCGTTTCCATGGTTAATCTCATTGGCAGCGCTCAGATCCTCCAGCCGGAACGAGGGTGTCCCGTCGGGATAAGAGGGCCAGTTTAGACCCTCTGGCCGCAGGGCCCGGGCCAGGCGCAGGACATCGATCAGATCGAATCGCGAGTTGCCATCCCGCCACTCATGGGCATAGGGATCGAGAAAATTGCGATAAAAGAGATGACGGGTAACCTCGTCATCGAAACGGAGGTTGTTATAGCCGGAGATACAGGTTTGGGCCTGACTCAACTCGCTATGGATGGCGCGGGCAAATTCGGCCTCGCTGCAACCCCGGCTGGCGACACGCTGGGGTGTCAGGCCAGTGACCAAACAGGCATCTGGATCGGGCAATAGATCCATCCCAGGCCGACAGAATAGGACCAGAGGTTTGCCGAGTGGGTTGAGCTCGGCATCGGTGCGCAGGCCAGCGAACTGACAGGGGCGATCGCGCCGCGGATCGCCCCCCCAGGTCTCATAATCGAGCCAATAGAAGGTTTCGGCCAAGCCGTTAGATCTTTTCCCTGATCCGCGCCGCCTTGCCGGTCAGACCGCGCAGATAATAGAGCTTGGCGCGCCGTACATCGCCGCGGCGCTTGACCTCGATGCTGGCGATCGCAGGACTATACAGCGGGAAGACGCGCTCGACCCCCTCGCCGTGCGAGATCTTGCGCACCGTAAATGATGAATTAAGACCGCGCCGCCGGATGGCGATCACGATCCCCTCGAATGCCTGGAGGCGCTCGCGCTCCCCTTCGCGCACCCGGACCTGCACGACCAGGGTATCCCCTGGGCCAAAGTCTGGGATCTCTCGGTTTGATGTTAATTGCTCGATCTGTTCGCGTTCGAGCTGTTGGATGACGTTGCTCATGCGTTGGCTCCTGTAATTCAGCCGGCCCCCTCCTCGGGATGGGCCTGGACCGATGCCTTGAGTGATTCTTCAAGCAAGGCGCGCTCGCGCTCGCTTAGTCCGCGGCGCTTGAGTAAATCCGGTCGGCGTTGCCAGGTCCGCAACAACGCCTGCCGCAGCCGCCAGCGCGCAATAGCGGCATGATCGCCAGAGAGCAAGACCTGGGGTACTCGCCCCTCTGGGGTCTCTTCCGGTCGGGTGTAGTGCGGGCAGTCCAACAGCTCATCCATATATGAATCGAGCCGCGCCGATTCATCATGGCCGAGCGCGCCGGGCAGGAGGCGGATCACCGCATCCATGATGACCAGTGCTGGCAGCTCGCCGCCGCTTAAGACATAGTCACCGATCGACCATTCCTCATCGACATGATGCTCGATAACCCGCTCATCGACGCCCTCATAACGGCCTGCAAGCAGAATCCAGCCCGGCTGTTGGGCGATCTTGATCAGGGCGCGCTGATCGAGCAAGCTGCCTTGGGGCGACAGATAAACCACGCGACTGCTCGGCGCAGCGGTGCGCGCTGCATGAATCACTGCGCGCAGGGGTTCGACCTTCATGACCATCCCAGGACCGCCGCCATAGGGTCGGTCATCAACGGTGCGATGCGGATCCTCGGTAAAATCGCGGGGATTCCAGAGATGGATCTCCACCAGACCCCGCCGCACCGCTCGCCCAGTCACCCCATAATCGGAGACGATACGAAAGATCTCCGGAAACAGGGTAATGACATCGAAACGCATCGCCGCTTGCCATCAGAACTCAGGGTCCCAATCGACGCGGATCAGACGCTGCGCAAAATCGACCTCCAGGATCACCCGCTCCCATACGAATGGAATGAGACGCTCGCGTTCACCCGCAACCACCAGGACATCATTGGCCCCAGTCGCGAAAAGCCGGGCGACTTGGCCTAGCTCATCTCCCCGCTGAGTGACCACGGCCAAACCCTCGAGGTCGATCCAATAGAACTCGTCGGGCGCCGGCGGAGGCAATTGCTCACGCCAGACAGAGATCTCTAAACCCAGCAAACGGGCTGCCTGATCGCGGTCATCACAGCCCTCGAGGCGCGCCACCACCCCCTTGCCATGAAGCCGTCCCTCAAGCACCCGCCAGACGGTCTCCCCGGGGCCGATGAGCCAGGGGGAATAGTTGAGGATCCCCTGGCGCGGCTCGGTCTCTGAATAGACCCTGACCCAGCCCCGCACGCCATAGAGGCCGGCGATCCGCCCCAGGACGACCCGTCGCCTATCCACGGTCACCCCAGCCGACCAAGCGATGCCTATGCCTGGCTAAGGGGTTTCAGATGGCGGCCGCCTCGCGCCGCGCCTGTTTGAGTAACTGTCTGACGCGCTCGGTCGGCTGGGCGCCTTGTTGAATCCAGTGCTGAGCGCGCTCGGTATCAAGCCGCAGAGGGATCTCGCCGCCGCGCGCATTTGGATTATAAAAACCAAGACGCTCAATATAGCGCCCGTCGCGTTTGCAGCGGATATCGGCCACGACGATGTGATAAAAGGGGTTCTTTTTGGAACCGCCGCGTGCCAAACGAATCTTGACCATAGTGATTGTTCTCAGGTTTTCTGTGAAGACCGAGGTAAACGGTTAAGTGTACATAAATACGCTTGGAATGGAAGGGCGTGATAGCGGGATTACCGTCTGATTCATCCGGACTAGACTCTAGGCGTACAGGGCAAATCGCATTGCCCCCAATCCCTGAACTCCCGTATCCTCACCCTCTGGATCTCTGGTTCAATGGCCTTCACCAGTGGCGGTTTCACCCTCGGTCAACACCTGGCTCAAGGCGCAGCGTCCGCTGGCGGGACGAGCGTTATCCCTGAGTATCTGGCTCAATACTCTCAATGGATTGCTGGCCATCGCCCAGGCCTGGACGATGGCGAATATCCTGGATGCTGTCATCTTCGGACAACAGGGTCTCGGGACACTGCAACCTTGGCTGTGGGGTCTGATGGTGCTCTTTTTGGGGCGGGCGACTCTGACCTGGCTGGCAGAACGCGCAGCCTTCGATGCTGCCTCTGCGGTGCGCGCAAGCCTGCGCGATCAGGTCTATCGACACCTCCAACACCTGGGTCCGGCAACCCTTGCCGACGAGCGCAGTGGCTCGCTGACCGAGGTCTTAACGAAAGGGATCGATGACCTGGAGGGTTATTACGCCCGATTCATCCCCGCCATGAGCCTGGTCATGACCCTGCCCTTGGCGATCCTGGCTGCGGTCTTGCCGCTCGATTGGCTATCTGGGCTGGTCTTTCTGATAACCGCCCCCTTGATCCCGGTCTTTATGATCCTGATCGGCACGGGCGCTGAGGCACGCAATCAGCGTCAATGGAAGGCGCTTGTGCGCATGGGGGCGCATTTTCTCGATGTCATCCAGGGCTTGACGACCCTCAAGCTCTTTGGCGCAAGCAGGCGCGAGATTGAACTCATTGCCCGGATCTCAGATGAGTATCGCCGCGCTACCATGCAGGTGCTTAGGATCGCCTTTCTGACCTCGGCGGTGCTCGAGCTCTTTGCCAGCATCGGGATCGCCCTGGTTGCGGTCTTTATCGGCTTTCGGCTGTATAACCTCGCCTTGCCACTTCCTTCCTGGATCCAGCTGCCCGAACTGAGCTATCTGCAGGGCCTGTTTATCCTGATGCTTGCGCCTGAATTTTATGCCCCCTTGCGCAACCTCGGGACCCAATATCATGCGCGTCTGGGCGCGGTTGCGGCGGCTGAACACCTAGTCCAGATATTAGAAAAACAACCGACCCAGCGGCATTCGGGCAAGATGCCCTTTCAGGCCCCTCGCCCCTTCGAGATCCGATTTGAGCAGGTGCATTTCGAGTATGAACCCGGGCGCAAGGCCTTAGACGGGGTGAGTTTCGTGATCCCAGCGAGCCAGCGGGTGGCGATCGTCGGACCCAGCGGCGCAGGTAAGAGCACAGCGGTCAATCTATTGCTCGGCTTTTTGCTCCCGACCCAGGGTGAGATCTGGGTCGGCGATCAGCGACTTGCCGATCTGGATCTTGAGAACTGGCGTCGCCATCTCGCCTGGGTCCCGCAACAACCCAGGCTTTTTCAGGGGACGATCGCCGACAATATCCGGCTCGGACAGCCCGATGCGGATCTCAGACAGGTGCGTGCCGCGGCCGAGCAGGCGCGTATCGCCGAGTTTATCGAGTCATTGCCCCAGGGCTATGACACCCAGGTTGGCGAGCGGGGGGCAGGTCTCTCCGGCGGCCAGATCCAGCGCATCGCCTTGGCACGCGCATTCCTGCGCAATGCCCCCCTGGTGATCCTGGATGAGCCCACCGCAAACCTAGATCCAGACAGCGAGCGGCTGGTGCAAGAGGGGATCGATGCCCTTGCCCAAGGCCGTACCCTGCTCGTCATCGCCCATCGGTTGCAGACGGTGCGCCGCGCCGACCGCATCCTGGTGCTCGATCAAGGGCATATCCTCGAATCAGGGACCCATGATGAGCTCCTCGCTGCCCAGGGCCTGTATGCCCGGTTGGTCTCTGCCCATCTTGGGGAGCAAAGATGAACGCACTTCGCCGGTTATGGTCCTTGTATGCCCCTTATCGCGGCTGGATGCTTCTTGGCACCTGCGTGGCCTTGCTCACCCTATTGGCCAATATCGCCCTGATGAGCGCAGCCGGTTGGTTTTTGACCGCTATGGCTGCAGCAGGTACAGCAGGGGTTGCCATGAATTATTTCACGCCCGCGGCCCTCATCCGCGCAAGCGCGATCATCCGCACCGTTGGGCGCTATGGCGAACGTCTGATCAATCACGAGGCGACCTTTCGGCTGATCGCACGGCTGCGGGTGTGGTTTTATGAGCATCTTGAGCCGCTCGCCCCGGCCCGTCTCCAGCAATATCACAGCGGGGATCTCCTAAGCCGCATCCGCGCCGATATCGATGCCCTGGATGGGCTTTATGTGCGGGTCCTGGTGCCAGTCGCAGTGGCAAGCCTGGCGATCCTGTTCTTGAGCGCCTTGTTGGCGAGCCTGCATCCGCTATTGGCCCTTTCGGCCCTGATCTTCTGGGGATTGGCCGGCTTGGGTCTGCCGGTCTGGGCTGAGCGGCGCGGGCGCATCCCAGGCAAACGGCTGGCCGAGGACGAGGGGGCCCTGCGCGCTGTAGTCATCGATGGTATCCAGGGGCTTGCCGAGCTAACCATCTATGGCGCAGCCGAACCTCAGGCGAGGCGGATCGATGCGTTGAGCAGACAGCTGATCACCGAGCAAAGGCAAATCGCCAGCGACCAGGGTCTGACCCAGGCAGGTGTCGGTCTGTGCGCGGGTTTGAGCCTATGGGTGATGCTCTGGATCGCTATCCCCCTGGTCGAGGGCGGCCGGATTGAGCCGCCTGTTCTGGCGATGCTGGCCCTGTTGATCATCGCCAGCTTCGAGTCTGTGGCCCCCTTACCCACAGCCTTTCAGATGCTGGGACGGACCCTTGCTGCGGCAAGGCGTCTATTTGCCATTGTCGATACCCAGCCTGCGGTGCCCGACCCCTCTGCCCCCTCCCCTAGCCTCCAGCGCTTTGGCATCCGCTGTCAGGGTCTTAGCTTTACCTATCCGGGTGCCGCTGAACCTGCGCTTGTGGGGGTCGATTTCCAGATACCTGAGGGCGGACGCCTCGCCATCCTCGGGTCCACCGGCTCTGGCAAGACCACCCTCTTTCATCTGCTGCTGCGTTTCTGGGAGGCGGACTGTGGAACCATTGAGATCGGTGGCCAAGACATCCGGAGGTTTCGCGGCGATGACCTGCGCCGTTTCATCGCTGTCGTCAGCCAGCACACCCATCTGTTTTCCACCACCATTCGCGAAAATCTGTTGATCGCCAACCCCCAAGCCAGCCAAGACCAGATCGAATCCGCCTGCCGCACGGCCCAGGTCCATGATTTTATTGCCGCTCTTCCCGAGGGCTATGACACCTGGGTGGGTGAGACTGGGGTGAGGCTCTCAGGGGGACAGGCGCGCCGGATTGCCATCGCCCGTGCCTTGTTGAAGGATGCGCCGATCCTGCTCTTAGATGAGCCGACCGAAGGACTGGATCCAGCAACCGAGCGCGATCTGATGCAGGCCCTCAATAGTCTCATGCGCGGACGTACCGTCTTGCTAATCGCCCATCGCCCCGCAGGCCTTCAGTGGGTCGATCAGGTCCTAGTCCTCGAGCGCGGGCGGGTGGTGGCCTGCGGGGACCGGTCGGTTATCCCCGCCGCCATGCAGACGGTCTTGTTGCCCGATCTGGCTTAAGCGGGTTTGCCTGTTGCAGGAATAGGCTGCGCTCGGCCCGATCGCTATTCATCTGGCGGCGCCCTGGTGGCCGCTGGAAAAACTCGATTAGACCCAGGATCAGACAGGCCAGGCTCGCCCCCAGGCCAAACGCCGAATAGACCGCAAAATGGAACAATGAGGCCTGGGTCTGCGGCCAATTGTTCAGACGCACCCGCACCATCTCAGGCCTCACAAAATAGGCAAGACCCTCTGGACCCAGGGCGGTGAGCGAATTGCGCGCCAAATGTTCGGCAAACGGCTCGCCATCGATCAGGAGCTGAAAATGATCTGCTGTCTGTTCTAAGGGAAGCGCAAACTCCTGCGGGGTCCACCAGATCCTGGGGTTGCCGCCGATCGCCCGCCCATAATCCATCCCAAATAAGGCGCCGCTGATCGAAACGCCGGTTATACCGATCAACAACAATGGATTGACTCTGCGTTTCATGGATCTGCCTGTATTCAATTGCATAACGGTGAGGGTGAATGGCACGGCGATGCGATCGCTCTCCAACCCCCGACCCAAACGACCGATCCTATCCCAATGCCTGCCCTCGCCGGCCCCGGCAATCCTCGCATCTGTCGGTCGAGCCCATCGAGCACAGTGGGACTGATTGGGCTGAGTGGATCTGGGCTCAGGATACGTCATTTTACCTGGTAAGCTGCTCCTTCCAGAAAACAGCGCTCAAACTCAAAGCAAAATCTCCGGATCAAACCGATAGCATTTAATGATCTCAGGCCAAAGGAGCAGATCATGAAAACACCTGATAAGGGCGGGATTCAAACCGATTGTCTATTATCGATGTATAAACATTCTTTAAAAGATCCAGTAGCCTATATACCAGTGGAAGATTCGAGATGAGCAGTCTCTGTGCCAGAGGGTTAACATTCAGTGGCATTGAGGCATATTTTTAAACCAATAAAGGATTTTTTGGATCTATCCCGGCCGAGTCGAGTATACAGAAAAAAACTTTAATATGTGAGAGCCTCAGTTTTTCGATCACATTATTCTTATGCCATTGGCCTATGGATTTCTGATGAGATGGTGTTTGGCAGTCTTGGCTGAGGATCAACCGGGATACAGAGATTGCCTAGCCTCAGGTATCGGTCTGCACGGGCCGATGCGCAACCCTCCGGGGTCTAGGCATCCAGCAGCACGTTGTCGCAACCGCACTCCTGCGCCCAGACAGGGGCCAGCATCCTCAGAACCCCCTGGCCAACCCAGCGCCTCTGCAGCGGATCAAACCAGCCATCCCAGATCCAACCGTACCCTTTGCAGCTCAGGCCGAAAAGATGCTCCCCACGCGGCTTTGAGGCATCTGACAAGGCAGATCAAGACCAGCTTGACCGGCGATCGCTGTCATGTCTTAGCACTGCCTCTTGGGAAACATCAAAAGCGCAGCCCTCTGCCCAGTCTCCACAGATGTCTCTGGGTCGGATCAACAGTTACAATCAAAAAACACTATTCAATAAGGTCACGACAGCGGATATTCATGGCGCACTATCACATCTATGGCATCGGCAACGCCCTGGTTGATCTGGAATATGAACTGACCCACGAGGATTTGGGGATCCTGGGGATCGACAAGGGGGTGATGACCCTGGTCGATGAACACCAGCAGGATGCGATCATGGCCCATCTAAAGGGGCACCAGCACCGGCGCGCATCCGGTGGATCAGCGGCCAATTCGATCATCGCCTGTGCCCAATTCGGGGGACGCTGTTTCTATTCTTGCAAGGTGGCCGACGATGAGCTCGGGCATTTTTATATGCGCGACCTGATTGCGGCAGGGGTGGATACCAACCATCATACCGAAAAGGATCAGGGGCATACTGGGCGCTGTCTGGTCCTGGTGACCCCAGACACCGAGCGCACCCTGTGCACCTTTTTGGGGATCAGCGGCAATCTTTCGTCCCAGGAGCTGGTTGAGGAGGCGCTGCGCGATTCAGCATGGTTCTACACCGAGGGTTACCTGGTGACCTCAGACTCGGCGCGCACCACGGTCATCGAGGCCAAGCGGATCGCGGAGGCCTCAGGGGTCAAAACGGCCTTATCGCTCTCAGATCCTAATATGGTCAAGTATTTCAAAAGGGGCCTCCTAGAGATGATCGGCGGGGGAGTGGATCTTCTATTTGCCAATGCCTTCGAGGCCATGGGGATGGCTGGTTCAGAAGACCTCAATCAGGCGGTCGAATATTTCAAGACCCTCGCGCACAGCTTCGTCATCACCCTGGGGGCGGATGGCGCCCTGGTATGGGATGGATCCGAGCTCATCGAGATCCCGCCGGTGCGGGTCAAGGCGGTGGATACGGTCGGCGCCGGCGATATGTTTGCCGGCGCCTTTCTTTATGGTTTGACCCAGGGATTTGATCATCGGCGTGCTGGCCGGCTTGCGGCAGCGGCATCCGCGAAACTCGTCACCCAGTTTGGACCCCGAATGCCTGCCGAGGAGACTCGGGCTATCCTCCAGATGATTGGCTGAACCGCCCAGAAAGGCTCAGGACCGTCTGAGATCTGCGCAATCCCGCGATCGACGCGGTCGGTTAAAGAGCCAATCAGGGGGAGACAGCGCCTGCGCGATCAGATGTCGATGGATCCCCGCAGGCGAAGGGAGGCCAGGTCCATCCAAAGCTCGGGATGGGAGCTAGACCCCAGTATTGCCTCGCATGCGTCAAGCTGGATCACAGCACTCATGTCGAACCCCCTGAGCACAGCCGCACCCCGCTTTTGGCCTCTCGGACAAGACCCGGCAGCGGGGCGAGGGCCACTGATTCCAATGACCCATGACAATGGCGGCGCTTTGGCAGGGAGGGTCTTGATCGCAGCCGGGAAAGTGACGCATGGCAGAGACGAATGGGGCCAATAAGACCCGTCGGATCAAGAAAACCCTGCGCCCGATAGCGCAGTCCTTGATAGCAAACCGGTTTGCCCTATCATCTCTCACCAATGGGGACTCAGATCGAGACCGAGACCCTCAGCGAGGTCTTGGCCCTCATTGATCAGGCCAATACGCTCCTCGAGCGACTCGGTACCCAGCGGATCTATATAGTTGCCAAATTCGACACCCGCGAGTGCCTGTCAGGGCGGCCTTTTCGCAAGATCGAATCAGTGCAGACCAAATTTAGGGTACCGGATGCGGATCGCCTATGAAGGTCGTCATCTTTTCCGATGTCCAGGGCAATCTGCCAGCGCTGGATGCAGCCATCGAGCTGATCCTCGGCTGGGGCCCGGACCTGGTCATCATGGCTGGGGATTTGATCAACCGCGGTCCGAGCAGCCTCGCCTGTCTCGAACGCTTCGATACCCTAAGACGCGCCCATGGCTGGCTGCCGATCCGTGGTAATCACGAGGTCTGGGTCCAGCGCTGCGGACACCAACCCCCACGTAATGCGCTCGAGGCCGAGATGCGCCGCTTTGCTGACTGGACCTATCGCCAGATCCAACCGCGTCTCGATGCCCTGCAAGGCTGGCCGGATCATCTCTGCTTCCATGCCCCTGATACCTCCAGCTGGGTCCATGTCACCCATGGCACCATGCTCAGCAATCGCGAAGGGATCACCGCCGAGCTTCCAGATGAGGTGCTGCGCGGCACCTTGCCGCCCGATCTGGCGCTCTTCATCACCGCCCATACCCATCGACCTCTAGCTCGGGTGCTCGACGGGCTCCCGATCCTCAATGTCGGCTCAGTCGGCTCGCCTTTCGATGGCGATCCGCGCGGCAGCCTAGTCCAGCTCAGCTTTGCCCGCGGCGCCTGGCACTGGGAGATCCGGCGCTTTCCCTATGACCGCGCCCAGGCCGAGCGCGACTTCTGGGACCTGGGGTTTATCGATCAGGGCGGCCCGATCGCGCGTATCCTATTTGAGGAATGGAAACGGGCGCGATTGCTGATGCCGCTGTGGCGGCGCGATTTCGAACCGGCGGTCTTGGCGGGCGATTGGGACCTGGAACCGGCAGTCGAGGCCTTTTTGGCAACGCTTGGGTGAATGACCCAAGATTGCAGGCACAGGTTTCCCGGTGGAGGCTTTATGAACGATTCGGATATCCTGGCGCGATTCGTATTTGAGCAGGTAGGTATTCGCGGCAATCTGGTCCATCTGGATGCGAGCTGGCGCGCCATCCAGCAGATCCATCCCTATACCGAACCTGTCGCGGCCCGCCTCGGCGAGGCGCTCGCCGCTGTAACCCTGCTCGCGGCAACCATCAAGTTCAAAGGGTCGCTGATCCTCCAGGTCCAAGGTTCGGGCCCGATCCATACCCTGGTCGCCCAGGCCACCCAGATGCCCACTATCCGCGGGCTTGCACGCTGGTCAGGCGAGGTCCCGCCGGCTGGGAACCTGGAGGATCAGTTCGGCAGTGGTCAGTTGGTCTTGACCATCGATCAGGGTCAGGGTCAGCCCTATCAGGGGGTGGTGCCCTTGCTGGGGGCGAGTTTTAGCGAATCGCTAGAGCACTATTTCGAACGTTCCGAGCAGATCCCAACCCGTCTGTGGCTAGCCGCAGTCCCCAACCGTGCCGCTGGTCTGCTTTTGCAACGCCTGCCCGACGGCGGAGCGAGCCAGGAGGACTGGCTGCGCTTGGGACTCTTAAGCGCCACCCTCACCCCTGGTGAGTTGATCGAATTGTCCACTGAGACCCTGCTCCATCGGCTTTTTCACGAGGAGAGGGTACGGGTGTTTGAGCCGGAGCCGGTTTCATTCCGCTGCACCTGCTCGCGCACCCGCATCGCCGGGATGCTGCGTCTACTCGATGCCGCCGAGGTCAAAGCCGTGCTCGCCGAGCAGGGTGTCGTCGAGGTAGTATGCGAATTTTGCAACCGGCAATATCGATTCGATGCAGTGGACGTCCATCAACTCCTTGCCAGCGCGACCCAGCACGCGCCCCCCGCCATCCGCCAATGATGGCCCTGCAACCCCTGTTTGGGCTGGTCAGCCTCCTGGGGATCGCCTGGCTGTTGAGTGAGGACCGCCGCGGGGTGCGTCTGCGCCTGGTACTGGCAGGGGTTGGTCTTCAGTTCGCCCTGGCCCTGGCGCTGCTTAAGCTGCCAGGAGTCAAGGATGCCTTCCTGGTCCTCAATCAACTGGTGCTCGCCCTCCAGACCGCAACCCAGGCGGGCACCGAGCTGGTGTTCGGCTATCTGGGCGGCGGGGCAACGCCCTTTGAGACCCGCTATCCGCATCACAGCTTCGTGTTGGCCTTTCGCGCCCTGCCCCTGCTTTTGGTCATCAGCGCGCTCTCGGCCCTATTGTTTTATTGGCGGGTCCTACCGGTGATCGTCCAGGCCTTTGCCTGGCTGTTAGGCCGAACCCTAGGTACCAGCGGTCCCCTGGGATTGACAGCAGCAGCCAATGTCTTTGTCGGCATGACCGAGGCGCCGCTCTTGATCCGCCCTTATGTGCCGGGGCTTTCGCGCGCCGCACTCTTCGGGGTCATGACCTGCGGCATGGCGACCATCGCTGGGACCGTGATGGTGCTCTATGCCAGCCTGCTCAAGGAAACCGTCCCTGACGCCCTGGGCCATATCCTGACCGCATCCCTGATCAATGCGCCTGGTGCCCTGGTGATCGCTGGCATCCTGATCCCGGAGCCTAGGCACCAGCCATCCCAACCCATTGCCCGGATCGAACGCACCGCCCACGGCGCCATGGATGCCATCGCTCGCGGCACCCTTGAGGCGATCCCGCTTTGGCTCAATATCATCGCCATGCTGATCGTCATGGTCGCCCTGGTCAGCCTGGTCAACCAACTGTTGGGCCTACTGCCTGGGGTGGGCGGTGAGCCGATCACGGCGCAGCGTTTGCTCGGCTGGGCAATGGCGCCGGTCATGTGGCTGATCGGCATCCCCTGGTCTGAGGCCCAAACCGCCGGCGCGCTCATGGGGATCAAGACCATTCTCAATGAGCTGGTCGCCTATCTGGAACTTGCCAAGCTGGGCCCTGAGGTCTTGAGCGAGCGCAGCCGGATCATCCTGATCTATGCGCTGTGCGGATTCGCCAATCTGGGAAGCCTGGGGATACTGATCGGCGGACTCGGGGCGCTTGCCCCTGAGCGGCGTTCCGAGATCGTCGCCTTGGGATTGAAATCGATCCTTGCTGGTACCCTTGCTACCCTGCTGACCGGTACGATCGTGGCGGTTTTGCTATAGTTTGGGTCTTGAAAAGCATATCCCAGCTGCTCTCAATCAACCGTTATTGATAGGCGAGGAGTCATACCCATGGCCATCGAAGTCAATGGTCGGACGATCGAAACCACTGAAAATGGCTATTTAGTGAATTATCTAGATTGGGATGAGGATGTCGCCCGCAAGCTGGCCGAGATCGAAGGGATTGAGTTGACCGATAAACACTGGGATGTCATCCATTATCTGCGCGATGAATATATCAATAACAATCAGAATCAACCGATGGAACGGGTGGTGCTTAAACACATGAGCGAGGTCTGGGGAACCAAGCTGACCAGCAAGGATCTCTATCAGCTCTTCCCGCTGGCCCCGACCAAGCAGGGGACAAAGATCGCCGGATTACCTGCGGTTAAACGCAAGGGCGGTTATTGATTTATTGATCTTGATCTATTGATTTGCGGCTTGCGGGCATCCTTGCCCCTTCCATCAACCAGCCTGCACAATGACTCTCCTTCTCATTGCGCGGGGGCGAAGCCCCCGAAGCAATCCAATACCAGCGAACGGCAGTCACCCTGTGGATTGTCTCGGCGCTGCGCGCCTCGCAATGGCGGGAAAGGCGGGGGGCTCGCGTAGCGCCCTCCCCTGGGTCATTCCGAAGCAAGCACCGTCACCGCGGTGAAAATTGGGGAAAAAGATCCATTTAGGGTCGCGGCAAGGTCACCCCCCGCTGACCCTGATATTTGCCGCCGCGGTCCTGATAAGAGACCTCGCATACCTCATCGGATTCCAGGAAAAGAATCTGGGCAATGCCCTCATGGGCATAGACCTTGGCAGGAAGCGGCGTGGTATTGGAAATTTCCAGAGTGATATGTCCCTCCCATTCGGGCTCCAATGGCGTCACATTGACGATGATCCCGCAGCGGGCAAAGGTCGATTTACCCATACAGATACAGAGCACATTCCGTGGGATGCGGAAATATTCAACTGTACGGGCCAGGGCGAATGAATTGGGCGGGATGATACAAACATCGGCCTTCAGATCCACGAAGCTATTGGTATCGAATGCCTTGGGGTCGACGATCACCGAATTGATATTGGTGAAGATCTTAAATTCATCGGCGCAGCGCACATCATAACCATAGCTCGAGGTCCCATAAGAGATTACCCGACCCTTGTCGGTCTCACGGACCTGACTGGGTTCAAATGGCTCGATCATCCGGTGCTCAAGGGCCATGCGCCGGATCCAGCGATCTGATTTGATCGACATCGCTATTGGCTCCCAATGATTAACTTGATCCGCGCCCATTTAAAATATCACCCCGGTGAAAACCTGGGAACGCCTCAAAGAACGTCTCAAACGGGCGCAGCTTTGATAGAAAAACCTAGCTGAGGCAGGGTACTAGCCAGATTGAGCGACTCCCTCAGGATTCTGCATATACCAGTGCCAGGCATCGGCGATCATCTGGTCAAGATCGGCTTGCGACACCCAAGCGAGCTTAAGGCGCGCCTGGGTGGGATTAGCAATGCAAGAGGCGACATCCCCGGCGCGTCTTGCAACATATTCATAAGGAATGGTGCGCCCAGTGACGCGTTCAAAGGCAGCGATCGTCTCAAGCACGCTATAGCCGCACCCGGTCCCGAGGTTATAGATGGCTATCCCCTCCTGTTTGGGCAGCTGCTCCAGGGCCAGGCGATAGGCGCGCGCGAGATCCTGGACATGGATATAGTCGCGCACTGGTGTGCCATCAGGGGTTGGATAGTCGTTTCCAAAGACCAGCAGGCATTCGCGGCGGCCCAGGGCGACCTGGGCGAGTTGGGCCATAAGACTTGGGGCATTGGGGTCCTCGCCGATCCGCCCACTCGGATGGGCGCCCGCAGCATTGAACACCCTAAGAATCGCGATGCGCCAGGTTGGATCGGCGCGTTGGATGTCCTGGAGGATGGCTTCGGCAAACCAGGCGCAACGCCCTTGCGGGTGGATGGGCTGGGGCGGTGTCTCCTCGATCAGCGGATCTGCCCGCTCGCCATAGACGGCAGCTGATGAGGTCAGGATGAGGGTACGCAGCCTAGCAGCCGCTAGGGTCTCAAGGAGGGTCAGCAAACCTTGCAAGGCATTGGCATAGTGGGCCAGAGGCTGGCTGACCGAGGCACTGATCGACCCCAATCCAGCGCATAGGATCACCGCATCGAACCGGCCCGTTCCCAAGATCATCTCTAGTAACTCGCGATCGCGCAGGTCGCCCTCGAAGAACCCTAGACCCTGATGGGTGATCTCACCGACCCGGCTCAGGATCTCCTCTGAACCCGCGTTGAGATTATCGAGCGCCACCAGCTGATGACCGGATTGCAAAAGCTCTACACAGACATGGCTGCCCAAATAACCAGCCCCGCCTGCAACCAATACCCGCATTGTTCAAGTCCCCCGCTGCCTCCTAAAAACATCACCCCGGTGAAAACCGAGGCCATAGACGCAAACGCTGACGCAGGCGGCGCAGGGTGTCAACCTCCAGGGCATCGGCGGTCAGGACCAGGGTACGCCGCCACGGGCGTCCAGCGGTAAAGACCAGAGAGATCCAATCCAGACCGACGAAACTGGCAGGTGTCAGCCGCGCACTCAGCGATCGCCCATTGGCAAGCTCCAAGGTCCAGGTATCATCGGCATTCCAGCGAGCCGACCGGATCGACCAGGGGGCGCAGCGCAAGACATCGGCCCAGAGCGTCTTAAGCAGGCTCAATAGCACCGCGCAGGCCAGGACCATCCGCCAGCCGCCAAGCGGCAGGGCAAGGACCACCGCCAGGGCCAGGGCATGGGTCAGACAGACGAGGAGCAGCAAGGTGGGCGAGCAGCGCGGGGTAATCAGCAGCGGCGGGAACAGGGGGCGGCTCATCGTTAGAATGCTCAAGGCGACTGGGTGGCTGAAAACTCGCTGCGGATATAGGCGATCAGGACCCGCTATCTGGGATCAAGAGTCAGGCTGCGTCCTACAAACCGGTCGCTGAGGCGCTGATCGCCCTCCTGGATCGGCTCGGCAAGGATGCGCCGTTGGTCCAAACAAGACCGCTCATAACCCGGGGCGAGGAAACCGCCGAGCAGCTGATCGAGCTCAAGCAGGCCCCAGTGCAGACGCCGTTTTTGATCTGCATCGGCTACTGGTCTCTCAGCTGAGGGTGTGGTGGTCTTCATCAGAGGCTACCCTCTCGAGAGGGCTATAAGTAGGCTGCGCCCAGCCCACACCGGTCTGCGGATAAAAAAGGCCAACGGAGGGCGCTGGGATGATTCCAGCCTCTCCTCGATACCGAGGATGGGGACCTTTCGTCATTGCGGCGCGCCTTTTTCGTCATTATGGCGTAGGCGGGAATCTAGAATGAACCATCAGCGGCGCCAGGGGTTTTCTAGACCCAGCCTCGGGCGGGGTGATAGAGCAAAGGCGGCTTCGCCTATTCCTGCAGATGCGCAGCCGGCTTCTTGCTCTGGATGATAGCGACAGACCCGAATCCTTAGGGTCTGACCTTTTAGCCCGGGTTGGCTTGTCATCAACCAGACCTCTTCAAGCAATCCAGAATCCTGAGCCTGAACATCTCTGGGACCCTCATCATGCACCATCCTGGAGCCGGGCCTGGTGAGCGAGATACCAGGCATAGGTCTGGGCCAACCCCTCACGCAGATCGATCCGCGGCTGCCAGCCCAATCGCTGAAGACGCCGGCTATCGATCCGCTTGCGCGGCGGGCCCTCGGGTCGGGATGGATCGAAGCGGATAGTGCCGGTAAAGCCCACGATCTCGCGGATCAGTTCGGCTAGATCGGCGATCCGGATCTCCTCGCCACTTCCGACATTTAGATGCGAACAGCGGGTCTGGGTCGCCGCGCGATAGGTGGCGGGGGGTAGATCCATGATGAACACACAGGCAGAGGCCAGGTCATCGACATGCAGAAACTCGCGCCTCGCCTGCCCGCTGCCCCAGACCACGACCTCGTCTCGGCCCTCGACCTTGGCGGCGTGGAACCTATGGATCAGGGCGGGGATGACATGGCTGGTGTGTCGATCAAAGTTGTCCCCCGGCCCATAGAGATTGGTTGGCATCAGGCTGCGAAAATCGGTCCCATACTGGCGGTTGTAGGACTCGCAGAGCTTGATGCCCGCGATCTTGGCGATGGCATAGGGCTCGTTGGTCGGTTCCAAGGGACCGCTCAGCAAGGACTCCTCGCTGAGCGGCTGGGGCGCCTGGGGCGGATAGATGCAGGAACTGCCAAGAAACAGGAGTCGCTCGACCCCAGATCGCCAGGCAGCATGGATGACATTGGCAGCGATCATCAGGTTTTGATAGATAAATTCGGCGGGATAGGTGTCATTGGCGAGGATACCGCCGACCTTGGCCGCTGCCAGATAGACCCGAACCGGGCGCTCATGGGCAAAGAACCGTTCGACTGCCGCCTGATCCGTCAGATCGAGCTCGGCATGGGTGCGCACCAGGACATCCTCGATCCCCTGTTGGACCAGGGCGCGAAGGATTGCCGAACCCACCAGGCCCCGATGCCCAGCGACATAGACAGGCCCTTCCCCTTCAGGCGCCATCGCATCTCCCCCTATTCCCCAGCAATGGTCATGCGTTCGATCAACCAGGAACCGGTGCGGATACTGCCCGGAATGGCATCGTCCGCACCGACCGCAGCGACGCCGGCGAATAGGTCCCTCAGATTGCCAGCGATGGTGATCTCCTCCACCGGGTATTGGATCTCGCCGTTCTCGACCCAAAAACCGGCGGCCCCGCGCGAATAGTCGCCGGTGACGAGATTGACGCCTTGACCCATGAGTTCGGTGACCAATAGACCCCGCCCCAACTCGCGCAGGAGCGCGGCGCGATCAAGTCCAGCCACTCCCTGCGTCATCCCGGCGAAAGCTGGAAGGGAACGGAGAGGCCAGGGCTCGACCCTGAGATTGCGCACCCCGCCGGCGTTACCAGTGGTCGGCAGGCCCAACCGGCAGCCGGCATAGGTATCCAGGAGATAGGTCTCAAGCACCCCGTCGCGTACCAGGTTCTTGGGGGCAGTCGCGACCCCTTCGTGATCATAGGGCGCGCTGCTCAGGCCACGCGGCAGATGCGGCTGTTCATGGATGCGCATCCAGGCCGGGAAGATCGGCCAACCGAGATGATCGAGCAAAAAGCTGGCCCGGCGATAGAGATGATGGCCATTGATCGCCGAGACCAGATGGCGCGCCAGGCTGGTGGCGACCTCGGCGCTGAAAAGCACCGGAACCTCACAGGTCTTGAGCCGCCTGGCGCCCAGCCGAGCCAGGGTGCGCTGGGCGGCCCGCTGACCGACCGCCTCCGGTGACTCGAGATCCGCAGAGGCGCGGGCCGTCGTCCACCAGTCATCCCGCTGCATCTCGTCGCCCTCTTGGGCGATCAGGGCGCAGCTGAGGCTATAGCGGGTGGTGGGATAGCCGCCGATGAAACCCAGGCTGTTGCCCGAGACATGGAGATGGCGCTGGGTAGACAGGCTGGCGCCCTCCGAGTTGCGGATCCGCGGGTCGTAGCTGAGGCCAGCCTCTTCGCAAACACGCGCCCATTCGATGGCCTGCTCGATCGAGAGCGACCAGGGGTGATAGAGATCCAGGTCCAAAACCGCCTGGGCCAGACGCTCGGGGGGGGGAAGATGGGCGCAGGGGTCCTCCTGGGTATGCTGAGCGATGGCGCGCGCCGCCGCAACCGTATCCCGGATGGCCGAGGGACTCAGATCCGAGGTGCTGGCTGAGCCTTGCCGCTGACCAAAATACAGGGTCACACTCAACCCCCGGTCGCGGGTATGCTCAATGGTCTCGATCGCACCGAGCCGCACCCTGACCTCCAGACCGGTACGGATACCGACCGAGGCCTCAGAGGCGCTTGCCCCCTGGCGCTTGGCCTCTTTCAGCAGATCCTCGATGATCTGCTGCAACCAGGCCAGATCCTGAGCAGTATCGAGGGTCGTAAGAACCGGCATACTCAATCCCCCAAGGCCAGACTGCTGGCTGCGCGCTGTTCCCAGCCGCGCCTGGTACCGCCGACAGTGAGCCCGTCGATCCGCAGGGTCGGCTGGCCGACCCCCACTGGCACGCTTTGCCCCTCCTTACCGCAGGTCCCGATGCCCTCATCGAGCCGCAAATCATTGCCGATCATGCTGACCCGGCTGAGCACCTCTGGGCCATGGCCGATCAGGGTGGCGTCCTTGACGGGGCAAACCAGACGGCCCTTTTCGATCAGATAGGACTCGCTGGCCGAAAAGACAAACTTGCCCGAGGTGATATCGACCTGGCCGCCGCCGAAGTTGACCGCATACAGGCCCAGATCCACCGAGGCGATGATCTCCTCTGGATCATGGGCGCCGGCGAGCATATGGGTATTGGTCATGCGCGGCAGCGGTAGATGGGCATAGGACTCGCGCCGTCCATTGCCGGTTGGAATGGTCCCCATCAACCGGGCATTGAGCCGGTCTTGTAGATAGCCGCAGAGGATCCCATCCTCGATCAGGACGGTGCACTGGCTGGGGATGCCCTCATCATCGACATTGAGCGACCCGCGCCGCCCGACCAGGGTGCCATCATCGACCACAGTGACACCTGGGGCCGCTACCCGCTGGCCAATGCGGCCAGCAAAGACCGAGCTTCCCTTGCGGTTGAAATCGCCTTCCAGGCCGTGCCCGACCGCCTCATGGAGCAATATGCCCGGCCAGCCCGGGCCCAGGATCACCGTCATGGTCCCAGCTGGGGCTGGACGCGCCTCCAGATTGACCAGCGCCACGCGCACTGCCTCGCGGGCAAAACCGAGCGCCCGCTCTCCCTCGAGCAGATAGCCGAGATCAGCACGCGCCCCGCCGCCGCTCGTTCCCTGCTCACGCCGACCATCCTGTTCAGCGATCACGTTCACGTTGAGCCGCACCAGCGGTCGCACATCGGCAGCCAGGGTCCCATCGGCAGCCAGGATCAGGACTGTATCCTGGACCGCAACCAAGCTGACGATGACCTCCCGAACGCGGGGATCGGCACGCCGCGCCTCGGCATCGACCCGCTGCAACAGGGCAACCTTGTCGGAATCCGCGAGGCTGAGGATCGGATCGAGCGGGGGGTAGAGCGAACCCACCTGTTTGGGTTGGATCCGAACGCGCCGCGTTTGGCCAGATGCGGCGATCGCCCGCGCTGTCCTAGCCGCCTCTATCAGCGCCGGCAGGGTCAATTCATCCGAATAGGCAAAGCCGGTGGCCTCGCCGGCAATCGCGCGCAGACCCGCCCCCTGTTCGATATGAAAGGCGCCATCCTTGATGATCCCGTCTTCCAGAATCCAGGATTGCAGACGGCTGTATTGACAATAGATATCCGCCATATCGACGGATGCCGCAGTCAATTCGGAGAGGACGCGCTCGAGATCCGCCATGGTCAAACCCGCGGGTTCCAGGAGATTCGCCCGAGCGACGATCATTGGATCATTCATGTCACCTCAAAAGCGTAAACTGCATTGATCGATAGGGGTGGAACATAGGCATGGACTTGACCACCAGTCAGCGGCCAGTTTGGCATTGGCTCACTGGCCCTGAAATACGAGCTCAGACATCGCATTTCAAACGCCGATGGCTGAGGGTAGGAAAGCTGCGGCGTACCGAATCCAAGAATTCGCGGTCTAGGCTGGCACAGGCGACCCCAGCCCCGCGTGCTATCTGGGCCAGGATGGTTCCCCAGGGATCGATGATGAGGCTGTGGCCATGGGTTTCGCGCCCGTTGACATGAAAGCCGCCCTGGGCAGCAGCGGCGACATAGGCGAGGTTTTCAATCGCCCGTGCCCGCACCAGGGACTCCCAATGGGCCTTTCCGGTAACCGCAGTAAATGCAGAGGGGATGGCCAGGATCTCAGCACCCTCATCGACCAGACGCCGAAAGAGTTCAGGAAAACGCAGATCGTAACAGACCGCCAACCCTAAGAACCCGAATGGGGTCTCGATGACCACCGGCAGCGAGCCAGGCTCGATCAGCGCCGATTCGCGATACCGCTCATCGCTGCCGGGCAGATTGACATCGAATAGATGGATCTTGTCATAACGGGCCACCCGCTCGCCGCGATCATCGAAGACCAGACAGGCGGCGCGGGCCTTGTCCGGATCAGAGGCGGCCAGCGGGATGGTCCCGCCGACCAGCCAAATCCCCAATTGCCTGGCCGACCGACTCAGGAAATCCTGTAAGGGGCCATTCCCCTCTGGCTCGCGGATCGCGAGCTGATCGCGGTCATCCTGACCGATACAGGCAAAGTTTTCAGGCAGGATAACGAGCTCTGCCCCCTCATCGACAGCCTGCCGGATCAGGCGTTCGGCCTCGAGCAGGTTAGCGCTGACATTAGGGCCGCTTGCCATCTGCACGACCCCGATCTTGTGTTTTTCTCTCATCGTTTGCCCACCCAAAGCCGTGTTGACGGCAGCACCTGGCCATCCCAGCGCCGAGCGTTGGTTTAACCCCCGACCGATCCGCTTAGCAAGACCAGACCCAGGTTAGAGGATCGTTAACAATACCAGCCCCATGACCCAAGCGAAAAGTCGCCGGTCAGGGATGATCCAAAAAATGGTTAACAGCAGGATCGGCCGCTTGGTTTGCCCAGATGGAGGCATCCAGGCTAGCCAGGGGTTCCCAGCCGAGGCGGATCCATTGGGGATCATCCCAGCTGCCGGTGAGTCGATAGCGATAGCGTCCGAGTCGGGCGAGTGGATTGCCGGCGGCTCGATCGACCAACCAGACCGCTGCCCCCACCATCGGCCCACCAGCCACGGCGCTGGCCAGGGCCAGACCGGGTCCCAGCTTGGGCTCGACCAGGATCCGCTGATCCAGCCGTTGGCCAATCAGATCGGTTGTTCCCAATACCCATATCCGGGCCGAAGGCCCTTCGATCTGCAGATCCTCGATGCGGGCCAGCCCCTGGTTGATGGCGATCCGTCCAGCCAAACGTTCAAAGGCGAAGCCAGGCGCATGGAGGTCTGAGAAATCAAGGGCCAGGCGGCGGCCGATCGAACCCAGGTCCACGATGCCGAGTAGTCGCCCAACCCCAGGCTCGACCCTGAGCAGACGCCCTGGACCGAATTCGAGCTGGAGTAGACCAGCGGCCTGTCTCCATTCGAACGTCCAGGGTGTACCCGACCAACTCAGTTCGAGATGGGCGTGGGCGTAGCCGGCAGCGATCGCCGAGCGCTCGTCGAGGCCACTCAGCAGCCGGCCTGGATCGGGTGAGCTGGCCTCCAGGGTCAGCTGGCCATTGACCCCATCCGCCCCCTGATCCCATGCCCCCCGACCCTCGATCCGCAGCAGACCTGGGCGATCGAGAACCAGGTGCAGGCGACGCACACCCCCGGACTCGGGCTGCAACTGCAGATCTAGGCGACCGAGCCGGGCCGTACCCCAGTTGACCTGGTCGATCCGGATGGCCAAGGGCGGCCAGGCAGCGATCTTGGGTTCGGTGGGTTCATGGCCCGGGCCGAACGGAAATACTGACTGCAGATCGAGCCGATCCAGATGCAGGCGTGCCTGAGCCTCGCTGCGCGCCGGCCAATCCAGCTCACCGGTGATCCCTTTGGCGGCAATGCGCACCCGCCAGCCGAGCCCATGATGGACAGCCTCAAGCCTGCTCAAACCCAGAGGCATCCCCGCCAGCCGCAACCGGTCGATCGCCAGTTCAAGCCGCTTGAGTCCAAATGCGTCCGGCGTTAAGGCGCCCGTCTTGCCTCCGAATGGATCATCCAGGTCGAGCGCTGGCGCTGTGATACCCAGCGCCAGACCCCCATCGCGGCTGGCGAGCGCTATCCGCAAGCCCTGGCCACCAGGGATACCGGGGCGGAGCAGTTGGGCGGTCAGGGTAGAGGGTTCAATACCGCGTTCGTTAAACAGCACTACCCCGGTCAGCGCGTCGAGTTGGATAGGGGTACCGCACAGGGCCAAACGCGCCGGTCCCGGCCAACTCAGTTGGCCCCTGAAACCTGGTGTTGCACCCCGAACCAGAGGGATCTCTAGGTCCAGAACCCAGCGCGCCTGGCCGCTGAGTTCGAGGGTCTGGGATACCGTGGACGGCTGCAGATCCCCAGGGATTGCATTCAAGAAACGCTGTCCATCCCCAAAGGGCCCCTCGACCTCGATATGGATCGGCAAACGTTCAACCCGCTCGAGTTGGGGCAGATCGAGACGGGCGCTCAGATCGCTGTCCAGGAGACGCGCCTGCGTGATCCGCACGCCCAGGCTCTGGTCGCGCAGGTGCAGATGCCCCCTGGCCGCGGTCAACCCAGGCCAGCCCGGCCAATAATCGAGACGTACATCGGCAAATGCCAGGTCAAGCTGCAGGCGCGGTTGCAGCCGGAACCGATACGTCCGATCCAGAGATCCCTGGAGATACAGCCGGCCCTCGGTCACCCGGCCAGGACGAATCGATGATTCAAGCCAGCGCACCCACTCCGGGTGCATGAGACCGACGGGGAGATAGGGTCGAAAGGGCGCGCCCTCAGTCCCCTGAAAAGAGGCGCTCAATTCAAGGTCTGGGCCAGGGGCGTCGACCGGCCATGCCAATTCCAGGCGCATCCGGCCGAGTAGATCGGCATTCTCCAGGCCGACCTGATCGAACCTCAGCTGCCAGCCGCCCTGTTTGAGGCGTGACCAATCGAATCGCCCGCTTAGCCGATCCAGATGCACCGGCCGATCCAGGATGGATGGCAGACTGAGATCCAAACCCTGAGAGGCCAAATGCCCCCAAACCCTATCCTGATCCCCGCTGATCCAGAGATCGAGTCCCGCAAAACCCAGCCGATCGGTTTGAGCTGTGATACCCAGCCCGGAGAGATGTCCCTGGAATTGCCAGTGCGGTTTGCCCTCGTCCCTGCCAAAATCAATCCAGAGTCTGAGTTCATCCAGGCTCCCCTGAGACGACCGATCCAAAAACGGCTCGACTGGCCCAGGCAGGGTCCAAGTGATGGCCGCAAGGAGACGCCCAAACAGATCGAGCCTTGTCCCCGCTATCCGCCCCACAAGCTCGCGCGCCGATCCATCCGCATCCAGGCGCAATTCAACCCCAAGCTCGGCGATCCGCGCCTCTGGGATACCCAGATCGCCCCCCTGGACCAGGACCTGCCAGCCGGTATCCAGGCGCCGGATCTGGGCAAGTGCATTGAGATCCCAGGCTGAGTCCTCTTGATCACCCTCTTCCCTGGAGGATTCGCCGACTGACCGGCGCAATCCCTGGATCTGGACCTCGACCAATGCCTGCTGTAAACGCCCCGCCTGGATCTCGAACCAGGCAGCGAGAGACCCACCGCTGGTTGCGATCCGATCGGTCCCTCCCCAAACCGCCGGCCAAAGCCAGCCGAGCTCTCGGCCCTCAATGCGTCCGTAACCCTGTCCTTGCCAGGACAGGGGATCAGCGGGTGGACCCTCGAGCTGCAAGGCAAGATGCAGACGCGGACCGGATGAGGACTCAGCGCCCGCCGAGTAAGGTGGCAAGGGCCCCAGGGATGGATTGGGGGTCTGGAGAATGGAGTTCGGTACTAAATCGGAGGTGCTCAGACCAGGGAGCGGTGCCAGCAGGCTGGACTGGAGATCCAGCCAATGGCGCTCGCCGGCATTTGCAAGACGCAGTTTGATATCGGCCAGATGCCATAGCAGTTTGGCCCCAGCATCGACCAGCAGAACCTCGCTGTCAATCCACTCGACCCAGCCTTGGGTTAGAAAGGATTCGAGCAGCCGCCTTGCTGCTAGCTCCTTGGGCCCAGCCAGATCTGGTTGCTGGCGCAGAGATCCATCGCCGCCCCTGATCCCAGGCCTTGGCCAGGGGAACTGGCCAGCGATGCCTGGCGCGATGATCAACCGTCCACCGCGCAGCCTGATGCCTGCGACCCGAATCCCGGCGCCTTGGAGCAGGGCGCTGAAATCCAGCTCCAGATCGATTGCCTCGGCCTCCAGGATGGGCTCGCCGGTTTCCCCTGACGGCTGCATCCGCGGCGCCGAGGGGGGCTGTCTGAATGCGACATCCTCCAGATGCAGTCGCGGCCTGAGGCCGGAAAGACCCAGCCTGACTGCCTCGGCGGTCACCTGATAACCCATATACTCGGAGAGCCGCGCGACCAGGGCAGCGCGGAATCCACCGGATACAGAGGGATGCAGACACAAAACCACACCCCCCAGGACCAGGGTTGCCAGGACCGCAAATCCTATTGCCGTCAACCCAATAAGCAAGCGGCTGATCATGGATCCTCGGGATGGCAGCAAGGCAAGCGATCTCGCCCCGGGATCAGTCCTAATCTGGGCCTGCTGCAGGGCAGGGCCCAGGCTGCCGAGTCAGTCTCGACAGGCCCTGTCCATCAGTCCCATTGCAGCGCCCCACCGGTCCGGTACTCCGTGACCCGGGTCTCGAAGAAATTCTTCTCCTTTTTGAGATCCAAGACCTCGGCCATCCAGGGGAATGGATTGGTCGCCCCTGGATAGAGCTCGGGCAGACCGATCTGGACACAACGCCGATTGGCGATAAACCGCAGATATTCCTCGAACATCGGTGCATTGAGCCCCAGGATACCGCGCGGCATGGTGTCATAGGCATATTGGGCCTCAATCGCAACCGCCTCATGGATCATCTGTGCTAACTGTGCCTGAAAATCAGGTGTCCATAGATGCGGGTTTTCGATCTTGATCTGATTGATCACATCGATCCCAAAATTGAGATGCATGGACTCGTCGCGCAGGATGTACTGAAATTGCTCGGCAGTGCCGGTCATCTTATTGCGCCGGCCCATCGAGAGCACCTGCACAAAGCCGACATAAAAAAAGATCCCCTCGAAGATCACATAAAAGGCTACAAGCTCACGCAAAAGTTCCTGGTCGGACTCTGGGGTGCCAGTGCGAAAATAAGGGTCGGCCAGATGCTGGGTAAAGGGCAAGGCCCATTCCGCCTTGCGCGCCACTGCCGGCACCTCGCGATACATGTTGAAGATCTCGCCCTCATCCAGTCCCAGGCTCTCGACGACATATTGATAGGCATGGGTATGCAGGGCCTCTTCGAATGCCTGGCGCAATAGATATTGGCGGCATTCCGGGTTGGTGAGGTGGCGATAAACCGCAAGCACCAGGTTATTGGCTACCAGCGAGTCAGCAGTCGAGAAAAAGCCCAGACTGCGCTTGATGATCAGGCGCTCGTCCTCGCTCAGACCGCGCGGGTCCTTCCAGAGCGCCAAATCAGCAGCCATACTGATCTCTTGCGGCATCCAGTGATTGGCGCAGGCGGCCAGATATTTCTCCCAGGCCCAGCGATATTTGAACGGCACGAGCTGATTGAGATCGGCGCGGCAATTGATGATGCGCTTATCATCGACCCGAATGCGCGCATCGCCCCGACGCAATGATTCAAGCCCAGTGGCCCCGCCTTGGGCGCAGGACGGTGGGGGCGGTGGTTCATCATGGATAGTTCGCAGGAGGGCCGCCGGTTGCGGGCGATGCGCGGTGGTGAGTGGATCATCCCAGTTCAACATCATGATCGACCGTCTTGTCGTCAGAGGTTATCAACGAGTGGGCAGCGTCGAGCACTCGAGCCCAGCTTGCCCATAGATGAGGTTTAGCAAATCCATTCCCAGAGGGCTTGTCTGCCCCCTGCACCCGAATCTGCAGGATACAATGGTAGCCCAGATCGAAACAGCCGAGGTTAAACCCTATGCCGCGCCGCCCCCTGACTGGCGACTTCAGCGATCAACCCTGGGTCATGGCGATCAAGTCATTGCTCCAGCGCTATTGGGCTAAACATCTGGTCTTGGGTGATGCCAACGGACGCATCCTGATCGATGCCCCGCTCCCTCCAGCCCTGGCCGTGCTCGCTGTGCTGTTTTTAGTGACACCCAGACTCATCGCCCTTGCGGCGCTGGCCATCCTGTTTCTGGGCTTCAGCCTCAGGATTGAGCCCGAGTGAAGGAGGGGTTGAGATTCAACGATTGCCAATCCCAGCCCTCATGCCGGCCCCAAAAATACACAGGGCCAGCGCTAAGACTGGCCCTTGGTCAGTTGGGCTCGAACCTCTTTCGCCGACTCGTCGTCTGGATTGGTCTCAGGCCATTGGCGCAGGATGAGCCATTTGGCCGCATCCTATCTATCCCAGCTATCTTGGTCAGCTAGAACCATTTCCAATGAGGTCATAAGCAAGGTGGCCGAAAAACCCGAGAAGCTCCGAACGCCTGAGAAAGTCAGCCAGACCCTAGTACTTTTATAATGCCCGATAGTGTAGTACCCATGTTAAACACTAGGGGCACAGGTAAGGCGGCAGGCCTGCTTGGCATATCGGTCAAGACCCTCCAGCTGGGAGGCGCTCAGGGCGATTGATTGCAGTGGTCAAAACACCAACCGCCTCTCAAGGCGGCGCTGCGGCAGAGAGGGTCTCTGCCGGAGTCGGGAAGGTGACGCCTATCAGAGAAGAGGGTGGGAAGCCAAACCCGGCGGGGCAGGAAAAGAACCGTACGCATCGATGCGCACCTTCTTGAAAGCAGATTCTATGAGCAGTCAACCGCAGTCTGGATTGAGCCTGTTGGCAGTGCCAGGGCTATTGATCCGCGAGCTTTGGGCCTATCGCGGCTTTATCTGGGCGAGCGTGCAGCGCGAATGGCGCGCCCGCTATCTGGGAAGCCAGCTGGGGCTCGGCTGGGCGATTATCCATCCCTTTGCGCTGATCCTGCTCTATACCCTGGTCTTTGCTCGGCTGATGCATCCGGCGCTCGTCGGTCATAGCGGGCCCTTTGCGTATAGCATCTATCTGTGCGCTGGGCTTTTGACCTGGAATCTGTTCAGCGAGCTTTTGGGCCGCTCGGTGGGGATCTTCATCAGCAATGCCGCTTTGCTGAAAAAACTCAGCTTTCCCAAGCTTAGCCTGCCGATGATCGCGGTCCTCTCGAGCCTATTGCATTATGCGATCACCCTAGGTCTATTCTTGGGCTTTCTGTTGCTGATCGGTCAGTTTCCAGGCTGGGCCCTGCTGGCAGCCGTACCCGTGGTGCTGACCCTGATCATGTTGACCCTGGGTCTGGGGCTGTTGGCCGGTCTGATCAATGTCTTTTATCGCGATGTGGAGCAGTTGGTGACCTTGGTATTGCAGTTTTGGTTTTGGCTGACCCCGATCGTCTATGTGCAAACCATCCTCCCCGATTGGCTGAGGGCACTGCTTGCCCTCAATCCACTGCAACCGATCATCCAGGCGATGCAGTCCATCCTGTTGGATGGACAGCTGCCCAATCCGCTGAACCTGGTCTATCCTGTGGCCCTGGCCCTATGTTTATTGGCCTTGGGTCTGCGGGTCTATCAACGGCTGGGGCCCGAGCTGGTCGATGAACTCTGAGGCGAGCCTGCCCGCCGGGGCCTTGCGGATCCAGGGTCTCGGCAAGGCCTATAAGCGCTATGCCCGCAAATGGGACCGCGCCGCTGAATGGCTGGGGCTGGGGGTGCGGCATGAGCTGCATTGGGTGTTGCGCGAGATCGATCTGGAGATCGCCTCGGGCGAGTCGGTGGGAATCATCGGGGTCAATGGCGCCGGCAAAAGTACACTGCTGAAACTGATCGCCGGTATCACCCAGCCGACGACCGGGAGCATTGAGCGCACTGGACGCCTGTCGGCCTTGCTGGAACTGGGGATCGGCTTTTATGGGGAATTGACCGGGCGTGAGAATATCTGGAGCGCCGGAACCCTGGCGGGTCTGGATGCCGAGACCATCGCCGCTTGCATGACCTGGATCGAGTCATTCGCCGACATCGGCGACTATATCGATCAGCCAGTGCGTACCTATTCGAGCGGAATGCAGGTTAGGCTGGCCTTTGCCTTGGCGACCGCTGTGCGTCCGGATATCCTGATCATCGATGAGGCCCTGGCAGTCGGCGATCTCTTTTTTCAGCAGAAATGCTTCGAGCGTCTCCATGCCTTCCGCGCTGCCGGCACCACTTTGCTCTTTGTTTCTCATGCCATGAGTACTGTCTATGCGCTCTGTGAACGGGCCATCCTGCTGGAGGGCGGGCGGATCAAAGAGGACGGCGAGCCGCGCCGGGTGATCGATATCTATAACGCCACCATCGCCAATCGCCTGGGGACAGGGGATCTGAGGATCGAGACTTCAGGGCCTAATGCCGGGTCATACGGGCGCGGCGACGTCAGCATCGAACAGGTCCAGATCTATCATCAGGATCGACCGGTCCAGACCCTGGTGAGCGATAGCGAACTAACCATCCGGGCGCGGGTGCGCTTTCATACCGCGCTCGCCGACCCCCATGTGGGGTTTCAGGTCCGCGATCGGCGGGGCGAGGCGATCTATATGACCCATACCCACGGCCTGGGTCTGGCCATCGGTCCGGTCAGGCCAGGGGAGTGTGTCGAGGTCAGCTTTGGTTTCACCGCCTGTTTGATCCCCGGGGATTACAGCGTCACTGTGGGGGTAGCTGAGGGCGGTCAACCCGGGGGACATCTCAAGCGTTCGCTCGCCCGCCGGCAAGATGCCGCCCATTTCACCCTGACCCGTAATCTCCAGGCCGCACACTGGGATGGGATCTGCAATCTCGAGCCTAGCTGTACCATCCAGCGTTTGAGCGAATAGGCGGCAGGGGGTCGAGCGGACTCATTGGGATTCAGCGAATGGCGGCCGGGGCAGTTGAGCGAGCAGGGCCAGGGTGTGGCGGGTACGGGCCTGGGCGGTGAGATGATAAGGGGTATCGAAAAAGTCCTCGGGCGGATACCTGAAGGACTCAGGTGTCCCGAAAAACGGGATCCCCAACGCCCTTACCCGTTCGGGCAGGGTCTGATAATAACGCCGCTCAATGGGGTCTTGGTGATAGCTCGGCTGGTCCATGAGCGCCGGCGGTACCAGCCAAAGGGTGATCCCACGCGCCTGTAAACGCCGATGAAAGTCCCGCAGGCGACGCCAACCGGGGGCATTGGGCCGATCCTGGCGACCATAGGTATGGCATTTGGCCCGGGCCTCGGCATGGGCCGAGGCCACCGCCGCCCGTTCTGCCGGATCGAGCAATGCCCAGTCATTGCGCCTATGATCGCCGCGTTCATCCAGGGCGTTTCCGCCGTAAAGACCTGCCCCGGGCGGACGCGGATCCTCCTGGCGGCCGAGACCAGCGAGCAGGCGGGCAGCAGGGAGCTGGGTGATAAACCTCAGGCGCTCGCCCCAGCCGAGGGAGCGCCAGTAGTCTGGGTCCTGACCGATCACATGATCGATCAATTGGGCATTGAGCCGCCGGTCGGCTTGATAGAGCGGATATTCAAGCGGCATCAATACGAGATCCTGGGGCTTGAGATAGGGCTCAGCGGTGCGTAGCAGATAATCGAGTCCGAGTGCGGCATTGACCCCTAGGTTGACCACGGGTCGCCCCCAGGTCTTCTCCAAGAGTCCAGAGTCGATGCTAAACAGAGCGCTCGAACCAGCGAGCACGACCACCTTGGGACTGGGTAGGGATTGGGCGCGCGCCCGCTTGATGGCATAGGCCTCGGCCATCCACCGCGTCTCTGGCACTGGCTGACCGAGTTGGGCCGCAAACAGGACCAGCCAGAGCATGGATAGACCCACCAAGGCGATCGCCAGCCCCAGCCAATAGAATCGGCTACGCATTAGAAATTGAAATACAAAAACTCGCTCGGCCGGGCCGTCAGCAATGCCTTGACCGCCGCCCATAGACTGAGCCCAGTGACCAGGCCATGCCAGAGGCCAAGCTGAGGTGCGGCGCGCTGGTCTGGATCATAGCCAAACCAACGCCAGCCAGTCGGCAAACCCCAGACGATCGCCAGCCCCAGGGCGATCCAGGCCCAGACAAGCCCCGGTTCGGCAGCCAACCAGGCCTGCCAAAATGCCGCCGTGGGCTGCCAAGGGGCAGAGGCCATCCCGGCCATTAGGCCATCCAGATCGAGCAATGCCTGATAGATCCGCCCCGCAGTCGCCAGATCAGGGGCGCGAAACAGCACCCAGCCGAGGGCGACTGAACCAAAGGTGAGCCCAATCCAAAACGGCTTAGGTAGCCGAGACGACCAGGCGACAAATCCGGGGCGCCGTTCGCCCAACCGGCGCCAGGCAGTCTCGAGCGCCAATAATAGGCCATGCCAGAAGCCCCAGAGGATAAAGGTCCAGCCTGCGCCATGCCAAAGACCGCCGAGCACCATGGTGATCATCAGATTGAGCAGCTGGCGCCCCCATCCCAGCCGATTGCCGCCTAGGGGGATATAGACATAATCCCGCAAGAAATGCGAGAGGCTGATATGCCAGCGGCGCCAGAAGGCCCGGATCGAGGGGGCGCGATAGGGCGAATCAAAGTTAAGGGGCAGGCGCAGCCCGAACAAGAGCCCCAGTCCGAGCGCCATCTCTGAATAGCCTGAGAAATCGAAATACAGCTGAAGGCTATAGGCGAGCATCCCTTGCCAGGCGAGCGCGCCGCTGATGGGGCCGGCGGCGGCGGCAATGAAAACCGGCTTAGCATAGAGGGCGAGGGTATCGGCGAGGATGACCTTTTTGAACAAGCCGAGGGCAAATAGACCTAGCCCTTGGGCAGTATCATCGAGCCTGGCCAAGCGGGGGTTATCCGGACTCAGCTGGGCAATCAAGGGGCGATGATGGACAATGGGTCCAGCAATCAGTTGGGGGAAAAAGGCGATAAAGACAAGATATTTCAGCAGACTAGATTCACCAACCAAACCGCGCCGGCAGTCGACGAGATAGGCGATCTGCTGAAAGGTGATGAACGAGATACCCAGGGGTAAGATAAGAGGGGTCCAGGATGGTTCAGGAAGACCGAGCGCGGTCAAGTTAACCGCGATGAAATAGGCATATTTGAAGATCCCCAACACCCCCAGATCAAGGATAAGCCCTGCGATCAGCCAGATCTGGGCACGCGCCGATTTGTTTGCGGCCCGGGCGGCGATGATCCTTTGGCCAATATAGAAGTTGATCAGGATCGAGCCGATCAGACCGGGAACATAGCGTACATCCCAATAACCATAAAAGATTAATGAGCTTAGGGCCAATAGGGCTAAGGCCGGCTGCAATCCCCAGAATTTGATGGCCAGACGCCATAGCGTCCAGGTCAGGGGCAAAAAGATCAGGATAAATTCAAGCGAGTTAAACAACATCCGCGGGGGCGAACTGCCAGCGATCAGCGAGGGGCCTTGGCCTCACGGTGAAATATCTGCAGACCTTAATCCTGAAATGGGCTTGTCTTTAAGGCGAGTGATCGCTCCATAATAACCCGAGAACCAATCCCTCCCCTGCCAAAAAGAGACGATGCATTTCCCGCCAGCATTCATCGAATAAGACGACCTGGCCGGTGGTTAGATCGCGCTGGCGCCGCTCGGCAAACTCGGAGACACCGACCGCCCAGCCGCCAGGGATGCGGGCAATGCCGCGGGTAAAACCGCCGATCTCAAGCCGCCAACCGGCCTCGCTGGCCAGGGCCCCCTCTGCCGAGGAACAGGTGCACAGTGCCCCCTCGAGCCGCCAGATGTCATGGGCCTGGTTGCCCAATTGGACGATGCGCTCGGGGGGCAGCGTCTGCCCGGCACGCGCTGACTCGATGGGAAAGGCCAACAGCTGGCTCGGACCCCGCTGGTGGGCCAGGATCCAGACCAGATCGCCTTCAAACCAGAGCGAATTGAAATGAAAGCGGTCGCTGACCCCAGGGGGCGGCTCACCCAGGGGCCACCAGCGCCGCCAGCCTCCATCGGCCAGACGGATGGCGACCAGGTCGTCATAGCTACAGGTCGCCCAGAGATCCCCCTCATGCCAGGCGATCCCATGGAGGTCGCGCAAAGGGAAGGCAGGCTGCCAGGAGTCGATCAGCCGACCGTCCTCGTTCAGGACCAAGACGGCCCCGCGTTCATCGGCAAGCGGTATGGGATCTGAGACCAATCGCTTGCGCGCTGCAACCAGCAATCGGCCCGGCTGCGGCTGCACCAGGCCATAATAGAGGCCCTCGCCCCGTCTGAGGACCCGGAGGGCGCCGGTGGCAAGATCTAAGGCCAGAAGCGAGTGAGAGGTGGTGAGATACAAGGGCATGAAGGCTAACAGCGGGCGTTGCGCTCTTTTGGATCTAGCGGTCTTGCGCGAGCACTGAGGTATAAAGCCTGACCGTTTGGTCGATAGAGCCTGCCCAGGTAAAGCAGCGGGCGCGTTCGATTCCGCCCACTTGGGCCCGAGCCCGCCAGACCTCGTCCTCAAGACCGCGCTGGATGGCCTGGGTCAGGCCATCGAGGTCAGATGGATCGATGTGTAGCGCCACCCCCTGGGCCAGTTCAACGAGCGCTGGGCAATTTGAGGTGATCACTGGGACACCGCTTGCCATGGCCTCAAGGACAGGTAGACCGAAGCCCTCATAAAACGAGGGGAAGATAAATAGCCGCGCCCCGGCAATCAGCGAAGGTAAATGCCCTTCATCGACATAGTGGAGATAACGCGCCTGGCCGCTGGCCTGGGCGGCAGCGATCCGCTGATGGATCGCCTCGCTTCGCCAACCGCGCGCGCCGACGAGGACCAAGGGAAAATGCCGTTTGACTGGATCCGGCAGGCGCGCATGGGCCTCGATCAGACCGGGGATATTTTTGCGCGGTTCGATGGTGGCAACGCATAGACAATAGTCAGCAGGCTGCAGTCCATAGGCAGCCAGGCTGGGGACGAGCTCGGCTGGTAGACGCGGATGAAAGGATGGATCGACCCCCAGGGGGATGGCTGTGACCCGTTCTGCCGGCCATCCATGATCCTGGATCAATTCTTGCCGGATTGACTCCGAGGGGGTGATCAGATGATGGGCCCGGGCAAGTGTTTTCGCCCATTCGTGTTCAAACAAGGCAACTCGCTCAATCGGATGAAACTCTGGATAGCGGAGCACCGAAAGATCATGGATGGTCGCAATGGCCCGGCCTGGGAAAGGCGGGAGAAAATAATTGGGCGTATGATACAGATAATCGCCAAATCTTTTGAGTCGCTGCCAAGTCAGCAAGGAGCGCAGCCGCCGATATCCAGCCATCAGCGGCGGGAGTGAGACCAAGGTTTGGACCAAGGCAGCAACCGGGGGGCGAGATCTACCCCGCCCCCCCTCGGGAGGGCTATTTAAACCGGCCAGCGGATCAACAATCCAGCGTCCATTGTCGATAAACAGCAAGGATTCAATCTGGGGATGATCGGTCAATCCCTTGACGAGGCCACAGGCATAGCGCCCAATGCCAGTGAGCGGATTGCGGATCGCATCGACATCCAGGATGACATGCAATCCGCCCCTGATCATTGACACAGCAGCCCGACCGTCCACTGGATACTCTTGATCTCTCTTTGCGCATCCTCTGGGCTCTGAACGCACAAGAGGAAATAACGGCCATCATCCGGGTCTATTGTACAGCCTCTGGCCTGCTGGACGCGGGCGACCTCTTCCTGAAAGGCCTGGGCTGCCTGGAGCTTGGCATCCAGGACAGTCTGATCCGCTGCCTGGGCACTATAGGCGATCGTATAGGCCATCTCAGCGACCGAGATCTGGCCTGAATTGACCATGCCCGTCCAATATTGCAGACCCTGGCTGGTTGGATCGCGCGCAAATAGGAATCGGAAGACCTGGGTGACCTGTTGTGCCGTAGTCAGTCCACCATAGATGGATTGAGATTCAGTAGAGCGATAAAAATCATCGACGATGATTCGATAGTTTCCACCACTCGTGTTCATCCACCCCAGATAATAATTAAATCCAGCAGGTGCCGGCGGCCGACCAAAATAACCAGCGTACATTACATAGACCTGCCGAGAATACTCGGATTGACCGCCCTGCGAACTGGTCGCGACCGAAATGACGTTCGAGGGAGTGCTCTGCCCGGCGCTATTATAGGCCTTGACCCGATAATAATAGGTAGTATTGGGCGTTAAATCTCTGACCGCCTGGCTTGTGACATTACCCAGGGCATTGTCATAGAGTTTGGCAGTAAATGCGCTATTGGTCGCAAGCTCGAGCCAATAGCCGGTTGCGCCGCTGACTGCGGTCCAGTTGGCAGTAAAACCAGTAGAGCTGACATTGGTTGCGGCAAGGGCCGTGGGTGCAGCAGGTACAGTTGGGGGCGAGCTCGCTTGGCGATAGCCCGCAATGACATCCTTGGTTTGTCTTAACAGACGGGCATTGTCGCCATCGCGCGCATCACCTGCCGGGGTCCCTTGGTAGGTCTTCAGGGGGGTAGAGAACAAGGGCGCCTCGGTATAACGATTGCCCCGTCCATCATCACCATAGGCCATGATGGTATGATAGGCGACCCCATTGGTTCCTCTGAAATACCAACCGGCTGAGTATTGATTATCGAGAGATTTATTTGGCCCAGGATCCTGGAGTTGATATTTAGAGTGATCGGCACCGAGGTTATGGCCGATCTCATGGGTCAGGGTATGATCGATGGCCACTGCCCGGATGGCACAGACCACATGGGCATAGTCTGGGTGACCTTTCCAGCTTTGCAACATATAACCAAGCCCGGTATAGCCATAGGCTGAACCTGTATCGACCAACATGGCGACGAGATCGGCACCATAGGTATTGCGGGCCGCAGCGACCTGGCTAAAGACCCCCTGACCCTTCTGCAGGTCCTCGAGATCCCTGTTAAAGGTCTGGTTCGGGCCGGATTGGGTGGTATAAGGGATCGACATGACCTGGGACAGCCGAAAGGTGATATCGACATCGCTGTTTTGCATCGCCTGATTCATGCGGCTGATGGCATCCTGGGCGAATGCCGTCATTCCACCATTGTTTGCAACCCAGTTTGCCGCTGTAGTGTCATAAACAATCAATACATCGATGGTCGTCGCCAGGGCCCGCCCCCAGAATAGGGCGAGGAAACACAAGAGCAAGGCCCCAACCCTGCGCGCTTTCCTGAACCCTTTGTCGTTTGCCATGATCCAACCCTCCAGCTTGTTTGCCCTCAATTGACCTCACCCGGGATCAGCCTTATTGCACCGGCGGGATCAGGGGTGGGGCCTCATAGACCGGCGGGCGTTTGCTCATGTCATATTCGGTCACCTGGCCGGCGCCCGTTTGACCATCGCCTACAACCCGATACAGCATCGATGAGTGGGGGTCTCTAAAGGTGATCAGATAGCTCTCGGGCGTATAGGTCAAGCTGAAGGTGGCAAGTTCGACTGTCGGGAGACGGCCCTGCAAGACAAGGGTGTTTGGATCTGGGTATGCCTCCGAGGTCAACTCGACCTCGACATAGACATCGGGAAAGAACTCCAGGGCAAAACGCCGCGCCATGGGCGATCTGGAGGCATCGGTTGGAGCGATCCGTTGGGCCACAACCTGGCGCTGGTTGAGGAGCTCGCTATCCAGAATCACGCCGCCGGCCCGCGCCATAAAGCCGGTTGGATCGGATCTGACCTCGGCCTGGGCCTGCTGGACGGCATGATCCGGTGCCAGGTTTGAGCGCAGGATCAAGACCACATCTGGCTCGGCGCCCCAGGCATTGACCATATTGCCCAGCACCAGGCTACCCAGCAGTAACCATGAGACCAGCCTGGGTGCTGAAGAGCCTAAGACAGCCAGTGTCAGGTGCGCTGGCCTTGCCCTCGGATATGTATCCATGACCTCACCTTGAATCCAGTGGACTTAGAGTAAATCCAAGTTTAGGACAATCTGCAGGACCAAATGGCCAAACCGCATCCGGATAAATACTCCAAGATGAGATATCCGGCAGGGCTTGGGCTGAGGATCTCTGCCTGCTTTAGGCCAGCGCTCTTGCCCTCAGCCCAGATCGCTAGGCAGGGCGATTATTCCTCCCGAAACGCCTGGGCGATGCGGTCGGTGAGCGGGCGGATAAGATAGTCAAAAAAGGTCCGCTCGCCAGTCTTGATCAGGGCCTCAACCGGCATGCCGGCCTGAAGCCTTTGCTGCCCCAGCTGGGCCAGCCCCTCGGGCAAGACCTCGATACGGGCCAGATAAAAGGCCTGGTTGGAGGCGGGATCAAGCAGACGGTCAGCAGAGACAGTGCGGACCCGCCCTTGGATCACGGGGGTGGTGCGGGCATTGAGGGCGCTGAGACGCAGATCGGCCGCAAGCCCTGGATGGACGCGATCGATGTCCATGGGATGGACCCGGGCCTCGATGATCAGGGTCTCGCCCTCGGGAACGATATCGAGCAGATGATCGCCAGGACGGACGACACCGCCGACCGTATGGACGCTTAGGCCGACCACGGCGCCGGCAACGGGCGCGCGCACTGTGGTGCGTTCGAGCTGTTTGCTCAAGGCACGTTGGCGCTCGCGTAGATCCGAAAGCCTGGTCTCGACCTCGCGCAGCTCTTTGACCACCTCGCTCAAAAAGCGGCGTTTGAGCTGATCGATCTGGAGTTCGGTCTCACCGATCTGGATGCGGGCGGCGGCGATGTCTGCCTGATGTTGGCTGCGCTCGCCTTCAAGCTCAGCAGAAAGGCGTTCGTATTCGCGCAATAGACGCTTGTCACCCAGTCCCTGACTGAAGAGTTTTTTGAGACCCTCAATCTCTTCTTGATAGAGACCCAGGCGTTTGCCCTTGCTGGCGATGAGTGCCTCGAGCCCCTTGATCTGCTCCTGAAGCTGATCGCGACGCTGCTCGAGCACGGATTGCTCGCCGCGCAATGATTTGCGTCTGGCCTGAAAGACACGCTCCTCGCCGGCGATCGCCTCGGCGATCCGCCGGTCATCCTGAGCAGCCAAGAGATCCTCGGGGAATGGGATCTGAGCCAGATCATCGCGCTCGGCGATCAGACGCGCCTCCTGGGCACGTAGGGCCAGATACTGATTGCGGGCGATCTCAAGCTGGGCGCTGGCCTCGGTATCGTCAAATTGGATCAGGATATCGCCCTCATTGACCCGATCGCCTTCGCGTACCAGGATGGCGCGGATTATCCCGCCGTCGAGATGGCGCACGGTTTTGCGCGCCGACTCGACCGAGACCACACCGGGCGCAACCGCAGCGCCGGCCAGCGGGGCCAATAACGACCAGGCGACGAAACCGCCGAAGCCAATCACCAAGACCAACAAACCCAACCAACGCTCGAAGCGATCATCGACCGGGATCGGGGGAGGCTCAGGGGCAGCTGGGCGGGGGGTGACGGTAATATCCATGATCGATCAACCAGTAGCGCCTGCCTGGGCCGGCGGCTGAGCGGGGACAAGATTGGCCGGGGGATTGGCGACGGCAACCGGCCGGACAAAGCGCGCCAGCACCTGATCGCGCGGACCAAACATCTCCACCTGGCCTTCACGCATGACCAGGATCCTATCGACCGAACCCAGAATGCTCGGGCGATGGGTGATGATAACGACCGTGGTACCCTCGGCTTTGAGCTGGGCGATGGCCCGCACTAGGGCCGCCTCACCTTGGTCATCGAGGTTTGAGTTTGGCTCGTCGAGCACGACCAGCACTGGATTGCCATACATGGCCCGCGCCAAGCCAATCCTTTGGCGCTGACCGCCCGACAGCACTGCCCCGCCCTCGCCGATCGGGGTGTCATAACCCTTGGGCAGACGCAGGATCATCTCATGGACCTGGGCGCGCTTAGCCGCCTCGACTACCAGCTCGGGATCGACCTCACCGAAACGGGCGATATTTTCGCTGACCGTGCCATCGAATAGCTCGATGTCTTGAGGCAGATAGCCGACATAGGGCCCGAGTTCATCGCGATTCCAGTGGCTGATATCGGCGCCGTTTAGCCGAACCTTGCCGGCTGCAGCCGGCCAGATGCCGAGCATCACCCGCGCCAGGGATGACTTACCTGCGGCGCTTGGCCCGATGACCCCGACGATCTCGCCGGGGGCAATCTCAAGCTGGATGCCGCGTAAAACAGCAAGATTGGCGCCCGGCGGAACCGCCACCACCCCCTCCAGGGTCACCCGACCCTCAGGGGGCGGTAGACGCATGAACCGCGGGCGCGGTGGAACGGCGCGCAGCAGCTCTTGCAGGCGCCGGTAGGCCTGGCGGGCTGCCAAAAAGCCTTTCCAGCCGGAGATGATCTGATCGATCGGGGCAAGCGCCCGGCCCATGATGATCGAGCCGGCGATCATGACGCCGGCGGTGAAATGCTGGCGGATGACCAGATAGGCCCCCAAACCCAGGATCAGGGATTGGGAGGTGATCCGGATGACCTTGCTGGCATTGGCCAACCAGGCAGCGCGATCGCTGGCGACCGCCTGCAGCCGCAAGACCTCGCGGTGACGCTCGAACCAGCGTTTCTGGACGGCTGGCAGCATGCCCATGGCCTCGAGCACCTCGACATTGCGCAGATTGCCGCCGAGATAGCCGCGCGAGCGGATGGCCAGAGTATTGGCCTGATTGAGCGGACCGCGGGTGGCCAGCTCATTGGCAAGCGCCAGCCCAAACAGGATCAGGGCGCTTCCGACCGCAAACCAGCCCAGCCAAGGATGCATGACAAAGAGCACCATCAGATAGACCGGTACCCAGGGGACATCGAAAAAGGCAAAAAGGCCAGGCCCGGTTAGGAATTGGCGCAGATTGGTGAGATCCTCGAGCGGCTGCACGCCAACGCCGCGCCCATCGCGCAGCCTGGCATCGAAGATGGCATGAAAGAGCCGGGGATTGAGCTGAAGATCCAGGCGCGCGCCGGCGCGGATCAGGATCCGCGAGCGCACCAGCTCCAGAAGACCCATCACCATGAATAGACCCACCGCCAAGAGGGTGAGCATGATCAGGGTCGAGTCGCTCATGCTGGCCAGGACCCGATCATAGACCTGGAGCATATAGATCGCCGGGGTGAGCATCAGGAGATTGATGAACAGGCTAAAAAACCCGGCGAAGACAAATGAATTGCGGCTCGCCTTAAGCGCTGCCTTGAGCTCATCTTCAGGTAGGTGAGGCTGCACCATGCTCCACCATTGGTTAGAATCGGAAAAAACAGGCCTATCTTACAGGCCGGCAGGACCAACTTCCGTTTTGCATAACGGGGCAGGTGGATGCCGCATGAAACCGGATAGGAACGATTGATCATACCCTATATCCCTATCGGAATACCATATTCTGCTTTACCATAAGGAGCCTCAGGGATTTGCTGACTTCCCCTTTCTGCCAACGCCCTAACCGCCTTGTTTCGTTTCGCAACATGTTTCGTTTCGCAACATGTTTCGTTTATCAAGAACCTGCGCAAACATGCGCACCCTTTCCTTCCTGCCCCGCCGGGTTTGGTTTCCCACCTGCGTCTCTGCCAGGGGTCACTTTCCAAAGTATCGCAAGACCCCTCTGCCCCAGCGCCGCCGTTACCGGACGGACT
>CALALB010000028.1 GCA_937923175.1 uncultured Chromatiaceae bacterium | reverse complement strand
ATACGACCGCGCCTCACCTCCATACTTCTTCGCCTGGTGCGTGGTAATCGCCGCCGTCAGCGTCGTCTTCCCATGATCCACATGACCAATCGTCCCCACATTAACATGCGGCTTCACCCGCTGAAATTTCTCTTTGGACATCCCGCGTTACCCTTTCAAAATCAAGACTTCTTTTTGCTGACCGTTTCGGCGATATTCGCCGGAACCTCGTTATACCGACAGAACTCCATGCTATAGGTCGCCCGGCCCTGGGTTGCCGAACGCAGGGCAGTGGCATAGCCGAACATCTCTGACAATGGCACCTCTGCCCGGATGATCTTGCCAGCAGGAGAATCGTCCATTCCCTGGATCATGCCACGCCGACTGTTGAGGTCGCCCATGACATCGCCCATGTTTTCTTCTGGCGTGACCACCTCGACCTTCATGATCGGCTCAAGAAGCACCGGTTTCGCCTTGGCAACTGCCTCCTTGAGCGCCATGGAGGCAGCGATCTTGAAGGCCATCTCGCTCGAATCGACCTCGTGATATGAGCCATCAAAAAGCGTGACCCGAAGATCAACCAGCGGGAAGCCCGCCAGAACACCGTTTTTCATGGCCTCCTGAATCCCTTTATCCACTGCTGGGATATATTCCTTGGGCACCACGCCGCCAACGATGGCATTGACGAATTCATAGCCGGCGCCTGATTCAAGCGGCTCGACCCGGATCACGACATGACCATACTGGCCGCGGCCACCTGACTGGCGTACAAACTTGGTATCCTGCTCGACGGTTGCACGAATGGTCTCGCGATAGTTGACCTGGGGTGCACCCACATTGGCCTCGACCTTGAACTCACGCCGCATGCGGTCGACGATGATCTCGAGATGCAGCTCACCCATCCCCGAGATGATGGTCTGACCCGACTCCTCATCCGTGTGGACCCGAAACGAAGGATCCTCCTGCGCCAGCTTTTGCAGGGCAATCCCCATCTTCTCCTGATCGCCTTTGGTCTTGGGCTCGACCGCGACCGAGATCACTGGCTCGGGGAAATCCATGCGCTCGAGGGTAATGACGTGATTGAGGTCGCAGAGGGTATCGCCCGTAGTGACATCCTTAAGACCCACGGCAGCCGCGATGTCGCCGGCGCGCACCTCCTTGATCTCATCGCGCTGATTGGCATGCATCTGCAACAGACGCCCGATGCGTTCCTTCTTGCCCTTACCGGGGTTATAGACGGTATCGCCCGAACTCAGCACCCCGGAATAGACCCGAAAATAGGTCAGGGTGCCCACAAAGGGGTCGGTTGCGATCTTAAAGGCCAAGGCAGAGAACGGCTCATCGTCGGCTGCACGACGCGCAGCTTCGTTGTCATGTTCATCAAGCCCCTTGACCGGGGGGATATCGACCGGCGAGGGCAGATAATCAAGCACAGCATCGAGCATGGCCTGAACACCCTTGTTTTTGAAGGCCGAGCCGCACAGCATGGGCACGATCTCATTCCTGAGGGTACGGGCGCGCAGACCTGCTTTGATCTCCTCCTCGGTCAAGTTCTGACCATCGAGGTATTTCTCCATCAGCTCTTCATTGGCCTCGGCCGCTGACTCGATGAGTCTCTCACGCCATTCCTCACAGTCGGCGAGCATCTCAGAGGGCACCTCGGCATACTCGAACTTCATGCCCTTGGAGGCCTCGTCCCAATAAATGGCCTTCATCTTGACAAGGTCGACGACACCCTTAAAGCCATCCTCAGCCCCCACCGGCAATTGAATGGGTACTGGATTGGCGCCAAGACGCTCGCGCACCTGCTTGACGACGCGCAAAAAGTTAGCGCCCACGCGGTCCATCTTGTTGACGAAGGCGATACGCGGCACACCGTATTTATTGGCCTGACGCCAGACGGTTTCTGATTGGGGTTCGACCCCGCCGACCGCGCAAAACACGGCGCAGGCCCCATCGAGGACGCGCAGTGAGCGCTCAACCTCGATGGTAAAGTCAACATGACCGGGGGTATCGATGATATTGATCCGATGCTCAGGACGGGACATGTCCATCCCTTTCCAGAAGCAGGTAGTTGCGGCCGAGGTGATGGTAATGCCGCGCTCCTGTTCCTGCTCCATCCAATCCATGGTGGCAGCGCCGTCGTGGACCTCACCGATCTTATGCGAGACACCCGTGTAATACAGGATGCGTTCCGTAGTAGTGGTCTTCCCGGCATCGATATGCGCCATGATGCCAAGATTGCGATACCGCTCGATGGGAGTGCTACGTGCCACGACTAAACCCGCCCTTGATCTTAAAGAACTGAAAGGATAAACGCTGATCAACTACCAGCGGTAATGCGAAAAGGCCTTATTGGCCTCGGCCATCCGATGGGTGTCCTCTTTCTTTTTGACCGCCGAACCGCGCGCATCAGCGGCATCCATAAGCTCATTGGCTAGCCGCTGGGCCATAGACTTCTCAGAACGTTTGCGCGCCGCCTCGATGAGCCAGCGCATCGCCAGGGAGTTGCGCCGCGTCGGGCGTACCTCGACCGGGACTTGATAGGTTGCACCACCGACCCGCCGCGATTTGACTTCAACGACCGGCCGAACATTCTCCAATGCCTGTTCGAGCAGATCGATGGGGCTTCCGCCTTTTTTTTCGGCGATCTGATCGAGCGCACCATACATGATGCGCTCAGCCACCGACTTTTTCCCGTTCTTCATCATCGTATTGATGAATTTCGCCAAAAGCTCGCTCCCATATTTGGGGTCTGGGAGGATTTGACGAGGGGTGACCACGCGTCTTCTTGGCATGACTTTAATTAAGGCTCCAACCTGATCGTTGCAATCTAAATCGCAAGCGTCCTATTTCTTGGAAGTCTTGGGACGCTTGGCGCCATACTTGGAACGCCCCTGCCGGCGTTTCTCAACCCCAGAGGCATCCAGGGCCCCGCGCACAGTATGGTAACGAACACCAGGCAGATCCTTGACTCGTCCCCCGCGGATTAAGACGACCGAGTGCTCCTGAAGATTATGACCCTCGCCGCCGATGTAGGTGGTGACCTCATATCCATTGGTCAGGCGCACGCGTGCAACCTTACGCAGCGCCGAATTCGGCTTTTTGGGGGTTGTGGTATAAACGCGGGTGCATACACCGCGACGCTGGGGGCAACCCTCAAGGGCTGGGACATTGGTCTTCTCGACCTTCCGGCGACGCGGCTTACGGACGAGTTGGTTAATCGTTGCCATTCAATCAATCTCCAGGGCGCCCCTGCGCCATTGTGCTTTGGTAAGGAGCCAAAGACGCCGGCGCACACGGACCAGCACAACAAGCGTCTGCTCTCGATCTGCTCTCGAAGGGGGCTAGATGCGCCCAGACCAAAAAACTGGGTAAAAAATGAAGCTAGCCGACTGAGGTCGGCTAGCTAAGGGCGCATAGTCTATGAGGAGGCCTGGGGGGTGTCAAGCCCCGGAGCGCCCTGGACTCATTCGGCGGACTCGGGGGCATTGAGGGCCCGTTTGAGTGCCTGCTCCAGGTCGGTCTCTGAGAAACCCAGGGTCTCCATCTGGCGACGGCGCCTGCGTTCTTGATGATGCGCAAGACCCGTGCCCGCCGGGATCAGGCGCCCGACGATCACGTTCTCCTTAAGGCCCACAAGCCGGTCAACTAAGCCGCGCACCGCAGCCTCGGTTAATACCCGAGTGGTCTCCTGGAAGGAGGCCGCCGAGATGAACGAATCGGTTGCCAAAGACGCCTTGGTGATCCCAAGCAGCATCCGCTTATAGAGCGCCGGCTGCTTACCCTGCTCCAAGGCGCGCTTGTTTTCCTCTAAGAGCAGGCTGTAATCGACCTGTTCACCGGGCAACAGCCGGGTGTCACCTGGTGAGGTGATCTCGACCTTGCGCAGCATCTGGCGCACGATGACCTCGATGTGCTTGTCGTTGATCCTCACCCCTTGCAGCCGATAGACATCCTGAATCTCCTTGACCAGATATTCGGCGAGCGCCGTCACTCCCTTGAGACGCAGGATATCATGGGGCGACAACTCACCATCCGAGATCAAATCCCCGCGCTGCACCCGTTCGCCCTCAAAGACATTGACCTGCCGCCATTTTGGGATCAGTTCCTCGACCACCTCGCCATCGTCGGTGGTGATGATGAGACGCTGCTTACCCTTGGTGTCCTTACCAAAGCTAACGGTACCGCTCACCTCGGCCAACAGCGCCGGCTCCTTGGGCCTGCGCGCCTCAAAGAGGTCAGCCACCCGCGGCAGACCACCAGTGATGTCGCGGGTCTTGGTAGACTCCTGAGGGATACGTGCCAGGACGTCACCGACCCCCACCTGGGTACCGTTGGCGACGCTGACGATCGCCTTGGGCGGAAGCAGGTAACGGGCCGGGGTGCTGGTACTAGGGATATAGAGCTCATGACCCGACTCATCGAGCAGCTTGACCATGGGCCTCAGATCCTTGCCAGCGGTTGGGCGCTGCTTGGGGTCGATGACCACAAGCGAGCTAAGACCCGTGGTCTCGTCGGTCTGGGTCTGGACGGTCACGCCCTCGATGAAATCGACGAACTCCAGCACCCCGGCGACCTCGGTGACGACAGGATGGGTATGGGGGTCCCAGCTTGCTACCATATCGCCTGGTTTGACAGGATCGCCATCACTGACCCGCAGGGTCGCGCCATAGGGCACCTTATAGCGTTCTTTTTCCCGCCCTAGCTCGTCGCTGACGATCAGCTCGCCCGAGCGCGAGACCGCCACCAGATTACCGGATTGATGGCGCACGGTCTTAAGATTATGGAGCCGCACCCAACCAGCGCTTTTGATCTGGATACTGCTGACCGCAGCGGCCCGCGAGGCGGCGCCGCCGATATGAAAGGTGCGCATGGTGAGCTGGGTACCAGGTTCACCGATCGACTGGGCGGCAATCACACCGATCGCCTCGCCGATATTGACCCGATGCCCACGGGCGAGATCGCGTCCATAGCACTGGGCGCAGACCCCATAACGCGACTCACAGGTGATCGGTGAGCGTACCTTGACCTGATCGATGCCTGCCTCCTCGAGACGCTCGACCCATTGCTCATCGAGCAGGGTCCCCGCCTTGCATAAGACCTCGGAGGTATTGGGCCAATAGATATCGACCGCCGCGACCCGCCCCAGGATCCGCTCGCGCAGGGGCTCGACTACATCACCGCCCTCGATGATCGGCGCCATCAGCAGGCCTTGGGTGGTACCGCAATCCTCTTCCAAGACCACGACATCCTGAGCGACATCGACCAGACGGCGCGTCAAATAACCCGAGTTGGAGGTTTTCAGCGCCGTATCAGCCAAGCCCTTGCGCGCCCCATGGGTCGAGATGAAATATTGGATGACATTGAGACCCTCGCGGAAATTGGCGGTGATCGGGGTCTCGATGATCGATCCATCGGGCTTGGCCATCAGCCCGCGCATGCCGGCGAGCTGACGGATCTGGGCTGCCGATCCGCGCGCACCTGAACTGGCCATCATATAGATCGAGTTGAAGGATTCCTGCTTGCGCACAGACGCCAAACGATTGGCAATGTCTTTAAAGGCATTGACTAGACGCTCGCGCGCCTCAGGGCCCCGGCTAAGCTCTGGATCAAGCCTGGCACTCACCTCTGGATGGTAACGATCAACCAGGGCCATAAACCGGCTGCTCAATGATTCCAGATCGAACTCTCCGCGCTTATACCCTTGTATAGCCTGACGAAGCTCGGTGTGCCAGGCGTTAAAGAGTGCCCGTACCTCAGCGGCTGCAGCAGGCCGAACGGCGGCGAGCGCAGCCTGCTGATATTCAGCGACCATGCGCTGCGCCTCAAAGGCAGGATCACCTGTCACCAGTTCGGTCCCAAGCTTGACCATCATCGCATTGGCGACCTGCTCATTGGTCCGCGACCAGATATCCACGACCTTGTTGTAACGTTCGCCCGGGGTAATCAGGCCCGAGGCATATTGATTCTGGATCTCCTTGACCTCGGCCTCGGCAGCAGCCAGCAGCGCCGCCTTGTCCATCTTGGGGTCGTGTTCATCGCGCGGAACCTCCATATCATCCAGACCGATCGAGATCCCCGCGCGCGTGGCCATGCGAAAGCCCAGATACATTAACTGGTCAGCAAAGATCACGGTATCCTTGAGCCCCAAACGCCGGTAGCAGGCATTGATCAGCTGCGAGATCTGTTTTTTGCCCAAGGGACGATCGACCAGATCGAACGGCAAGCCCGCCGGGACGATCGCATAGACCAGGGCGCGTCCGATGGTGGTGACCTTTAGGGTCTTGCGCTCGGTCATCTGGCCATCATTGCCCTTGATGACCTCGCGGATGCGCACCATGCAGCGGGCATGGAGATCGGCATGCCCGGTCTCATAGGCGCGCTGCGCCTCATCGATGTCGGCGAATATCCGGCCCTCGCCCTTGGCGCCGACCCGCTCGCGGGTCATGTAATACAGCCCCAGCACCACGTCCTGAGATGGAACAATGATCGGCTCGCCATTGGCGGGCGAGAGGATATTGTTCGAGGACATCATGAGGGCCCGCGCCTCAAGCTGAGCTTCCAAGGATAGAGGCACATGCACAGCCATCTGGTCGCCATCGAAGTCGGCATTGAAGGCGGTGCAGACGAGCGGATGAAGCTGGATGGCCTTGCCCTCGATCAGTACCGGCTCAAAGGCCTGGATACCAAGGCGATGCAGGGTCGGGGCGCGGTTGAGCAAGACCGGATGCTCGCGGATAACCTCTTCGAGGATATCCCAGACCTCTGGGGTACCCCGCTCGACCATCTTTTTGGCCGCCTTGATGGTCGCAGCAAGACCGCGGCGCTGGAGCTTAGAAAAGATAAAGGGTTTAAAAAGCTCAAGCGCCATAAGCTTGGGCAGGCCGCATTGATGGAGTTTGAGGGTAGGCCCCACCACGATGACCGAGCGGCCCGAATAATCGACACGCTTGCCGAGCAGATTTTGGCGAAAACGTCCCTGTTTGCCCTTGATCATGTCGGCGAGTGACTTAAGAGGCCGCTTATTGGTACCGGTGATAGCGCGCCCCCGGCGCCCGTTATCGAGCAGGGCATCGACCGCCTCCTGGAGCATGCGCTTCTCATTGCGCACGATGATATCGGGCGCCATCAGATCCAGAAGACGCTTCAGGCGATTATTGCGGTTAATGACTCGGCGATAGAGGTCATTCAGATCCGAGGTCGCAAAGCGCCCGCCATCGAGCGGAACCAGCGGGCGCAGCTCGGGCGGCAACACCGGCAATACCGTCAGGATCATCCACTCAGGCCGATTGCCCGAGGCATGGAGCGACTCCATAAGCTTCAGGCGCTTGGTAAGCTTTTTGAGCTTGGTCTCGGAGTTCGTCGTCTCGAGCTCTTCACGCATCCGGCGGATCTCGGCCGGCATATCAATGCGGCGCAAAAGCTCATGGATCGCCTCGGCGCCCATCCGGGCGTCGAACTCATCACCATTCTCCTCTAGGGCATTGAGATATTCCTCGTCGGTGAGCAGCTGTCCACGCTCCAGGTTGGTCATCCCTGGATCGACGACAACATAGCACTCGAAATACAGGATCCGCTCGATGTCGCGCAGGGTCATGTCGAGTAACAGGCCGATGCGCGAGGGCAGGGATTTCAAAAACCAGATATGGGCCACCGGGCTGGCAAGCTCGATATGGCCCATGCGTTCGCGGCGGACCTTGGCCAGGGTGACCTCGACGCCGCACTTTTCACAAACCACACCGCGATGCTTCAGACGCTTATATTTGCCGCACAGACATTCATAGTCAGTGATCGGGCCAAAGATCTTGGCGCAGAACAGACCGTCCCGCTCCGGTTTGAAGGTGCGATAGTTGATGGTCTCGGGCTTTTTGACCTCGCCATAGGACCATGAACGGATCATCTCGGGCGAGGCTAACCCGATCTTGATCGCATCGAACTCGAGCGCTTGTTCCTGCTGCTTGATGATTTTAAGTAGATCTTTCAAGGCCTTGATCTCCCGGCCGGGCTACCCGGCGAACCCCTTCAATCCTGTTGCAGCTCGACATTGATCGCGAGCGAACGGATCTCTTTGATCAATACATTGAACGACTCAGGCATGCCGGCCTCCATGCGGTGGTCGCCATCCACGATGTTTTTGTACATCTTGGTGCGTCCGTTGACATCGTCAGACTTGACCGTGAGCATCTCCTGGAGGGTATAGGCCGCACCATAGGCCTCCAGCGCCCAGACCTCCATCTCGCCGAAACGCTGGCCCCCGAATTGCGCCTTACCGCCCAGGGGTTGCTGGGTAACTAGGCTATAGGGCCCGGTCGAACGCGCATGCATCTTGTCATCGACCAGGTGGTTAAGCTTGATCATGTACATATAGCCGACAGTGACCGGACGCTCGAAGGGCTCACCGGTACGCCCATCGAAAAGGATGGTTTGGCCACAGGGGATCCCTTGATCCGAATTATCGCGATCGGCCAATTTCAAGAGGTTTTTGATTTCCTCCTCGGTGGCACCGTCAAAAACTGGGGTTGCCACCGGAACCCCCTGGGTCAGATTACGGGCAAGCTCGAGGATCTCCTCATCCGAAAGGCTGGCAAAATCCGCTGGTTTGCCGCCCGTCTGGTTATAGATCTGATCCAAGAAGGCGCGCAGTTCCTCAATATGGGCCTGACGCTTCAGCATGCGGTCGATCTTTTCGCCCAGACCCTGGGCCGCCCATCCGAGATGGGTCTCCAGGACCTGACCGACATTCATGCGCGAGGGCACCCCGAGCGGATTGAGCACGATATCGACCGGCACCCCGTCCGCCGAGAATGGCATATCCTCGATCGGAACGACCTTGGAGATCACCCCTTTGTTGCCGTGACGCCCCGCCATCTTGTCGCCGGGTTGGATACGCCGCTTCACCGCAACATAGACCTTGACCATCTTGAGAACACCCGGCGCAAGATCGTCGCCACTGGCGATCTTGCGCCTCTTCGCCTCATAGCGGGCGCGGAACTCCTCGCGCTGCTGTTGGATCTGGGCCGCCAAGGATTCTAGTTGGGTGGCAGCCTCCTCATCGCGCAGCCGGATCTCAAACCAGGCATCGCGCGAACCCTTGTCCACCAGGGAGTCGAGATACTCCTCGGTGATCTCGGCACCGGGGGGCAGATGCCAGGGGCCGCCGTCGGCGATCCGCCCGACCAGCAGCCGCCTGATGCGCTGAAAGGCATCGTTTTCCATGATGCGCTGCTGGTCAGCCAGGTCCTTACGCACCCGCTCGAGTTCCATCTCTTCGATCTGAATGGCGCGCTTGTCCTTGTCAATCCCATCCCGGGTAAAGACCTGAACATCGACCACGGTTCCATTCATGCCCGAGGGTAGACGCAGCGAGGTGTCCTTGACGTCCGATGCCTTATCCCCAAAGATGGCCCGCAGGAGCTTTTCCTCTGGGGTCAATTGGGTCTCGCCCTTGGGTGTGACCTTGCCGACCAAGATGTCGCCTTCGCGCACCTCGGCACCGATATAGACGATGCCGGACTCATCGAGCTTGGCAAGCGCCGCCTCGCCGACATTGGGGATATCGGCGGTGATCTCCTCCGGCCCCAGCTTGGTGTCACGGGCCAGACAGATGAGTTCCTCGATATGGATGGTGGTAAAACGATCGTCTTGGACCACCTTCTCGGAGATCAGGATCGAGTCCTCGAAGTTGTACCCATTCCAGGGCATAAAGGCCACGCGCAGATTCTGACCTAAGGCCAGTTCACCCATATCGGTCGAGGGGCCATCGGCCAGGATATCGCCGCGCGCAATCCGATCGCCGAGTTTTACCAACGGGCGTTGGTTGATACAGGTGTTCTGATTGGAGCGGGTATATTTGATCAGATTATAGATATCTACCCCTGGAACCCCTGGCTCGGCCTCATCATCATTGACGCGCACCACGATGCGCGCGGCATCGACCGACTCGATGACCCCACCGCGACGTGCCACCACACAGGCCCCTGAATCGCGCGCTACCACCCGTTCCATGCCCGTCCCGACTAAGGGCCTTTCAGCGCGCAAGGTAGGGACGGCCTGGCGCTGCATGTTCGAGCCCATGAGCGCTCGGTTGGCGTCGTCGTGCTCGAGGAAGGGGATCAATGAGGCTGCAACCGAGACGATCTGGCGCGGCGAGACGTCCATATACTGGACGTCCTCCGGGGGTCTGAGAGTAAATTCATTCTGATAACGGCATGAAACCAAGGCATCGGTCAGCCGGCCTTCCGCATCCAGACTGGCGTTGGCCTGAGCGATGACGAAATTGCCTTCCTCGATTGCCGATAGATAATGGATCTCGGCGTTCTTGACCTGCCCTTGTTCAAACTCGGCCTTGATGCGCCCGTTCTCGACCTTGACATAGGGCGTTTCGAGAAACCCATAGCTATTGGCGCGCGCATAGACCGCCAGCGAGTTGATCAGACCAATGTTTGGGCCTTCCGGGGTCTCGATCGGGCAGACCCGGCCATAATGCGTAGGGTGAACATCGCGCACCTCAAAACCCGCCCGCTCGCGTGCCAATCCACCCGGCCCAAGGGCCGAGACCCGGCGTTTATGGGTAACCTCGGAGAGTGGATTGTTCTGATCCATGAACTGCGAGAGCTGGCTGGATCCGAAAAATTCCTTGATCGCCGCCGAGACCGGTTTGGCATTGATCAATTCTTGCGGCGTCAGTCCCTCAGCCTCGGCAAGGGAGAGGCGCTCCTTAACGGCGCGCTCGACCCGCACCAAACCAATGCGAAACTGATTCTCGGCCATCTCGCCGACACATCGGATCCGGCGATTGCCGAGATGGTCGATATCATCGATCGTGCCTCGTCCATTGCGCAGATCGACCAAAACCCTGAGCACCTCGATGAGGTCGGAGGTCTCTTCGCCATATTCCTCAAAAAGCCGCCGCGAGAACTCATCCGTTCGATTGGCGAAATAGCGACCGTCATACAGGACGCTTGGGCCGGTTTCCGAGACACGCCCCAGGCGGCGGTTGAGCTTCATGCGCCCCACTGCTGATAGGTCATAGCGATCAGGGGCAAAAAACAGATTGTGAAATAGATTCTGGGCCGCCTCCTTAGTCGGAGGCTCGCCTGGGCGCATCATGCGATAGATCTCGACCTGGGCATCGGACTCATTGGTCGTAGGATCGATACGCAGGGTTTCTGCGATATAGGGACCCTGATCGAGATCATTGACAAACAGGGTTTCGATCGTCTCGATCCTGTGGCTGCGTAGCCTTTCGAGCAGTTCAGGGGTAAGTAAATCATTGGCCTCAGCCAGGAGCTCGCCAGTCTCTGGGTCGATCTGGGCATGGGCCAGGATGCGCCCCCATAAAAATTCAGGCGGCACATCGAGCCGCTCGACCCCTGCCTTTTGCAACTCGCGGATATGTTTTGCCGTCACCCGCCGACCTGCCTCGACAATCGTCTGGTCGCCGATGCGGATATCAAAGGGGATGGTCTCGCCGCGCAGACGCTCAGGAACCAGGTCTAGGGTGATCCCTCGGTCGGTCAGGCGGAAGGTATCGGTCTCGAAGAAACGCCCGAGGATGTCCTCGACCCCATAGCCCAAAGCCCGTAGCAGAATGGTCGCCGGCAGTTTACGGCGACGGTCGATGCGCACAAAGAGGTTATCCTTGGGATCGAATTCGAAATCGAGCCAAGAGCCACGATAAGGGATGACCCGTGCCGAGAATAACAGTTTACCCGATGAATGGGTCTTGCCCCGATCATGATCGAAAAAGACACCTGGGGAGCGATGCAATTGCGAGACGATGACGCGCTCGGTGCCATTGATGATGAAGGTGCCCCTCTCGGTCATGAGCGGCAGCTCACCCATATAGACCTCTTGTTCGCGCACATCCTTGATCACCTTGGCACCAGCGGGGGCATCCCGATCATAGATCACCAGACGCAACAATACCCGCAGGGGTGCCGCAAAGGTGGCGCCGCGCAACCGACATTCGCGCTCATCGAAGACCGGTTCGCCTAGGCGATAACGAACATACTCCAGGACGGCGTTGCCCGAATAGCTCTCGATGGGGAACACGGACTTGAAGGCCGCATGCAACCCGATATCCCGCCGCTGCTCAGGCGGACAATCAGCCTGCAAAAAATCGTGATAGGACCCGATCTGGGTAGCGAGCAGGAAGGGGACCTCCAGGATGCTCGGGCGTTTGCCGAAGTCTTTGCGGATGCGCTTTTTTTCGGTGAACGAATAGGCCATGATACCCTCCCTCGAGATGCTTACGTGGATCCCTGAAGGGACGTGAACAGGGATCTGGATTGCAGATAGCGTCTGGGGGAAAATCCGCTCAAGACGCAGCGGGGACAGCGCGCCTCGGGCGGACCATATCCCAACGGGTGAAGGCCGGGACAGAGCCCGGCCTCGCTGCTCAGGCGAAACAAGGCCCCGTCACTTGATCTCGACGGTCGCACCGGCCTCTTCGAGTTCCTTTTTCGCTGCCTCGGCCTCGGCCTTGGAGACGCCCTCCTTCAATACGGTCGGGACACCCTCGACGGCATCCTTGGCCTCCTTCAGGCCTAGGCCGGTGAGGGCGCGTACAGCCTTGATCACAGCCACCTTGTTAGCGCCAAAGGAGGTCAGAACCACATTGAACTCGGTCTGCTCTTCGACAGGCGCGGCCTCAGCAGCTGCGCCTGGCGCTGGACCCGCGGCCACAACGGCAGCGGCAGCAGTGACACCAAAGCGCTCTTCCATCGCCTTGATGAGGTCAACGACCTCAAGGACGGTCATATTGCTGATCGCATCGAGAATCTCGTCTTTTGAGACGGCCATGGGGTTGCTCCTAAAATGTAAAACGGTAATAGGATTGGTTCAGATTGCCGATGGGGTGGACCGCGGTCAGGCGGCCTCTTTAGCATCGCGAATCGCGGCAAGGGTACGGACTAGCTTGCCCGGCACCTCATTGAGCGTTGCGGTGAGTTTCTGAATCGGGGCCTTCATCGTCGCCATGAGCAGGCTGATGGCCTGCTCATAGGTCGGCATCTTGGCAAGTGCACCGATCTCAGCAGGGGACAATAGACGCCCCCCAAAGGCGATCAGACGCACTTGGAACTTGTCGTGTTCCTTGGCGAAGGATTCAACCACCCGCGCAACCGAGCCCGGATCCTGCTGCGAGAAGGCAAGGATCATGGGACCCTTGAGCCCCTCTTGCATGCAGGCAAAATCTGTCCCTTCCAGGGCGCGACGGGCGAGGGTATTCTTGACCACCCGCACATATACCCCAGCCTGGCGCGCCTCGGCGCGCAGCTTGGTGAGCTGTTCGACGGTCAAACCCCGGTACTCGGCCCCGATCGCTGAATAGGCCTTTTTCGCAACTTCCGCGACTTCAGCGACGATTGCTTCTTTTTGCGCGAAACTTAGCGCCACTGTCGTCACCTCTTCACTGACATGTAAGCCCGGTCAAACCGGGTGGTGCTTGGAACGCCGTTCCCCTGGCGCCCCGCCCACCGAATCTGTGCACCGTCATCAGCATAGGGTCTGACTCGGGAGCACCGTCTGCGCGGGCGCTAACGACATTAAGTCCAGACGCCCCCTCCTAGGTGCGCCTTGAGACACCCGCGGTCTTTGACGGTCTCCAGGGAGGCCCGAGACCGTAAAGAAAGGTTTTAGAACTTCAGAGATGCATGATCGATCGTCAGACCAGGTCCCATGGTGCTGGACACCGTGACCTTCTTCATATAGACACCCTTGGCCGCTGCCGGCTTGGCCTTCATCAGGCTTGCGAGCAGGGCCTCAAGATTCTCGCGAAGCCTCTCAGGGGTAAAATCGATCTTGCCGATCGGACAATGGATGATCCCCGCCTTGTCGGTGCGGTAACGCACCTGACCGGCCTTGGCGTTACGCACTGCCTCAGCGACATCTAGGGTAACAGTCCCTACCTTAGGGTTGGGCATAAGACCGCGTGGTCCCAGGATTTTGCCGAGCTGACCGACAATACGCATGGCGTCCGGCGAGGCGATGACCACGTCATAATCGATTTGACCCGCCTTCATCTCCTCTGCCAAATCCTCGAATCCGACCCGGTCAGCACCCGCCTGCTGGGCAGCGTCTGCCGCAGCGCCCTGGGCGAAGACTGCAACCCGGACCGTCTTGCCGATCCCATGGGGCAAGACGGTCGAACCGCGCACCACCTGATCGGACTTACGCGGATCAACCCCAAGATTGACTGCCACATCGACGCTTTCAGTGAATTTGACCCGGGAGAGCTCCTTGAGCAGAGCAAAGGCCTCCTCAGCGGGATAGAGTTTGCCTGGCTCCACGCGCTCGCGGATCGCTCGCAGCCGCTTACTCAAACGCGCCATCTCATACCCCCTCGACATTCAGACCCATGGAACGCGCCGTACCTGCAATGGTACGGACAGCAGCCTCTGGCGTAGCCGCAGTGAGATCAGGCATCTTGAGCGCAGCGATCTGCTCGAGTTGCGCCCGCGTGATCGTTCCTACCTTGTTCGTATTCGGTTTGGCGCTGCCGCTGGTGATCCCGGCGGCCTTTTTCAGCAAGACCGATGCCGGAGGCGTTTTGGTGATAAAGGTGAAGCTACGATCCGAATAGACCGTGATCACCACCGGAATAGGCAGCCCCTTTTCCATATCCTGGGTGCGGGCATTAAAGGCCTTGCAAAACTCCATAATATTGACACCGTGCTGCCCCAAGGCTGGACCGACCGGTGGACTGGGATTGGCCTCGCCTGCCTTGACTTGTAATTTGACGTAGGCTGTGATCTTTTTTGCCATGAGCAACTCCTAGAATGGGTACCCAACGCCAGCGCAATGTGTCTGGCTCCCCGCTGGATAAGGACACCAAGGCCAAGCCGACCGCGCCCCGGCTGGTGCGAAGACTGACTCAAGGATTCTAGCCAACCGGCAGCAAGCCCCTTCGAGCACCCCGAAAAACCTTTCTTGAGTTATCCCGGCGCAAGCTAGAATCCAAAAAGGCAAACACCGCGGCGTGACGGATTATTCGCGGGGGTCCTTTGGGCGAATACCGCCCCGTCCGCAATACCATTTTCTCTACCCCTTCAGAGCTTCTCGACCTGAGAAAACTCAAGCTCCACGGGTGTCGAGCGACCAAAGATAGTGACCGAAACCTTGATGCGGCTTTTATCGTAATCTACCTCTTCCACGACCCCATTAAAGTCGGCAAACGGGCCGCCGATGACTCGTACCGATTCGCCGGCCTCATAAAGCACCTTGGGCCTGGGTTTCTCACTGCCTTCTTGGAGACGCCGCAGGATGGACTCAGCCTGGGCATCCGGAATAGGGACTGGACGGTCTGTGGTCCCCCCGATAAAGCCCATTACCTTGGGGACGCTTTTGACGAGATGCCAGGTTTCGTCATTCATCTCCATCTGGACCAGGACATAGCCAGGGAAGAACTTGCGTTCACTCTTGCGCTGCTGTCCGGCCCGCATCTCGACGATCTCCTCCGTCGGCACCAGGATCATGCCAAACGCATCCTCCAGACCTGCCCGCCGAATACGCTCCTCCAAGGAACGTTTAACCTGACCCTCGAATCCCGAGTAGGCATGGATCACATACCAACGCTTGGCCATGATCAGCCCCCCGATCGGGTCAAGAAACGCAGAATCGCCATCAGGATCAGGTCAAACACCCATAGAATGACTCCCAGCGTCAACACCATGGACACCACAACCAAGGTTGTTTGCAAGGTCTCCTGACGCGATGGCCAAACGACTTTACGAACCTCCATGCGTACATCGGCCATAAACTGCCATAACTGACGCCCAGGTTCGGTGTGAAATGCGATAAAGGCGGCTGCCACCCCAATCGCCAACAGGACGAGCACGCGGATCAACAGCGAGACATTCGGGAATAGATAAAAGGCCAGTATCCCAACGATCAGCAAAAATGCCGCACCCGCCAGCTTGATATGATCCAAGCTAGGCCTACGACCTTCCACAGGTGGATTCATAAGTCGGTATATTTCTAAGCGTTAACCGCACAGTCCCGATACGTGTAGGCAACTATCCGGACGGGATATAAGGATTGAGGAGATTTTCTTGATCAACCCAAAGAGAGTAAAAGGCGATCCATGTATAAGCCCCGATCTAAAAACAGAAAGGCATCGACCCCAGCCCCTGGGTCGATAACGATTCTTAAAATGGCAGGCCAGGAGGGACTCGAACCCCCAACCTGCGGTTTTGGAGACCGCTGCTCTGCCAATTGAGCTACTGGCCTTCACAGTACACATTCGGCCCGGGGGTTATAAAAGCCGGACCAGATGCGCCATCACTCGATGATTTTGGAAACGACGCCGGCGCCGACGGTGCGTCCGCCTTCGCGCACCGCAAAACGCAACCCTTCCTCCATCGCAATCGGGGCAATCAGCTTCACCGTCAGGCGCACATTGTCCCCAGGCATCACCA
>CALALB010000027.1 GCA_937923175.1 uncultured Chromatiaceae bacterium | reverse complement strand
ACAGACTGCCCAGCGACATCTGCTGCCTTGGCCTTGGACTCGCTCAGGGACTAAAGCTGTCGTCAGGATACTTTGCCTGCAGAGGCTTGTCCGTCTGGCTCCATCGCCTTGCCCAAGACCTGCCCGGGCCTGCGCCGGGGTGACGATGATGGTGCGGGGTTGACGGTTGGGGTATCGCCCCTCAGGTGCTCGGAACCCGCGAGACAGCGGCAGAGAGGCTCGGCATTGAGCTTTCCTGCGCCCGCCCCCGGTCAGCCGAGCACGCCGCTCGCTCGGGCCAGATCCCAGGGGATGCCGTTTGCTAGACCCGATTGCGGTTGGTGACAGGATGGTCGAGTATGTGCCCTTCCCCCGCTACTTCAGGGGCGGGTTTACGTGCGGAGAAACCATGAACAGCTTCCCCTGGACCGAGACGACCGCAACCCAGATCCAGCAGGCCGCTGCGATCCTGCGCGCAGGCGGGGTGGTCGCCTTTCCGACCGAGACGGTCTATGGATTGGGGGCCGATGCCAGACAAGAGTCAGCGGTACGCCGAGTCTTTGCCATCAAGGGCCGGCCGGCGGATCATCCCCTGATCGTCCATCTGGCTAGCGCCGATTGGCTGAGCGACTGGGCGCGGGATATCCCAGAGATGGCCTGGTTGCTGGCCGAACGCTTTTGGCCTGGGCCCCTGACCCTGGTCTTACCGCGCGCTGCGCACGTTTTGGATGCGGTGACCGGCGGTCAGGCGAGCGTTGCCCTGCGTGTGCCAGCCCATCCCCTTGCCCTTGAGCTGATCCGGGCGGTAGGACCGCTGGTGGCCCCCTCGGCCAATCGTTTCGGCCGGCTCTCGCCAACGACCGCCGCCCATGTGCACGCTGAGCTCGGCGAGGCTGTGGACCTGATCCTGGATGGGGGACCCTGCGCGGTTGGGGTCGAATCGACCATCCTGAGCCTGCTCGATGCAACACCAAGGGTTCTCAGACCGGGGGCGGTGACCCCAGAGGCGCTGGAATCGATCCTGGGCCGACCCCTGATCCTGGGCGGGGGTGGCGTCCGGGCGCCTGGTACCCTGTCCGCCCATTATGCGCCCCGCACCCCCCTCGCCCTTGTGCAGAGGCAAGAGCTTTTAGGGCGCGCTGCCGAACTGATCGCCCAGGGCCAGCAGGTCGCCGTCCTGGCGCTCGGTACCTCGCCAGACGCCCTGCCTGTCGGCCTAGACTGTGTGGTCTTACCCAGAGAACCTGCCGACTATGCCCGCGGGCTCTATGCTGGACTGCACGCCCTGGATCGGCCCGAGGTCGACCTGATCCTGGTCGAGTCGCCGCCCGCTGAGCCGGGCTGGCTGGCGGTGCAGGACCGGTTGAGTCGGGCGGCAGCGGCCTTTGCCGGCCCTCCCCAGGCCGGGCGCCAGGGGCATCCGTCGCGATAGGGGGCACACCATGTCTGGCCCACTCGATGGTCAGGCGCTGGCCCTGGCGATTAAACGCTGGGGCCAGGCCCTGGGCCTGCAGCAGGTCGGGATCGCAGATACCCAACTGGGGGATGCGGAACAACGGCTCTTTACCTGGCTGGCGCTCGGCTATCACGGCGAGATGGCCTTCATGGCGCGCCATGGGACCAAGCGCACCCGCCCCGCCGAGCTGGTGCCAGGGACACTCAGCGTCATCAGCGTTCGCCTGGACTATCGGCCCCATCCCGAACGGCAGATGTGCGACCAGCTCAATGATCCAGCTGCGGCCTTTATCTCACGCTATGCCTTGGGGCGCGATTATCACAAGCTGTTGCGCAAGCGGCTGCAATCACTAGCCCAGCGCATCGCGCAGACCATTGATCCATTCGGCTATCGGGTCTTTGTCGACTCAGCGCCGGTGATGGAAAAACCGCTTGCCGTCAAGGCGGGTCTGGGGTGGATCGGCAAGCACAGCAATCTGGTCAATCCGCGCGCTGGTTCCTGGTTCTTTCTCGGCGAGATCTATACCGATCTGCCCCTGCCTCCCGATCGCCCCATCCCTGACCATTGCGGGCGCTGCACCCGCTGTATCCAGGCCTGTCCGACGGGGGCGATCGTCGCGCCCTATCAGGTCGATGCCAGACGCTGTGTGTCTTATCTGACGATCGAGCTCAAAGGGCCGATCCCCCAGGATCTGCGCCCCTTGCTCGGCAACCGGATCTTCGGGTGTGATGACTGTCAGATTGTCTGCCCCTGGAACCGCTTTGCAGTCGATACCGCCGAACCCGATCTGGCGGCCCGTTATGGTCTGGATACCGCTACCCTACTCGCGCTCTTTGCCTGGGATGAACAGAGGTTTTTAAAACAGACCGAGGGCTCGGCGATCCGCCGGATCGGCTATGAGCGTTGGTTGCGCAATCTGGCTGTGGCCCTAGGCAATGCCCCGCCTACACCTGAGATACGCGCCGCCTTGCTGGGCCGAATCGATCATCCGAGCCCCCTGGTGCGCGAGCATGTCGCCTGGGCCCTGGCCCGGATCGAGAGCCCTTCCCCCTAAGGATTGCGCCGCTCGCATAGCCCTCGTTCAACGGCGATCACTGCGGCCTCGACCCGCGAATGCACCTCGAGCTTGCGCAGGATGGCCTTGACATGCAGCTTGACCGTCCCCTCGGTGATCCCGAGGATGCGGGCGATGGCCTTGTTGCTTAGGCCCTCGGCGAGATGACAGAGGATCTCATGCTCACGCGGGGTCAGTTCGGCAAGCACCCCTGTGGGCGGCGCTGGCCGCGACTCACCGCGCACAGCGCGCGCCAGGATACTGGTCAGCTCAGGAGCCACCACGGTTTGGCCCTGGACGATCTCGCTGAGGGCAGAGATCAGGGCATCGGGTTCCATGTCCTTGAGGAGATAGCCCTGGGCGCCGGATTGGAGCGATTCGATGACATCCCGCTCCTCGGCACTGGTGGTCAACATGGCGATCGGCAGGGCTGGATAGGCAGCGCGCAGCCGGCGCAGCAGCTCCAGACCGCTCATTCCAGGCAGGCGCATATCCAAGAGCACCACATCCGGCTGGATCTCGGCGACCCGTTCAAACCCCGCTTGGGCCTCCCCAACCGCAGCCACGACCTGAATACCCCGACGCTCCAAGAGCTCTTGGAGGCCGAAGCGAAACAGGGCATGGTCATCGATCAAGAGCACCCGCATCAGGCCGCCTCCATGGTTGGTTGAGACCGCGCCGGTCGGCGCGCGACCTCGAAGATCACCTCGACCCGCGTCCCCTCGCCGGGCTCGCTTTCGATCCGCAGCTCGGCGCCGATGCGCCGCGCCCGTTCCTGCATGATCGACAGCCCAATGTGTTCGCCGGCATGACTGTGTTCATCCGGCAATACAAAGCCGACCCCATCGTCTTCGATCAACAGGACATGGCGACCGCCGGTCTCACGCGTCAGCAGCACCCGCACCGTGTGGGCCCTGGCATGCTTGCGGATATTGGCCATTGCCTCCTGGGCGATGCGCAATAGCTGCAGTTCCTGGGTGGCTGAGAGGGTAAAGGGTCGGCAGTCGTTTTGAAACAACACATGGGCACCGGTCTCGCGCCCCAGCCTTTGGGTGAGCTTCTCCAAGGCTGGCACCAGACCGCAGCGGTCGAGCGGCGCGCGAAAGCTTGCCAAAAGCTCACGCAACTCGGTATGGGCCTCGTCCAACCCATTGCGGATGCGCAGGAGGTCTTGGCTGGCCTCGGCTGGGATCGGGCAGTTCGCCAGGGCATCATCGAGCATGCGAAACTGAAACCTCAGGCTCGCTAAGGTCTGGGCCAATGAGTCATGGAGCTCATGGGCCAGGGCATTGCGCTCCTCGATGATCGACAACCGCCTGGCCTCGTCGTCTGAACGCTGCTTGGCGATCGCCATGCCCAGATGGTGACCAAGGGTAAGCAGCATGTCCATGATGTCCTCGCGCCCTTTCAGCCCCGGTCGATCGACGAATAGACTATAGACGCCGAGCAGCTCATTCTGATGCTCGAGCGGGACGGTGATGACCTCCACCTCAGAGCTGGCAAACATCCGCCGGCCATAGATCCGGGAGCAATAGCGGGCGTCGTGGTCGCAGAGTATATCGCCCGGCGCAAGCACATTCCCGCACAGACAGAGATCGACCGGGGTCATCTCCGATCCGTCCACCAGGTTGTCGTTGAGCCCGATCGAGCCAATCAGACGATGGGTGCCATCGGGCAGGATGAGACGCACTGTCGCCGCCCGCGCCTTGACCATCTCCTTGAGCACCCGTAAGAAGCGCAACAAGAGTTCCTCGACGCTCTCGGCTTGGTGGATACCAGCGGCGACATCGTAGAGGATCTTGAGCGAGGCCGTCTTTTGCGCCAGCCGCCGGGTTTGGCGCGCGACCCGTTCATCGAGCTCCTCATAGAGCTCGGTGAGCTCGGCATTGAGACTGCGGATATCCTGAGCAATCCCGCTGAGGATACCGGTCTCCTCCAGGCTGCTGCTTGCCCCAGGCTCCCCCTGGCAGACCTGGGTCAGGGAGTGTTCGAGATGGACCAGGGGGCGTAATAGACGCAGCTGTAAACGTCTCCAGATGAGGATCAGGGCGCCCATAGCCAGGGCAAGCAGAGCGATCTTCAGCCCAGGGGTCCAAGGCATGCCGGCCCACAAGCTCTCGCCCAGGGTGAGGGCAAAAAGCCCCAAGAGCGCCCCCACCAGCGACCAGAAAGGCCAGACCAAGCCGAGCGCCCGGCGCATCTCGATGAGCCGTGCCACCAGGTCTAAGGCGCTTGCCCCTGGCGGCAGTTTGCGTGTTCCGCTGTCTTTTGCGATTGCCGCAGCCAAAGGTCAGTCTGGATCAGAGTCTTTGGATTGGGCAAGCCGGGCGCGCGCCTGCTCGACCAATCGCAGGGCGCCTTCGAAGCCAAAGTGGTTGATCTGGTGTTCCAGCGCGGCGGAGAGTTCAGGGAAACGCCGCGCAAAGTCAGCTGACTCGCGCTGATACAGGATCAATGCCTGGGCATTGTCCTCGCGCAGTAACTGGGCGAGCTGATCGAGCCAGATTTGCGTCTGGCTGGTACCCGCTGCCGTCGATGCCCCGCTGACCTGAAGCAATAACAGCTGCGATTGCTCGACGGCTCGGTGCAACGACTCTAGCTCCTCGCGGATTGAGGCGATCGTCGAGGCCAGGGCGCCGGGGTCGGCCAGACCCTCAGGCCGGCGCGCTATCTCCAATGCCCGCGCCTGCTCGGCGATTCTGGTCAGTCCCAGATTACCGGCCACCCCCTTGAGGCTATGGGCAAGACGGGCCAGCCCCTCACCATCGCCTCTCGCAAGTAGCTCGGTGAGATGCTTGGGATCATTCCCATGCGACTCGATAAAGCGTTCCAAAAGTCTAATATAGCCCTCTTGGCTACCGCGCAGGCTGGCAAGACCCTGGCGCAGATCAACCCCTGGCAGGACCCGGATCGCCGCAAGCAGATCGACGCGTTTCGGCAAGGAGGCCGTTGCCCCTGGGCTGGGACCAGGGGCCTGGGCCGCTGCCAGGCTGTCTTTTGGTAAGGGGTGGCCAATGGATTCGGGCAGCCAGCGCAATAATGCCGTGAGGAGATCCAAGGGATCGACCGGCTTGGGCACAAAATCATTCATCCCTGCCTCCAGACAGGTCATTCGGTCTTCCTCAAAGGCATTGGCAGTCAGCGCCAGGATAGGGCGGTCGCGCCATCTGGGCAGGGTGCGGATGGTGCGGGTTGCGGTCAGGCCATCCATCACCGGCATCTGCACATCCATCAGGATCAGGTCATAGTCCTTGCGGGCAGCCATCTCGCTGGCGACCTGGCCGTTTTCAGCGCTGTCGACCTGCAGGCCAAAGCTCTGCAGCAGCTCGATGATCACCTCGCGATTGATCGGGTTGTCCTCAGCCAGCAGAACCCGCCGACCCAGGCAGCGGGCGCGGGCCTCAGCCTCGAGGGCTACTTGGGTCGCCTGCTCATCGGACTCTTGCGGTTGACCGACGCCGAGTCTGGCGGTAAACCAGAAAATACTCCCCTGCCCTTCTTGGCTGGTCATCCCCACGGTGCCGCCCATGAGCCGGGCCAGTTGCGCCGTGATCGCCAGTCCCAAGCCGGTGCCACCATAGCGTCGGGTGGCCGAGGTATCGGCCTGCTCGAAGGCCTGAAACAGAGTGGCCTGTTTATCGGCGGGGATGCCGATCCCGGTATCCTCGACCTCAAAGCGGATCAGCAACTGGCCATCAGGGCACTGTTCCTCAAGATGCGCCCGGATGGCAATCCAGCCGCGCTGGGTAAACTTGATGGCATTGCTCACATAGTTGAGCAGCGCCTGACGCAACCGGGTGATATCGCCGCGTACCCAGAAGATCTGGGGGTCCAGCTCGATCTTTAGGGTCAAACCCTTGGCGCGGGCCTCATCGATGACCAAGGAACTGACCTGATCGACCAGCATGGCGAGCGAAAAATTCTGTTCGACAAGCTGCAGCTTGCCTGCCTCGATCTTGGACAGGTCTAGGATGTCGTTGATCACGGTGAGCAGATGGCGCGCCGCCCCCTCGATCTTATCGAGCCTGCTGAGCTGATGCGGGTCGTCGAGATCGCGCTTGAGCAGATGGGTCAATCCCAGGATGGCATTCATGGGGGTGCGGATCTCATGGCTCATATTGGCCAAAAAGGCGCTTTTGGCGCGCACCGCGCTCTCGGCCAGCTCGGCGCGGCGCGCCAGCTCTGTCTCCATCTCGCGCTGGGGGCGGATGTCGCGGGCCGATCCCACTGTCCCGATGACCTCACCGGTTTCATCGATGATCGGCGCCTTGAAGACCTCATAGATAGCCCCAGGCTTGGTTTGACTCGCCACCTCACGGGTGATCCGCGTGCGGCCCGCAATCACCTCCTCATCCTCAGCGCGATAGCAGGGGGCACGCTCGGGCCACAGCTCCTCATCGGTCCGACCGATCAGCTCGGCCGGTTCTCGCCCCTTCAGCTCGGCAAACAAGCGGTTGACCGCAACGAAGCGCCCCTCGCGATCCTTCATCCAGGCCAGATGGGGCAGGTTATCGATCAGGGCCTGAAGTGCGCGCATCTGTTGGCGCAGGGCGCGGGTGCGCTCCTCCACCAGCTCGGCGAGATGATCGCGATAGTGCTCGAGCTCGCTGATGAGGCGCCTTTGCTCGGTGATATCCGATTTTACCGCCAGAAAATGGGTCACCCGGCCATCAGGCTGCCGGATAGGGGCGATCGTCGCCAGCTCGGTATAGAGGGTCCCATCCTTGCGCCTGTTGATAAACTCGCCCTGCCAGATCTCACCGGCCAGAAGACAACCCCAGAGCTGTTCATAACGCTCGGGTGGGGTTTGGCCCGATTGCAGGATTCGGGGGTTTTGCCCGATCGCCTCGGCACGCGTATAGCCTGTATTTCTCACAAAGGTCTCATTGACATATTCGATACACCCATTGAGATCGGTGATCACGATGCTCTCCGGGCTTTGTTCGACCGCAAGCGAGAGCTTGACGAGCTCGGATTCGAGGCGTTTGCGTTCAGTGATCTCGCGAAAGACACCGCGGCGCCCGAGATAGCGACCGTCTGCGGTCAACACAGGATTACAGAGATGTTCGACCCAGTGCTCCTGACCGGCGCGGTCGATCAGACGCAGGTGCAGCACCATCAGGTCAGAACAATGGTTTTCCAAGACCTCGGCGAGAAGCCGCTCCCATAGGGCGCGATCCGCCGGATGAATGAGCCGCCCCATCAGCCCAGGGTCAGCGATGAATGACTCTGGGCCATAGCCGGCGATGGACGAACAGGCGGGCGAGACATAGAGATAACGGCCATCCGGCCCCAGCCAGTATTCCCAGTCTGGGCTATAGTCGGCGAGGATCTGATAGCGCTCGCGGCTCTCGCTAAGCGCCTGGTTGGCTCGCCGACGCTCGCCATAGAGGGCGATATGGGCCGCCGCAGTCTCCAGAAACAGCCTTTCCTCATCCAGGAAGGGTCCTTCATCAGAAACCGCTGGCGGTGCTTCGCGATAACAAAGCTCGATCAAACCGCTTTGGGTATCGCCGCTCGCGGGGATCGGTACTGCAAGCGACCAGGGGGTCTGGACAAAGCCCGGGGTCTGAAAACTGGTTCCATTTAGCTGGAGCCGCACCTCGGCAAGCTCGGGGAGGCGCGTGGACCCAACCAGGATCTGGCTCAGCCGCGGCAAGATCGCATCGAGCGGCTGCCCCGGATCGCTGGTCTCGCTCGCCAGGGCATACAGACCGCGCATCTCCCGGAGGCGTTGATTGAGCTCAAGCTCGCGCTGCTGAAGCAAGCGGGCGGTGGACTCGAGCGCCTGGTACTGCTGGAACAACTCGGTGCGATCGACAATGGAGCATAGATAATGCGCCTGCGGCTCGAGCTCGCCTTCAAGATCAGGCAGGCGGGCGAGATAGAGGTCAGCGATCATGATTCGCCCCACTGCCTGCCACAGGCGGACCTCAGGGATCACCAATGCGCCTGAATCCTCGGTTGGCAGCCGTGCCAAGGAGGCCATGACCCGCTCGCGGTCCATCTCCTCGATCAGACGCACGAAATAATGCTGATGCAACTGGGTTGCGCGCAGACGAAAGCGGTCGCGCGCGGCCAGATTGGCCTCCTGGATCAACCCATGCGCTCCGATAACGAGCGCTGGGATCGGGAGGTTATTGAAAAACGACCCGAAACGATTTAAGGCCAATTGGATCTGGCGCTGGCTGCGCGTAAGCTCCTCGTTTTGGAGCTCAAGCTCAGCCTGATAGATCCTCAGGCTCTCCAAGATGCTTGCCAGCTCGATATCGGCACCCTGCAAAAGCGCCTCAGGGATCTGGAAATGCCCCTGATGCAGGGCCTCGAGGGCACGACGCCGGATCTCCTCGGCTGAGGGGATCGGATTCTTGGGTTGGGGATGCTCGGTTGGATCCTGCTGATCATTGGGATTGCGTATGGGCATCGGATTGAATGTAATCCAGATCGGCAAGGCTTGGTTGAAAGGATTCCGGACATACTCTACAGCCACATAAAGGCGGCTGGCTATCTTGTAGATTATAAAATTACAGAGATCCCGCAAAAGTTTATTATTCCAGTCAGGTGACAATCCGCCGTCCCTCTCATTCTGCACTCCCTCGCTATTGATTAATGACGGGCGCCTCTTCGTCATGAGTGGCGCCCATTTGCCATTCCGGCTGAAACACAACTGCACCCGTTCAGCGGCTTGCCCAGTCCGGTGGCTGCGCCATGCCCCTGACCCAGGATCGCCCTGGATCCGACGCCCAAGGAGAACGACTATTCAAGCGTGTCTGGGGTGCCTCGGGTCTGGACTGGCTGCTCGATCAGGGAAACAGGCAGGATGCGGCCAGGCATCATCCCCTGCGCTGGCCTGCAACAGGCAAACGGCTGGCGACCTTGACGGCCCTACCCGGGGCAAGTCTGTCCGGCAACGGCGGCGCTTTGACAGAGG
>CALALB010000026.1 GCA_937923175.1 uncultured Chromatiaceae bacterium | reverse complement strand
TGGTGATGCCTGGGGACAATGTGCGCCTGACGGTGAAGCTGATTGCCCCGATTGCGATGGAGGAAGGGTTGCGTTTTGCGGTGCGCGAAGGCGGACGCACCGTCGGCGCCGGCGTCGTTTCCAAAATCATCGAGTGATGGCATGACGAATCAGAGAATTCGGATCCGGCTGAAGGCCTTCGATCATCGTCTGATCGATCAGTCCGCGCGTGAGATCGTTGACACGGCCAAGCGAACCGGCGCCCAGGTGCGGGGGCCGGTGCCTTTGCCCTCTAAAAAGGAACGCTTTACCGTGCTCATCTCGCCGCATGTCAATAAGGATGCGCGCGATCAATATGAGCTGCGCACCCATAAGCGTTTGATGGATATCGTCGATCCGACTGACAAGACCGTCGACGCCTTGATGAAACTCGATCTGGCCGCCGGCGTGGATGTCCAGATCAAGCTGAGCTGAGGGTAAATATGTCGATCGGAGTGATTGGACGCAAGGCGGGCATGACCCGGATCTTTACCGAGAGCGGTGAAAGTATCCCGGTGACCGTCATCGAGGTTCCACCCAATCGGATCAGTCAGATCAAATCGGTCGAGACCGACGGCTACCGCGCGATTCAGGTTGCCTTCGGGCGGCGACGTCCCTCGCGGGTTACCAAGCCGATGGCTGGGCACTTCGCCAAGGCGGGGATCGAGCCGGCCGAGGCCCTGCGCGAGTTTCGGCTCGCTGAGGGCGAGGGGGGCGATTTGCAGCTTGGCCAGGAGATCACGGTTGCCATCTTTGCGCCGGGTCAAAAGGTCGATGTGCGCGGTGTGACCAAGGGGCGTGGCTTTGCCGGCGTGATTCGGCGGCATCATTTTTCGAGCCAGGATGCCACCCATGGCAACTCCTTGTCGCATCGCGCCCCCGGCTCGATCGGCCAAAATCAAACCCCAGGTCGGGTTTGGAAGGGTAAGCGGATGGCCGGACATCTGGGCGCCGTCAACCGCTGTCAGCAAAATCTTGAGGTCATACGGGTCGATGCCGACCGTAACCTGCTCCTGGTCCGTGGCAGCGTTCCGGGCCCCAACGGCGGTCGATTGATCGTATTGCCCTCGGTGAAGCAGAAAAACAAGGGCTAACTCATGGAGATCGCCATTCGCCACTCCATCGGCGCCTCGAGTGTGCAGGTTGCCGACGCCGTTTTCGGCGTGGAATACAAACCAGGTCTCATTCACCAGGTCGTAACCGCCTATTTGGCGGGCGGGCGCGCCGGCACCAAGGCCCAAAAGAACCGTTCAGCGGTTTCAGGCGGTGGTTCCAAGCCCTGGCGCCAGAAAGGGACTGGTCGTGCCCGCGCTGGTACCACGCGCAGCCCGCTGTGGCGCTCGGGTGGCGTAACCTTTGCGGCTAAGCCGCGCGATTACAGCCAGAAGGTCAACCGCAAGATGTACCGCGGTGCGCTGCGTTCCATCCTCTCTGAGCTGGTGCGCAGCGAGCGTCTGATCGTGGTCCCCGACCTCAAGCTAGAGGCGGCCAAGACCAAGCAGCTCGTCGCCTTGCTGAAGGGGTATGGACTGACCGATGTGCTCATTCTGACCGATGGCCTTGATGAGACGCTCCGGTTAGCAGCGCGCAATCTACCCGAGGTCGATGTCCTGCCTGCCCAGACGGTTGATCCGGTCAGCTTGATCACTTTTGAGAATGTTTTGGTCACTGAAAAGGCGCTCAAACGGCTGGAGGAGCGGCTGGCATGAACCAAGAGCGTTTACTGAAGGTATTGGTTGCACCGGTCATCTCCGAGAAGGCAACCCGTTTGGCCGAAAGGCACAATCAGGTGACCTTTAGGGTCCTCAAGGATGCTACTAAGCAAGAGGTCGCCCGGGCAATCGAGCTGCTGTTCCAGGTTGAGGTCGAGGGCGTGCAGATCCTCAATGTCCGGGGAAAACGGAAGCGCTTTGGGCAGCGTTGGGGGCGGCGCTCTGACTGGCGCAAGGCCTATGTGCGTTTGAAGCCTGGTCAGGCCATTGATTTCGGCGGCGCCGTCTGAGGGTGACGGCGGATGTAGAGTACGGATAGATCAAGATGCCAATCGTAAAGACTAAACCGACGTCCCCGGGGCGACGCTTCGTCGTCAAGGTGGTCACGCCCGATCTGCATAAGGGCGGCCCTTATAAGCCGCTGCTTGAAAAACAGACGAAGACTGGAGGGCGTAACAATCAGGGGCGGATCTCGACCCGTCATCAAGGCGGTGGACATAAGCAGCGTTATCGGATCATCGATTTCAGGCGCAATCGCAAGGATGGCATTCCTGCGACCGTTGAGCGTCTGGAATACGATCCCAATCGGACTGCCCATATTGCTCTGTTGAAATACGCCGATGGCGAGCGCGCCTATATCATCGCCCCTAAAGGGCTGAAGGCCGGCGATCGGGTGCTATCCGGCGAGACGGCGCCGATTGCGGTGGGCAATTGTCTGCCGTTGCGCAATATCCCGGTGGGTAGCCAGGTGCACTGTGTTGAGATGAGCCCGGGTAAGGGTGCCCAGATTGCGCGTGCCGCCGGTGCCTCGGCTCAGCTCATTGCCCGCGAATCGGATACGGCAGTCTTACGTCTGCGGTCAGGGGAGGTGCGCAAGGTTCATATCGATTGCCGGGCCGTCATTGGAGAGGTCGGCAATACGGAACATAATCTGCGCAAACTTGGCAAGGCTGGGGCAAGCCGGTGGCGCGGTATTCGGCCCACGGTGCGTGGCGTGGCCATGAATCCGGTTGATCATCCGCACGGCGGTGGTGAGGGGCGGACCTCGGGTGGCCGCCATCCAGTCACGCCCTGGGGCGTGCCGACCAAGGGGCACAAGACGCGCAACAACAAGCGGACCGATCGCATGATCGTGCGTCGTCGCGGTCAGAAATAGCATTAGTCGAGGTTGAGCCAGTGCCACGTTCGATTCGCAAAGGCCCCTTCATCGATCATCACCTTCTAAAAAAGGTGGAGGAGGCGATTTCGCAAAACAGCAAACGCCCGATCAAGACCTGGTCGCGTCGTTCGATGGTGATTCCCGAGATGGTGGGTTTGACCATCGCAGTCCATAATGGGCGCCAGCACGTGCCGGTTTTTATCAATGAAAACATGATCGGCCACAAGCTCGGCGAATTCGCCCTGACCCGTACCTATCGGGGTCATGCCGCCGATAAGAAGGCGAAGAAGCGCTAAGCCGGAGATCCTGATGCAAGCCGTTGCAACCCATAGATATGCCCGAATCTCGGCGCAAAAGGCCCGTTTGGTCGCGGATCTGATTCGCGGCAAGCGGGTCGATGAGGCGCTCAATACGCTTACTTTTAGTCCTAAAAAGGGGGCTCGGATCATCAAAAAGGTCTTGGAATCGGCTATCGCAAATGCCGAGCATAATGCGGGTGCCGATATCGATGCCCTGCGGGTGGTCTCTATTCAGGTCAATGAGGGGCCGAGCATGAAACGCATCATGCCGCGTGCCAAGGGACGCGCCAACCGAATCCTGAAGCGGACCAGCCATATTACCCTGACCGTGGCTGAATCATAAGGGACCCCGAGGGGATCAGTATGGGACAGAAAGTTCATCCGATCGGTATTCGTCTTGGCATTGTCAAGGATTGGACATCCAAGTGGTATGCCAATTCGAAGGATTATGCCAATCTGCTGAATACGGACTTGCAGGTTCGCGAGTTTTTGCGCAAACGCCTTGCGAATGCCTCGGTCAGCCGCATCCAGATCGACCGGCCACCCAAAAATGCCCGTATTACCATCCATACTGCGCGTCCTGGGGTGGTGATCGGCAAGAAGGGCGAGGATATCGAAAAGCTGCGCGCTGAGGTATCCAAGATGATGGGTATCCCGGTGCATATCAGCATCGAGGAGATCCGCAAACCAGAGCTTGATGCCCAGCTGGTTGCCGAAAGCATCGCCCAGCAGCTCGAGCGGCGGGTGATGTTTCGGCGGGCGATGAAACGCGCGATCCAGAATGCGATGCGTCTGGGGGCCGAGGGGATCAAGGTCAATATTGCTGGTCGTTTGAATGGCGCTGAGATCGCCCGCAGTGAATGGGCGCGCGAAGGTCGGGTGCCTCTGCATACCCTGCGCGCCGATATTGACTATGGTCTGGCCGAGGCCAAGACCACCTATGGTGTGCTGGGTGTCAAGGTCTGGATCTTTAAGGGTGAGGTCTTTGGCAATCGCGCGCCCGAGGAGCAGGCGCCGAAGACGGCCGGAAGAAAGGGTTAAATCCATGCTGCAACCGAAACGCACCAAGTTTAGGAAACAACACAAGGGGCGCAATCGCGGTTTGGCCCTGGCCGGCAACCGGGTCAGCTTCGGCGAGTTTGGTTTGAAGGCCCTCGAGCATGGTCGGCTGACGGCCCGTCAGATCGAGGCGGCGCGCCGAGCCATCACCCGTAGTGTCAAGCGCGGTGGCAAGATCTGGATCCGGATCTTTCCGGATAAGCCGATCACCAAAAAACCGCTTGAGGTGCGCATGGGTAAGGGTAAGGGCAATGTGGAATATTGGGTTGCCTTAGTGCAGCCGGGCCGCATGCTGTATGAGATCGAGGGGGTCAGCGAAGAGCTTGCCCGAGAGGCCTTTAGACTGGCTGCGGCCAAGCTGCCGGTGCGGACCAGCTTTGAAAAACGGACGATCCTCTAATGAAGGCCAGAGAGTTTCGCAACCATATTCGCAACCAGGGCCTCAAGGAGCTGCAAGCGCTCCTGATGGAGCTGCTCCGCGAGCAATTTAATCTGCGCATGCAAAGGGGTACAGGTCAATTGGCCAAGCCGGCGCGCCTGCGTGCCGTGCGTCGGGAGATTGCCCGGATCAAGACCATCATGGCCGAGAAGCAGGCGGGTAGATCGGTATGACTGACGAACAGGTTAAAACCAATCGGACCCTGGAAGGGCGCGTCATCAGCACCGCCATGGATAAGACCATTACGGTATTGGTGGAGCGGCGGGTCAAACATCCCCTCTATGGTAAGTTCATCCGTCGCTCGACCAAGATCCACGCCCATGACGAGGCTAATAGTTGCAATCTGGGCGATCGGGTGCGTATCGAGCAATGTCGTCCGATCTCCAAAACCAAGAGCTGGCGCCTCATTGAGATCATCGAACGGGCGCGCTAGGGGTGGTGCAATCTGCAGGCCGCCCGGGGTTCAGTCTGGCGGTCGATTTTCGGATCAGCAACGAGCTTTCAGGTAGGTGGCAGGACAATGATTCAGATGCAGACCCATCTGAGCGTCGCCGATAATAGCGGCGCTAAGAGCGTGATGTGCATCAAGGTGCTCGGCGGCTCGCGGCGTCGCTATGCGGGCATCGGGGATGTCATCAAGGTGACGGTCAAGGACGCCATCCCGCGCGGTAAGGTCAAAAAGGGCGATGTCTATAATGCGGTGGTGGTGCGCACCCGCAAGGGGGTGCGGCGTCCGGATGGATCGCTCATCCGGTTTGATGACAACGCGGCCGTGCTTTTAAACAATCAGCTTCAGCCCATCGGGACCCGTATCTTTGGTCCGGTCACGCGCGAGCTGCGCAGCGAGCGGTTTATGAAGATCATCTCATTGGCCCCGGAAGTGCTGTAAAGAGAGGGATCAGGGACATGCGAAAGATTAGAAAGGGCGATGAGGTCATGGTCCTGACCGGTAAAGACAAGGGCAAGCGCGGGATAGTGCTCAAGGTGATCGACGACGAGTATGCCGTGGTCGAAAATATCAATATTGCCCGCAAACATCAAAAGGCCAATCCGCGCACAGGTGAGCCAGGCGGGATTATCGATAAGCCGATGCCCATCCATCTCTCCAACCTGGGTCTCTATAACCCGATCAAGGGACGGGCGGACCGCGTTGGCTTCAAGATCCTTGAGGATGGCCGCAAGGTGCGGGTGTTCAAATCGACCGGCGAGGTCGTCGATGTCTGACGAGTGAAATTAAGATGGCCAGGTTACAGCAACACTACAAAGAGCGCATCATCCCCCAGCTCAAGGAGCGCTTCGGTTATAAGAGCGTGATGCAGGTACCCCGGATCGAAAAGATCACCCTGAACATGGGGGTGGGCGAGGCCGTGGCCGATAAAAAGGTTCTCGATTATGCCATGGCCGATCTGCGCCTAATCTCCGGTCAACAGCCGGTCATCACCCGCGCTCGTAAATCGATCGCCGGTTTTAAGATCCGCGAGGGCTGGCCTATCGGCTGTAAGGTGACCTTGCGCCGCGCGCGGATGTATGAGTTTCTCGATCGCTTGATCAATATCGCTATTCCCCGTATCCGCGACTTTCGCGGGCTGAATCCCAAGTCATTCGATGGACGCGGTAATTATTCACTGGGGGTACGCGAACAGATCATCTTCCCTGAGATCGATTATGACAAGATAGACACCTTGCGTGGTTTGGATATCACTATCACGACCACGGCGCGGACCGACGAGGAAGGTCGTGCTTTACTCGAGGCCTTCAACTTCCCATTCCGGACCTAGGGTGTAAGCAATGGCAAAAAAGAGCATGATCGAGCGCGATCGCAAACGCGCCCGTTTGGTGGCCCGTTATCAGGCCAAACGCGCAGCGCTTAAGGCGATCATCAAGGACCCCCGTTCAACAGCCCAACAGATCGATGAGGCACTGCTTAAATTGCAGAAACTGCCACGCGATTCGAGCCCATCGCGTCAACAGCGGCGCTGTCGTATCAGTGGGCGTCCGCATGCCGTCTATCGCAAGTTTGGTCTGTGTCGCAATAAGCTACGCGAGGCCGTAATGCGTGGGGATGTGCCTGGTGTGGTTAAGGCGAGCTGGTAGGCTCGCTGGGTTGGTGGTTGGATTGATTGGTGGGTATCGCGCCGCAATGGCGGACTGACCCAGGAGAGATATATCTAATGAGTCTATCGGATCCGATTGCGGATATGCTCACCCGCATCCGCAATGCCCAGCGGCGCGGCAAGATCACGATCAAGATGCCTTCCTCTAAGCAAAAGCTTGCGATCGCGAATCTTCTCAAAGAAGAGGGCTATATCGCTGATGCCCTGGTCGAAACCAGGGACGGCAAGCCCGAGCTGGTGATCAAGCTGAAATATTATCGGGGCAGGCCAGTGATCGAATATATCCAGCGCGTCTCGCGTCCTGGGTTGCGCATCTACCGCGGCAAGGATGAGCTGCCCAAGGTCTGGGGGGGGCTGGGGATCGCCATTGTCTCGACCTCCAAGGGGTTGATGACCGACCGCGCAGCCAGGCAGGCCGGTCGCGGCGGCGAGATCATCGCCTACGTCGCATAAAGGAGCAACCCAGATGTCACGTGTTGCAAAAGCGCCAATCCAGGTGCCTAAAGGCGTTACTGTGGAGATCAATGGTCAAGAAATACGCGTTAAAGGACCCAAGGGTACCCTTGCATGGTCCGTGCATCCGACCGTGCGCGTTTATGAGGACAACGGGGTGATCCGCGTCGCCCCAACCGAGCAGGGACAGGCTGCGGCCTGGATGATGGCTGGGACCAGCCGCGCCCTGATCAATAATATGGTCATCGGCTGCAGTGCCGGTTTTAGCCGTAAATTGACCCTGGTCGGTGTCGGTTATCGCGCCCAGGCCAAGGGCAATGTGCTCAATCTGAGCCTGGGGTTTTCGCACCCTATCGATTATCCAATACCGCCTGGGATCACCATCGAGACCCCCAGTCAGACAGAGATCCTGGTGGCGGGTCCCGACAAACAGAGGGTAGGCCAAGTCGCTGCTGAGATTCGGGCATTCCGTCCGCCCGAGCCTTATAAGGGTAAAGGGATCCGCTATGCCGACGAAAAGGTCGTGCTGAAGGAAACCAAGAAGAAGAAGTAAGGGGGGGTCCTGAAGATGCATCAGAAAAAACAGGCCCGTCTGCGCCGAGCTGCGCGCACCCGCGCCAAGATTCGCGAGCTGGGCGTCTATCGTCTTTGCCTACATCGTACACCACGACATACCTACGCCCAGGTGATCGTGCCAGCTGCGGGAGGGGATCGGGTCATCGCCAGCGCCTCGACGCTTGAAAAGGCTATCGCCCAGATGATCGAGGGCAACAAGGCCAATATCGCCGCCGCAACCGTCATTGGCCGCATCATCGCTGAGCGCGCCTTGGCAGCGGGCATTGAGAAGGTGGCATTCGATCGGTCTGGGTTCAAGTATCACGGACGCGTCAAGGCGCTTGCCGAGGCAGCGCGTGCCGGTGGATTGAAATTCTAGGACGCAAGCAATGGCAAACTCCAATCCAAAAGAGGGTGACGAGCTCCTCGAAAAGCTGGTGGCAGTCAATCGCGTCGCCAAGGTGGTCAAGGGTGGGCGGCAGTTCGGTTTTGCTGCCCTCACTGTTGTTGGTGACGGCAAGGGGCGGGTCGGCTTCGGGCGAGGCAAGGCGCGCGAGGTTCCCATCGCGATCCAAAAGGCGATGGAAAACGCCCGCAGAAATATGATTGAGGTCAGGCTCAACGGGGCGACCCTGCAGTATCCCCTGTACGGCAAGCATGGTGCGGCCAAGGTGTTCATGCAACCGGCCTCCGAGGGTACCGGCATCATCGCCGGGGGGGCGATGCGCGCTGTCTTCGAGGTCTTGGGGGTGCAGAACGTATTGGCGAAATGTATTGGCTCTAACAATCCCAATAACGTCGTGCGCGCCACTATCAATGGTTTGCGCAATATGCGCGACCCCGAGACCGTCGCCGCCAAGCGCGGCAAGACCGTCAAAGAGATCCTGGGGTGAGGGATGGCTGAGAAAAAAATGATGAAGGTGAAGCTGGTACGCAGCTTCCACGGGCGTCTGAAGCGACATCAGGCGTGTGTGCGCGGCTTGGGTTTACGGCGCATGCATCAGGTGGTCGAGGTGGAGGATACGCCCTGTACGCGAGGCATGGTCAATGCCGTTCGCTACATGGTCAAGATCGTGGAGGAATCCTGAGGATGCGGCTCAATGATCTACGCCCAGATCCGGGCAGCCGTCCGGCGCGCAAGCGGGTTGGACGCGGTATTGGCAGCGGCTTGGGCAAGACCTGTGGCCGTGGGCACAAAGGCCAAAAGGCGCGCGCCGGCGGTTTTCATAAGCTGGGCTTTGAGGGTGGTCAGATGCCTTTGCAGCGGCGACTGCCCAAGGTTGGTTTCCGCTCGCCCAAGGCCAAGATCAAGGACGAGGTCCGGTTGCATGACTTGGAACGGATTCCAGGCGATGTCGTGGATCTCGCCGCGCTCAAGGCAGCGGGTATCGTCAATCGAGGGATCAGGATCGTCAAGATTATCGCCTCTGGTCAAGTGAGTCGCGCCCTGACGATTCGCGGTCTCGGTGTGACTAAGGGCGCCCGCGCTGCGATCGAGGCGGCAGGCGGTCGGATCGAAGACTAACCGAAGGGATTGGATAGGGATGGCTAAACAGACTGGATCCATGGCTGGGGCGCTGAGCGGCATGGGGCAACTAACCGAATTGCGCCAGCGTTTGCTGTTTCTGTTGGGCGCCTTGCTGGTCTATCGGATCGGCACCTTTATCCCGGTGCCCGGCGTGAATCCAGAGGCGCTGGCTATCCTGTTTGAGCAGCATCAGGGCTCTATCCTGGACATGTTCAACATGTTTTCGGGGGGGGCGCTTCAGCGCGCAAGCCTATTTGCGCTCGGGGTCATGCCTTATATCTCGGCATCAATCATTGTGCAGCTGATGACCTCGGTCATCCCCCAGCTCGAACAGCTCAAGAAGGAAGGTGAGTCAGGCCGACGCAAGATTACCCAGTACACCCGTTATGGCACCGTCTTTTTGGCTGCATTCCAGGCCCTGGGTATCTCGCTTGCCCTCCAGGGTCAGAGTGCTGGTGGTTCAGCGCTGGTGGTCCATGGAGGTCTGGGTTTCGTATTTACTGCCACTGTCTCCCTCGTCACTGGGACCATGTTCCTGATGTGGCTGGGCGAACAGATTACCGAGCGCGGGATCGGTAATGGGATCTCAATGATCATCTTTGCCGGTATCGTTGCGGGTCTGCCAGCAGCCGTAGGGGGCACCCTTGAGTTGGCCCGAACCGGCGAGATGAATGTCTTGGGGGTCTTGGGGCTCTTGATGATGGCCATGGCGGTGACTGCCTTCGTGGTTTTTATTGAGCGCGGCCAGCGGCGAATCACCGTCAACTATGCGCGCCGTCAGCAAGGACGGCGCTTGATGCAGGCGCAAAGCAGCCATTTGCCCTTGAAGCTCAATATGTCCGGTGTCATCCCGCCGATCTTTGCCTCCAGTATCATCCTGTTTCCGGGTACGCTTGGCCAATGGTTTGGGAGCGATGAAAACCTGCGGTGGATCGCCGAACTGACGGCCACCCTTTCGCCGGGCGAACCTATCTATGTCTTGCTGTATGCAGCGGCGATCATCTTTTTTTGCTTTTTCTATACCGCCTTGGTCTTTAATTCCCGCGAAACCGCCGATAATCTCAAACGCTCGGGTGCCTTTATTCCGGGGATCCGTCCGGGTGAACAGACCGCACGTTATATCGATGGGGTCATGACCCGCCTGACTGCTGCCGGCGCTGTCTATATCACGGCGGTGTGTCTGCTGCCTGAATTCCTGATCGTGGGTTATAACGTTCCCTTCTATTTCGGGGGGACCTCCTTGTTGATCGTGGTGGTCGTGGTGATGGATTTCATGGCCCAGGTGCAGGCACATCTGATGTCCCATCAATACGAGGGTCTGATGAAAAAGGCCTATCTCAAGGCCCCAGGCGGCGGCCTATTGCGCTAAGGGCGGTTTTCCTCATGATCTTTCCCGTGGACTACACGGGTTTCTTGATTTTCGCGAGGTGTAAGAGATGAAGGTGCGTGCATCGGTTAAAAGGCTTTGTCGCAATTGCCGGATCATTCGGCGCCATGGCTCGGTTCGGGTGATCTGTTCGGATCCGCGTCATAAACAGCGGCAGGGCTGATCTTGACCGGAATCGATGGTTTGATAGAATCTCGCGTTTACCCGCTGAGTATCTAGCAAGGGGTTTGGAATCATGGCCCGCATCGCCGGCGTCAACATCCCAGAAAAAAAGCATGCTGTGATCGCCTTGACTGCGATCTATGGTATCGGTCGCACCCGCGCCGGTCAGATCTGTGATGCGGCGGGTGTCGCGCGCGATACCAAGGTGCAAAATCTAACCGAGGAAGAGATCGATCGGCTGCGCAACGAGGTTGCCAAATATACTGTCGAGGGCGATCTGCGCCGCGAGGTCTCGATGAACATTAAGCGGCTGATGGATCTTGGCTGTTATCGTGGTATCCGTCACCGTCGCGGTCTGCCCGTCCGCGGTCAGCGGACGCGCACTAACGCCCGGACCCGCAAGGGCCCGCGCCGTCCCATCAAACGCTAACAGGCGCCCGCTTGTACGGGATGAAATTGCATGGCTAAACCGATTCGTAGTACGAAAAAAAAGATCAAGAAGCAGGTCGCAGACGGCATCGCCCATATCCACGCCTCGTTCAATAATACCATCATTACAATTACGGATCGGCAGGGCAATACCCTGGCCTGGGCGACTGCCGGTGGGTCTGGATTCCGGGGCTCGCGCAAAAGCACCCCCTTTGCTGCCCAGGTTGCGGCTGATAAGGTCAGTCAGATCGCCAAGGAGTATGGCCTGCGTAATCTCGATGTGAATGTGAAAGGGCCTGGGCCGGGTCGGGAATCCGCCGTGCGTGCGCTCAATAGCGCTGGTTTTAAGATCACCAGCATCACCGATGTGACCCCGATTCCTCACAATGGTTGCCGTCCGCCTAAAAAGCGGCGGGTTTAAGGATTCAACGGGAAGAGACATGGCACGTTATTTAGGTCCAACCTGTAAGCTCGCGCGGCGCGAGGGGGTCGATCTATCCCTCAAGAGCCGTGTGCGTGCGCTCGATACCAAGTGCAAGCTCGACAAGCTCCCTGGACAGATGCTCGATCGCCGGCGTCGGCTGTCCGATTATGGTGTGCAATTGCGCGAGAAACAGAAGGTCCGCCGCATCTATGGCGTGCTCGAGCGCCAGTTCCGTAATTATTACAAGAGGGCCTCGCGCTCCAAGGGTGCAACAGGCGAGGTCTTGCTGCAGCTTCTTGAGCGGCGCCTCGATAATGTCGTTTATCGGATGGGCTTTGGCTGTACCCGAGCTGAGGCGCGTCAGCTTGTCACCCATAAGGCGATCCTCGTCAATGGCCGGGTGGTCAATATCCCTTCGTATCAGGTCGAGCCAGAGGATCAAATCGAGGTGCGCGAGTCGGCCAAAAAACAGCTGCGCATTCAAAACGCCATCGCCTTGGCTGAGCAATATGGCTTTCCTGATTGGATCGAGGTCGATACCAAAGGACTGAAAGGGGTGTTTAAGCGCATTCCCGACCGTTCGGAGTTGCCAGCCGACATTAATGAATCACTCATCGTCGAGCTGTACTCCAAATAAGGGATAGCTGAAGAGGCATTGCATGACTGGCGTTATTGGCGAATTTCTCAAGCCGCGCATCGTTAAGGTCGATCAGGTTGACGGCAATCCTCGCCATGCCCGAATCTCGCTAGAGCCGCTCGAGCGTGGTTTTGGCCATACCCTCGGCAACGCCCTGAGGCGTGTTTTGTTGTCGTCGATTGAGGGTTACGCCGTCACTGAGGTTGAGATTCAGGGCGTGTTGCATGAATACACGACCCTTCCGGGTGTTCAGGAGGATGTCCTGGAGATCCTGCTTAACCTCAAGCAATTGGCGATCTCGCTCAAAGGTAAGGACGAGGCCACCTTTACCTTGAGCAAAACCGGCCCTGGTCCTGTGACTGCTGCCGATATTGCCCTTGATCATACGGCCGAGATCGCCAATCCTGATCTGGTCATCGCCCATCTGAATGACGGTGAGCTCAGCATGACCCTGACGGTGCGGCGCGGCCGCGGCTATGAGCCGGCAGGTCAACGTGAACTCGAGGGCTATGAGGATCGGCCTATCGGTAAGCTGCCCCTGGATGCTTCCTTTAGCCCGATCCGGCGGGTGGCCATCGAGGTCCAGTCGGCGCGTGTCGAACAGCGCACCGACCTGGACCGCCTGGTGATTGATCTCGAGACCAACGGTACCATCGACCCCAAAGAGGCCGTTCAACGCGCCGCGGAGATCTTGCGCGATCAGTTAGCGAGCTTTATTGATCTCAAGGGTTCGGTGTCGACTGAGACACCTACCCATGAGGTGCGCAGCGAACTGCCTTATGATCCGATCCTCTTGCGTCCGGTCGATGATCTTGAGTTGACAGTGCGTTCTGCTAACTGTCTCAAGGCTGAACATATCTATTTGATCGGCGATCTGATTCAAAGGACCGAGGTGGAGCTGCTCAAGACGCCGAATCTAGGCAAAAAATCTCTAAATGAGATCAAGGACCAGCTCGCTGCCCGCGGCCTGTCACTCGGCATGCGTCTTGAGAACTGGCCACCTGCAAATATTGCTGAGCTCACGCGCTGACCAAGGCGCCTGAACCCTAAAGTCAACGCTTTCCTGGATCATCAATACCATGCGTCACCGCAAAGCCGGAAGGAAACTGAACCGCACCAGCTCGCACCGCGAGGCCATGTTTCGGAACATGGCCGTCTCATTGTTCCGTCACGAGCTGATCAAGACAACCCTGCCCAAGGCCAAGGAATTGCGTCGTGTCGCCGAGCCCTTGATCACCCTGGCCAAAAGCGATTCGGTGCACCGCCGTCGTCTCGCCTTTGCGCGCCTGCGCAGCCAGGAGGCAGTCGGCAAGCTGTTTAGTGAGCTGGGTCCGCGCTATCAGAATCGTCCAGGCGGCTATCTGCGCGTCCTGAAATGCGGTTATCGTGCGGGCGATGCGGCACCCATGGCCTATGTCGAGCTGGTCGATCGTCCAGTTCAGGCAGCACCAGTCGAGGAAGCCGACTGACCGCACCCTTTGGTGCCTTTGGCTTGGTGCTTTGATTCGGCATGTCCGGTCTCAAGGCCGCTTGCCAGCGGATCCTGCTCCTCACCGACTTTGGGGAGGGGCCCTATATCGGTCAGATTGAGGCCCTGCTAAATGCGCGTTTACCGGCGCTCCCCTGTTTGCGCCTGATCCAGGATCTACCGGTTTTCCGGCCCGATCTCGCGGCCTATCTGATCCCCGCCTTACTGCGCGATCTGCCGGATCAATCCTTATTGCTCTGTGTGGTCGATCCCGGGGTAGGGGGGGAGCGCTCTGTCCTGTTGATCCAGGCCGATGGGAACTGGCTGATCGGCCCTGATAATGGCCTGTTGGTGCAGGTCGTCCGGCGCGCCCTTTATTGTCGCGTCTGGCGGATCGGTTGGCAGCCTGAGCGCATGTCCGCCAGCTTCCACGGGCGCGACTGGTTTGCCCCGGCTGCCGTGCGTTTGCTCCAGGGTGAGGATCTTGGGCTGATACCCCATGATCCCATTGACATGGTCGGCGCTGACTGGGCAGCTGACCAGCCGGTCATCATCTATGTCGATCATTTTGGCAATCTGATGACCGGCCTGCGCGCCGATCGCCTGGATCCAGCGACAGTCTTTTTGGTCGCTGGACAGCGGCTTAAGCGGGCGCGCACCTTTTGTGAAGTGGCGCCAAGGGAGGCATTTTGGTATGAGAATGCCCTGGGTCTTGCTGAGATCGCCGTCAACCAGGGGCGCGCCGATCGATCGCTGGGCCTTAGGGTTGGGGATCCGGTTACTATTGGTTGATCACCTAGGCCATCGTGACAATGGCTTGGTTTGCAAGTAGTATAGAGTCCTCTAAGAACTGCACTAGGCTGAGTGGCAGAGTGGTGATGCAGCGGCCTGCAAAGCCGTGTACCTCGGTTCGATTCCGGGCTCAGCCTCCATCCCTACTCGACTGGAGATGGGCCAATCGACTTTAATCGAGGCCCTTTATCCCCATCTCTTCTGTGAGTCCCCCGATCCTCGGCGATTCGCAATGCGCCCCCATCCTGTTGAACTCAATCTACACCAACAATCGCGTGTGCTCGAGGTCTTGTTTGATGACGGCGCGCGCTTTCGTTTGCCCTGTGAATATCTGCGCGTCTATTCACCCTCGGCCGAGGTACGCGGACACTCACCCGCAACCGCCAAGCTTCAGGTCGGCAAGGAAGGGGTCAATATCCTCAAGCTTGAGCCTGTAGGTCGCTATGCGGTCAAAATCTATTTCGATGATGGGCACAGCTCCGGACTCTATGACTGGGATTATCTCTATAAACTCGGGCGGGCCTGGCAACCCCTGTGGTTTGATTATTTAAGGCGGCTTCAGGATGCCGGCTACCCTAGGCAAGGCCCAGACCCCTTTGAGGTCTTAAAAGCGCGCGGGGAGTTGCCAGCCGAGCTTCCCGACTCGCAAGCAAAGACCTAGATCCGCCCTCGGCGCGCGCCAACGCGTAGGCGTAGGGCATTGAGCCGAATAAACCCGGTGGCATCGGCCTGTTGATAGGCCCCTGCATCGTCTGCAAAGGTTGCAATACGCGGATCAAAGAGGCTATGGTCCGACTTGCGCCCAATCACTATGACATTCCCTTTATAAAGCTTGAGCCGAACCACCCCCTCGACTGACTGCTGGGTCTCGTCGATCGCGGCCTGGAGCATACGCCGTTCGGGGCTAAACCAATAACCATTATAGATCAGGCTGGCATAGCGCGGCATGAGCTCATCCTTGAGATGGGCGGCCTCGCGATCCAGGGTGATGGACTCGATGGCGCGGTGCGCCTTGAGCAGGATGGTGCCGCCCGGGGTTTCATAGCAGCCGCGCGACTTCATGCCGACATAACGGTTCTCAACGATGTCAGCGCGCCCAATCCCATTGGCCCCTCCCAGACGATTGAGTTCGGCCAGCAGCTCGGCAGGGCTCAAACGCTTGCCGTCGATGGCGACCGGATCACCGCGCTCGAAGCTCAGCTCGATGATCGTTGGCTGATCAGGTGCCTGTTCAGGTGCCACCGTCCAGCGCCACATCTGCGGATCCGGCTCAATCCAGGGATCCTCCAGCTCATCGCCCTCGTAAGAGATATGCAACAGATTTGCATCCATCGAATAGGGCGATTTGTTGCCATCGCGCTTCATTTCGATCGCAATGCCATGACGCTCGGCATAGGCCATCAGCCGCTCGCGCGAGTTGAGATCCCACTCCCGCCAGGGCGCGATGACTCGGATCTCTGGGTTGAGGGCATAGGCGGTGAGTTCAAACCGCACCTGATCATTGCCCTTGCCGGTTGCGCCATGGGCGATGGCATCCGCACCTGTTGCAGCCGCAATCTCGATCAGGCGTTTGGCGATCAGAGGGCGGGCGATCGAGGTCCCGAGCAGATATTCGCCTTCATACAGGGTATTGGCGCGAAACATCGGAAAGAGGAAGTCGCGCACAAACTCCTCGCGTAGATCCTCGATATAGATCTCCTTGACCCCTGCAGCCTGGGCCTTGGCCCGCGCCGGTTCAAGCTCTTCGCCCTGGCCGATGTCAGCGGTAAAGGTCACCACCTCGCAGTTATAGTGTTCTTGCAGCCATTTCAGGATAACCGAGGTGTCCAGGCCACCCGAATAGGCCAAGACCACCTTCTTGATTGCGCCGTGCGCCATCTCGATGTGCTCCGAATGCGATAAAGCCAATATCTAGACCGGCTGGCTAGTATAGAACGAGATGCCAACGGCTGGGATGTCCTTCACGCGATCTTCATCAAGATTCAACAACATTTTCATTCAGCCACAATGCTCTGGTCATCGATCTTGGCGACCATAGTGCGCACCTGTTTCCGGCTAGAGGGTCTTGTGCGCGATGTCCGATATCAGGCGCCTGTCTCCACTGAAATATCGCAGCATCTTTATCTCCGATCTGCATCTGGGGTTTCGCGGTTGTCAGGTCCAGTTTTTATTGGATTTCCTGCGCTCGACCCAGTGCAAAAAGCTCTATCTGGTCGGCGATATCATTGATCTCTGGGCCATGCAGGGCCGGTTCTATTGGCCGGATGCCCATAATCAGGTGGTGCGCGAACTGCTCGATAAGGCGCGCCAGGGCACAGAGGTGATCTATATCCCCGGTAACCATGATGGGCTTTTCCGGGAACACCTGGGCCTCTATGTCAGGGACATCCAGGTGTGCGAGGAGAGGGTCCATACGACCGCAGACGGTCGCCGCTTTCTGGTGTTACACGGCGATCGCTTTGACCGGGTCGTTCAGCACAGCCCTTGGCTTGCCCAGATCGGCTCCCAGGTCTATGACCGACTGTTGGCGCTCAATGGCTGGCTGAGCCGAATCCGCGCCGCCTTGGGGTTCAAATACTGGTCGCTCGCGGGTTATCTCAAACGTCGGGTTAAGAAGGCGGTCAATTATATTGGCGATTATGAACAGGCCGTGGCGACCGAGGCGATTCAACACCATCTTGACGGCATGATCTGCGGGCATATCCATCATGCCGAGATGCGGATGATCCAGGGTATTACCTATTGCAATTGCGGCGACTGGGTCGAAAGCTGCACGGCGCTCGTCGAGCATCATGATGGTCATTTGGAACTCCTGCGTTGGACCGATGCCTATCCCGAATCGCTGGCAGTCTCGGCGCCAGAGCCTGCCTTGAGTCTCGCGCAGGCCAGTTAGCGAGTTGCTCGGAGTGCCAGCAATCGCCCAAGATCGACGCGTACCCGCACCTCCTCTGGATCGACATGACGCTTGATCCCCAGGCCCGGCTGCTGGGTATCGCGCACCTGGGGTGGGCTTAAGGGGTTGCCAGCGGGGTCGGCAACGGCAATGACGAGCGGATGATTGACCAACTCGCCGCGCCGAATCACGACCCCTGTCTCGCCATCTTGCAGGCGCACGAAGCTTCCCGGGGGATACAGGCCAAGCTGCTTGGCAAAGAGCGCGCTCAATCCGGGCGCATAGGTGCGCATCTCGAGAAAAAGATCGCGAATCGCGACATTGGGCGCCAGGGCACGCCGGCTTCTGCGTGGACTGATCCGGGCGATATACAGATCGGTCATCCGCAAGAGATGCTGGAGAGGATCCTTAACAGGTTTGCCCTTGGGATAGCCCTGACCGTCTGGGGTCTCGTGGTGTTCCTCGACCAGTTTCAGCCACAGCGGGTCGTTGACCTCGAGACCTTGGAGCAAGGCGACACCCGTCAGTGGGTGACGGGCGATCGCATCGCGCTGTTCTGAGGTTGGCGCCTGGATCTGTTGAGCGAGACGATCCTGGAGCTCGCGCATGCCGATATTCATCGTCAGGGCGGCCTGGCTGAGGCTGGTGAGCTGATCAGCAGACAGTTCGGCGAGTGGAGCAATGAGATGGATGAGGGACGCCGCCACCAGGGCATGGGTGGCGCTATAGCCGTGATACAGATCGCGCAGCATCTGGATCAGGACGAACAGCGAGACATCTGGATCCTGGTGGAGGGCGCGGGCAATGGCATTGTCAATCAGGGCGAGTTGGCGCTGGAACTCGTTGGGGGCCATGGGCTCCAGCCCCAAGCGGTTAAGTCGCCGATGCAATAACAGCCACTGTTCGCTGGGATTGATCTGGGAATCAGTACGGGCGGCTTGGGTGAGAGGGGGATTGGGCATCACCGCTGACTCTAAGGTCAATCGGCATCGTATTTTGGATAAATCTATTCTAGACTTTTTTGATCCTGAACAAAAAAATGGGGCCGAATGGCCCCAAGACTGCGCGCGGTCCACCACCAAGCGGTTTTAATCCTCCTCCCGATACCGTCTTTTCCGCTATTAGGATCGGTCCGGCGAAGACAGGTCAGATCGGCATACCCAAACCCCTAGAGGATATAGCCGCGCTCGTCGTGCTGAGCGAGGTCCAGACCCATGGTCTCCTGTTCCTCGGTAACCCGCAGCCCGAGCACTGCGTTGACTGCGGCTAGGATCAACCAGCTCAACAGACCGCCATAGACCAGGGTCGCCACGACCGAGATCACCTGGATCAGGACCTGGCTACCCATGTTCTCAATCCCAGCGGCGAACCCAGCCCCTCCTAAGACAGGCGCGGCAAAGACGCCGGTGAGGATGGCACCGACGATCCCCGCAACCCCATGCACGCCCCAAACGTCGAGCGCATCGTCATAGCCGAGCCTGCGCTTGATCTTGGTGGAGGCGATAAAGGCCAAGAGCGAGCCGGCAAAACCGATGACGATGGCGCCCATGGGTCCAGCAGTCCCTGAGGCCGGGGTAATAGCGACCAGACCGGCCACTGCACCTGTTGCAATCCCAAGCACCGATGGCTTGCCGTGGCTGATCCATTCGGCAAACATCCAGGTGAGCGCCGCGGCGGCGGTGGCAAGCTGGGTCACGGTCAAGGCCATCCCGGCGATCTGGTCAGCGGCCAATTCAGAGCCGGCATTGAACCCAAACCAGCCAACCCAGAGCATCGAGGCCCCAGCGACCGTGAGCCCCAGGTTATGCGGCGGCATCGCGGTCATGGGATAACCCTTGCGCGGGCCAAGCATCAATGCTGCCATCAAACCGGCAATCCCTGCATTGATATGGACCACGGTACCACCGGCAAAATCGAGCGCCCCACCTCCCTCTTCCGTCAATCCTAGAATAGAGCCGAGATTGGCAATCCAACCCCCTCCCCAGACCCAGTGCCAGATCGGGACATAGACCAGGGTCAGCCACAGGGCCATGAATGACAGCATGGCCGAAAACTTCATCCGCTCGGCGAATGCACCCACGATGAGCGCCGGCGTGATGATGGCAAAGGTCATCTGGAAGGTCATATAGAGCGACTCGGGGATGGTGCCGATCAGGGACTCTCGGTCGAGCCCAAGCAAGAACAACTTGTCGAGGCCGCCGATAAAGCCTTGGAATGGGCCTTCGCTCGCTGCCAGGCTGTAGCCATAAATGGACCACAGCAGACTCATCAGGGCGGCGATACTGAAACACTGCATGAGCACCGAGAGCGCATTCTTGGCGCGCACAAGCCCCGCATAAAACAATGCCAAGCCTGGGACGGTCATGAATAACACCAAGGCGGTGGCAGTCAGCATCCAGGCGGTATTGCCTGGGTCCAGGGGTTCATCCTGGGCGATTGCAAAGGCCGGGATCAGGATCGAGCCAATGGTCAACAGCCAAAGGAGACGCCGAATCGAGACTGGGATCAAGTGCATCGCGGATAGCTCCCTTGGGTTGATTACAGGGCATCGGCCCCGGTCTCACCGGTGCGGATACGAACGACATGGGCGAGATCAAAGACAAAGATCTTGCCGTCCCCGATCTTGCCGGTGCGCGCCGCCTTGGTGATGGCCTCGATCACCGCATCGACCAATCCGTCCTCGACGGCCACCTCGACCTTAACCTTGGGGAGAAAATCCACGACATATTCGGCCCCGCGATACAGCTCGGTATGCCCTTTTTGTCGGCCAAATCCCTTGACCTCAGTGACCGTGATCCCTGAGACGCCGAGATCAGCGAGCGCCTCCCGGACATCGTCGAGCTTGAAGGGCTTAATGATGGCTGAAACCAATTTCATGGGTAGGCTCCTCACTCAGTGATCAAAACGCCTTTAGCCAGCCGACCCAGATCTTGGGATCATCGTCATAGGTATCGCGTCCCACCTGGTCGTAATTCAGGCTGAAGGTCCCGAAATCGCCGGCCTTCCGGCTGATCGAGAGGCCCCAATAGGCATAGTCATTGCCGCCATCGTTATAGCGGAAGTCGTAATAGCCTCCCCGCAGGCTCAGCCCTAGTTCATAGGGCAGATCGACATCGAGGCTAGCGCGATAATGCAGATCGCCCTCGATGAAGGCGGCCTCGTTATCGACTACCCCTGGCGCATCGTCTGCCTGGCCATAGAGGGTGTAATCGATCCCTAGGGTCAGCCACTGATAGGTCGCGCTTGCGCCAAACTCGGCGAAATCGAGATCCCGCCCGTCTGGGTAGGCATAATAGGTGAGTTTCAGGGCATAGCTCAGATTATCGTGGATCGAACCATTGAATCCGGCATAGAGATCCAGTTCATAGTTTGTCCCATCGCCGAAGTCGACATTCGAGACCCAGGTTCCTGCTGAAAAACCGCTCGCATGGCCATAATCCAAACCGCCCTGGATCGCGGGTCCACCATCGGTTTGGCTGAGACCGCGCCAGATATAATTGCTCGCTGCGCCGATGTTGGCGCTAAACGTATGCGGACCCTCGGCGCATGCGATCGATCCATGCATTGCCCCTGCGCCGATTAGTCCACAGACCGTCGCTGTCCTCAGTATCGTCTTCATCGTGGGCCCTCATGCTAGTGGATGATCAAACAAATAGACTTGGATTGACTGGATGGATCGGTAATTCAGAAAGGGCAGATTGCATGCCAATTCTTAAGGATCGGTGCAGATTGCTGTCTGGTTAGGGCTGGGGCGCGACGACGGGCAGCCAATCCGGGGTGAATGCGGACAACAGAGGGGTCTTGGACGAATGGCGACTCGACCGAGGACTCTGGACAGCAATGCACCAGGATCAGGCGGGAGAGTCTTCAGGGTCGGCGCTTTGCCCCAAACTGGTGCGATGGCCGGTGAGAAGACGGTTGAATCTGGCAACCCTATAATCTGACAACCCTATCATGCAAATCTCTACCCTATCCCAGGTCATAGGCCATGCTAGATCCCAAACAGTTTGAAGAGCTCGTGCAGCGTCTAGCGGCAAATCTCCCCAAAGGTGTTCAGGTCATTCAGGAGGACCTGGATCGCAACCTGCGCGCGGCCCTGGAGGCGGCTTTGGCCAGGCTCGACCTGGTCACCCGCGAGGAGTTCGAGGTCCAGTCTGCGGTCCTTGCGCGCACCCGCACCAAGCTCAAGGCACTCGAGGCTCGGGTGGCTGAGCTGGAGCAGGCGCTGACTGGGCGCACTCTGGGCGCCGATTGACCCTTGGGTCTATGCGTGGTCCATAGCCGCGGGCGCCTGGGTATCGAGGCGCCGGCGGTGACGGTCGAGGTCCATCTCGCCCCGGGTTTGCCTGCGCTCTCGATCGTGGGTTTGCCTGAGGCAACGGTGCGCGAGAGCAAGGATCGCGTCCGCGGGGCGATTGCCAACAGCGGTTTTCGGTTCCCCGACGGGCGGGTCACCATCAATCTGGCCCCTGCGGATCTACCCAAAGAGGGTGGGCGCTTTGATCTGCCCATCGCCCTGGGCATTCTCGGCGCCTCGGGTCAGATGCCCATTGATTCGCTTGGGCACTATGAATGCGTCGGCGAGCTGGCCTTATCCGGCGCCCTGCGCCCAATCCAGGGGGTGCTGCCAATCGCCTTGGCAGTGCGCGCCGCCGGGCGCGCCCTGATCCTGCCGCAGGCCAATGGGCCAGAGGCGGCCTTGGTCAGCGGTCTGCACGCCCATCCAGCCGACCATTTGCTTGCGGTCTGCGCCCACCTGGCAGGAACCAGCCCCTTGCCGATCCAACCGGCAGGGAGCGCGGAGGTCTGGATGCCGACCTATCCAGATCTCGCCGAGGTGCGCGGTCAAGCACAGGCCAAGCGGGCGCTCGAGATCGCTGCTGCGGGCGGGCATTCATTGCTCATGATCGGCCCGCCTGGGACAGGCAAATCAATGCTGGCCAACCGCCTGCCGGGTCTGTTACCACCCTTGAGCGAGGTCGAGGCGCTGGAAGTGGCGGCGATCCGTTCGGTCGGCGGTTCCAAGCCGTTTGACCCTCGACGCTGGCGCGAGCGCCCCTTTCGCTCGCCCCACCATACCGCCTCGGGGGTAGCCCTGGTTGGCGGCGGCGCTCAACCGAAGCCAGGCGAGATCTCGCTCGCTCACCACGGGGTGCTGTTTCTCGACGAGTTGCCCGAATTCGATCGGCGGGTGCTCGAGGTCTTGCGCGAGCCTTTAGAATCGGGCTGGATCGACATTGCGCGTGCTGCCCAGCGGGTGCGTTTTCCCGCTCGTTTTCAACTGGTAGCGGCCATGAATCCCTGTCCCTGCGGTTATTTAGGGGATCCGAGCGGGCGCTGTCGTTGTACCGCCGACCAGATTGCCCGCTATCGCGCTCGGATCTCTGGTCCCCTGCTCGATCGAATCGATCTCCAGATCGAGGTGCAGCGCCTCGACCCGGCTGACTTGACTGCACCGGCTGCTCGACCTGCCGAGACCAGCGCTCAGGTTCGGGAACGGGTGATGGCAGCGCGCGACCGGCAGCTCGCCCGCGCCGGCAAGCTCAATGCCCAGCTGACACCCCTTGAGATCGAACGCGACTGCCCATTGGACCAGGCAGGTCGGCGTCTGATCGAACAGGCGATGCAGAAACTGGGTCTGTCAGCCCGCGCCTATCACCGCGTCCTCAAGGTGGCCCGGACCATCGCCGATCTTGCCGGTTCTACCCGGATTGACATCACAGCGCTCAGTGAGGCCATCGGCTATCGCCGGCTCGATCGCAATGCGCCATCGGTTTAGAGAAACACTGATTGAGTCGTCACATCGGCGAACGCCGGTGTCCAGGTGATGGCTGGGTCTGGATTCCGGTTTGCACCGGAATGACAAGACCCGATTGGTTCAGCCTGTCCTTAGCCGGCCCTCTGGGTTTACATCGCCGGCGCCTTGGTCCAGAGTAATGCCCACCGCTGCACCGCCCTGGGAGGAGACCTATGGATCGCCAACAAGCCGCTAACTTCATGCTCGAGTGTCTACGCAAGATGGTGGAGAAAAACGGCTCCGACCTGTTCATCTCGGCCGGCTTTCCCCCTGCCTGCAAGATCAATGGGCGCATGACCCCGATGAGCAGCCAACCCCTGACCAGCGAGCAGGCCAACATCCTGGTGCGCTCTATCATGAACGACCGCCAGGTGCGCGAGTTCGATGCCCATAAAGAATGCAACTTTGCGATCAATCCCAAAGGTATCGGGCGCTTTCGCATCAACGCCTTCGTCCAGCAGGGTCAATCCGGCGCTGTGCTTCGGACCATTAATTCGCAGATCCCGACCATTGAAGAGCTGCATTTGCCCCAGGTGCTGAAAGAGATCGTGATGACCAAACGCGGCCTGGTACTGGTCGTCGGCGCCACCAGCTCGGGCAAATCGACCACCCTCGCCGCCATGATCGGCTATCGTAATGCCAATAGCTATGGCCATATCGTCACTATCGAGGACCCGGTCGAATATGTCCATCCCCATGGCAACTGTCTGATCACCCAGCGCGAGGTGGGTGTGGATACCGACAGTTGGGAGGCAGCATTGGTCAATACCCTGCGCCAGGCGCCCGATGTGATCCTGATCGGCGAGATCCGCACCCGTGAGACCATGGAACATGCGATCAATTTTGCTGAGACCGGCCATCTATGCCTGTCCACCCTGCATGCCAACAATGCCAACCAGGCGCTCGATCGCATCATCAACCTCTTCCCGGAAGAGCGGCGCGGCCAGCTTTTGATGGATCTTTCCTTCAATCTCAAGGCGATCATCTCCCAGCGCCTGTTGCCCTGTACCCAGGGTGGGCGTATCCCGGCCGTCGAGATCATGCTCAATACCCCCTTGATCCAAGACCTGATCTTTAAAGGGGACATCGGTGGGATCAAATCGGTCATGGAGCGCTCGCGCGAGCTGGGGATGCAGACCTTTGATATGGCCCTTTTTGACCTCTATGAGGCCGGCAAGATCAGCTATGAGGATGCCTTGCGCAATGCCGACTCGATGAACGCCCTGCGCCTGATGATCAAACTCCATGGGCGGGATGCCCAAGACAAGGACCATTTCAGGGCAACCGAAGGGCTGTCAATCCTCGGCGACGAGGAGGAAGCAGAGCCAGAGCCAAACCCCTTCGGGGCCCCAACCTCGAGACCGGGGCCATAAGAGGGCGATGCAAATGGACATCAAGCCATATCTTGAACTCATGATCCGGCACAAGGCCTCGGATCTTTTCTTTGCCCCAGGGGCACCGGTCAAGATCAAGATCGAGGGCATCGTCCGCTCGGTCGGCGAATCCGCCCTGACCGCTGCCCTCTGTCGCGAGATCGTCGAGGGGATCATGACCCCTGACCAGATCCAGACCTTTAGACGCGAGCTTGAGCTGGATTTTGCAATCGCTTTGGAAGGCCGGGCGCGTTTTCGGGTCAATGCCTATTTCCAGCGTGGCCAGCCGGCGATGGTATTGCGCTATATCCGTGCCGAGATCCCAACCCTGGCCGAACTCAATGCCCCGCCCGTGCTCAATCAACTCATCATGCACAAGCGGGGGATCATCCTGATGGTCGGGGCCACCGGCTCAGGTAAATCGACCACCCTGGCGGCCATGATCAATCACCGCAACGAGAACGGCCCTGGGCACATCGTCACCATCGAAGATCCGATCGAGTTCACCCATCCCCATAAGCAATGCCTGATTAGCCAACGCGAGATTGGCATCGATACCAAAAGCTATGCAGCGGCCTTAAGGAGCGTCTTGCGCGAGGCACCGGATGTGGTTCTGATCGGTGAGATCCGCGACCGAGAGACCATGGAGGCGGCCATCGAGCTGGCAGGTACCGGCCATCTGGCGGTCTCCACCCTCCATGCCAATAACGCCTATCAAGCCATGGAGCGTATCGTCAATCTGTTCCCGGCAGACCGGCGCAAGACCCTATTCATGGATCTCGCTGTCTATCTGCGCGCCATCCTCTCCCAGCGTCTGGTGCGGACCACGGCTGGTACGCGCTGCGCTGCCATCGAGGTCCTAGTCAATACCCCCCATGTCTCCGATCTTATCCGCGAGGGGCGGATCGAGGAGATCAATCAGGCCATGCAAGAGACCGGGCGCAGCGAGGGGATGTGTACCTTTGACGATGCCCTGCTGGCGCTCTATCAGGCCGGTACTATTAGCCTGGAAGAGGCCCTAGCCAATGCCGACTCGCGTGCCAACCTCGAGGCCAGGGTCCATTTTGGCGCCTGATGGGCCTCGCTCCCGTGCCCCGTCCTGTCCATTAGGGCTTGCTTGGGTGCAAGGCGGTATAGATCCGGTTATCGACAGATAAAACATGATCCAATCCAGGCGGCGCCTGCTGCTCGTCACGCGCAACTTTCCGCCCTTGTGTGGCGGGATGGAGCGGCTCAACTGGCACATAGCCGCGGAACTTTCGCGACATTTCGCGCTGTACGTGATCGCGCCGCAGGGTGCGGCGGCGCAAGTGCCAGACGGGGTGCGATCGATCGAGGTGCCGCTTGCCCCTTTGCGTGCCTTCATCGGCCACTCTGCCTGGCAAACCTGGCGCGCGGCGCGCCGCTTTCGGCCCGATGTCGTGCTGGCCGGCAGTGGCCTCACGGCGCCCATCGCGCTGTGGGCGGCGCGCGCCTGCGGCGCAAAAAGCGCCGCCTATGTGCATGGTCTGGACGTGGCCGTGCCCCATCCGCTCTATCGGCTGCTGTGGCGGCCCTGGCTGCGCGGACTCGATGTCGTGATCGCCAACAGTCGGGCCAC
>CALALB010000025.1 GCA_937923175.1 uncultured Chromatiaceae bacterium | reverse complement strand
CGGTCGCTCCAGGGGCGCACCCCAGTTTGGGCACCTCCATTGCCGATCCCCGAGCACCAGCCCATTGGGTGGGCGCCCGGCCGCATCCTGTCTGTTTCCCTGATCGAGCAGCCAGTCCAGACTCAAGGCACCGTACCCCAGGCGCGCTTGAATAGTCGTTCTCCTTGGGCCTTGGATCCAGGGCGATCCTGGGGGTCAGGGGCAGGGTGTAGCGAGTGCTGTGATCCAGCTTTACGAATGAAATACTAGGGTCTAGCTCCTTAAGACATGAGCCCAGGGGTCCAACCTGAGGGGCGAAAAAAAACATTGGATCACTGGGCCCAATGCGGCGGTGGAAAACCGCGATTGGCCCGCATGCGCCGGGCTACCCAAGCTGACCGCAAATCCTCTAGGCAGCGGATCCATCCCGTTTGGACACCATTGGCAGACCCATGCGCGCAAGCTGGGAGCCATCCAGATGGGGTAAGAGGATTGCAAGCAGTGCCTCGGCGTCTTGCGGACGCTGCTCGGGCTCCATCGCCATCGCCCAATCGACCGCCTCTAAGAGAAACCTAGGGTAGCGATCCTTGAGTGCGATCACCGCGGGTATGATGCGATCGTCCTTTTGACGTTCGGGCGCGGGTTGAGGTGCACGCCCTTCCATACAGGTGCGGATGCTGGCCCCAACCGCATAGACATCGGTCCAAGGGCCGATCTGTCCATGCTGATAATATTGTTCGAGCGGCGAATAGCCGGCAGTGACCACCCGCCCACTGCGGGTTCCCGGCCGGTTGAACGGATGGGCTGCCCCGAGATCAAGCAAAAGCGGCAGATTGCCGTGACGCAGATGGATATTGCCGGGCTTGACATCGAGATGAAGCAGCGAGTGTCGATGTAATAGGGATAGGGCATCTAGGATCGGCACAAAGATCTCAACGATGAACGAGGCGCTCAACCCCTCTTTGCGTTCGCGCAAATAGACACCCAGATTGCGACCGCGCTCGTTGGGCATCACGAGATAGCCGGTATTATTGGCCAGAAAAAAATCCAGGACCCGCACGATATTGGGATGCCTGAGCGAGGCGAGGGTCCTAACCTCCTGGAAGAAGAGCTTTTGCCCTTGATAAAGGGATTCAGCATACTCGGCGCTGCTTGGCACCACCCGCAGACCGAGGTCGCGGCTTGCCAGGCGTTTGGGCATGTATTCCTTGAGGACGACCTCCTCGCTGTCGTCCTGACCCTGAGCGAGATAGATCAGGCTAAAGCCGCCTTTAGCGATGGCCTTGATGATCTGATAGTTGCCGACCTGGGTACCAGGCGGCAGGGGCTTGCGAGTGGCTGCCATAGGCGGGCATCGACACCTGGGTGCAGGGATGAGGCAATGGATCCGGGGTTCAATTCAAGCTCAAATGATTTATGATAAACGTAGCCGCCCCCTCTGGCAGTATCTGAATCCCTTGCAGGCGCATACTCTGCCCCAAGCCTCCGGGAGCAAGTCCTATTCATGATCAAGAGCATGACCGCCTTCGCCAGTGTCTCAGTGACCGGGGAACTGGGAGCATTGACTTGGGAGATCCGGGCGGTTAATCACCGGTTCCTCGAGCCCTGTATTCGTCTCCCCGAGGAGCTGCGCGGTCTGGATCCCCAGATCCGCAGCCGGCTTTCGGCGCGGGTTCAGCGCGGCAAGTTCGACTGCACCCTGCGCTACACCCCGGCTCTGGGCGTCTGCAATTCCCTGCGGCTGAATCATGCACTGGTGCAGCAATTGCTCGTGGTTGGCCAGGAGCTCGCCGGGCTCATCGGCCGTCCCTATGAGCCAACAGCGCACGATCTATTGCGTTGGCCTGGGGTCATCCAGGAGCCAGAGGCCGATCTCGATCGCCTTGCCAGCGAATCGCTGGCCCTGTTTGACCAGGCCCTGGATGCCATGCTGGAAACCCGTGCCCGAGAGGGCGAGCGTCTGGCCCGCTTGATCCGCGAACGCTGTGAGCGGCTGGGCGCTAGCATTGCCCGAGTCCGGGCACGCCTGCCAGAGGTTCTGGAGGGGGCGCGCCAGCGGCTTGCTGGACGACTGGCCGAACTGCGCGCCGAGCTCGATCCAGCCCGCCTGGAGCAGGAGATTGCGCTGATCGCCATGCGGTGTGACGTCGACGAAGAACTCGATCGCCTTGAGACCCATCTTGCCGAGATCGGCGAGGTTTTAAACCGCGATGAGCCGGTTGGACGCAGGCTTGATTTCCTGTTACAAGAGTTGAATCGCGAGGCCAATACCTTGGCATCCAAGTCGATCGATGCCGTAACCACCCGCGAGGCGGTCGAGATGAAGGTCTTGATCGAGCAGATGCGCGAGCAGGTCCAAAACGTCGAATGAGTGCGCTGATTGAACCGTCTGGCCTGCTATTGATCGTTTCAGCGCCTTCAGGGGCAGGTAAGACCAGCCTGGTCAAGGCCCTGCTCGAATGCGATCCGGATCTGGTCTTGTCGATCTCATGTACCACCCGTCCACCCCGTTTCAGCGAGCAAGATGGGGTCCATTATCATTTCCTCGATCGGGCGACCTTCGAGAAGGAGCTGGCTCAAGGCGCCTTTCTCGAATATGCCGAGGTCTTTGGCCAGCTCTATGGCACGCGGATCGAGGATGTCAACCGCACACTGGCCTCTGGGCGCGATCTGGTCTTAGAGATCGACTGGCAAGGGGCACGTCAGATCCGCGCCCGTTTCCCCGAGGCAATCAGTATCTTCATCCTGCCCCCGAGCCTAGAGGAATTGGAACGCCGTTTGCGCAACCGAGGTACCGATAGCCCGGAGGTGATCGCGCGGCGCATGGACCAGGCGCGTGCCGAGCTTGCCCATTGGCCCGAATATGACTATCTGGTGGTCAATGATCGATTTGAGAGCGCCCTGGCTGCATTACAGGCGATCGTTATTGCGGCGCGTCATCGTACTGCTCGGCAGCGCCAGTATCTCCAGGCGCTGCTGGGGGAGATCGCTGCGCCCTGAATCCTTTACCAACCCCTCTCACCCCCTGCCTTGATCCAGTATTGCGGGGCAGTATCTTAAGATTGACAGTCAGCGAGGAAAGAGCTTATGGCCCGGATTACGGTTGAGGATTGTCTTGAACACGTGGAGAATCGCTTTGATTTGGTTCTATTGGCGACCAAGCGCGCCCGCCAGCTGGCCAATGGGGTTGAGCCCTTGGTACCGGCGGAAAATGACAAACCCACAGTGATTGCCCTGCGCGAGATCGCCGCGGGCAAGATCACCCCCGCGATGATCCGCGAGAGTCAACGCGAGCTTGAAGACCCCAGGCGCGCCGCCGAGCATGCCTTGGCGATTGGCTTTGCTAGCGCCGATGGGGAACAGGAAATGTCCGGGGATGACAGAGACTGATCCAAGCCCTCTGGCGCTCCCTTTGCCTGCTGAGCTGGCGGCCCCACCCGTTCGCTCGCCGCCCAGCCGTCAGCGCGACAATCCGCGGGATCATGCGGCCATCCACCCTGAGCCTGTCTCTCAGACCCAGGCCCTACTCAGCGAGCTATGCGCCTATCTCGAGAGCTATCTTCTGCCGGAGCAGATCAGCGAATGCTATCGCGCCTATTTGTTTAGCGCCAAGGCCCACGCGGGACAGAGGCGCAGATCAGGCGACCCCTATATCCATCATCCATTGGCAGTCGCCCGTATCCTCGCTGAAATGCGTATGGATCATCGCTGTCTGATCGCTGCCTTGCTCCATGATGTCATCGAGGACACCCAAATCGATAAGGAGCAGGTTGCAGAGGCCTTTGGTGCAGAGGTCGCCGAGCTTGTCGATGGGGTCAGTAAGCTTACCCAGCTTGATTTTCAATCCCGCGCCGAGGCCCAGGCAGCAAGCCTGCAAAAGATGCTCCTGGCCATGACCCGCGACATCCGGGTCATCCTGATCAAGCTCGCCGACCGCTTGCACAATATGCGCACCCTGGATGCCATGAGCCGCGAGGCCAGCCGGCGCATCTCGCGCGAGACCCTCGAGATCTTTGCCCCCATCGCCAACCGACTCGGGATTAACTGGATCAAGATCGAGCTCGAGGAGCTGGGCTTTGCCCATTATTGGCCGTGGCGCCGGCGCATCATCGAGCAGGCGCTGCAACGGCGTAACAGCGCCGCGCGGATCGAGATGGTCAGCCTGGTGCAAACCGCGCTCAAGCAGGCATTGGCCCGCGATGGGATCCAAGGGCGGGTCGAGGGGCGGCAAAAACATCTCTATGGCATTTATCGCAAGATGCGCGACAAATCGCGTCGCTTTTCCGAGCTTGCCGATGTCTTTGGCTTTCGCATCACCGTCGACCGGGTCGATACCTGTTATCGGGTCTTAGGGGTGGTGCACAATCTCTATAAACCGGTCCCCGGACGTTTTAAGGACTATATCGCCATCCCCAAGGCCAATGGTTACCAATCGCTGCACACGGCCTTGATCGGTCCGCAGGGGATTCAGATTGAGGTCCAGATCCGCACTGAGGAGATGCAGCGCCTAGCCGAATCCGGAATCGCCGCCCACTGGATGTATAAAAGCGGTATCCAGGGCCCGAATCCGACCGCTTTGGCTGCCGACTGGCTGCAAAATCTGCTCGAGATGCAGCGTCAGGCGGGGAACTCGGTCGAGTTTTTAGAAAACGTTAAGGTCGATCTTTTCCCGGATGAGGTCTATGTCTTTACCCCCAAGGGTCATATCGTCGCGCTGAAACGCGGGGCGACGGCGGTCGATTTCGCCTATACCATTCATTCGGACATCGGCAATACCTGTATTGCGGCGCGCATCGACCAGCGGATGGCCGCACTCAGTACCCCCCTGCGCAGCGGTCAGACGGTCGAGATCATCACGGCGCCAGGGGCGCGTCCTAATCCAGGTTGGTTAAACTTCGTGGTCACAGCCAAGGCGCGTGCCGCCATCCGCAGTCAACTGAAAAACATCAAACAACACGAGGCCCAAGCGCTGGGTCGGCGTCTGCTCAATGGCGAGCTGGCGAGCCTAGGGCTTGGGATCGAGACGCTCGATCCGCTGCGCTTGGCTGCCTATCTTGAGGAGACGGGTTTGGCGAGCCTGGATGAACTCCTGAGCGAGGTGGGTCTTGGCAATCGACTGGCCCCTTTGGTGGCCCGGCGTTTAAGCGGCGCCGACAGGGATGAAACACAGCCCACGCGCGCCGACCAGGATCAGCATCCCCATCGTCTGGCCATCCGCGGCACCGAGGGGATAGTCGTGCACTTTGCCCGCTGCTGTCTACCCATCCCGGGCGATGGCATCCTGGGGATCTTCAGCCCAGGACGCGGGATCGTTATCCATCGCCTCGAATGCCGTAATCTGGCGCGTCTGGAGAGTCGGCACGATCGCCGGCTGCCTGTTCAATGGTCCGCCGAGCCAGAGGGCGAGTTTGCCACTGAGATCCGGGTTGAGGTCAGCAATCGGCGGGGTGTCTTGGCGGTGATCGCTGGCGCCATCGCTGAGCTCGGCTCAAACATCGAGAATGTCCAGACCCTGGAGAAGGACGGAGTGATGACCGATCTGGAGTTTCGCCTGCTGGTGCGGGGACGCGATCATCTGGCCCAGATCATGCGCCGTTTGCGCCGAATCGCCGATGTCAATCGGATTACCCGGATCACCCGCTCTTGAACACCCACCGCTTGGAATGGGATGAATCGGCCGCCATCTGCAGGTATACCGAGCGAAACCGATGCCTGAGGCATCCTCTGACCTGAGGAATCCCCTGATGACCGAATTGTCCCATGACGAGCGCCTGCGTCTGACCCAATATATCATTCAGCTCCTAGACGACTGGGGGTTGATGGCGCGCGATATCATCAGCCTGTTATGTCTGCCCGACTCGATCAAACCGCGCCAGCTCGGCCGTTTTCGGGACCAAGAGGTCTTTCCGGACGACCCAGCCATCAATCGGCGTCTGGCCTATCTCGTGCGTATCGATCAGGCGTTGCTCACCTATTTCCCCCGCAACCCCGAGATGCGGCGGGTCTGGATCAGGCGCGCCAACAAACGATTCGGACAGCGGGCACCGCTTGCTGTGATGGTCGAGGACGGCGAAAGTGGGTTGATCTCGGTACTCTCCTATCTTGATTGCACCTTCGCCTGGGATCGCACCGGCTCGCGGGCCGATTATCGGCAGGCAGTCTAAAGATAGGCTTGGCGCATGGCTAGATTTCATGGCACAACCATCCTGTCGGTACGGCGCGGCGGCGCGGTTGCCCTAGGCGGCGACGGTCAGGTCTCGCTAGGCGCGACCGTGATGAAGGGCAATGCCCGCAAGGTGCGCAGGCTGTATAAGGGCCAGGTTTTGGCCGGCTTTGCCGGGGCTACGGCCGATGCCTTCACCCTCTTTGAACGCTTCGAGGCCAAGCTGGAGAAACACCAGGGCCATCTGATGCGCTCGGCGGTTGAACTTGCCAAGGATTGGCGCACCGATCGTTTGCTGCGTCGTCTTGAGGCCATGCTCTGTGTCGCCGATCATACGAGCTCGCTGATCCTGTCTGGGACTGGCGATGTGATCGAGCCCGAGCAGGACATCATGGCCATCGGCTCGGGCGGGCCCTATGCACTTGCCGCTGCCCGCGCCCTACTCGAAAACACCCAGCTGACGGCACGGGCGATCGTCGAACAGGGCCTCAAGATCGCTGCCGATATCTGTATCTATACCAACCATCATCTGGTCATCGAGGAATTGGCTGTGAAGGACAACTCCTAAACCCGGATCCCTGTCTAGACCCAAAGAAAACCACTCTACCTGAAGATTGATTTTGACCCACTCATGGAAAAGCGCTTTCCGGAACTCAGCGCGATGTCAGCCATTACCCCCCAACAGATTGTGGCCGAGCTGGATAAACATATCGTCGGCCAGCAAGAGGCCAAGCGCGCTGTGGCCATCGCCTTACGCAACCGTTGGCGGCGTGCTCAGATCCCTGAGCCCTTGCACTCTGAGATCACCCCTAAGAACATTCTGATGATCGGCCCCACAGGCGTCGGCAAGACCGAGATTGCCCGCCGCCTGGCCAAGCTTGCAAACGCCCCTTTCATCAAGGTCGAGGCGACCAAGTTCACCGAGGTTGGCTATGTCGGGCGCGATGTCGAGTCGATCATCCGCGACCTTGCTGATATCGGCGTTAAGATGGCGCGCGAGCAAGAGATGGCCAAACTCTCTGATCTTGCTGAGGCGGCCGCCGAGGAGCGCATCCTGGATGCCTTGTTGCCCCAAGCGACAGGGTTTGAGGGCGACCCCCGTAGCAGCGCAACGCGCGAACGTTTGCGGGAAAAACTGCGCTCGGGCGAACTCGATGAGCGTGAGATCGAGCTCCAGGTTGCAGCCACCCCTCTCGGGGTCGAGATCATGGCCCCGCCTGGTATGGAGGAGATGTCGAGCCAATTGCAAAGCCTTTTTCAGAGCCTCGGTCAGGGGCGCACCCGCAGGCGCAAGCTGCGTATCCGCGACGCGCGCAAGATCCTGAAGGACGAGGAGGCGGCCAAACGGGTCAACGACGAGGAGCTCAAGGTCCGCGCCCTGGAGAATGTCGAACAAAACGGGATCGTCTTCATCGATGAGATCGACAAGGTGGCACGGCGCGAAGGGGTGACTGGGGCCGATGTCTCGCGCGAGGGTGTGCAGCGCGATCTTCTGCCTTTGGTCGAGGGAACCACGGTCTCGACCAAGCATGGCGCGGTGCGCACCGATCATATCTTGTTCATCGCCTCGGGCGCCTTTCATCTCTCGAAACCCTCGGATCTGATCCCCGAGCTCCAGGGTCGCTTGCCGATCCGTGTTGAGCTAAAGGCGCTGACCATCGATGACTTTGTCCGCATCCTCACCGAGCCACATGCCTCACTCACCGAACAATACAAGGCATTGCTCGCGACCGAAGGGGTCAAACTCGAGTTCACCGAGGACGGCATCCGGCGGATTGCCGAGATCGCCTGGGAGGTCAATGAGCGGACCGAAAACATCGGCGCCCGGCGGCTTCATACAGTGATGGAGCGCCTACTTGAGGATATTTCATTCAATGCCTCTGAGCTGGATCGGGTTACCATCACTATTAATGCCGCCTATGTCGACCAAAATGTGGCGGGTTTGGCTGCCGACGAAGACCTGTCGCGCTATATCCTGTAGGGTATGTATTGTCCACCCTTAAGCTTAAAACCCTGCACAGGGTTCACCCTGCTGCTCGTTGAAAAAGGTGCGCGCTGCGTACCCCAGATGAACCATTCGAGATGGCTATGACAGTCCCGGTTGAGCTCAATCTGCATCGGTTTTCGCGGATTCTCGAGATCGTCTATGAAGACGGGCAAAGATATAGGCTACCCTGTGAGTATCTACGCGTCTATTCCCCTTCTGCTGAGGTCCAGGGCCATAGCCCAGAGGAAAGGGTCCTCCAGGTTGGCAAGGAGGAGGTCGGGATCGACCACATCGAGCCGGTTGGTCACTATGCCATCTGTATCCATTTCGATGATGGGCATAACACCGGCATCTATTCCTGGGAATATCTCTACAGGCTTGCTAGCGACTACGAGCGCCTGTGGCAGGCCTATCTCGATGAGCTTGAGCGGGCCGGTTATCGGCGCAAGACGCCTGCAAGTTAAGGGAGCAGGGTAGGCAAGGCGTGCCTTAGAACCCCTCTGCCTCGAGATACCCGCATCTGGATCTTTTTCTAACCCCGCTGGCGGGAGGGGATGCAATTCCTTGCCTTCCCCTTAATCTCTGCGAACGCTAGGCCCAAGGGGGCCGACTCCAGGAAAGACCTGGCGGTCAGGATTTTTGACTCAAGGCCAGCGCAAGGCATCCATCTCCACCGACCTGAACCCAGGCGATGCACCCGGTTCGGCTATCTTCGGTATTCTGGCGCAGGCCGGAATCCGGGACATGGATGGACTGGGTTTTCACCGGACTTAAGGCGATATCCGAGGGATCCCCTTGGGGGGCAGCCTTCGATCCTGAATCATCCCTGATCCTAGGATAGCCTTGCTGATGAAGCCTGAGTGAGAAGCTCGGGGGCGACACCTCCTTGTGTCGCAGGATCAATCCTGGGTCTCAAGAGCTGCGTTTCGCCGCGACCGTACCCCGGGTGCTGAGGAGCAGGAAGGCAGCGATCAGGAAGGCAATGACCGCAACCAGGCTGACCATGGTCACCGGCTTATTGGCAGGATCCACGACCTTGAAGGGCTCGCCGATCTTGATCAGGATGGCTGAATGCTTGGGGTCGGCAAGGAGATAGCCGCAGAAACCCAGGAAGACGCTATAGAAAACCATCTTGGCATCCAGATAGAGCCCGACCAAGAGTGCGACCATGGCGGTCATCATGATGAGTGTCACCGCTGCCTTTTGGCCGCCGAGGGCTGCATCCACACCCAGCTTATGGAGCAAATCCAGAATCCAGATGAAGGCGCCCCAGATGATGATCTGTTTGATGAGATAAAACAGACGCGAATCGCCGCGTGCATAGGCATTGCCCCAGGCGGTGATCAGGGAGATCAAGCCGATCACCGGCACAAAATAGCCCCAGTAAAGCGCGATCCCGGTTGCACCCTCACGGGTCAGTACAAAGAGCGCTACCGTGCCGGCGTAGAGCACCATCAAGGGAAACAGGGCCGAAAGCAATGAGCCTTGTGATTTTGCAGACATCGCGATAACCCTCCTCAAGGATTTGGGTTGCGGGTTGATTGAGCCATCGAAACTGCGTGCCTGACCATCATTGGTCAAGCCCCTGGATATTAACCCTTACTGAAACTGCGTGTTAAGGGTCAGGCGTATTCTTGCAGCGCGCAATTCCTTGACCCCTGCATTGTCAGATCCGGCAAAAGGGTCTAGAGTCTAGAAGGCTTTATCCTGCACCTCGGGGGTTGCCTTGAGCCTGCTGCTGGTCGCGAGATCCTGGCAAAAAGCTTGGTTGTGGTTCCTTGTCGCCTGGGCACTGTCTAGCGCGCTGCCCCAGCCGGCACAGGCAGCCCGCCGGATCGAGCGATTTTCTGGGATCGATTATTTTGGAGAGGACTATGCCACCCTCAAGGGGGTGAGCCTGGATGAGTGCGAATCTGCCTGTCTCAATGATCCAGGCTGTCGGGCCTATACCTTTAATACCAAAGTCGGCTGGTGCTTTCTCAAGGAAACCCAAGGCGAACCCAAGCCCTTTGCGGGTGCGGTTTCGGGTCAGGTAGTGGAGGAGGATCAAGCGGCACCGGCGGTATCCCCCGAGATCAGGCTGGCTGACCTGGGGTTTTTATCGGAGGCTGAGTTGGACAGGGCACAGCGTCTCGCCGCCAGTCTTGCTGCCACACCCAGACCCCAGGCGGGGCTGAAATCCCTGGTCGATCAGGCGCGTGCGGCTGCTGCCGCCAACCAAGCTGCTGAGGCCATGGGGCTCATCGAACAGGCGATCGCCCTGGCGCCTAGCGATCGGATCCTTTGGCTCCGTCTGACTGAGATCTCGCTTGCAGCTGCCCAAATGGGTGAGTGGGAGAGACGCGACCGTCTGCATCGCCAGGCAAGCGCGGCTGCGATCAATGCCTATGCCCACAGCCAACAGGTTCAGGAACGGGCCGAATCGCTCAGATGGATCGCCCAGACCTTTGCCGCGCGCGATCAATGGCGGGCAGCGATCCGCGCCAATCGCGCTGCACTTGGGTTGATCGATGACCCAAGTCTGCGCGCGCTTGTGGAACAGCAGGTCGCAGCGCATGGCTTTCGTCTGCTTGAGCATCGGGTCGATTCCGATGCAGCAAACCCTAGGATCTGCCTCGAGTTCAGCGATCCCCTAGATCGGCGTCATCCCCATCTTTCGGATTTTGTGCGGGTGATAGGGCGCACAGATCTAGCGATCGAGCCTGAGGGGCAGCAGATCTGTATCGATGGGGTAAAACACGGCGAGCGCTATCGCATCCAGGTACGCGCGGGGCTGCCAGCAGCCGCAGGCGAGGTCCTGAGCAAAGGGGCAGAACTCGAGGTCTATGTGCGCGATCGCCCACCTCAGGCGAGATTTGTCGGGCGTGGCTATGTCCTGCCTAAGGGGGGGGAGGCGGCGATCCCAGTGGTGACCGTCAATACCGAGCGCCTGGATGCCGAGGTCCATCGTATCGGCGAGCGCGCGCTCGCCCAGGCGCGCACCGAGGGGTTGTTGCATCAGGCGCTCGGGCGCTGGAACCTGGAACGGATCCGTGATTCCCTCGGCGAGCAGGTCTGGCAAGGCGCCATCGCGGTCCGCTCCGAGCTCAACCGCGAGCTGACCACTGCCATCCCAGTCGGGGCCTTGGTCAAGGACCTCAAGCCCGGCATCTATGTCCTGACGGTGCGTCCACATAATGCACCCGATGAAGGCGAGGAGCTTGCAACCCAATGGTTCCTGGTCTCGGATCTAGGATTGACCGCGCTCACTGGTAACGACGGGTTGCATGTCCTGGTGCGCGCACTCTCGACCGCTCAGCCGCTGGCCGGGGTTGAGCTGAAGCTCATTGCGGTTAACAATGAGATTTTAGGGACGGCGCGTACCGACGTTCAGGGCTATGCCCGCTTGCCGCCTGGCCTGTTGCGCGGGACGGCTGGCAATGAACCTGCGCTCTTGGTCGCCGAGTCGCCCGCAACCGCTGACTATGGGTTTTTGGATCTCAAACAGCCGCCCTTTGATCTCAGCGACCGCGGGGTCGAGGGGCGAACCCCGCCCAAGGCAGTGGATATTTATCTCACGGGCGAGCGCGGGGTCTATCGCCCAGGTGAGACAGTCTATCTGACGGCGCTTGCCCGAGATGCCCAGGCACGCGCCCTCAAGGATTTACCCCTTGTCCTGATCATTGAACGCCCAGATGGGGTCGAGTTTGCGCGTAGCCTCCTTCAAGACCAAGGCGAGGGCGGGTATAGCGCATCGATCCAGCTCACCAAGACCGCCCAGCGCGGCACCTGGCGCGCTGCGATCCACACCGACCCCCAGGCCGCGTCTTTGGCCGAAATCCCCTTTTTGGTCGAGGACTTCTTGCCTGAGCGTCTAGACCTCGGAATTAGCGCGCCGGTCCAGGCCATCGACCCAAGGGAACTGACCCTTCTGACCCTCGAGGCGCGGTTTTTGTATGGCGCACCGGCAAGCGGGCTTGCGGTCGAGACTGAGGTCGAGGTCAGGCCGGCTGAGGGTCTTGCCGATCTACCCGGCTATTGCTTTGGGCTAACGAGCGAGGAGCTGACCCCCCTTGCCAGACCCTTGCCCGAATCCCAGACCGATGCCCAGGGGCGGGCCTCGGTCCTGCTTGAACTCCCAGATCTGCCCCAGACCAGCAGGCCTCTGGAGGCTGAGATCCAGGTGCGGGTGCTTGAGGAGGGTGGGCGGCCAGTCGAGCGCAGTCTGGTTCTGCCAGTGCGCGCCTTTCAGCCGCGCCTGGGGGTCAGGTCATTGTTTGGCGAGCGGCTGAATGAAGGCGGAACCGCGGTCTTTGAGGCCATCGCTATCGATCCAGAGGGCCAACGCCTGAGTCTGTCCGGGGTGCGCTGGACCCTTGAGCGACTGCAGACCAGGTTTCAGTGGTATCAGCGCGACGGCAGTTGGGAATTTGAGCCTGTGACCACCAGCGAGCGCCTGGCCTCAGGCAGCATCGATTTCGATCGGGAACAACCGGCCCAGATCCAGGCCAGGGTCGACTGGGGTTCCTACCGCTTGACCCTCGAGATGCCGGACGGCTCTGCCCTGCCGGTGGATCTCGAGTTCGATGCTGGCTGGTCGGTTAGACCCAAGACCCAGGATACGCCGGATCTGTTACAGATCAGGCTCGACAAACCGGTCTATCGGGTCGGTGAGCTGGCGCGGGTCTATCTCGAGCCGCGTTTCCCCGGGATTGCCCTGGTCATGGTCATGGATGATCGCCTGATCGCGATGCGCGCAGTCGAGGTGAAAGAGCAGGGCACGACCCTCGAGCTTCCGGTCACCTCTGACTGGGGGCCAGGGGCCTATATCGCCGCTGCGCTCTATCGTCCGATGGATCTTACGGCGCGGCGCATGCCTGCCCGCGCCCTGGGATTGCAATGGGCAGCCATCGAGCCGGGGTCAAGGCGGCTTGCGGTCAGTATCCCGGAGACCCCAGCGCTCGAGGAGCCTATTCGCCCGCGCCAGACCCTGGAAATACCCATCGCGGTTGCCGATGCCAGGCCCGATGAGACCCTGTATGCAGCTGTGTCGGTGGTGGATCTGGGGATACTCAATCTCACCCGCTTTGCCCCGCCGGCGCCGGATGATTGGTATTTCGCCCAGAGGCGGCTGGGGATGGAGATCCGCGATCTTTATGGCCGACTCATCGACCGGATGCAGGGCGAGCCGGGGCGGGTGCGCCCAGGTGGCGACCGTCAGGGTCTGCAGATCGAGGGCCCGCCGCCGACCGAGGATCTGCTCGCCTATCACTCGGGGATCATCCGGCTCGATGCCCAGGGCCGAGGCCAGGTCAGGGTCGAGCTGCCCGAATTCAACGGCACGGTCAGGGTGCGGGTCTTGGTCTGGGGCGCCAAGGGTCTGGGTCAGGCAATCAAGGATCTGGTGATCCGGGATCCGATCGTGGTACTGCCCAGCCTGCCGCGCTTTCTCGCCCCCGGCGATCGCTCGCGCCTGCTATTGAGCTTGGATCCGGTTGAGGATATCGCCGGTATCGTTGAACTTGCGCTCTCTGTCCAAGGGCCCCAGGTCCAGATCCCAGCCGAATCCCGGCAGCTCAGCCTAAGCCTCGCGCAAGGCGCACGCCAATCGGTGCGCATCCCGCTCCTCGCCGAATCCAGCGGGGATGCTCAGCTTGCAGTCGCTCTCAAAACGCCGAGCGGCGAGGTCTTGCGCAAAACGCTGAGGCTTGCGGTGCGCGCCAATCGACCAACCACCAGCCGCACCGAGACCCTGAGTATCGCGCCTGGGGCTGCATTGCGCCTCGATGCAGCCCGTCTTGCCGACTATCTGCCCGGAAGCGGTGCGCTTCTGGTCTCAGCAGGTCCAGCGGCGCGCCTGGACGTCGCAGGTCTTTTAGCGGCGCTCGATCGCTATCCCTATGGCTGCGCCGAGCAATTGACCAGCCGTGCCTTGCCGCTGCTCTATCTCAATCAGGTCGCAGAATCCGCAGGTCTCATCGGCGAAGGCAGGGCCGCGGAGCGGGTGCGCGCAGCGATCGATACCTTGTTGACCAAGCAATCCAGCGCAGGCGGCTTTGGGCTCTGGGGCCAGGATGAGGGCGAGGATTCTTGGCTGACCGCCTATGTCACCGATTTTCTCACCCGCGCCCGCGAACAGGGCTATCCGGTGCCCGAGACCCAGTTCCAGATGGCGCTCAATGCCCTCCAGAATGACGTCAGCCTAAACCCAGACCTCAGGGGGGGCGGGGAGGCGATCGCCTATGCGCTCTATGTCCTTGCGCGCAACGGGCGCGCAGCGATCGGGGATCTGCGTTATTACGCCGACAATCAACGCGATGCCTTGGGCACACCTCTGGCCCTGGCCCAATTGGCTGCGGCCCTCGGCATCCAAGGCGATCGCGAGCGTTCGAATGCGCTCTTTCGCGCTGCCCTGGCGCGTTTGACCGCACTACGTCCTGGGGAGGGCTATCGCCCCGACTATGGCTCGCGATTGCGGGATGGCGCAGCCCTTCTGACCCTGGCCGCTGAGTCCAAGACCGCAGCTGTCGATCTGGAGGCGCTTGCCCAGAGTCTGCAGGCACTCTGGATCGGCGAGCCCAACACCAGCACCCAGGAACAGGCCTGGCTGCTCCTTGCCGCCCATGCCCTGCTGCGCTCATTCCCGGTTGCTGCCCTGGAGATCGATGGGCGGATGCAGCCGGGGTCGTTCTATCGGCGTCTGACCGCCGCTGAGCTTGGGCTTAAACCCCTGGGGCTCATCAACCGCAGCGATCGGCCAGTCACCGCGATCCTCACCGCCATGGGTATCCCAGCTCGGCCCCTGCCTGCGGGCGGCCATGGCTACCGGATCGAGCGCGCCTATTATGACCTTGAGGGACGGCGGGTGCAGGCCAAGCGCATCCAACAGGGCCAGCGCCTGGTTGCGGTCATTACGGTCAGTGCCGATCGACCGCGTGCGGCGCGTCTGCTGATCGATAACCCTCTGCCTGCGGGTTTTGAGATCGACAATCCGCATCTCATCGGTTCTGGAGGCAGCGGCGGCCTTGCTTGGCTGGGGGTCGAGGAGGACGTCAGGCATGCCGAGTTTCGTACCGACCGATTCATCGCCGCTGTGGATCGCAGCGAGGAGGATCCAGTCCAGTTTCAGCTTGCCTGTCGGGTGCGCGCCGTCTCGCCTGGCCTCTTTGTCCAGCCGCCGGCGATGGTCGAGGACATGTATCGTCCCAGCCTGCGCGCCTGGACCGACACTGGGCAGCTGGAGATCAGCGAATAGTGGATTGCCGGCGGGGCGCCGGCGCTTCCTTCAGGGCAGGGCACTGGCCATCCGCAAGCGCAGGTCTCGGCAACTCGATGCTTGGAATATCCAGGATCATCTCTGGTGGTCAGAGCGGCGTCGATCGCGGCGCACTCGATTGGGCGATGGCGCGCGGTATCCCCCACGGCGGCTGGTGTCCCAGGGGTCGGCTCGCCGAGGACGGGCCGATCGATTCCCGCTATCACCTGATCGAGACCGCATCAGAGGACCCAGCCGAGCGGACATGGCTCAATGTGCGCGACAGCCATGGCACGCTCATCCTCAATCGCGGTGATCTCAGCGGGGGTTCTCTGTTCACCCTGTATTGCGCCGAGCGCCTCGGCCGGGCCTGTCTGGTCGTGCCTTTGGAGGAGTGGGGGCAGTGGATTGAGTTGACCCGCGCCTGGTTGAATGTCCATGACATCCGGGTGCTCAATCTTGCGGGACCGCGCGCCAGCCAGAGACCGGGGATCGAGCAACAGGTTTGGGGGGTTCTGGATGCGCTGTTCGGCGCAGCAGATGCCTGAGCTCAGCGAGATGCTCGGGAGGGCGAGTTGTCAGGACGGTTTACCGGCTGGATGCTGGCGCCCCCAATACCCGGCCCATCTTGCGCCATGGGCGCTCCCCGCTCTCTTGGCACTGACTCGGCCGCAAGATCAGCGCTCACTAGGGTACGACCAAAGTCCTTAGATACCAGGCCTTGCCTGGAGGCGATTCAGCTAAGCCCAAGGTTATGTTGAAATCATCCCCTGATCAACACGCCTTATAGAACCATGCTCTACGCCTTCCTCAAAACCCTCCATCTTATCGGGGTCGTGATGCTGGTCGGCAATGCGGTGGTGACCCTGATCTGGAAGCTTGCCGCTGACCGCACCCGCCATTCGAGTCTCATCGCCTTTGCTCAGCGTCTCGTGATTCTGACCGACTGGTGGTTTACAGTCGGGGGGGTGATCCTGCTGATGCTCGGTGGCTATGGGGCAGCGGCGGTGGCTCATCTGGATCTGGTGCGGATCGCTTGGCTGCTGTGGGGCCAGGTGTTGCTGGTGGTCTCAGGCGCACTCTGGGCAGGTGTCCTGGTACCGGCCCAGATCCAGCAGGTACGGCAGGCGCGCGCCTTTGCCGAGGGCAGACCTATTCCCGAGGGCTATTGGCAGGCCGGCCGGCGCTGGACAATCTGGGGGATCCTGGCGACCGCCTTGCTGGTGGTCGCGATCGCCTTGATGGTGTTTAAGCCCCTGTAGGGTGCGCAGGGTGGATCCTGAGCCTCGCGACCGAGTCGACCGATGAATGAGTTGCTTAGGCCCCAGATCCTCTTGACCCGTTTATTCCCACTCCTTGCCCTCATCGCCGCTGTTTTGGGCTGGGCCTTGGCGCAAGAGATCGCCCCCTGGCGCGCGGCAGTGATGCCCTTATTGGGGATGGCGATGTTTGGGATGGGTATCACCCTTAAGCCTGCTGATTTCCTGGCGGTCATTCGCCGGCCCGGGGTCATTGCCCTGGGGGTTGGTCTGCAATTTGGTCTGATGCCCCTGCTCGGCTGGGCGGTGGGTCTTGCCCTGCATCTCCCGCCTGAGCTCTTGATCGGGATGGTGTTAGTAGGGGCTGCACCTGGGGGGACCGCCTCGAATGTGATCTGCTATCTGGCGCGCGGGGATGTGGCCTTATCCATTACCCTGACCGCGACCTCGACCCTGTTGGCGGTCTTCATGATGCCGGCGCTGACCTGGATCTATGCCCGGGCCTGGGTGGAGGTCCCGGTCCTTGAAATGCTGCGCTCGATCGCCCTGGTGGTGCTGTTGCCAGTGGGCCTGGGTCTGCTGGTCAGAAGACTAGCCGGACGGGCAGTGCATCTGCTTGAATGGATGCCGGCGCTCTCGGTCGCGGCCATCCTGACCATCATCGCCATCGTGGTTGCACTCAATGCGGGGCGACTGACCTTGGTCGGCGGGCTGTTGCTGGCGGGGGTGGTGCTGCATAACGGCTTGGGTCTGGCGCTCGGCTATTGGGGGGCACGAGCGCTCGGTCAAGATCCAGTCCGCGCCCGCACCCTAAGTATCGAGGTCGGGATGCAAAACTCAGGGCTTGCCGTGGCCTTGGCGCTGCACTCCTTTGCACCGGCATCCGCCCTGCCCGGTGCCCTATTTTCGGTCTGGCATAACCTCTCAGGCGCCCTGCTCGCCGGCTGGTGGGCGCGGCGCCCAGGGTAGGGGACCAATACCAACCTCCAGCGGCTAGCGTACTGGAAGCAGCATTGGGTTTTGACCCTGGCGTTTTAAAAACTCGCTGACCTGCTCCGCCTCTCGGCGGCTGGCATAGGTGCTGGTACGCACCCGATAGGTGGTCTTGCCGTTCGGAAGGGTTGCGCTCTGGATGCTCGCTGCGATCCCCATCTGGGCGAGCTGGGCCTGCAGGCGCTCGGCGTCGGCGGCGCGCCCGAATGAGGCTACCTGAAGCAGATAGGTGCCGCTGGTTGGTGCAGTCGGTGTCGGTATCCCCTGGGCAGAAACACCGGGTGTTGGGGACTGGGCACTGACCGCAATGGCCTGCGGTGGCTGAGGCAAGGATACAGGCGGAGGGGGCGGCTGTTTGCTGATATCGACCTCGGCCTCCCTGAGGATCTTTTCATACATAAAGGTCGGTTGATGGCCTGGTTGCTCGGCTGGGGCAGGGCGTGCTGTCTCTGCATCCGAGCTGCCGTGCGGCGCAAGCAGGCTTGAACTGGCGATACCGAGTGCCATCCCACCGATGAGCCAGCCGAGACAGGAACAAGTCGGCTTGCGGCGGATTGGGGGGGTCGAAGGCGGGGAGGGAGGCGGCGGTTTGGCGCGATGATAGTCCTTGGGCATCTTACATACTCTCCGGTGCCGAAACACCGAGTAGATTTAAACCATTGTGCAAGACCTGGCGGGTAGCCAGGATCAATTTCAAACGGGCATCGCGCAGGGCGATATCCTCGACCAGAAAGGGATGGGTGTTGTAATAGGCGTGAAAATCGGTCGCCAGCTCGCGCAGATACTGGGTGAGTTGGTGCGGCTCGATCTTAAGCGCTGCCTGCTCGATGACCTCGGGATAGCGGCTGAGGGTGCGCAGTAGGGTCTGTTCATGCGGTTCAAGCAAAAGCTCCAGATTGCAGGCGCCTGGGCTGAGCTCAATGGCGATCCCGCGCTCGGCGGCTTGACGCAGCACGGCGCAGATACGGGCATGGGCGTACTGGACATAATAGACTGGATTATCTGCCGATTGGGACTTGGCGAGATCCAGGTCAAAATCCAGATGCTGTTCACAGCGGCGCATGACATAAAAAAATCTTGCCGCATCGCGTCCTACCTCGCGGCGCAGCTCGCGTAGGGTCACGAACTCGCCTGAGCGGGTGGACATCTGGACCTTTTCCCCGCCGCGATAGAGCACTGCAAACTGCACAAGCAGAACATCGAGGCGATTGGGGTCCTGACCCAGGGCCTGGAGCGCCGCCTTGACCCGCGGGATATAGCCGTGATGATCGGCACCCCAGATGTCGATGATCCGATCGAATCCGCGCTCGAATTTGTCCAGATGGTAGGCGATGTCCGAGGCGAAATAGGTCGTTTGGCCATTTTCGCGCACCACCACTCGGTCCTTCTCGTCGCCAAAGGCGCTTGAGCGAAACCAGAGTGCACCGCCTTGTTCATAGAGATAGCCTGCCTCGCGCAGACGTTCAAGCGCGTGGTTGACCAGGCCGCGCTCGGCCAGCGAGCGCTCTGAGTACCATTCCTGATAGGTCACGCCGAATTGCGCCAAATCCGCGCGGATATCATCGAGTATGGTATTCAGGCCCAGCTCATAGACATAGCGATAACGATTGTCGCCCAAAAGCCGCTTGGCCGCGGCGATGAGTCCATCGATATGGGCCTCCTTGTCGCCGCCCTGATCCTGCGGCTCGCCCTCACCCGGGGCATCAGGGGGTAGGCCGCAGAAGACCTCATCGGCATCCACCCGATAGGCATCGCCGTGCTCGCGGTGCAGGGTGGCGGCGATATCCCAGACATAGTCGCCGCGATAGCCGTTGCTTGGGAAACGCAGGGTCTCGCCGCACAGTTCCAGATAGCGCAGCCATACCGAGGTCGCCAGGATATCCATCTGCCGCCCGGCATCGTTGACATAGTATTCGCGATGGACCTCGAAACCGACAGCTTCGAGCAGATCGGCGACCACCGCCCCATAGGCCGCGCCGCGCCCATGCCCGACATGCAAGGGTCCGGTCGGATTGGCCGAGACAAATTCGACCTGCACCCTTTGACCGGCACCGAGCTTGCTGCGCCCATATTCCGGTCCTGTATCCAAGATCCTAGGGACCAGGGAGCGATAGGCGGACTCGCTCAAGAAGAAATTGATAAACCCTGGGCCTGCCACCTCGACCCGCGCGACCAAGTCTGAACTCGGTAAGGCAGAGACGATCCGCTCGGCAAGTGCACGCGGTTTCAGACCAGTGTGTTTGGCAAGCAACAGGGCCAGATTGCTTGCCAGATCCCCGTGCGCTGGATCCCTAGTGCGCTCAACCTGGATCTGGGGCAGTTGGCCAAGCGCGAGTTGTCCGTCGCCAGTCAGCGAGCGGAGAGCGGCGGAGAGGAGGTTGGCGATCTGGTGTTTCATAGAGATCTCTACAAGTAAACCCGCGCCTGAAATCGCGGGTTATTTATACATCTTGTCGCTCGGTCCTGTGTTCAGAAGGGCGCTTCCCTTGATTCCCCACAAGCAGGCCAGGACAGATGAGCGGATCAATCAGCCGCTCAGCCTGGGCCTTCCCAATCGGCAGCATGTTTAGATGGAGTTGCCCTTCCCGAATGGCCCCTGTCGATCGAGGGATTCCAGGTTGGAAGGATGGGGGATAAGGATACCCGAGCTTGGCCGAGGTTTACATGAGGTCGCGTGGATCGACATCGAGCGACCAACGCAGGCGGCGCGAACAGCGGATCGCGCGCACCTCAGGCAGCCAGTCCTGCAAAAACCTTTGCAGGAGCGGGCGCTTGGCGCCTTGGATCAACAATTGCGCCCGATGGCGCCCTGCCCGCCGCTCCAGCGGGGCAGGCACCGGACCGAGCAGCAAGACCGGCGAGGGTTCGGGCCTAAGCTGTTCGCCAAGGGTCCGGGCCTGTTGCAAGAAGGCCAATGCCTCCCCGGCAGTCGGTGCCTCGGTGCGCATTAAGGCCAGATGACTAAAGGGAGGAAGCTCAGCTGCGGCGCGTTCGGCTAAAGCGGCCCGGGCGAAGTCGCTATAGCCTCCTCTCAGGAGTAATTGCAATAAGGGGTGGTCTGGATGGCGGGTTTGGAGCAAGACTCGCCCCGGCCGGTCGGCACGTCCAGCACGCCCTGCAACCTGGATGATCAACTGGGCAGCCCGTTCGGCTGCGCGAAAATCGGCGGCATACAGGGCCTGATCGAGTTCGAGGATACCGACCAGGGTGACCCCGGGCAGGTCGTGGCCCTTGGCCAGCATCTGGGTGCCGAGCAGGATCTGGATCTCACCGCGCCGCGCCGCCTCCAGGACCTGTTCGAGCGCCCCCTGCCGGCGGGTGCTGTCGCGATCGAGTCGGGCGATACGGGCAGCGGGGAAGAGTTTGGCAAGGTTATCCTCGAGGCGCTCGGTCCCCCGGCCGAGCATCCGCAAATCCAGGCTGGCGCACACCGGACAGCGTTCAGGCAGGGCAGATGACCAGCCGCAGTGATGGCACCACAGACGCTGGGCCGCAAGATGCACAGTCAAGCGGGCATCGCAATGCGCGCACTCACCGACCCAACCGCAGCGATGACAGATCAAAACCGGCGCATAGCCACGCCGATTGAGAAACAACAGGATCTGATTGCCGGCCTGAAGCTCGGCGGCGATCTCGGCGCGCAGAGGAGGGGCGAGGCCAGCAACTAGCGGCTGATTGCGGATATCGAGCAATGCAAGCTCAGGCAAAGGGGCCCCGCTTGCGCGCTCGGTCAGACGCAGCCGCGAATAACGCCCAAGCTCGGCATTGCGCAGGCTCTCAAGGGAGGGGGTCGCCGAACCCAGGACTACAGGGCAACCGCAAATCTGGGCGCGGCGCACCGCCAGATCCCTTCCCGAATAACGGAAGCCTTCTTGTTGTTTAAACGAGTCGTCGTGCTCCTCATCGACGAGGATCAGCCCAAGCCTGGGGATAGGTGCTAGGATCGCCGAGCGTGTACCCAGGATCAGTCTGGCTGAGCCGCGTGCTGCAGCTAACCAATTGGCCAGCCGTTCCTGCTTGGACAGCCCGGAATGGAGTACAGCGATCGGCCCTGGCAGACGCGCCTGCAGGCGCATCTTTAGCTGAGGGGTGAGCGCGATCTCAGGGACAAGGATAAGAACCTGATTGCCTTGGGCGATGGCCGCCTCGGCAAGCCGGATATAGACCTCGGTCTTGCCGCTCCCCGTGATGCCATCGAGTAAAAAGGCTTGAAATTGACCCCAGGTCGCTGCGACCGCTGTGACTGCCGCCTCTTGTTCGGGCGTCAGAGTAGGCCCTGGGGCTGGGTCAGAGGCTAGTGGATCGGCGGGAGACGGTTGGATCTGGACCTCGGTGATCAGTCCCTTGGCGCGCAGGGCGCGCAGGATCGGTCCAGCCTCACCGAATCTTAGGCGCAGGTTGGACCAGGTCATCCCCGCGGGTGCGGTCCGGAGAATCTCAAGCAAGGCGCGCTGACGAGGGGCCCGGTTCAGTGCCCGGGGGTCCAATGACCAACCGGCCTCGGTTAGCCGGACCCCGGGCTGACCAGGCTCGGGCAAGGGATCGGGTTTGCGCAATGGCTCAGGCAAGGCGGCAAACAAGACCTCGCCAAGCGGTTGCTGATAATAGGTCGCTGCCCAGTGCAACACCCTCAGGTCGCGCTCGCTAAATAATGGGTTAGGGTCTAATACCTTCTCGACCGCTTTCAGCCGCGCCCTGGGGTAAGAACTCTCCTCGGCAACACCGACCAATATCCCGACCTGTCTGCGCTGACCCAAGGGTACGAGCAAACGGGTCCCTGGTCGGGGTTCCTCCCAGTCATGCCTAGGTGGCGGCAGATAATCGAGCGCCTCAAAGAATGGCCCAGCGACCGCAACCCGCAGGATGTTTTTACTGCCTTCGACCGCGGTTGGATCACCCTGGCCCTGATCCTCAGGGGTGCCGGCCGGCTCAGTCGACATGTTTCTTTCAGCGGTTTGCGCCTTTCAGCCAAGTGGGTATGATGGACATAGGTTATCTGCAGTCTGCATCGACCCATGCCCTTGCTGACCCAACAGATCCTGCGGACCAACCAGGCGGGGATGCCCTTGGAGTGGATCGATTATCGCGAGGCAGCGCGACTCTATAGCCTCGGTCAGGTCGCCTATGTCTGTGGCGATTCCCTATTCGTTCTGCGCGGCGGGATCAATACCAGCACCCGCCGCCAAAGCGAGCTCGAGATCCATTCGATCATCGCAACCCAGGGTTCACATCATAACCTGGAACAACGGCTTGGTCCTGATTATTCCCCACCCCTGTCCAATCGGGCATTGTTTAAACGCGACGATCATATCTGTCTTTATTGCGGTCAGCGCCTGCCAGCGCGTCTGCTCTCACGCGATCATGTCCGCCCTTTAAGTCAGGGCGGACAGGATGTATGGACCAATGTCGTGACGGCCTGTGTGCGCTGTAATAACCACAAGGCGGGGCGCACGCCAGAGGATGCAGGTATGGAGCTCCTCGCTGTGCCATTCACCCCCACCCATGCCGAATATATCTATCTCATGGGGCGTAATATCCTGGCTGACCAGATGGAGTTTTTGCGCGCCCACTTTCCCCGTTCAAGCCCCTTGCATCAGCGTTGTCAGAGGCTGGCATGAGCCATTGGGAGCAGATCGCCGAGTCAATCGCCAGGGTCACCGGTCGGCCATTTCATCTCAGACAACAGCGCCCTGTCGGCGGCGGCTGTATCAATCGCGCGGTCATCCTCGAGGGCGACAGAGAGCGGTTTTTTGTAAAGCTAAACCGGGCGCAGTCCATCGAGATGTTTGAGGCCGAATTGGCGGGGCTCAAAGAGCTTGCCCAGACCAAGGCCATCCGTGTGCCTCAGCCGATCTGCGTTGGCCTTGCCGGCAGCGAGTCCTTTTTGGCAATGGAATATCTGGACCTCAGCGGCAGGCTCGATGGAGCACGCGCTGGACACCAGCTTGCCAGTCTCCATCGCCTCACCGCTGAGCAATTCGGCTGGTCTCGCGCCAATACCATCGGCGCTACCCCTCAGATCAATACGCCTCATCGCGATTGGGCGAGTTTTTGGCGGGAATGCCGGCTGGGGCCCCAGCTCAGGCTCGCTGCGGCCAACGGCTATGGCGGGCGTCTCCAGCAAAAGGGCGAACAATTGATGGACCGGCTCGACCTCTTGCTTGATCATCGGCCCTTGCCCTCGCTGTTACATGGCGATCTCTGGGGCGGAAATATCGGCGCCACCCCTGCGGGTGAGCCGGTGATCTTTGATCCAGCGGTTTATTACGGTGATCGCGAGGCGGATCTGGCGATGACCGAGCTCTTTGGCGGCTTTGACGCGGGCTTTTATGCCGCCTATCGCGAGTCCTGGCCGCTCGACCCAGGCTATGGGGTGCGCCGGATTCTCTACAATCTTTACCATATCCTGAATCATCTCAACCTATTCGGCGGCGGCTATCTTGCCCAGGCGCAATCCATGATCGAGCGTTTGCTGGCCGAGCTCGGCTGAGCTGACAAAAAATGACAAATATGTTAAAAGCAAATATCCCTTGCCCAGCTGATCCGGATCCATTGCGCCGATGCCTTAAGCCTGGCGCTGGGTTGACTTCTCCCATTGTATATCGGTCCCTTTTTTCACATGGCTCGCGAGCTCTTGTTACTGCGTCACGCCAAATCGGACTGGGATTCAGGCGCGGCGAGCGACTTTGATCGTCCGCTTGCCAAGCGCGGTAAAAAGGACGCCCCGAACATGGGCGCCTGGCTCTATCGGGAGGGGCTGGTCCCGGATTATGTCATCAGCTCTCCGGCCAAACGCGCCCGCCAGACCGCAACGCGGGTGTGCAAAAGCCTGGATTTTAAAAAGGGTCAGATCGTTTGGGAGCCGCGGATCTATGAGGCCGATGTCCAAACCCTCCTGAAGGTCCTGGCCGAATGTCCCCTGCAGGCGCGCACTGTCCTTTGTGTCGGCCATAATCCGGGGCTTGCGGAGCTCTTGCTGTATCTGGCCGGTGATGAGATTACCATCCCCCGGGACGGCAAGGTGTTGCCCACAGCAACGGTCGCCCGTCTCGAGATGCCGGATGACTGGGGTCATCTGGAACCTGGCTGTGCCCATCTGGTCTCAATCACGCGCCCACGTTGAAAGGCGCACCCTAGACTTTACAATCAGGGCTTGGTGTTTCTATCCAAGCGGCTCTGGCCTAAGCGCAAGACCTAGGGCATCAGGGATCTTGCCTGGCGCCAGCAGCCAGGCAATCTAGGAACCAAACATGGCACTTCTGACGCTGATCCTCGGACTTGTGCTTTTTCTCGGCGCCCATTCTCTCCCCATGGCCCGGCCTGATCTGCGGTCGCGGCTGATCGAACGGCTGGGGTTGCTGGGCTGGCAGGGCATCTATAGCCTGATCTCGCTGATTGGATTGGTTCTGATCGCTCAGGGGTATGGCGCGGCCCGTTTACACCCCGTCCCCCTCTATCTCCCTCCCCTTTGGCTAAAGCATGCGATGCTTTTGCTGATGCTGCCAGTCTTCCCCCTGCTGTTTGCAGCCTATCTGCCGGGACGGATTCAGAGCACGGTAAAGCACCCCATGCTTGCCGCAGTCAAGATCTGGGGCTTTGCCCATCTTTTGGCCAATGGGATGCTTGCCGATGTCCTGCTCTTTGGGTCGTTCCTCATCTGGGCAATAGCCGATCGGCTGTCGCTGCACCACCGGACCCCCCTGCCGGTGCGCGGCGCCCCCCGGGGCCCTGCCAATGACGGTATCGCCATCATCGGCGGCCTGGCCCTGTATCTCGCCTTTATCTTTTGGTTGCATCGCGCCCTGATCGGGGTGGCGCCGATCGCCTGAGTTGCGTGGCCTAGGCGCAGACAACCTTGTAGCCTGCCGCTCTAGGCTTGGCCCTTGCGCCCCAGCAGGGGCTCAACCAGATCCAGGGGCACAGGGAACAGGATGGTTGTGCTCCGATCATTGGCGATGGCCGTTAGGGTCTCAAGAAAGCGCAACTGCATCGCCTGCGGCTGGGTAGCGAGGATCCGCGCCGCCTCCATTAACTTCTCGGCGGCCTGGCATTCGCCCTCGGCATGGATGACCTTGGCGCGCCTCGCCCGCTCGGCCTCAGCCTGGCGGGCGATGGCACGGACCATGGACTCATCGAGATCCACATGTTTGATCTCGACGTTGGAGACCTTGATCCCCCAGGCATCGGTCTGGGCGTCGAGGATCTTGCGGATATCGGCATTCAGCCGCTCGCGCTCAGCGAGCATCTCATCAAGCTCATGCTGGCCGAGCACCGACCGCAGGGTTGTCTGGGCAAGTTGGCTGGTCGCCAGGCGATAGTCCTCGACCTGGATGATCGATTTCTCGGGCTCGAGCACCCGAAAATAGACCACCGCATTGACCTTGACCGAGACGTTATCGCGCGAGATGACATCCTGGCTGGGGACATCCAGGACCTGAACGCGCAGATCGACGCGGATCATCTGTTGGATGGCTGGTACGACCAAGATGAGACCTGGTCCTTTGACGCCGGTAAAGCGCCCCAGGGTAAAGATCACCCCGCGTGTATATTCAGGGAGGATCCGGATACAGGAGAACAAAAAGGCCAAGACTAGGATGAGTAGGGTTAGAACGGTTTGGGTCAGCATGGTGTTAAGACCTCATCGCGATGATTGAACCGGTTCGACCACTAGGGTCAGACCCGAGCGTTCCCTGACCCGGATCGCCGAGCCTGCGGGAACGGGGATCTCAGCGCGCGCCGACCAGAGCTCACCCTGAACCCGCACGTTGCCCTCTGGATTCAGTGCCGTCACCGCCGTTCCCAGGGCGCCGATCAATTGCTCGCTGCCGCTGGCGGCTGGACGCCGCTGGGCCTTGACCGCCAGACGGACCACGATCAGGATCAAGGCAGCGCCTGCCGCTGTGGCGCCTAGGATCAAGGCGAGCGGTATTGCCATCTCCTCCGAATCGATCAGGATCAGGGAACCGATAATAAAGGCGGCAACGCCGCCGATCCCCAGTCCACCCAGGCTCGGCGAGAACACCTCGGCGATCATCAGCAAAATCCCAAGCCCGAGGAGGGCAAGGCCGGCATAGTTGACCGGCAGAAGCTGGAAGGCATAGAGCGCCACCAGGAGGCTTAAGGCACCCAGGGTGCCGGGCAATATGGCACCTGGATTGGCAAACTCGTAAATTAGGCCATAGATTCCGATCAAGAGCAGGATATAGGCGATACTTGGGTCGCTGAGGACCCCCAGCAAGCGGATATGCCAGCTAGGCGTATGCGCGATCAAGTGCATTTCCTGGGTCGCGAGCAAGAATTCCTGCTGGTGGATGCGGATCCTGCGTCCATCGAGGGCTGCCAAGAGCTCCTTGGGGTTTGCAGCAATCAGATCGATGACCCCAAGGCTCAGGGCCTCCTCGGCGGTCAGGCTTGACCCCTCGCGCACCGCCCGTTCGGCCCACTCGGCGTTTCGCCCATGGAGTGCCGCGAGACTACGCAGATAGGCCGCCGCGTCATTGATCAGCTTGGTTTCATGGACACCCTGGGCCGCAGGTCCGGATTCGTGATTCTCAGGGGTACCTCGCTCAGACAGGCCGCCGATCTGAATGGGGGTCGCCGCGCCGAGATTGGTCCCAGGCGCCATCGCCGCGACTGGACAGGCCATCAGGATATAGGTACCGGCACTGGCGGCCCGCGCACCAGTGGGCGCGACATAGCCAATGACCGGCAGTAAGCTAGCGGTGATCGCCTTGACGATCGCGCGCATCGAGGTATCCAGACCGCCTGGTGTATCCAGGCGCAGGATCATCAGTCCTGCGCCCGCGCTCTGGGCAGCGGCGAGGCTATCCTCGACATAGGCGGCGCTTGCTGGCCCAATGGGGCCGGTGAGATCGATCAGCCAGGCATCACCTGCCCGCCCTGCGGCAGCCGGTTCTGACCGGGCAGGGGCGGCGATTGCAAATATAAACACGGCTAGAAGACAAAGTCGCGATCCCACTGCTTACCTAAACCTCAGCATCTGCTATCTTGAGGTGAAAGCTTAGACGATCGGCAGGCGGCTGGTTGAGAAAAAACAGACATGGATCTTGAGGAGCCGAGCATGCAAGAGTTCTGCATCCAAACCGAACCTTTTGATATTCAGGACGAGCAGTCAGCGCTGTATCGCGCTCAGACCCAGGTGGGCGCGTTGGTCAGCTTCGTCGGTTTCATGCGCGACCGCAACGACGGCCTAGCGGTCGAGCGGATGTTGCTCGAGCACTATCCAGGCATGACCGAGCGGGCGCTTGCTGCCCTGGTGGATGAGGCCAAGGCGCGCTGGCCGATCGAGGGGGTTCGGATCGTGCACCGGGTGGGATGGCTGACACCCGGTGATCCCATCGTCTTCGTGGGGGTTGCCAGCCAGCATCGGGCAGCGGCCTTTCGGGCCTGCGAGTTCCTGATCGATGCCCTCAAGACCCGCGCGCCCTTTTGGAAAAAGGAGCTCACCCACCAGGGCGAGCATTGGGTCGAGGCGCGTCTCACCGATGAACAGGCCGCCCAACGCTGGTCGGGTTAAGGGATTATGTCTCGGCTGTCTCGGGGTTCTATCTCGGTGATCACGGGGGGCGGCTTGCTGATAGACGGGATACCTAGATGCAGTGCCGCCTTGGAGAGCAAATGGGCGCTCACGGGCGCGGTAATGAAGAGGAACAAGGTCACTAGCACCTCATGGAGGCTCAGGCCCGCTGAGGCGCTGAAATGGATCACCGAGGCGATCAAAAGGCTTCCTACACCCAGGGTCGTAGCCTTGGTCGGCCCATGGAGACGGGTGTAAAAATCCGGCATCCGCACCAGACCGACCGTCCCGATGAAGGTAAAGACTCCCCCGATCACAACGAGGGCCGCTAGCAGGTAGTCAAACATCCCCATTACTCGATAATGTCGCCGCGCAAGAGATATTTGCAGAGCGCCACCGTCCCGACAAAACCCATCATCGCGATGAGCAGCGCTGCTTCGAAATAGAGGGCCGAATCCAAATGAATACCCAATAGGACCAATAGGGCGATGGCGTTCACATAGAGGGTATCGAGCGCTAGGATGCGATCGGGTATGGTGGGTCCGGTCAGCAGACGCCAAAGGGTCAGGGCAATGGCGCCGGCCACTAAGGCAAAGGCGATGGTAGTAGCAAGATTCAGCATGATTCGAAAACCTTGCGCAGTGGTGCCTCATAGCGTTTTTTGATCGCGCTCACCAGGGCATCCGGGTCAGGGACATCCAGGCCATGTACGACCAAAAAACTCCGGTCAGGGCTTAACCAGGAGGACACGGTTCCAGGGGTCATGGAAATAGTATTGGCCAGAAGACTGATGCCGATCTCCGAACGCACCTCCAGCGGTACTACGACGAATGCTGGCTGGATATGCTTGGGACCGCGGATGATCAGCCGGGCGACCTGGAGATTGGCGACCAGGATGTCATAGCAAAGGATCAGCAGGAAGCGCAGCAAGACGAGCGGATGGCGGATGATCGTGCGTTCCGGCCAAAAGCGCCTGGTCAACAGGGGGATCAACCAACCGAGCAGCAACCCAAACGCCAACTGACCCGGGGTCGGGCTATTGGTGAGCAGAACCCAGAGCAGGACGAGAAATAGGGTCAGGAGGGGGTGGGGCAGCGAGCGGCTCATGATCCAACCCGCGGCAAGACTGCCTGGATATAAACCCCTGGCGCAAGCAGCTGTTCGGCAGTCATTAGACCCAGCTCCAAAATAGATGCCGCGCCTAAGGTGAGTGCCAGACCCAGGCTGATGAGACCAAAGGCTGGCCAAAGGGAGTCGCGCTTGTGGCGAGGCGGGAGGGCGCTGCGACCGGTAGACTGGACATTTAAAAAGAGCAAACTCCCCGAGCGGACCAATGCCAGGATCAAGATCAGACTGCTGACCAACACCACCCCTAGAATCCAGGGCCAATGGGGACTAGCGAGTGCCGCCTGTAAGAGCGCCAATTTGCCGATGAATCCAGACAGCGGCGGCAGCCCAGCGATCGACAGCGCAATCAGGAAAAAGGACGCCCCAAGCACTCCCGCCTGCTTTGGCAGGGTTCCGGCAATCAACCAATCGGCAAACCTTGCTCGGCCCCGCGCGATCGATTCGGCCAACAGGAAAAAGGCCGCAACTGCCAGGGTGCTGTGGGTCAAATAATACAGCCCAGAGGCGATACCGGTCTTAGTTTCAAGACTGAAGGCCACCAAGATCAGACCGCTCGAGGCCACGACCAGTTGGGCGATCTGCTGGCGTAAAGCGGTTGCCGCCAGCGCACCGACTGCGCCCAGAAGAAGCGTTGCCAATCCCAGGGTTAACAGCAGGCCCCCATACAGACCGCTGAGCGGGCTGGTACCAGCGAAAAACAGGCTCTGCATGCGCAATAGGGCATAGACCCCCACCTTGGTCATGATGGCAAAGAGCGCAGCGACAGGAGCAGCGGCCGCAGCATAGGCCGAGGGTAGCCAAAGATGCCAGGGGGCCAGGGCCGCCTTGAGGGCGAATACCGCAAATAGCAGGCATGAAGCCACCCCGATGAGCCCTAAATCCTCGGGTGCTGCTTGGGAGATGCGCACGGCTAAATCTGCCAGATTGAGCGTCCCGATGAGCCCATAAAGGGTACCGGCGGCAAATAGAAACAGGGTCGAGCCGACCAGGTTGATGACCGTGAACTGTAGCCCTGCTCGCACCCGCTCGGCCCCACCGCCATGCACCAACAAGGCATAGGAGGCCAAGAGCAAAATCTCAAAAAAGACGAAAAGGTTGAATAGATCACCGGTCAAGAAGGCGCCGTTGAGACCAAACAGCTGCCATTGGAACAGCGCTTGGAAATGGCGCCCTGCGCGATCTACCCCCTGGCTCGCCTGAAGCAAGGCGAACAACGCTAACACCGCAGTCAGGATGAGCATCCAGACTGCCAAACGATCGGCCACCAGCACGATCCCCCAGGGGGGAGGCCAGTTGCCGAGATGATAGACAAGTACCGAACCGTCTTTAATCAGCTGCCAGAGCTCGACGGCAAGCAGAATCTGTACCCAGACTGCAGCAAGACCCAGGGCGCGGCATGCCGAGAGACTCAGGATCCCTCCCCCCAGGACCAGGATGATCCCGGTTACAAGCGGCATCAGCACGGGGGCGATGACAAGATGGTTCATCGCTTTGGGTCAGGCAGGTCGCGGCCGTCGACCTGATCGCTGTTTAGCTTGGCATAGGCCTTGAGTGCCAGCATGACGACGAACCCAGTCATGGCAAAACCGATCACGATAGCGGTGAGCACCAGGGCCTGGGGGAGGGGGTCAGTGTATTGGTTTGCCGCCGGATCGATGATCGGGGGGGCTTGCAAGGCCAGGCGGCCGCTGGCAAATAGAAACAGATTGACCGCATAGCTTAAAAGCGCCAAACCCAAGATGACTGAAAAGGTCCGGGGGCGCAGGAGCAGATATACCCCGCCTGCGGTCAGCACGCCGATGATGAGGCTTAAGAGGACCTCCATCTCAGTCAGAACCCCTCTGCTGATGGGTGGCGCGATGTATCAGTCCCAACTGGATCAGGATCAACAGGGTTGCGCCCACCACGACCAGATAGACCCCCAGATCGAATGCCATCGCTGAGGCAAGCTCGAGGTCGCCGAGGAGCGGCCAATGCAGATGGGTAAATGCTGAGGTCAGGAATGGATAGCCAAACCCCAAGCTAGCCAGACCGACCAGGACAGCGATCAACAGACCCCCGCCGAGCAGGGGCAGCATGTTATCTAGGAGACGTTGATGGGTCCAGGTCACCCCATTGGCTAGATATTGCAGGATCAGGGCTACGGCGGTGATGAGACCAGCGATAAAGCCGCCCCCCGGCGCATGATGCCCGCGCAATAGGATAAAGACTGCGACCAATAGGGCCAAAGGTAGCAAAAGACGCGCGAGGGTTGCCATGATCGCTGGGTGCAGGTCCCAGTTCCAAGGCCTACCCTGGCTGTCCCTGACCCTCCCTGGCAGATAGAGATCTTTGCGTAGGGCATGGATACCGAGGGCGGCAAGCGCTAGAACCGTGATCTCGCCCAGGGTATCGAAGCCGCGGAAATCGACCAGGATGACATTGACCACATTTGCGCCTCCGCCGACAGGTAGGCTATTGGCCAGGAAATAACCAGAGATCGTTTCGCTCGTCCGGGTCAGGATACCAAGGCTTAGCATCCCCACCCCTAGACCAGCCGCCCCTGCGATCAGGGCATCGCGCCCAAGGCGCAGCCGGCTGGATTCGGTCGGACTTTGTTTAGGCAGAAAATATAAGGCTAGAAGCAGCAATACGAGAGTAACCAGTTCAACGACCAACTGGGTCAAGGCGAGATCAGGCGCGGAAAACTTGATAAAGATCAGCGAGACCAGCAGCCCTAAGGCGCCAACCACGATCAGCGCCGTTGAGCGCTGCCCATGCAGCCCGACTGTCGTTAGGGTTACCAAGATAAATCCCACGGTGATCACCAAGCTAATGGCATCGACTGGCAGGAGGGTACGCTCGCCGCTCAGGAAATGGCCCTCTGTAACACTGAAACCAAAGACGCCGCAGGCGAGGGTCGCGAGCAAGGCGATCGTCAGCCGGCGCTGCAATGAACCGCCATCCAGGCGGTCAGTAATCCAGAAGGCAAAGGCGCGCAACTCAACGAGCAGCTGCCCATAGATCGCGCCAGCATTGATCCGCCCTTCCAGCCGGTTAGCCAGCTGAAACACCGGGCGGCGTAAGGCGTAGAGCGCCACACCGCTGCTCAATGCCGTCAGACTCATCAGCAATGGCACCTCGAAACCGTGCCAGATCGCCAGGTCAAATGCAGGCAAAGGACCTTGCAGGACGCTGGTTGCTGCCAGGCGCAGGAGCGGATCGACCGTCAGTTCCGGCAGGATGCCCACCAGGAGACAGACAGCGACCAATACGGCTACTGGCACCTTCATCCAAAACGGCGGCTCATGGGGTGTGCGGGGCAGATCAATGGGATCACCATTAAAAAAGACATCGTGGATGAAACGCAGCGAATAGGCCACTGCCAGCGCACCAGCGATGATGACCAGGAATGGCAAAAACCAGCCGTGATCCAAACCAGTGGCGAAATCGGCTGTTTCAGCAAAAAACATCTCTTTGGAAAGAAAACCATTGAATAACGGTACACCTGCCATCGATGCCGCTGCCACCATCGCCAGGGTGCCGGTATAGGGCATATAGCGCCATAGCCCATTGATCCGGCGCATATCGCGGGTCCCGCATTCATGATCGATGATCCCAGCGGCCATAAATAGCGACGCCTTGAAGGCCGCATGATTAAAAATATGAAAGACCGCCGCAACCGCGGCCAAGGGGGTGCCGATCCCGAGCAACAAGTTGATCAGGCCGAGGTGACTGATGGTCGAATAGGCCAACAAACCCTTGAGGTCATGCTTAAAAAGCGCAATCCAGGCGCCAAAGAGCAGGGTGATGAGTCCAGTTCCGATGACGCACCAACTCCAGATGGGCGTGCCTGACAGCACTGGGAACAGGCGCGCTAAGAGAAAGATCCCTGCCTTGACCATGGTCGCCGAGTGCAGATAGGCCGAAACAGGGGTCGGCGCAGCCATAGCTTGAGGCAGCCAGAAATGAAAGGGAAACTGAGCAGACTTGGTGAAGACCCCCAGTAAAATCAGGATCAGCAAGGTGGTGTAGAGCGGGTGGGCGCGCACTGTTTCACCGTGCACCAAGATCTCCGAAAGCTCATAACTGCCGGAAATCCTGCCGAGCAAGAGGATTCCGCCGAGCAAGGCAAGGCCACCGAGTCCAGTGACTGTTAGTGCCATCCGCGCCGCCCGCCGGCTTTCGGCCTTGCGGTAGGAATAGCTGATCAGGAGAAAAGACGAGAGACTCGTCAGTTCCCAAAAGACCAGCATCAGGATCAGATTCTCAGAGAGCACGATGCCGAGCATCGCGGCCATGAAAAACAGCAGATAGGCGTAAAAACGCCCCAGGCCATCGCGCTCGGGCAGGTAATAACGGGCGTATAGGATAATCAAGAGCCCGATCGCAAGGATGAGACAAGCGAATAAGAGGCTGAGTCCATCAAGCCTTAGGCTCAAATCAAGCCCCAGCAGCGGAACCCAATCCAGCCGCCATAACACCACCTGCCCATCGGCGACCGACTGGATGGCCGGCCAAAGGCACAGGAATGCAGCCAGGGTTATGATCCCAGCTATCCAAGCAGCCTTCATCCGCCCAAACGCCGATAGCCAGCCTGCCAGGGGCGCCCCACATAAGGGCAAGAGGATTACGAATGCTAAAGACATGGCCTAAAGACTCTATCACAGGCCCAGGATATGCCCCAAGATGCTTTATCTGTAGTACGCAAGGCGCCAAAGGCATGGGCGTTCAAATCCTTGGGGGTCACGGGTCTTGACTGACTAAAGGGGCTTCTCTGGGTCTCTCGTCTCCCTGCCTAGCGCTCTCCCAAGCCAGGTCTAGCCGCTCAATGCTTGGCTGATTTGCTTGCCTAAATAAAAGAAATCGAAGATACTCGGCGACTTTACGCGGGCCCTACCTTAGGGCTGGAGAGTCAGTTTACTCCCGGGGCTCGCCTTCCCTGCCGTTTCGAGAACCCTCCATCATGGACACCCTAGTTGAAACGAGCGCTGGTTTCGAGGCGCTCGGTCTGTCGCCCATCATCGTTGAAACCGTGCGCAAGCTCGGTTATGAGTCGCCAACCGCGATCCAAAGCCAGTGTATCCCCCATCTGTTGGCAGGACGCGACCTCCTCGGTCAGGCCCAAACCGGCACGGGGAAGACCGCTGCCTTTGCCCTGCCTCTACTCGACCGCCTCGATCTCAATCTGACGCGCCCTCAGGTGCTGGTCCTGACCCCGACCCGCGAGCTGGCCCTACAGGTTGCCGAGGCCTTTCAACGCTATGCCACCGGCTTAAAGGGTTTTTATGTCTTGCCGATCTACGGCGGGCAAGGCTATGGCCATCAGCTCGCCCAACTGAAACGCCATCCCCAGGTCATCGTCGGCACACCCGGGCGCGTGATGGATCATATCCGGCGCGGGACCCTGAATCTCGAGGGGCTCCGCACCCTGGTATTGGATGAAGCCGACGAGATGCTCAACATGGGCTTTGCCGAGGATATTGACTGGATCTTCGAGCAGATCCCCGCGGGGCGTCAGGTCGCCTTGTTTTCGGCCACCATGCCGCCGGAGATCCGGCGCGTTGCCCAACAGCGGCTGGTTGATCCAGTCGAGGTCAAGATCGCTGCCGAATCCGAAACGGTCGAGACCATTGAGCAGCAGCATTGCATCGTGACCCGTCCCCATAAGCTCGATGCGCTTACCCGCATCATGGAGCTTGAGCCCTTTGAAGGGCTGCTGATCTTTGTGCGTACCAAGAATGCGACATTGGAACTTGCCGATCTCCTCAAGGCGCATGGGTTTGCCGCCGAGCCATTGAATGGCGACATGAATCAGGAATTGCGCGAGCGCACGATCGAACGGCTCAAACAGGGTCAGATCGATGTCTTGGTGGCGACCGATGTGGCAGCGCGCGGCCTGGATGTGGAGCGCATCACCCATGTCATCAACTATGACATCCCGACCGATCCGGCTGCCTATGTCCATCGGATCGGGCGTACCGGGCGCGCCGGGCGCAGCGGGCGGGCGATCCTCTTGGTTGAGCCGCGCGAGCGCAATCTGTTGCGTTCGATCGAGCGCAGTATCCGCCGGCGTATTCCTCCCATGGAGCTCCCCTCAGCGGCAGCGCTGAGTGAATCGCGCATCGACCGTTTCATCGCCGAGGTCCGCAAGACATTGCTCGAACAGGACCTGGATTTTTTCTATCGACTTCTGGCGCGGATCAACCAGGAGCAAGAGATCGAGACCCTGGATATCGCCGCTGCGCTCGCCTATCTCAATCAACGCGAGCGGCCGCTCAATATCCAGGAAGACCTGCCGCGTCCTGTGCGTGGGACTCAGCGCGCCCCGGCTATCCCTGAATCTCGGCAGCGCCAGCGAGAACGCGTCTCGAAACATCATGATGATCGGGATTGGAGCGAGCGACCGCGCCAGTCAGGGAGTTTTGGCCAAGACCGCCGTCCCCGTCCGGAACGACACCAGGAGGCCGATCTTGTCCCTTATCGGATCGAGGTGGGGCGTCAGCATGGTGTGACCCCGCGCGAGATCGTTGGGGCCATCGCGAACGAATCTGGTCTCGATGGGCGCTATATCGGCCGCATCGATATCCACGAGGATCATTCAATCGTAGCCCTGCCAGCCGGTATGCCGCGCGAGATTCTGCAGCATCTCAAACGCGTCTATGTGCGCGGTCAGCCCTTGCGCATCAAGCCATTCACCGCCCGAACCGAGCATCGGTTCGGAGACCCTGATCCAGAGGAATCTCGGGGCCAAGGGGGCTTTGCGCGTTCGCGCCGAGACTATGCCGCGGAGCGCAGGTTACATCCTGCCAAGGGAAATCCGTTCGGGTCGGCACCCGGCGGTAAGTTTCGGCCCTAGACCGATCGCTCGGCGCGTCTGGGAGACAATGACGCGCTAAACCCCAGTCCAGTCTGCCGCCTTTCTGTTGACAGACACCCCTACCCTCAAAGTGCCAGGTTCTCCCCCGGGGACACGCTGAACACATCGGGTCTTGTCATTCCGGTGCAAACCGGAATCCATACCCATCGATCACCTGGACATCGGCGTTCGCCGGTGTGACGAATCAATCAGTGTTTCTCTAGCCGTTCCTGACTTGATTGGGACGGCCTATTCTAAAAAATGACCAGTTGCTGAAATCGGCGTCAGCCTCGATCCTTGCGCAGGAGAACACCCATGAGGGTAGGTCTTGCAATCCTTGGACTCGCGATGGGAGCGGGGATGGTCTGGGTCACGGATGCCGGCGCCGAGGAATATATGAAACGCGGTGCCAGCGTTGAGGATTATGAGCAGGCATTGAATCGGGTTACGGAACGCAAACGTGGCCTGGTGACTGGACGTGAGCGTTTAACAACAACCGCTGCCCCGCCCCAGGCGAGTGCGGCTCAGTCCGCAGCGGGGAATACTGATCAGCCGCATCCGGTCTCCAGCCCGCGCCGACCGGCTCAGACACCAAACCCCAAGCCAGCCCATCTCGCGACCGCCACAACGCCCTCGACGCCAGCCGTGGGCGCCGATATCCATCGGCCAGATCCCGATGCTGAGGGCGATACCACTGGTCTCTCGATACTATTTTGGCTATGACTCGGCCCGTCTGACCGAGGACGCGATGATCGAACTCACCAAGCTTGGGCAGGCCCTTGCCAAGCCACAATTCAGCCAGGTCACCTGGTTGATCGAGGGCCATACCGATGCCATGGGTTCAGACGAATACAACCAGCGTCTTTCCGAGCAACGTGCCCAAGCGGCCGAACGCTATCTCATCGAATGCTGTGGGATTGATCCGCGACGCCTCGTGGCCATCGGCAAGGGTGAACGGGAGCTCTATGATCCTGAGCATCCGACGGCGAGCGTGAATCGGCGAGTACGGTTGCGTCCCATTGGCGAATGATGCCGATCGGCGATTTGGATTCATTCGCTCGTGGTGAAGAAATGATAAGAAGCCGCGCGCCGGTACGGCGCATGATTCGGAAATTCGTAAAAAAAGGTCTGCAATGCTGACAAATGGTCGGCTGCGGGTTCGGAGGGCAACGAACGCCAGCGCTCGAGAAGCCGGTGATTCGCTCCAGAGCGCCAGGATCAGATTGTTGCCATGGGGTCGCGAGATCACAAAACAGGCATCGGGGGTGCGGGTGCATTCGCTCGCATCACGGGCACCGACGCGGATCTGTTTGCCAGGGGCGATAAAGTTGTCCGGCTGGGCTAGATTAGGAAAGATATGGGGAGTTTGCTGATTGCTGTCCATAAAATCAAGACAAAGATAACCGCCCTGCAGCCCGGGATTGAGCACCTCAAGCACCAGATACTGTTCCTCGTGATAGAGCCGGTCTGGATGGTTAAAGGTCAGGATCGGCATGCCTGGATACTGTCCGGATGCAGGGGTAAGTGCCTCGATTTGGCTAAGGATCTCACAAAAGGGTGCGGCAAAGGCCAGCTCGCGGGGGTCTCGATCCCGAGCCAGGGGGCGAGCGCATGCACGCGCTGGAGAAGCGCCGTTAGTTGATCCGCATCGCGTAGATAGCCAACTAAACTGAGCCTTTGGTCACCCTGGGTTTTTAACCCAATGCGGGCGCAATCGAATTCGGCCATATTGAGCCGCTGAGTCAACGCCTCGAGGTTGGGCGGTTCTGCGGGTGAATGAATGCCAATTACAGGCTGAGTCTTGGGGCGTTCATGGAATAGCGCAAACCCGACGCCGAGGATGATCGAAATGAATACCAGGCCAAGCGCAGACCAGCTTAATCATCGCCAGGGACCGCTTGGGGTAGGCTGGGGCGGTGGAATGGTCTTGGGTTGCTGCCGAGGCAGGGCTGGGGTGTTCGGTCGGTTTGCGATCGCGCTGATCGGCTTGGCGGCTGGGGGGCTACTGAGATTGGATCGAGGACCTCGGTCTGCGCCTCATCTGCGCCCGTCGGGGTCCGAGTCAGGGGAACGGTATGGTCGGATGAGTCGAAGAGGGCACGCCAACTCGCTGCATCCTTGGGGCGCTGCCCTGCATCGAAACGCAGACCCGCCTCGATCGCCCCAAAAAAGGAAGGGCTATAGCCAGGGCATTGCATTTGCCAGCCTGGCTCAAGCTTTGAGGGTGGAAGCCGACCGGTGACCGCATAGTACAGGGTCGCGGCCAGGTTATAGATATCGGTCCAGGGTTCTTGCACCCCGTCATAAAGCTGCTCGGGCGCGGCAAGGCTCGGGGTGTATTGCGCAATGATGCTCACCGCACCGTTTGGGCGCTCGCGATGCGCCGCCCCAAAATCGATCAATACCGGCGATCCATCCTCGCGGATCAGGATATTCGATGGCTTGACGTCGCGATGCCAGACGCCATGGGCGTGGGCATGTGCCAGTCCATCCAGGAGCGGCATGAGCAGCTCGCGCGCCTCTGTCTCCGATAGCGGACCGTGATCCTTGAGCACCTCATCCTTTGCTCGCTTGGATATCCCCGCAGGCCAGCAGGCGACCTTTACCGGACCGGAGGACATTCACAACGTCATCAGGCGGGTGACCGGGGGTCGGGTCTCACAGATCGACGGGACCCTGGGCTCCCAGGTGGGACAGGCCGATGCCTATCTCATCAATCCGGCGGGGATAGTGTTAGGGCCGCAGGCGCAGGTCGATGTACCGGCGGCGCTGCATCTGAGTACTGCTGAGGAGCTGCGGTTTGCCGATGGTAGCCGTTATAGTGCGCGCGCTCCCCAGGCAAGCACCCTGACCCTGGCGGCCCCGGAGTCTTTTGGTTTTTTATCCCCGCAAGGGGCGAGTCTGCAGGTTGTGGGGAGTCAAGTGGTGCTCAATCCTGGGCAGGCGCTCAGCCTGACGGCGGGTGAGATCCGGCTTAAAGGGGCGAGTGCCGAGCAGCCGGCGGGGATCTTAGTGCCGCAGGGGGAGATTCGGATTGAGGCGGTGGGTGGAGGTGAGCGGCAGGTGCCGGTGCGGGGTCCTGGAGAGGCGGGGACTGGGCGAAATGCCCAAGCCCTGATCGAGCAGGTCCCCAGCCTTGCCGAGAACGCCGAGCTAGGTCTTAAATTTGTCCAGATTGCCAGCCATCTGGGTCAGGAAGGACGGGGGATGGCACGCGCTGCCTAATGGCGACGGCGGATCGCGCCGAGCGCTCAGGTCTTGGGCGCACCCAGGCACAGGTATTGGGCGCCCTAAGCGAGCTGATGGAAAACGACGGCCAGCTCACCGAGGCGCGTCGGTTCATCGAGCAGGCGATCTCTGTCGCCCCGCTCAATGCCTATGACCTGCGCTATCAAGCGGAATGGCAACTGGGGCGCCTACTGCGCACCCAAGGCGACCGCACCCGGGCGATCGCGGCCTTCAGACGTGCAGTGGATCATCTTCAGCGCATCCGCTCGGACATTCCCCATTGAATATGCCGAGGGCCGCTCCTCGTTTCGCGAGACGCTTTCACCCTCATATCTGGGCCTGGCACGATCTATAGTGCATGAGGAAAACTTTGTCCTCACCTATGACCGCACTCAAGCCCAAGGAACTCGCCGAAGCGCCCATTGAGCTTCTGGTGTTGAGCGCCTGCCAGACTGCCGAAGGGGATGACCGCACCCCTCTGGGACTGAGCGGCATCGCTATCCAGTCGGGCGCGCGCAGTGCCCTGGGCTCACTCTGGCCAGTCGGCGATCAATCGACCCAGAGATTGATGGCAGTCTTCTATGAGCAGCTTAAGCAATCAGGCATGACGCGGGCGCGCGCACTCCAGATCGCCCAGCGGTCATTGCTCACCGACCCCGAGACTGCAAGCCCCAGCGATTGGGCGGCCTTTATCCTGGTGGGGAATTGGTTGTGACGGTCAAGCGCTGGTAGAGGGAGGGGGGTGTTAGAAAGAAAAATTCGTAGCGCGCTAGGGTAAGGGTATCGCCATCCTGCAACAAAACGGGTTTATGACCGACCGGGATGTCATTGACCAGGGTGCCATTGGTCGAGTCACAATCGCGGATCCAATAGCCATCCTGCATGATCTCGATGATGGCATGGCGTTTGGAGATCGACATGTCTGGGATCACCAGGTCATTGTCGCTGATGCGCCCGATGGTCAAGAGATGCGCGGCAGTGGATGCATCCGGGCGTTTAACCAAGGGATAGATGGCACGTTTGATCGATTCTGGGGAGCCTTCTCCATCCTCTTGATCGGCAAGGGTAAAGACGAAGGTCTTATTGATGGCGATCGTGGTCTCAGCTTGCCGATAGAGAAATCCCGCCTGGATCGCAGACCCAACGAGCACAGGATGACCCATAAAATGAACGAACTCTACCTCGGAGGATCTAGCGGCGATCCTTTCTAACAGGCGCAGGTCGATCCGCCCTGAGTCATTGATCAGCTTCTCGATCCGGGCCGGCAGTTTGCCTGGACCAGCCTGCTCCCTAGGGGTGTGGTGAGCGCTGTCATCCTGCATCTTAGCCTCCTGAGCCACTGTCTTGGATTGCCCTGCCTAATCTTGGCGACGCCACCTCACCTGATAGGGCGGCTCCTGTCCAGGGGTCAGCTGAAAGAGTATCTCCATTCGGCGCCTGGATCCACCCGCCTGCATCTCAACCCTCAGGCGATACACCGGACCACCGCGGTCGGGCAAGGCCATCTTATCATCACTCGCGGCCTGAGATGTCTGGTCGCGTTCAGCGATGAGCGCACGCGCCTCATCCAGACTGATACCCCTCAGGGTCGCCAAGATCGGCGCCGATGCAAAGCGCTCATTGGGCTGGATCGAGCCGCCATCGACCGATACCTCAGGCGCAAGCAGATCATAGATCTCGGGTGTCATACCCAACACCTGTTTGAGCTCCTCGACCGTCTCAAAGGGCGCATCCTTGGCCCCAAAGGTTCGACCGGCCTGGCGATAATCTGGGTCCTCAGCGCCATTGAGCAACCGCTGATCATCCGGATCGCGCCAATCGATGATCCGCGCTGCCAAGGCATCAGCCTCGCTGTCCTCTAGGCCCAAGACAGTCAGCAGAAAGCGCAGGGTTTCATGCGGGACCTGATTAAGATCATAGCGCGCCGATTCATCGAAAACCTGGATCAGTAGCTCATGCCCAGCAAATGACCAGGGATGTGCCTGTCCATCCGGTAGCCAAACGGCCCCGGTCGACTGATCGAGCTCGGAGAGCGGGGTCAGATAATATAACGCTGTATAGGCAAGCGCAGCCTCGGCTAGGGTGCGAAAACGTGCCGACTCAACCTGCTGATCCGCAAGCGCAATCTCGGTACGCTGGGTAAGGGTAAGGCTTAAGGCGATGGTAACCAAAAGCGTCAGACCCCAGATAACCAGCATCAAGGCGATGCCATTCTGGTGTCTGAACCTTGGTAGACACCGAGGCCTCGCCCTTCCGGCCTGCAGGCGATCCCGCGAGCCAAACTGATGCGGATTGGCCGTCATTGCCCTGTTGGTCCCTAGCGGGTCGATGCAAGACGATCGAGATTTCAAAAAACAACCTTAGATCTGATCGGGGAGGCTTAGAATGATCTCAGGCCAGGACTGTTCGGTCGTTTCCAAGCGAATCCTGACCAAATTGGGCAGATGGGTTTGCCCGATCCATTCCTCATGCCAGGCCGGTTCGGTATCGCCATCGGCGAGCCCATAATAGGCCAGCTCGAAGCGGCCGACATCGGTCAATAATAGGGCACGCCCAAAGGCGCCGCCGGCACGGTCCATCTCCAGGGGCAGGGTTTCAAGCTCCGTTACCTGTTGTTCGGCGAGCGGCACCCACCCCGGAAGATCATCACCCCCTGCCAATATCTCGGGATGGAGCAGCCAGCGGGTCAGGACCAGGTTCTGATCCTCTTGCTGCAAACGGAGGATGTAGAGCCCTGGCAACCCTACCTGCGCCGATAAGGGGGTTGCCCATTCAATTCGTCCTTTTTCTCCGGCAAAAACCTGAACCTGTTGGCCCGCGTAGGGCGCCGTGACCGGGCGCAGGGGCGCAAAGGTACTGCGCAAAAAGCCATCCGCTAAACGCAGCGCTGCAAACCGCTCGCCTGCCGCATCGACCGTCTCCCAGAACCGCCCGCCGAGCCTCAAACCCGAAAAGAGCAGCAAGGCGATGAGTCCGATGAGCGCAAGCGCAATAATCAGCTCGATCAAGGTCAACCCGCCTTCATGGCGGACGAATAGACATTGACAGCCCGCTTGCCCGAACTGAATACTCAGTGGAGAGGGATGGTTAAGCGGGTGATCGTGCATTCTCAGGGCCGGGAGAGGCGAAGCCTCAGGGTCGAGAGGGTCAGCTGCCGCGGGCGACCGGCATCAAACCACAGCACCTTCACATTGACCCGGTAGGGGATGGCGGGCAGCTGGGTCGTCCCAAAGGCATCGGCTAGGTCAAGCTCGACCAGGGTCAATTCCCAGCTGAAGCCGTTGTCTGTTGCGCCTGAGAGTGCGCCTGGCTCCAAGGCGAGGTCATGACCGACCCGATTGAGCAATGATTCGGCCAGGGTCGTCGCCTGGGTATATTGGGCCGCAGCGATGGTCGTTTGGGTGGCCCGTCCGAAGATCCCAAGCAATACGCCCAGCAGCAGGGCCAAGATCGCGAACGCAACCAGGACCTCCAAAAGAGAAAAACCTTTTTGGTTAGGGATCATGGTACCGACCAGGTCGCGAGCGCAACCCGCCCGGTCAGCCAGCTCACGCCTACCTGATAGCCATGGCCCTTGTATGCCAAGATCAACCGCCCCCCGCTCGAACTCCCATCGGGGAAAAAACAGATGGCGCCGCGTTGTTCGTCGATCAGCTCGGAGCCAGCGATCTCAAACTGAAGCTCCAGACGCCTTGGGATGAACAGGGGACGTTGACCAGGAAGGCTGAGACGATGCTGTTTAAGATCAATGGTCAGGGCAACAGGCTCGCCGCGTTGAATGGCAAGTGCACGCGCAAGCCGCAGGGTCGCAGCGGCCTGGCGGGCCGATGATTTGAGCTCTATCCCTGGCAGCGCAGCGGATAACAACGCCGGCATGGCGGTCATGATCAGCGAGGCGATGGCCAATACCACCAAGAGCTCAACCAGGGTGAAACCCTGACCTGACCCTCTGTGATCCCAGCTTGCCAATGGCTAATCCCAGCTCGTGATATCCGCATTCTCGCCTTCGCCGCCCTCGCGATTGTCAGCGCCGAGCGACCAGAGGTCGAATGCCCCATGTTGCCCTGGGAAGCGGTAATAGTAATCAAAACCCCAGGGATCCTTGGGAACCTCCTTCTTTTTGAGATAGGGGCCATTCCAATTTGGCACATTGCCCGGATTCTCGACGAGGGCCTTAAGCCCTTCGGCCTCGGTCGGATAACGTCCTACCTCGAGACGGTACAGGTCCAGGGTTGCCGAAAGCTCCTCGATCTGGAGTTTAGCAGTCTTGCTTTTGGAACTGCCTAAAAACTTCATGACCTGGGGTCCAACGAGACCAGCCAAGAGCCCCAAGATGGCTAATACGACCAGGAGTTCAACGAGGGTGAAACCGCGGGCAGGGCGGCGGGATGTCATAGAGATCTGCAGGGGGCGACTCATACTCATGGATGGATAGACTGATGTCAGGGGGAAAGGAGAATGACATTCTAGTGTAGTGTTGCGTTCTGTTTGGAACTTAAGCGCGCATTGGCCCGAATGACCTTTTGCAGGATGTCGCGCGCGCTCTTGGTCCAGATGAACGGTTTGGGGTTTATGTTGTGATGGGCCACGTAATCGTTGATCGCGG
>CALALB010000024.1 GCA_937923175.1 uncultured Chromatiaceae bacterium | reverse complement strand
GAGAGTCTGTCGTTGCGAGATCGGGAATGGAGATGCCCAAACGGTGGCACACGCCATGCCCGCGCCCGCAATACAGCGTTTCATCCGGTGGGGCAGGAAGAAAACCCTGCGCCCAATGGCGCAGGTTCTTGATAGGAGATTGAAAGCCTTGTCCGAGGTCAAGCGGGTCAGACTCGAGTGTCTTGGCTGCCGGCTCAATGAGGCCGAGGTTGAATCCTGGGCGCGCGGTTTTCAGGCTCAGGGTCTTGAGGTTGTGGGTCCGGGGGTGGTGGCCGATCTGATTGTGATCAATACCTGCGCCGTGACCGCCGAGGCGGTGCGTCAATCGGGTAGGCTGGTGCGCCGCAGCCGCCGCCAAGACCCGAAGGCGCGGATTGTGCTTAGCGGCTGTGCGGTTTCTCGAACCGAGCAAACGCTGCTTGACCCGCCCCTAGATGATCCGTCTTATCTGAGGATTCCCAACCGCGACAAAGACCGACTTGTCGAACGGGTCCTCGGCTGGGCCGGTATCGTCCCCAGGCCGCGCCCGATCGATCCTGCGCAGCTGCTCTCTAGCCGCGGACGCCAGCGCGCATTCATCAAGGTTCAGGATGGCTGCCGCCATCGCTGCACCTTTTGTCTAACCTGCCGGGTGCGCGGTCCGGAACAGAGCCGCCTGCCCGAGGCGATCCTGGCTGAGGTCTGGGAACTGGAACGCGCGGGTATCCAGGAGATTGTGTTAACAGGCGTCCATCTTGGAGGTTATGGCAGGGATCTGGGGATTGATCTGGTCCATTTGCTCAAGCGCCTGCTGGCTGAAACCCAGATCCCCCGTATCCGTTTGGGTTCGCTGGAGCCCTGGGGCCTGCCCAAGGACCTGGGGGATCTGTTCGCCAACCCAAGGCTCATGCCCCATCTTCACCTGCCTCTCCAAAGCGGCTCGGACCGGGTGCTCAACCGGATGGGCCGACGTTATCGACGCGCTGACTATGTAAGCCTTGTGGAGGAGATGCGGGCAGTCATCCCCGATCTGAACCTGACGACGGATATCATCGTCGGTTTCCCTGGGGAGGAGGAACAGGATTGGCAAGAAACCCTAGCGCTTGTCGAGGCGATGGGTTTTGGCCATATCCATGCCTTTGCCTATTCGCCTCGCCCTGGAACGCCCGCTGCACGCTTTCCCCAGCAGATCGATCCCCAGACATGCCGTCTGCGCCTGCAGGCGCTCGCATCACTCGCCCGCCGCCTGCGGCTCGAGGTGTTGCGCAATCAGCTCGGTAAGCAGGTGACCCTGCTCGGCGAACAGCCTAAACCCCATGGGGGGCAGCTCAACCGCATTGGCTATACGCCCAATTATCTTCCCGTCCATCTCCGGGTCCAGGCGCTGCCTGCACCCGGCAACCTGCTCGAGGTTAGAATCACCGGCCTGGATGCCCAAGCAGGCCTTCTGCTTGCCGAGCCGATTCAGGCGTATAGATCGACAGTCCCTTCCGGAAAGCCCTGACCCTGTCTGGAAGCAATACCCGCCGTTTGATCGGCCTGAGGCTTACGCTCAGCGACGCCACCTGCCGGCGGGGCAGGTGGCTCGGGTTCAGGGGGCGGTTGACGGTTTTCGATATTGCCGCCTGGAGGCGGGATTGGCTCAGGCGGCGGACTGGGTTTTATCGGCTGGATGTGGATAGAAAACGAATGGATCTCCATGACGCACCTTCTTCGCAGCTCCTGGCCTATTTCTAATGATAATGGGCCTGATCCAGTCTGCTGGATCTATAAATAACGCCGCCAATGCTCGGGTCGCTCATCGCGACAACCATGTTCGATGAGCTCATATCGCTTGGCGAAGAGCTTCTGGGTGAGGGTCTGCCCATCGAGGGTCATCGCGCTGTTGGCCCGCACCGTCTCCTCGGTATAGTGGTGCAAGGCACGTTTTAAGCGGTTGAATAGATTGCGATCGAGATGCAGCCCGAGTTCAGTGAGCGCCTCTTCGATCTCTTGCAGGCTGATCCTGAGGACATCATAGGTGACATAAAGCAACCAGGGGCTTGCGGGCTCGGTCTGCAGGATACCGTCCACCCCAGCGAGGAATGCAGCCGCAGTCTGCGCCTGATTCGGGTTGGGATGCACCCGCTGGAAGACGATGTCGCGGCGTTTAATGCGTTCGTCATCATAAATATCCATAGTGCTTTTATGCTAATACGCCATCTGTAATCATCAATCTTGATAAGATCAATACTAAGAGATGCAGACTGCTATCAAAACCAATGCTGATTGGACGATCTGGCTGCGCAGCCTTGCCTTCGTGGTCCTTTACAACCTGCTGGGGATTGGGCACAGCCTGGTCAGTGTGTTGGCAGCGCCCTGGCAGACCCGCGAGCAGCGGCATCGTTTCGTCAACCATTGGACGCGCGCTACCATGTGGCTATTGCGCCATCTCAATGGGATCGAGATCGAGGTTATAGGGCGGGAACATCTGCCTCAAGGGGAGCCGATGGTGGTGATCGCCAATCATCAAAGCGAGTGGGAGACCTTTTATCTGCATCTCCTGGTCTCGCCCCAGGCCACGGTGATCAAGCGCGAGCTGCTCTGGATCCCCTTTTTTGGCTGGGGCCTGGCCCTGCTCGATCCAATCGCCATTGATCGCAAGAAACCGGTTCAGGCGCTCAAAAGGCTCTTGCGCGAGGGGCAACGGCGGCTTGCCGAGGGGATGAGCGTGGTGATCTATCCCGAGGGGACCCGCCAGCCGCCTGGACGGGTCGGGCGATTTAATCCAGGTGGGGCACAACTGGCTTGCTGGACTGGGCGACGGGTATTGCCGATCGCCCATAATGCGGGGGATTGTTGGCCGGCACGCTCGCTCTTGCGCCGACCGGGACGTATCCGCTTGGTGATCGGACCACCGATGACCTGTGAGTCTGGGGCCGAGGCGCTCAATGCCCAGGTCGAGCAGTGGATTCGCGAGACCGCCCTGGGACTGATGGCCCATCCGCTCGATAGCCCAGGGTGATCCGTTCGTGTCCAGCCAGGTCGCAGCAGGTCTGGATCTCCACCAGGCCCTGTTGGGCGAAGAGACGGCGTACCTGAGCCCCTTGGTCATAGCCATGCTCAATGGCAAGCAGGCCAGCGGGTTTTAGACAACGCGGGGCATCGGCAAGGATGGCGCGGATGGCATCCAGGCCATCATGACCGGCGACCAGGGCCGTACGCGGCTCAAAGCGCAGAGCCCCGCATCCGAGATGTGGGTCGTCGAGGGCGATATAGGGTGGATTGCTGAGGATGGCATCGAGGCTCGCGGGGGCAAAAGGGGCCAGCCAATCGCCTAGGAGACCCTGGATCCCCAGCCCCAAACGTCTGAAATTATCCTGGGCGACGGCTAGGGCAGCGGGCGAGCGCTCGATAGCGATCAGCTGCCAGACCGGACACTCGCTGGCCAGGGCCGCAGCGATGGCCCCACTGCCGGTGCCAAGATCCGCAATCCGCAAGGGCCGATTCGGTACTAGGCGCTCGAGCGCGATCTCAACTAGAAGTTCAGTCTCAGGTCGAGGAATCAGGGTTGCGGCGTTAACCTGCAGCTCAAGGGTCCAGAATCCCCAACGCCCCAGGAGATAGGCCAGGGGCTCACCGGTCAAGCGGCGTTGCAGCAGGGCCGTATAACGCATGGTTTGCTCCGGCGTCAGGATCTGCTCGGGGTGCGCATAGAGTACGGCGCGCGTCAGACCGCATGCCTCGGCAAGCAACAGCTCAGCCTCCAGGCGTGGGTCAGTATCCGGACAGGCGGCAAGCGTCGAGACGGCTGACCGCAGACAGGCGCCGATGGACTGGGTTGTCCCTTCAGACAAGGACCCCAGGATAGCTGAGACTGATCTCGAATCTTCAAAGGCCATTGGCCATCAATTCGGCGAGCTGGGCGCTTTGATATTCAGCCAAGAGCGGCTCGATGACCTGATCGAGCTGGCCTTCGAGGATCTCCTCGAGCTGATAGAGCGTCAGATTGATCCGATGATCGGTCAGGCGATTTTGGGGAAAGTTATAGGTGCGGATACGCTCTGAGCGGTCGCCGCTGCCGACCTGGAGACGGCGCTGACCGGCAAGCTCGTTGCTTTGGGCAGCGCGCGCATTAGCCAATAGCTTGGCCTGGAGTAGGGCCATCGCCTTGGCGCGGTTTTTATGCTGGGAGCGTTCGTCTTGGCATTCGACCACAATCCCAGTCGGCAGATGGGTGATGCGAATTGCCGAATCGGTTTTGTTGACATGCTGGCCGCCGGCGCCCGAGGCACGATAGGTATCGATGCGCAGCTCATTGGGATTGAGGGTAATGGCATCGATTGCCTCGACCTCGGGTAGGACGGCGACTGTACAGGCCGAGGTATGGATCCGCCCTTGCGATTCGGTCTCGGGGACGCGCTGGACCCGATGCACCCCGGGCTCGAACTTCAGGCGCGAGTACACCCCCGCCCCACTGATGCGAACCACGACCTCCTTATAGCCGCCCAGCTCACCCTCGCTGGCTGAGACCAGCTCGGTGCGCCAGCCGCGGATCTCGGCATAACGCAGATACATGCGCAACAGATCGCCGGCAAAGAGCGCTGCCTCTGCCCCCCCGGTCCCAGCCCGGATCTCGAGGAAGACATTGCGTTGATCATCTGGATCTGGCGGGATCAGATGGAGATAGAGTTCAGGCTCGATGGCCTCGAGACGGGCGCGGCTGACCGCTAGCTCATCGCGGGCGAGGATGGCTATCTCAGGGTCAGCGATAAGTTCCTCGGCTGCAGCGAGATCGCGCTCTGCCGCCTGATAGCGTTCATAACAGGCCATGAGCGGCTCAAGTTGGGCATATTCGCGGCTAAGATCGCGAAAGCGGGCTGGATCGCCCTGGGTTTCGGGATCGGCCAAGAGCGATGCGAGCTCGGCATGCCGTTCGGCAAGGCGTTCTAACCGGGCGCGGATCGATGGCGTCATGCCTGGGTCTTGGTGCGCACCGCACCGAGTTGGAACAGCTCATTAGCGGCCTCAAGGAGTGCGGCCTCGCCATCGCGAGCCGCCTGCCGCAACCGCGAGCTTGGGGCATGGAGCAATTTGTTGGTCAGGGTATGCGCCAGGAAGTTGAGCACCTCGGCAGGGGGCTTGCCCGCCTCGAGCTGACGCCGGGCACGCGTCAAGACCTCATCGCGCAACTCCTCGGCGCGTTGCCGGTAATCCTGGATCAGGCTGGCGGCATCGAGCGAGCGCAACCAGGCCATGAACTCGCCTGCGTGGAAATCGATGATCTCCTCGGCCTGGGCGGCGGCAGCCTGACGCGAGCGCAGGCTTTCGTCGATAACCCCTTGCAGGTCATCCACGGTGTAGAGATAGACATCCGGCAGCTCGCCCACCTCTGGCTCGATATCTCGGGGTACGGCGATATCGACCATAAAGATGGGGCGGTGCTTACGTTTTTTGAGCGCACGTTCCACTGTACCCTTGCCGAGCACGGGTAGAGGGCTTGCAGTGGAGGCGATGACGATATCGGCCTCAGGCAGATGGTTGCCGATCTCGGTGAGGGCAATGGCATAGCCATCGAACTGGGCTGCCAGGTCGTGGGCGCGCTCGATGGTGCGGTTGGCCACGATGATCCGCCCGATGCCATTGTGATGGAGATGGCGCGCAGCCAGCTCGATGGTTTCACCGGCGCCGATCAAAAGCGCGGTCTGTTCGGAGAGATCCGAGAAGATCTGCCGGGCGAGGCTGACAGCGGCAAAGGCGACTGAGACCGGGCTTGAACCGATCGCCGTCTCGGTGCGCACGATCTTGGCCACAGAGAAGGTATGCTGAAAGAGCCGGGCCAATAGTTTACCAGTGGCTGAACAATCACAGGCGGTCTGATAAGCGGTCTTGACCTGGCCGAGGATCTGCGGCTCGCCCAAGACCAATGAGTCCAGACCGCTGGCAACCCGCAACAGATGGGTCACGGCAGCGCGATCGGCATGGGCATACAGGAAGGGCTCGATCCGCTCGTGTTCGATACCGTGAAAACCGCTCAGCCAGCGGCGAACGCGTTCTTCGCTGCCCTCTTCGGCAGCACAGTAAACCTCGGTGCGATTGCAGGTCGAGAGGATGACACCCTCGCGTACCCCCTCGCAATTGAGCAGATCGCGCAGGGCGCCGGCGATGATATCCGGTCCAAAGGCCAGCCGCTCGCGGACATCGACTGGCGCCGTCTTATGATTCAGTCCAAGGACAAGCAGCTTCATGGGAGCCATGATCTTTATCAAGTGGGTCACGGGCGCCAATTTTATCAATTTTTATGGGGCAGGGGCGCTGGTTCTGTATTGACTGAAGGCAGGCTCGCTCGAACCCTGATCGCCGAGCTTGCAGCTCTAAAACCTGCTTGCCCCGCCTATCGGCTGTGGCCATGACCATTGCCGACTGGTTAACCAGGGATCCTCAGGGATTGACTCGCCGCCGATTGGGTTGGCTGGGGTGGCCGCTAGGTTTTGGGTCCGGCTAGGTCTGAATACCCCCCTAGATCTGAGTGGGATTGAATGGGCGCAATCGCTGGATCCTCAGCGGCCCTGGGGCTTGCCATCTGCGCTAGGGGCAGGCCAAGCAGGGGCTTGGTCTGGTTGCTTGAGCTTGGCCGGGAATGCTCCCAAAACCGCCCGCCAGGACATCGGCTGGGAGATGGCAGCCTGAGCGTTCCTGGGGTATGACTGGGGTATGAGTCATGGCTCTCCTCAAAACATTGTTGACTTCCCGGATATCTTCCACTGAATCCATGGCCCATGCTGTGATGTGATCTACCCTGGGTCCAGGGCGCTCGAGGCTACATTGGGGATCAGCTTCCTGCTGATAAAATCCGGCCCTGCTGAAGGGGGACTCTGTAAAGGAAAGATGATGTCTACTGCGTCCATCACCCTGACTACCCTCGCCGCGATGAAGGCGCGTGGCGAGCGGATTGCGTGCCTGACCTGTTATGACGCCTCCTTTAGCCGGCTGCTCGATCGCGCTGGGATTGATGTCCTGCTGGTTGGAGACTCGTTGGGGATGGTTGTGCAGGGTCATCCGACTACCCTTCCTGTCAGCCTCGAGCAGATGGTCTACCACAGCGCAGCGGTGGCGCGGGGGCGCGAACGCGCGCTCCTGGTGACCGATCTGCCCTTTATGAGTTATGCCACCCCAGAGCAGGCTATTGCCAGCGCTGCGCGTCTGATGCAGGAGGGGGGAGCGCAGGTTGTTAAGCTAGAGGGGGGGATGCCGATGCTCGAGACCGTGCGCCGGCTGTCTGAGTTGGGCATACCCGTGTGCGCCCATCTGGGCCTGTTGCCTCAATCGGTCCACCGATTAGGCGGCTATCGCTTTCAGGGGCGCGAGCCGGATTCAGCCGAACGGATCCGGCAAGAGGCAATGGCTATGGAGGAGGCGGGGGCAGTGCTTTTGGTGTTGGAATGCGTGCCGGCAGCCCTGGCGCGCGAGATCAGCCGGTCTTTGACTATCCCGGTGATCGGCATCGGTGCAGGCCCAGATTGCGACGGCCAGGTGCTCGTGCTCTATGACATACTGGGGCTGAATTTGGGACAGCCGCCGCGTTTTAGCCGCGATTTTATGGTAGGCCGCCATGCGATCAGCGAGGCGGTCTCGGCCTATGTCACCGCCGTGCGGGCGGGTCATTTTCCGTCCCCTGCCGAGACCCTGTATTGAACCTGTTCGCATCGGGCAGGCCGCCCAGGATCAACGCCGCTTTATCATCAAGCCTATGCCTAAGGATGCCCTCTCGCCCCTAATCGAGGTTACAGACCCCATTGAACTGCGCCGGCAGATCGTTGCCTGGCGCGCGCAAGGCGAGCGCATCGCCTTCGTACCAACCATGGGTAACCTGCATGCTGGACACCTGAGCCTGGTTGAGGCCGGTCATCGCTATGCTGAGCGGGTCGCGGTCAGCATCTTTGTCAATCCCTTGCAATTCGGTCCCAAGGAGGACCTCGAGGCCTATCCGCGCACCCTGGATGCCGACCGCCAGGCGCTCGTCCAGCTCGGTTGCGACCTGTTGTTTGTCCCCAGCGTCCAGACCCTGTATCCGCGGGGGCTTGATGCCCAGACAAGGGTCGAGGTGCCTGGTCTTTCCGATATCCTCTGCGGCCTCAGCCGCCCGGGTCACTTTGTCGGGGTGGCGACCGTGGTCTGCAAACTGTTCAACCTGGTCCAGCCGGATATTGCGATCTTTGGCGAAAAGGATTTTCAACAGCTCCTGATCCTCCGGAGGATGGTCGAGGATCTCGCCATCCCTGTCGAGGTGATCGGTATGCCTACGGTGCGCGAGCCCGATGGTCTGGCGATGAGCTCGCGCAATGGCTATCTGACGCCCGAGGAGCGGGCGGTGGCACCAGCACTCTATCGGGTGCTCAACGAGGTCGCAGCCGCCTTGCGGTCTGGTCTATCGATTAAAGAGGCCGAATGTGCGGGGATCGAGTCCCTGCGGATAGCCGGTTTCAGGCCAGATTATCTGAGCGTGCGCCGCGCTGAGGATCTCGCCCCGCCTGGACCTGAGGATCGCAGGCTGGTGATCCTGGCCGCAGCCTATCTCGGGCGGGCACGGCTGATCGATCATGTGTGCCTTGATCGCTGATTGGGATCACCTGCTTGGATGTTGCACTGCAGCAAAACGGCTGTCCTTTGCCTAAAACTGCAGTACACTGTAGTCATAAAAATGATTTGATCCGGCCAGATCGGCCGGTGAGAGGATTAAATCCAATGTATCTGACCTTGCTCAAATGCAAGCTCCATCGCGCTCGGGTGACCCATGCCGAGCTCGACTATGAGGGCTCATGCGCCATCGATGAGGAGCTGCTCAAGGCGGGGGGGATCCGCGAATATGAGCAGATCCAGATCTATAATGTGACCAATGGGGAACGCTTTACCACCTATGCCATCCGCGCCCAGGCCGGTTCGGGCATCATCTCGGTCAATGGCGCAGCGGCGCACAGGGCCGCCCCTGGAGACTGCGTGATCATCTGCGCCTATGCCGGTATGACCGAGGCCGAGGCGACCCTATTCAAACCCCGGCTCATCTATCTCGATGAGCGCAATCGCATCATCCGCACTGGGGATGCCATCCCCGTTCAGGCCGCCAGCGGTGCGCCTAGGGGTCTGATGCCGGGCTTAACCGGTCGGCAAGCGCCTCATGATAAAGCCTAAGATAACGCTGGGCGCTCTGGGTCCAACTGAAGTCTTGCGCCATGCCGGTCAGTATCAGGCGGCGCCAGGCGGGAGGATCGGTCCGATAGAGACGTCGCGCCTGGTCGATCGCGGCAAAGAGCGCCTCGGGCCGCGGCTCGTTAAAAACAAAGCCAGTCGCCCGGCCCGCCCTGAGATGCTCATCCGTGGCCGGTATGACCGTGTCGGCAAGCCCGCCGGTGCGATGCACGATCGGCGGCGTGCCATAGCGCAGGCTATAGAGCTGATTCAAACCACAGGGCTCAAACCGCGAGGGCATCAGAAAGGCATCGCAGCCGGCCTCGATCTGATGAGCAAGCCGCTCGTCATAGCCGATGAAGACCCCGAGCTGGCGGGAGTGGGCCGCAGCGAGATCGAGGAGCGCCTGTTCGAGATGCGGCTCGCCTGCTGCCAGGATCAGGACCTGGAGCAGGGGGTCCTTGAGGAGCTCGGGCAGGATAGCCAGGATCAGATCCACGCCCTTTTGTTCGACCAGCCGCCCGATATAGCCGAGCACCAAGGCCTCTTCATGACGCGGTAACCCAAGTGCCCGCTGGACGGCGAGCTTGTTTTCGACCTTGAGCACTAAGCGCTCGGCATCATAATTCTGGGCGATGAGGGGATCGCTTGCTGGGTTCCAGACCCGGTCGTCGATCCCATTGAGGATGCCGCAAAAACGCCCGCCGAGCTTGCGCAGCAGACCATCGAGCCCACAACCGAAACGCGGGGTGCGCACCTCATCGGCATAGGTCGGGCTGACCGTATTCACCCGCTCTGAGCAGAGGATGCCGCCCTTGATGAATGACAGACGCTGGTGAAACTCAAGCCCCGAGATGCTCCAGGCCGCCGGCGGCAGTCGCAGGCGATCAAAGGTTGCGCGATCAAAGAGACCCTGATAGGCCAGATTATGAATCGTAAAGACGCGTGCCGGTAATCCTGCCCCATCGTTCAACAACCAGGGGGCAAGACCTGTTTGCCAGTCGTTGCCATGGAAGACATCTGGCTGCCAGTCGATCGGTCCCTGACCGCGGGCCAGTAAGACAAGCGCCCGGCAAAAGAGCATGAACCGGTCGGCATTATCGCCCCAATCCCGCCCCGTTGGATCGGAATAGGGATTTCCTTCGCGGGCAAAATATTCAGGCGCATCGATGAGATAAATGGGAAGCTCTGTCTCTGGATGCAGGCCCTGGATCAATCCGATCGGGCGGCGATAGCCGGCGAGCACAAGCGCCCCACGGGGTTGGGGGTTGCGCAGCTGGCGCATAGCTGCAGGATAACCGGGTAGGACGAGGCGGGCGTCCTCACCAAGCGCGCGCAGGGCAATCGGCAGGCTAGCAGCGACATCAGCAAGACCTCCGGTCTTGATCAAGGGATGCGCCTCGCTGCTGGCCACGAGGATGCGCAGCTGTTTGGGGGGGCGCGGCAGGGGAGCGACAGCTGATGACGCCATATCGAATCTAAGCTTGCTATGCTTGGCTTGACCGCGGGTTGAAGACACCCCACCTTAGCACACCTAACCTGCTGGGAGGCAACCATCGATGCCAGACCCTTGCACCCTATTGATCTTTGGCGCCACCGGTCACTTGGCTAGCCGCAAGCTCTTACCCGCGCTGTATCACCTTGAGGCCGCGGAACGTCTCCATCCGCAGACCTGCATCCTGGGCTTTGGCCGCAGACCCTGGTCGGATGCGGATTGGCGCACCCAGGTAAGCGATCTGTTGCAGGCCCAGTTAGGCAAACGGCTTCAGGCCGAGGTCCTCGAGCGCTTTTGTCAGCGGCTGTATTTTGTTACCGGCGACCTGGATGAGACCGATGATTTTTCCAATTTAAGCGCACGTCTCCGGGGCCCAGAGGGATTTCCCAGGAACATCCTGAGCTATTTGGCTGTCGCGCCCCGCTATTATGTCCCCATTGTCAATGCCCTGGCGGCCCAGGATTTGCAGCGAGAGGACGAGTCATGGTCGCGGCTTGTGGTCGAAAAGCCATTTGGGTTTGATCTCGAAAGCGCCCGTCTCCTCGATCGACAACTGCGGCAGCATTTCAGCGAGGACCAGATCTATCGCATCGATCATTATCTAGGCAAAAGCACGGTGCAAAACATCCTGGTCTTTCGCTTTGCCAATCTGCTACTCGAGCCCCTGTGGAACCGCAACTATATCGATCATATCCAGATCACCCATGCCGAATCCCAAGGGATCGAGCAGCGTGCCGGTTTTTACGACGGGGTCGGAGCCCTGCGCGATATGATCCAAAGCCATCTGTTGCAGATGCTGACCCTGATCGCTATGGAGCCGCCACCGAGCTTGGATGCCGAGGCCTTGCGTGATGAAAAGGTGAAGGTCTTGCGCTCACTCCGACCGATCGCCCGCGAGGCGGTCCATGCCCAGGCCTTCCGCGCCCAATATGGGCCCGGGCGCTCAGGCGAACAGAGGCTTCCCGGCTATCTCGAGGAGCCAGGGGTTGCCCCCAAGAGCACCACTGAGACCTATGCCGCCTTAAAGCTTTATATCGACAACTGGCGTTGGCGCGGCGTGCCCTTTTATCTGCGCACCGGCAAGCGCCTAGCGCGCAGCCAATCCCTGATCGCCATCCGCTTTCGCCATCCCCCCCAGCGCCTGTTTCAGTCCACAGCCATCGAGCGGCTCGAGCCTAACTGGTTGCTCCTCAATATCCAGCCCAATGAGTGCATCCGCTTAGAGATCCAGGTTAAACCGCCGGGACTGGAGATGCGCAGCCAGACCGAGCGCCTGGATGCCGGAAGCTGCGCCCTGCCGCCTGAGCATATCGATGCCTACGAGGCCCTGTTGCTGGATGTCATCGCCGGCGACCACAGCCATTTTTTGCGTTATGACGAGGTCGAATGGGCGTGGCGGATCGTCGATCCAGTGCTCAAACTCTGGGCCACCGAGCGCGATTTTATCCCCAACTATCCCGCGGGCTCTTGGGGCCCGCCCGAGGCCAATCGGCTGTTCGACCGCGAGGATCAGGAGTGGCGCAATGGGTTATGAGGGGGCAGGGCGTTGGGCTTTGATCGATTCAAATCGATCGCTCCCTTCAATGATCCTTTTTGCATCCATGTGTATCCATGGGGATGGCCGCTTTATAGAGGATTGCGGCGCCGTCATTTTGGCGCAAGCCGCAACGGGATCCTAAGGTCATCCACCCTCTGGACACTGGCGTTTGCCAGTGGGCCCCGGCCTTCGCCGGGGTGACGGGGTACTTGTCACTCCGGCGCAGGCCGCGATCCATCGTTGATGATCCGGACACCAACGCCTCTTTAGGTTAGGTACAGGCAGACTCGCCGCGATGAGCTCTTCTCGAGACTCCCGACTGGTTGTCGCCATTGAGACAATGCACATGAGGCGTTTTGATTCTTGAAAGGGTTGGGTCGGGTACGCAATGGGTACCCTATCCGCTGGAGGATCGCGCCGCTTCAAACGCAGCCAGTCGGTTTGGGCAGACCACCCCATTTGCAGATCAACTTCATAGGGCCCTTTTTGAAGATATCGTAGAGCTCCTTGGTCGAGATCCCTTGCCGCTTGGCAAAGATCCGAATCGGCGGAACTACGCCGTCCTCTTCATACATTGCGCGTGCAGCGCGGATGAAGGCCATGACCTGTTCGGTCATCTCGAAGCCATCACACTGGGCGAGCTCAACTGCGATCTCCTCGCTCCAGTCGTCGCGGTCGAGTAAAAAGCCTTCGCTATCAACAGGAACGCTCAGGGCGACGCTCATCTAGACCTCCTCAGCAAAAACAGCGTAATGAGAATGTCATTCATATATGAGGGCTGCCCTAGGTCTTATCAATCGGGTTGGATCATGGGCCGGCTTGAATCGCCGCTAGCACCCCATCCCAAAAGCGAATCCGGGCGCAGATCGCCTCCTCGGCTGCAGTCTCGGCCTCCTCGATGCGCTCGGGATCACCGCCGCAGAGCATCTCTAGCAGACGCATCGCCAAGGGTCCATGAAAGTCCTCATCGAGATGGATGTGGCGTTTCAGATAGGCATGAAAGACCGGTGCCTGTTTTTCTCCGATCCCCATCCGTTCGAGAAACCGCCGAAACATCCCTGGAATCAGGGTCTCGCGCCCCAGCGCTAAGGCAGCGGCGACCAGGTGGGGCTTGTCCTCGCGGATAAAACAAAAGGTTGTTTCACAGAAATAACGCGCCGGCAGGGGAACCAGTTCTGAGTAAAGTGCTGTATCCAAGTCGCATTCGGCAACCAGCTCGAGAAAACGCCTTGGGAACGAGCTGTCGGCCCCGACCTCATCCATGGCCCGACAATACAGCTCGAAATGGCTGGCATAAAGGACCTCACCGCTGACCAAGGGCACGGCGTCCGATTCCTCCTCCTGGACCAGTTGGTTGATGAAATAACGCAGGCTCGGCTCGGAGATAGGGCGCCAAGGCAGGGCGATCGGGGCGATGGTGCGCTGAAGATATTTGATCAAGGACATAAAGTCCCAGACCGAGAAGACATGATGCCGCATAAAGATGCGCAGATCCTCGATACGCTGGATTGCGCCGTAGAGCGCATGGGTATCGAGCTGGGCGCGCAAGGGTTCAAGATGCTCGAGATTGAGCGCTGCCATGATAGATACCTCGCAATGGTTCGCGCTTAAGAACCGGCTAATTGGGTCCTGGGATGTGATCCTAGCCGATTCGGACCCCGCCTGCACTGAGGACACAGCGCACCCATCCGAGGTTGTGCCGTGCCAGCGGTGAGCATGAAACACCCGTGATGGATAGGAGGTATCCCCCAGTCAATCGAGCCTAAACCGGATCGGCACCTGGATGGACCAGGTTGAGCGGGCCAAGGCCGGGGGGATGGGTTTAAAGCGCCCAAGCCGGTTGAGGGCAGTGAGTGCCGCCTGATCGAGTAGGGTATGGCCCGAACCCTGGATCAGCTGGATGGCGCTAAACCGGCCGTCCACCTGGATGGTCAATCCTAGGACGACGGTCCCTGTTTGCTCTAGACGCCGCGCCTCTTCGGGATAACGCTGCTGCCGGGCGATGGCAGCGGCCAGGGCCTGAAGATAGGCGCGTTCGTTCTCGGCGCGTGCGTCTGGGTATACCAAGTCCACTTGTGACCCAAGCCCCTCCTCTGTCGGAGGGAGAGTGTGCCGACTTGCCAGCTCCTGATGGCCAGCGGTTTCAGGAGGCAGGCGGCTGTTCTCCCGGTTCTCGGCATGCACCTGATGAGCCTTGGCGGAAGGGCGCCTGGATTGACGTCTTGGCAGCGCCATCGGCCTGGGTTCTGGATGCGCCACCTTGTCCTCTGTCCAGTTAGGCGGCCTCTGCGCAAGCAGCGGATCAGGCACAGGCAGGTGCGCTGGGGGCTTGATCCCATGCGGGGGGACAAGGGACTCTGGATTCAGAGACGAAGGGTCAGCAATAGGCCCAGCAACTCGGTTGCCAGATGAGGCGGCATCGAGGTGGCTGGGGCGTCTTGGGATCAGGGCGACCAAGAGCGGGGCGTTTTGGGTCTGGTCTCGAACCCTTGGCCTAGGTGGCGGCGGCAATAAGGCCGCTAATCCATGCAGGGCCACCGAGATCAGCAAGACCAGCACCATCCTGGTCTTGCCCCGGCCAATCACCCTTGGGGTATGGCTGATCCCCATCGCCCGGGTGGTCTCCTCCCGGACCGCGCTGGGTCGAGGGCATTGGTTGGTCATTGGCGCCCAACCTGGATGGGCTGACTGAATACCCGATAGGCGCCGGGTTGAAGACCCTCAAGGCGCCAAGGGCCGATTGCAACCCGAACCAGCCGCAAGGTCGGCAGGTCTACGGCGGCGGTCATCCGGCGGACCTGGCGGTTTCGTCCCTCGCGGATCCTGAGCTCGATCCAGGCGGTAGGGATGGTACGGCGGCTGCGGATCGGGGGATCGCGGGGCCAAAGCTCGGGTTCGGAGAGCAGGCGCGCATGCGCTGGTCGTGTCAGGCCATCTTTCAGCCAAATGCCGCGCCGCAAGCGCTCGATCTGGTCTGGGTTGGGGATGCCCTCGACCTGCACCCAATAGATCTTCCAGAGCTTGTGGCTGGGGTGGGCGATGCGGTGCTGGAGCGCGCCGTCATCGGTGAGCAACAGGAGTCCCTCGCTCTCCTTGTCGAGCCGCCCCGCTGGATAAATATTGGGCAGCGGGATGAAATCGCTCAGATTGGGCCCAGCCCCGCTAAACTGGCTCAGCACCCCATAGGGCTTGTTGAATAGGACCAGCATCTATCCGCTCAACAGTCGCCGATAGAGCGCCCAATCGAAATAAGGCCCGGGGTCGGTCTTGCGCCCCGGCGCGATGTCGGCATGCCCGACAATCCGGTCTGGGGTAATTGCTGGATACCGCTGCAGGATGGCGCGGGTAGAGATGGCCAGGGCCTCATATTGCTCGGCGGTGAATGGAACCGCATCACTGCCCTCGAGCTCGATGCCGATCGAATAGTCATTGCAGCGTGCCCGTCCAGTAAAGCTTGAGACCCCCGCATGCCAGGCGCGTTGCTCGCAGGCGACATATTGGATGACCCGGCCATCGCGCCGGATCAGGAGATGCGCCGAGACCGGATTGGTGGCGATGGCAGCGAAATAGGGATGGACCTGGGGATCGAGACGATTCAGGAATAGATCATCGATCCAGGGCCCGCCGAATTCGCCAGGCGGTAGGCTGATGGCATGGATCACCAAGAGATCGATAACCGTCCCAGGGGGGCGGCTGTTTTGGTTGGGCGAGGGATGATACTCAACCGAACTCAGCCAACCTGCCTCATCGAGCTTGGGCAGTGTCGGGGATGTGCTCATCGAACCCTCGCCGGTTACACTTGAGGGCCAGCTGCCTTGCTTGAGAAGCATGATCATCATGATGCATCCGCCGAACCATCCCCTCCAAACCTGCTTTGATCCCATCCGGGATCGCCCTGATCCTGAACAGATTCTTGCCCAAGTCCGGCTGGCCTTGGAAGAGGATCTCGGTGCAGGCGATCCTTCGGCAGCGCTTATCCCGGCTGACCAGACCGCTCAGGCCGAGATCATCGCCCGGGAGCAGGCCGTTTTATGCGGTCTTCCCTGGTTTGAGGCAGTCTTCACATATCTTGACCCCACAGTGGAGATCGACTGGGAGGTTGCCGAGGGTGCCCTGATCCAGCCTAACCAGCGTTTGGCCCGACTTAGAGGTCAGGCGCGCGCCCTGCTCAGCGGCGAGCGCACGGCCTTGAATTATCTCCAGACCCTTTCGGGGACAGCGACCCTGGCGCGGCGTTATGCCGAGGCAGTGGCAGGGCTTCCGGTCAAGGTCTTAGACACCCGCAAGACCATCCCTGGACTGCGCCTGGCCCAAAAATATGCCGTGCGCTGCGGCGGCTGTCACAATCATCGTCTGGGTCTTTTTGACGCCATCCTCATCAAGGAAAACCATCTCCGGGCGGCAGGCTCGATCCCAGCGGCCTTGGCCGCGGCGCAGGCGACCTATCCGGATCTGCCCATCGAGATCGAGGTAGAAAACCTGGAGGAGTTGAGCCTGGCGCTCGCTGCCGGCGCCACCCTTATCCTGCTCGATAATTTCAGCTTAGACGAGTTGCGTCAGGCTGTTGCTCTAACCGCAGGCCGCGCTGAGCTCGAGGCCTCGGGGGGGATCAATCTGGAACAGATCCGCGCCGTGGCTGAGACTGGAGTCAATCGGATCTCGGTCGGGGCGCTCACCAAGGATCTCCGCGCCATCGATCTGTCGCTGCGGTTTGTATCCTGATCCTGAGCCCTGGTCGTTAAGCCTCCTCCCTGTTCCAGCGGCAAGAGTGGAACAATGCCCTGCTGGCAGCTGTGGCCACTGAATCCCCAGTCAAGGGATACGTCAGGCCGATTGGATCGACGCTCAAACGCCTAGTGTATTGTTCGATTCTTGTGGGAACTTAATTGCCGCACCCGACTCCAACTTGCTACTTTGGCATGAAGTGGAGCGCGAACGTGAGAGTTGCACCGGCGATTGTTCTGACCGACGAGCAGAAAGCGGAGCTGACCAG
>CALALB010000023.1 GCA_937923175.1 uncultured Chromatiaceae bacterium | reverse complement strand
GCACCGGCGCCCTGAATGCCAGTCGGAACCTGGCCCGGCTGGGGAAAACTGCCGTTTCGCCAGGGCGGCCGTCAATATGCCCGAGGTCGGGACGGGCATAATCTCGTCCTGCGCCAAGACCTGCGCCGCAAGGGGCGGGTCGTTTTCCGCGGGGTTGTCTGTTTTTCAAGACACCCTCGGGAAGGCCCTTGGTTTAACCGACACAGGCAAAATCCAGATCGATGCGTGGACGAGATTCGCTACTCTGGTAGCCTAATGGCGAGGGGTCTGGTTCAGGCCGCGCGAGAGGTGTTTTTGAGGGGGGACATGATGTCGCACAGGCATGGTAGGCTGATTCGCCTAGGCATATTTTTCATAGTGGCACTGCTGAGCGCTTCAGCTGGCGTGGGTGCGGGTATCCAAGCTGAGTTTGGCACGGAGAATCGGCATTGTCTGCGCTGTCACCGCATGCAGACCCTTGCCTATCGCGATCCGACAACCGGCGCAATCATCGACCTTTATATCGACCCCAAAGGGTATGACCACTCGGTCCACGGAGCCATGGCCTGTGTGGACTGTCATGAGGGTGGCTTCAACCGCTACCCCCATCCGCGTGAGGTCTCAAATCAACGGCTCACCTGCCTTGGTTGTCATCGGGAGGACGAAAGGATCTCAGAGCGCAACTATCGCTTTAAAACCATCCGCGATGAGTTCCATGCCAGCGTCCATGCCCGCTCGACCGCCCCCGAGGCCCAGGGATTCGATTGTCACCGCTGTCACGATGCGCATGTCTTTCGCAATGCCGAGATCGGTCAACCGCTCGCCGAGATCGTGCGCGCTGACAACAGGCTTTGTCTATCTTGTCACCAAAAGATCCGCCAGCCAGAAAGCAGGGCACATCTCTGGTTGCCCAAGCGCGATAAACACTGGGCGGCGGTGCGCTGTCTTGAGTGTCATACCCCTTTGACACCCGCGGATCAGCCGGTTTCCCATCAGATACTTGCCGCTCAGGAGAGCAACACAGATTGCGTCGATTGTCATTCCAAAGAGCCTAGGCTGCTGAATCGGCTCTATCGTTATCGAGCCGAAAGCGATATGGCGAGCCGAGGCCTCTGGTCACAGACCATCTCCAATGAATCCTATGTCGTCGGCATGAGCCGCAGCCCATTGCTCGATAGACTGGGGCTTGGTCTGATCGGTCTGAGCATTCTGGGTCTAGGGGCGCATGGGTGGGGACGTTATCTCGCCTACCGCCGTCTCAAAGGGAGATAATGATGAAGGCGCTTTATCTCTACCCCCTCTGGTTGCGTATTTGGCATTGGGGCAATGCGTTGTTATTTTTAACCCTGGTCTATACTGGCGCCAGCATGCATTTTTCCGGTGGCGATTGGTTGATGCCCTTTAGGCTTGCAGTCAGGGTGCATAACACCGCGGGTATTTTATTGACAGTCGGCTGGATTGGATTTGTCATCGGAAATGCAATGACCGACAACGGGCGGCATTATCTCATCCGAGTTCATGGATTGATCAACAATTTGATTGATCAGATCAGTTATTATGCCCATGGGATATTCCAAAATAAGCCGCACCCCTTTCATGTGACTGCCGAATTGAAATTCAATGTCTTGCAGCAATTGAGCTATCTTGGTGTCATGTATGGGCTCATGCCGTTCTTGATCCTCAGTGGTTGGTCTTTTTTATTCTCGCCCTATCTCCCAGAGACACTCTGGGACCTCCCCAGCACCTGGGTAGTGGCCATGATCCATCTGACAGTGGCCTATCTCTTGGTGCTTTTTCTCTTGGTTCATATTTATATCATCACCACCGGTGAGACCCTAACGACGAACCTCAAGGCCATGCTCACCGGCTGGCATCGGGAGGAATCATTGCGATGAATCCGGTGGCAATCCTGTTGAGCCGAAAGTCTAAACGCGGATTACTGGTAATCGGTTTGGTCGTACTTGTCGGGGTGTTTTTCTATCGCACGCTTTATCCACGTCTATTCGAATCCTATGTTGGTAAGATCAATGCGCCCTTGACCTATGATAGCAGCCGTCTGGTCAGTGAGAATGAGTTCGAGGCCATCGCCCAGGCACTCAGCGAACAGGCACGTCGACGGCGGGCCGAGGCGATTGTCTCGGATGAGCAGGACCCCTTTGCCAGCCGGATCAAGATCGAGATCCTGATGAATATTGAATCATTGATCCGCGATACCGAGCCACGCCATATTAAATATTTCCGCAATGCTGGGATCCGGCGTTATGAGGGACCCAAAACCTGTTTGCAATGCCATGAGATCATCGTGGTCAAACATCCCGATGGCAGACGCTTGCAGGTCAATACCCTGGATGACCTGGTCAATTCGGTGCATTTTCGTTTTCAAAGCAGTTCGGGCGGCTTTTCAACCTATGGCTATGATGGACGGCGGGTCAACGAAGGCTTGCGTCAGATCCCAATCGGCAAGATCAACCGGGCCTGTGGAATTCCAGGTAGCTTTAGCTGGACCGGTTGGGCGGTCCTGGTCGAAAGCCGGCCAGAACATGCCCAGGCGCCGGCGCTGCGCAGTGAGGGCTGCGGTCAGTGCCATATCGGCGGCAACTATCAGCCGGCAACCGAGCAGATGCTCCCCTTTGGCGAGGTCCCGCAGACCGCCAAGGAGGGGATTGATTGTCTGATCTGTCATGCATCCGCCTATGACATGAACCACCGGGTGGTGATTCAGGACCGCTATGGGCTGCGCTGGGACCAGGACCGCAGCCTTAAGGCAGCCCTCAGCGTCGGTCCGATTCGTTCAGAACACTGTCTGCGCTGCCATCAGCACAATCTGGGCGGCGATGCCTATGCCTATAACCAAGCGGCCAAGGCGTTAGGCTATCGGCATCAGCGTATCCTGCACCAGGGCGCCAAGCGGGGCAGTCCATTCAGCCCGCAAGACGATGTCCATGCCGCGGCCGGGGTGCAATGCACCGATTGCCACCGGCCCCAGGGTCATAAGATCCCGCGCGGGCGGATGGGGGTGGATCTGGTCGCCAATGATCTGCCGGCTCAGGAGGTTTCCTGCGAGACCTGCCATAGCCGCGCGCCCCATAACAGCTCCCCAGATCAGGCACTGCTCAACGGGCATATCGCGCGTCTCGCCTGTGAGACCTGCCATATCCCGCGCCTTGAGCCAAACAATGTCGTTTTGCGCGATTGGGTGCACCCAACCTGGAACCCAGAGGAGGGGATTTGGGAGCCGACTGATATCTATCGCTCGGGCGAGCCGGGCAAGGGGTTTATCTATCTCTGGTTCAACGGGAACGGGACCTTCCTGGCCAATGCCCTGGGCAGCCATCCAGATGGATCAGACACCTATGACCCCTTGATGAATCAACTAGTGCGAATCATGGATCCCGAGATCATTGCCTCGGTGCGCGCCAAGGCGATCGAGCTGAAACAGCGCTATCCGGAGATCGATGTCGAGCGCTATGTGCGTATGGCGACCGATCCGCTTTCGCAGCTTGCACCTGAGTTCATCGAACGGCGGCGCGCCATGATCGACCAAAACCTGCGCCCGGCGATGCAGGAAGGGCAAAGCCGGATCTATCCGTTCAAGATCTTCAACGCCATGATGTATGAGGACCTCAATAATCAGGGTCCATTCGGCGCCATGATTCTACCCTTTGATTACAAGAGCTATTACGAGACCGGTGATACCCTGGCCTCGCTGAAACGCGCCATTCAAGACCCGATCGTCCAGCGCATGTATCAGGAGCCATTTAAGCGTTATATGATGGATGAGTTCATGGCCTATTTTGGGGCGACGGGCGGTTGGCAGGCGCGTTATCCCCTGGTAGGGGATCAATTGATCGATGTCGAGCCGCGCTGGATGCGTCAGATGGGAACCCTCATGGTCAATCATGGTATCCAACGCCAAGGACATAGATGTGCCGACTGCCATGCGCCAAACGGGGTCATGGACTTTGCTGCACTCGGTTATCCACCTGAGCGGGTCGCTGAGCTTCAGGATCTGAGCTGGTTGCGCGACCAAGGGATGGCAGGGCGTTAGGGGTGACAACCACGTCATTGCAAGCTGCGCTGCGGTATAGCGATGGTCTGGCTCACTCCTGAGACGCTGGATGCCTCTGACCGAACCGGCTTGCAATGGCAGGTTTACCTGAGGTCAGGTTTTGGCGAGGCCCGAGCCCCGCATCCCTCTGGACAGGGGGACACGGAGGCCGGGTGAGGATATCTTACGGCCCTTTGGCTGCCGTCTGGACAAAGGTCCCCACGAAGGTCACTGGGACTGCCTCGCTGATGCTGGGCAGGCCGGCGATCTCGCGCAGCTTTTCAACCGCTTGGCTCAAGCCAAACTTGCCGGCCTGGATGAGAACTGGCTCGGCGGTCGCCACCATCAACCTGTCCTTATCCAAACGCCCCACCAGAAAGGATAGGGTCAGACTCTGGGCCTGGCCATGCAGGCTTAATTGTCCCTCAGCGGCAATCCGCCTGACCTGGCCTGGGGCAAGTTCGCTGAGCATCCTGGGATCGAGCTTGGCCTTGAGCGTCGCCTCCTTGAAATTGGCGGTCTCGAATAGGATCTCGCGCATGCGCTCATTGCGGATCGGGACCAATGTCTCAACGCTATCGAGCATCAGGGTCAGGGTGGCCTGCCCCTGGTCATCGATCTGACCGCGCAGATCCCGGAAATGATTATTCTCGGGGATATCCTTGGACTTGATAGTGACATAGGTGACGGCTGCGTTGTCGGACTCAAGGGTCCAGCCGGCAAGTACTGGCAGGGCAAAGCAGGCAAGGGTGCTGCCAAATGCAATTCGCTTGAGCAAACCGCGCATCTTTTGGGATCCTCCAGGCGGGTTATCGGTTAAACATGGGGAATTCGGGTGTGTTTCAGCCACTCCAAAGCAGCAGGGCTTAAAATGGATTCCAAAATGCCGGATACAAGTCACCGCCAGGGGCAATCAATCATATGCAGGAGATTCGAATCGCTCTCCCTGACTGGATCGATGGATTTCTGACAGCGCATCATCCGATCCCTGCCGATGATGAGGGCCGGATGCGTCTAGTCCTTAGCCTAGCCAGCGAAAATATCCGCCTGGGCACGGGTGGTCCCTTTGCTGCGGCGGTTTTGAGTGAGCAAGAGGGGCAGTTGATTGCAGTCGGGGTCAATCGGGTGGTGGCGAGCCATTGCTCGCTCGCCCATGCCGAGATGTTGGCCATCGGTCTTGCCCAGCAGCGCTTGGGGCATTATGACCTCGGGGAGGCGGTTCCTGGGGGGTGCGTCCTGTATACCAGCACCGAGCCCTGCGCCATGTGTCTGGGGGCCATTCCCTGGACAGGGATCAAGCGGTTGATCATCGGTGCGCGCGATGCCGATGCCCGGGCTGCCGGATTCGATGAGGGGGATAAGCCTCGGGATTGGATCTCTGCCTATGCGAGGCGCGGGATCAAGGTCGCAACCGACCTGTTGCGCGCCGAGGCTGCGGCAATCCTCACTGAATATGTGCGTTCGGGGGGCGAGATCTATGGCCCGCGTCCTGTTTGCCAGCCGATCCCAATCAGTATCCAGCCATGAGTGCCGCTTCAAGGCTTGCCCGATTTGTCCTGATTGGTCTCCTGGTCGCCTGTAGCGAGCCTGCGCCGCCGACCCTAAACCTCCACCGGGCGGTAGCGGTCGGCGACCTGGATCAGATCAAACGCCATCTGTATTGGGGAACAGCCCTCAACCAGCCGGATGCCGCTGGCGACTATCCATTGCATGTCGCAGCCCGGCAAGGCAATGTCGCCATTGTGCGTCTATTGCTGCAAGGCGGCGCGGATCCTCTGCGCACTGATGCCCAGGGTCATACCCCATTGTACTTGGCCCTGATCCACGGCAAGACCCGGGTCGCTGAGCTGTTGCAGCGGTCCGGGGTACCGCTCGATCCTCAAGCCTTATTGATTGAACTGGCAAGCATGGGGGTGGTCCATCGCGACAGCTTCGAGTTCTTATTGCGCCAAGGCGCCCATCTTAACCGACCAGGTCCGAGCGGCGAGACGGCCCTTATCGCCGCTATCAAAGGGGAACATTTAGAGACAGTCGTGCGTCTGATCCTGCTCGGTGCCGAGGTCAATCAACCGGATGCCGATGGTTACCGACCCCTTGATCTAGCCCGGTCTCGGCTTGGTCCTCAGCGCGATGACCGCGCGCGGATCCTGGAGACCCTAGAGCGCAATGGGGCGCTTCCAAGGGTTTCGGCTGAGGCAGGAACAGGGGATGGGCAGGCAGATTAGCGGCAGGATGGCTGGAGATGGCGAGTCTTTGTTTATTTCCGATCTCCATCTAAGCCCAGATCGTCCCGAAACCCTTGAATGCTTTCTGCATTTTCTGCAGGAGCGGGCGCGCGCTGCCTCCAGGCTCTATATTCTTGGGGATCTATTCGATGTCTGGATTGGGGATGATGATCTCAACCCTTTCAATCAGAGGGTCATCCAGGCGCTGCGCATCCTGACCGCCTCGGGGACAGAGTGCGCCCTAGTGCGCGGCAACCGCGATTTTTTACTCGGTCGGCGCTTCATGGAGCTGACCGGCTGTCAGCCGTTGCCGGATCCATCGCTGATTCAGATCGGCGGAGAACCGACCCTGTTGATGCATGGTGATCTGCTCTGTACCCAGGATCTGGATTATCAGCGCCTGCGCCGCCGTTTGCGCAACCCCTTGGTTCAATGGCTGTTTTTACGGCGATCACTCCTCAGACGCCAGATGATCGCCGAGTCATACCGGCGCCTGAGTGCCTCGGCCACTATCGAAAAACCCGCGGCGATCATGGATGTCGAACAGAAAACCGTCGAACATTATCTGCGGCGTTATCAGGCTAGGCGCCTGATCCACGGGCATACCCATCGCCCAGGCGATCATCCCTTTCTGCTCGATGGGCAGCCCGTTCAGCGCCTGGTGCTTGCTGAATGGCACGGTGGGGTCGGAGAGGTCTTAAGCCATTCGGCCCAAATCTGGCGCCGTGAGCCTTTCAGTTGAGCAGTCATCCCCGGTCATCAGCTACAATCGGGCCCCATCCGATCGATTTCCAAGAGGACTGTCTTTATGCCGGTTTCGGTTCAGTCTATCTGGCAGCGACTTGCCCTCATGAGTGCGCAAGGGCAGAGATATTTCAATCAATCCCTTTTACCTTGGCTGAAACGGGTTGTGCTGGAGCTTGCCCGCTGGCTGCAGAGGGCCCAGGCTCAGGCCCAGCCGATGTTCAAACGGCTCCAGCTGGTCTGGAGGCTCGGGGTACGTATCCTGGTTGACCCTGAGTTTGCGCACAGGGTATCTGGGCTTCTCGGTCAGGGTCCGAGGACCAGTATCGGGCCTCAACCGGACCAATCGCCAAGGATGGTTGGCGCACCGCTCCAAGAGACCCCACCAGACTCAGCCCTGGTCCTCTTGGGTCTCTTGCAAAAGGAAGGGCGGTTTGTCGATTTCATTCAGGAGGATATCCGGCTCTATTCGGATGAGGAGGTCGGGCGGGGCGCGCGGGTGGTCCATCAAGGCTGCCGTCGGGTCATTGCGGAGTATTTGACCCTGGTGCCGGTGTGTGACGAGCCAGAGGGCAGCCGTATCACCCTAGAGCCTGGATTCGACGCCTCGGCCATTCGTCCGACCGGTCATCTCGTCGGCGACCCGCCTTTTATCGGCACCCTGGCCCATCGCGGCTGGCGGGTCATCGAGACCCGTTTGCCCCAGATCGCAAGCGGTCATGATCCCCATATCATCGCAGCGGCGGAGGTCGAGCTATGAGCGGCCGGTATGCGATCGGGATCGATCTAGGGACCACCCATTCTGCACTCGCCTGGATCGATAACGAGCGCAGCGAGGGTGAGCGCGTTCTCCTCGAGATCTTCCCCATTCCTCAGCTCGTTGCCCCGGGTGCAGTCGAGGCGCGTACCCTGTTGCCCTCGTTTTTGTATCTTCCCCATCCCGATGAATTTCGGGCGGCTGATCTGAGACTGCCCTGGTCGTCCGATCCCAGCCAAATCGTCGGTGAGCTTGCGCGCGCCCAAGGCAGCACGACCCCAGTGCGTCTGGTAGCCAGTGCGAAAAGTTGGCTCTGTCATCCCGATGTCGATCGCAAGGCGCCGATCCTGCCGCCTGGTGTCCTCCCGGAGATTCCCCAGATCTCGCCATTTGCAGCGAGCGTCCAGTATCTCGATCATCTGCGCCAGGCCTGGAACATGGCCCATCCCGATGCCCCCCTCGAGGAGCTAGAGGTCACGGTTACGGTGCCGGCCTCCTTTGATCCGGCAGCGCGCGAGTTGACGGCAGAGGCCGCGCGCACCCTCGGTATCCGGCACCTTGTCCTGCTCGAAGAGCCCCAGGCGGCTCTCTATAGCTGGATTCAAGAGACCGCGGGTGGCTGGCGACGCGAGGTCAAGGTCGGCGAGGTGATTCTGGTGGTCGATGTCGGCGGGGGGACGACCGATTTCTCGTTGATCGCGGTGACCGAGCAAGGGGGAAACCTGGAGCTCAATCGGATCGCCGTCGGTGAACATATCCTGCTCGGCGGCGACAATATGGACCTTGCCCTGGCGTATAGGCTCAAGGATAAGCTCAAGGCCAATGGGGTCGAACTCGATCGCTGGCAGATCCAGGCCCTCACCCATGCCTGCCGGCAGGCCAAGGAGACCTTGCTCGCCGATCCCAGGCTCGAGCGCCTGCCGGTGGTGGTCCCGAGCCGAAGCTCGCGGCTGATCGGGGGCAGTATCCGCACTGAGCTCACCCGGGCTGAGGTCGAGACAAGCCTGCTCGAGGGCTTTTTCCCTATGGTCGAGGTCACCAGCCGTCCTGCCATGCGTCCGCGGGCAGCGCTCACTACCATGGGTCTGCCCTATGCCCAGGACCCGGCGATTACCCGTCACCTGGCGGCATTCTTGAGCCGGCAAAGTGGCGCGACCCAGGAGCTTGCCGGATTTATCGGCCAGCCTGCCGAGGCAACCTTTTTGCGCCCGACCGCGGTGCTCTTTAACGGTGGGGTCTTTAAGGCCGAGATTATGCAAGAGCGAGTGATGTCTGTATTGAACACCTGGTTGGCCGCTGAAGGTGCACCGCCAGCGCGCCGGTTATTGGCCCATGACCTCGATCATGCGGTCGCCAGGGGTGCGGCCTTTTATACCTATGTCCGAGGCCACGGCGGGGTGCGGATTCGTGGTGGGACCTCGCATAGCTATTATGTCGGGGTTGAGAGCACCATGCCCGCAGTTCCAGGTATGGAGCCTGAGCTTCAGGCATTATGTTTGGTGCCATTCGGTCTAGAAGAGGGCTCGCCGCCAGTGGCCCCGCCCCAGGAGTTTGGTTTGATCGTCGGCGAGCCGGTACGTTTTCGCTTTTTTGGCTCGAGTGTGCGCCGCACCGATCAGGTTGGTGACCTGCTTGCATCCTGGGACGAGAACGAGCTTTTCGAGCTTGCCGAAATCCAGACCACCCTAACCGCCGAGGGACGCAAACCAGGCGAGGTCGTCGCCGTCCATCTGCAGGCGGCGGTAACCGAGGTGGGAACCCTGGAGCTGACTGCCATCCCTGTAGAGGGCGGGGGAGAGGGTTGGCAGGTTGCCTTCAATACCCGTGGTCAGGCTGGGTGATCGATCCTGCCTCCACCCATGTTCAACCCAGATTAAGCCCCTTAGCCCTGTCTTGAGAGATGGCTGATCACTAGCCTGAGGAACCGCATCCATGGTCAAACAGTCCACTGGCGCCCAAGATGAGACACATCCCCCTGCCCCGGCAGAGATGCCATCAAAACCCAAGATGACAGATAACTCATCTCAAACCCAGACCCATACCAGATCGGTTGGGCGTAAGGGGAGCAGTGCTAGGCGCCAGGCCAAGACAAAGGGCGTGGAGCTGGCAGGTGACCAGATCGGTACCTCCTCGGACCCCGCTGCCGTTGCCGCAGAGGGGGCCAATCCACCTGAATCCCAGTTAAGCCCGGCGACTCTGGAGCTCATGCCGACCGAGTTAACCGAGGCCCAGGACGCGATGACAGCCGCATCCCCCCTGCCCGAATCCTTATCCGCCTTAGAGTCGGTACCGCCAGAAGGCACAGCCCCTGCTGCTGTGACCGCTCCAACTGATGAAACGCTTGGTCTGGCTGCAGAGACCGAGACGATTTTTGAACCCCAGGTCTCTGCTGAACCCATACCCGCCCCGCCTGCCCCTGAACACCAGCCGGCGCCATCCCCCGTCTGGCGTCCCCCCCTGTTCATCATCCATGTCACTCCCGAGTTGGCATCAGTGGCCAAGGTTGGGGGTCTGGGTGACATGGTCTTTGGATTGACCCGCGAGCTAGCGATCCGCGGCAATCATGTCGAGATCATCCTGCCCAAATATGCCAGCCTGCGCTACGACCAGATCTATGCCTTCCAGGAGGTCTATCGCGATCTCTGGGTACCCTGGTATGAGGGTGCCATCCATTGCACGGTCTATTTTGGGTTTGTCCATGGGCGCAAATGTTTTTTCATCGAGCCTCATTCCCAGGATAACTTTTTCAATCGCCCCAGTATCTACGGCTATCACGATGATGTGATGCGTTATGCCTTCTTCTCGCGGGCGGCGATCGAGTTTATGTGGAAAACCAATAAGCATCCGGACATTATCCACTGCCATGATTGGCAGACCGCCTTGGTACCTGTTTATCTTTATGAACAATACCAGGCGTTGGGCATGACTCATCCGCGTGTCTGTTTGACCATCCACAACTTTGCCCATCAAGGACTGGTTGGCCCCGAGCTCTTGCGCGCGACCGGTTTGCATCGCCCCGAGCGCTTTTTCTCCCATAGCCAGCTTGGCGACCACCGTTATCCCAATACACTCAATATCCTCAAGGGGGGAATCGTTTACTCGAACTTTGTGACTACCGTTTCGCCGCGCTATGCCTTTGAGGCCAAGGATATGGGACAAGGCTTCGGTCTTGAGCCTGTTCTGCACACCCATCACATCAAATACGGCGGGGTGGTCAATGGTATCGATTACGATGTCTGGAATCCAGAGATCGATCGTCATATCCCAGTGCAATATGGGATCGATACCCTGGATCGTAAATATGACAATAAACGCGCTTTGCGTCATCGTCTGCTGCTGGCCGACAATGAAAAGGCCATCGTCGCCTTTATCGGACGGCTCGATCCGCAAAAGGGTTTGGAACTGGTGCGCCATGCGATCTTTTATACCCTCGAACGCGGCGCCCAGTTTGTTTTGCTGGGTTCAAGCCCAGATGATCGCATCAATGCCGATTTCTGGGGCCTAAAGCGTATGCTGAACGATAGCCCGGATTGCCATCTCGAGATCGGCTTTGACGAAGACCTTTCGCATCTCATCTATGCCGGCGCCGACATGATATTAGTCCCCAGCCGTTTTGAACCCTGTGGTCTCACTCAGCTCATTGCCATGCGCTATGGCACTATCCCGATCGTGCGTGCTGTCGGTGGCCTGGCTGATACAGTGTTTGACAAGGATTATTCCAACCGCCCGCTCCATGAACGCAATGGTTATGTTTTCAATGACTATGACAATCGGGGTCTCGAGTCGGCCCTGGGTCGGGCGATCGCCTGTTATCGCGATTATCCAGAGCATTTCCGCGAGTTGATGAAAAACGCCATGCGCTGGGATTATTCATGGAATCGGCCTGGCCAGGACTATCTGAATATCTATGACTATATCCGCGAACCCTAAGACCCGATGAAACAAAGACAAGCGCGGATCTCATGAAGATCTATAATCTGTTTCCTCGTTTAGTGGGCCGATTCAATCGTTGGTTGCCGCATCTGAAACGTGCGGCGGATATGGGTTTTGATTGGCTATTCATCAACCCGATCCAAAGGCTTGGGCGCTCGGCAAGCCTTTATGCCATTGCTGATTATTTCAGCATCAATCCAGAGTTCATCGATTGGCGTTCCACATCGTCCCCGGATGACCAAGTACGTGCCATGATCGCTGAAGCCGAGCGGCTTGGCCTCAAATTCATGATCGATCTCGTGATTAACCACTGCGCTATCGATGCCCCTGTGGTCAAGAAGCACCCTGAGTGGTTTGTCCATGAGGGAGGACGGGTTGTCAATCCATTCTGTATTGAAACCGATGGTACCAAGGTCGTTTGGTATGATCTTGCCCAATTCGATCATCTGCATTCAGCGGATCAGGCTGGACTCGAACGCTATTTTCAGCGCATCATCGATCATTTGATTGGACTTGGTTTTCGCGGTTTTCGCTGCGATGCCGCTTATCAGGTCCCGGGTGATCTTTGGCAGCGTCTCATTACCCAGACCCGCCAAAGTCATCCCGAGGTCTTTTTTATCGCCGAGACGCTCGGTTGTTCGCCTGAACAGACCCTCGCGACCGCCCAGGCCGGTTTTGATGCCATCTTTAACAGTGCCAAGTGGTGGGATTTTGAAGGTGATTGGCTGCTTGAGCAGTACGAACTGACCCGTCGGATCGTGCCCTCAATCAGCTTTCCGGAGAGCCACGACACCGAACGGCTCTTTTGCGAATCTGGTTATAACCCGAATGAGTTGCGCCAGCGCTATCTATTCACCGCGCTCTTTGCGACTGGCGTCATGATCCCGATTGGATTCGAATATGGATTTGCGACCCGGCTTGATGTCGTCAATACCCAGCCCGATCACTGGGAGGCCATCAATGTCGATCTCACCCATGAGATCGCCCAGATCAACCAGATCAAGGATCGTTATCCGGTCTTCCATAGCGAGGGCCCCATCGAACGCATCCAGTCTACCAATGCCGCCGTCTTGGTCTTACATAAATCGCATCCTGCCGGCCGAGGCGAGGCCCTGTTGATCCTGAATAAGGATCCCTGGAACCGGCAGCGGGTCTGGGTAGAGAATCTCTATCATCACATCCGGACACCTGGTCCATTGCGCGATGTGTCGCTTGAATGGGTCATGGATTATCTGCCCACCCCCTTTGAGTTTGAGCTTGCCCCTGGCATGGGGCGGGTGCTGGTGACCGAGCCTGGATGAACCCAACCGCGCAGGCACTTGGTTGGACGCTCATTGCCCTTTCTCTAACCGCTTGCGCTCGAACCCGGGCGCGTGCCGAGGCGGCTGAGCCGCGCGAAGCCTTCTGGCGCATGGGCGAATCCATGGGTGAGGTCCTTGCCCAAGCCGCACCGCTCAATTCACCCCAAACGACAATCCTCACCCCCGCTCAGCGCCGCGAGTTGGTCATTTCGCTTGCCCAGCAGGGCTTTAGCTATTGGGAGGACGGTGTCTTGCAGCGCACCGGGCCGATCTCGTCAGGATCCGCTGCTCATCCCACCCCCAAGGGGCGTTTTCGCGTTTTGACCAAGGACCCCGATAAGGTCTCATCGCGCTATACCAACCAGCTTGGGATGCCGGCCTGGATGCCCTATGCGATCCAGTTTCACGGACATTATTTTTTGCATGAAGGCTGGTTGCCCGGGCATCCGGATTCACATGGATGTATCCGGCTTCATGAGCAGGATGCACGCTTTTTATTCGAACGTCTCTAGCCTGGCGATCCCGTTCTGATCCGCGATTAGGCCATCGTGATATGAGCCAGGATGGACTTTGCAACACTGTCGGTCGGGCGCTCGTAGACGGTCTCTCAGAGCTCTTGCGAGGCAAAATCAGCCAGACGGGAACGCTCACCGCGCATCAGGGTAATATGACCGCTGTAGGGCCAGTGCTTAAAGCGATCGACCACATAGGTCAGACCCGAGGTGGTCTCGGTGAGATAGGGGGTATCGATCTGGCTGATATTGCCGAGACACACGAACTTGGTCCCAGGGCCGGCGCGGGTGATCAGGGTCTTCATCTGTTTGGGGGTGAGGTTTTGCGCCTCGTCGAGGATGATATATTTATTCAAAAAGGTACGCCCGCGCATAAAGTTAAGCGATGAGATACGGATGCGGTTGCGCACCAGGTCATGGGTCACCGCCCGCCCCCAATCGCCTCCTGTCGGCTGCATCAGGACCTCCAGGTTATCCAGGAGTGCGCCCATCCAGGGGGTCATCTTTTCCTCCTCAGTGCCGGGTAAAAAGCCGATGTCCTCGCCGACAGGGACAGTCACTCGGGTCATGATGATCTCGCGATAGAGATTGCGTTCAAGCACCTGGGCAAGACCTGCAGCCAGGGCCAACAGGGTTTTACCTGTGCCTGCGGCACCGAGCAGGGTGACGAAGTCGAGCTCGGGGTTCATTAGCATGTTGAGCGCGAAGTTCTGCTCGCGATTGCGCGCGGTGATCCCCCAGACGCTATGCCGCGCTAGGCGGTAATTCTCGACAAGCTCGACGATGGCCTCGGTGGGATTCGGTTTGTCGCGTACCATGGCCTCGAACTCGCCCTCTTCGCCATAGGCGATGCACTGGGCCGGATACCAGCTGGCGATCTCTGGACCGCTGATCCGATAAAAGGTCCGCCCCTGTTCCTGCCAAGAGGCGATCGAGCGCTCATGGCGCTCCCAAAAGTCGGACGCCAAGACCTCGAGCCCGGTATAGAGCAGATCGGCATCCTCAAGCACCTGATCGTTTGAATAATCCTCGGCGGGGATACCGAGCACTGCTGCCTTGATCCGCAGATTGATGTCCTTGGAGACAAGGATCACCTGGCGGTCGGGGCGTTTTTCGCGCAACGCCTGGGCGATCCCGAGGATGGCGTTATCCGGTGTAACCCCAGGCAAGGACTCGGGCAGATGGATCTCCAAGGGCTCGGTCTGAAAAAACAGCCGACCGCTAGGTGGGCGGGCGATTCCGCCGCCGACCGCAGCCGGGCCCAGAGGCAGCCCAGCGTCGATCTCCGATTTATCGGCATGGCACATGAGCTGATCGAAAAAGCGGCTGGCTTGGCGGACATTGCGGGCGACCTCCGAAACACCCTTCTTGGCCCGATCGAGTTCCTCGAGCACCACCATGGGGATAAAGAGGTCATGTTCCTGAAAACGGAACAGACAGCTGGGGTCGTGCATCAAGACATTGGTATCGAGCACAAACAGACAAGGCTTGTCATTCTCGCGTCGGATCATCGCCTGTGCCCTGACTGGGTTTAGATCTTGACCGGTTCAAGTACGGCGTCGAGATTGAGCGCATCGCAATAATCCATGAAATCCTCGCGCAGCGCCGCAATATGGATGTCGGCTGGGATACCCACGGTCATATGGACGGCAAACATCGGGGTTCCAGTATGGACAGCGGCATAGGTGGTGGTCGAAAGGTCCTCGATATTGATGTCGCGCTCGGCAAAAAAGCTCGCGAGCTGATTGACGATCCCCGGGCGATCCATGGCCACCACATCCACGGCATAGGGTAGGAGATTTTGCCCGCTGGCCCGCTCGCCAGTGCGCTTGCAGACGATGGTCAGACCCAGTTGACGCTCGAGTTCAGACAGGGCGTTTTCGATCTTGGCGAGCATATTCCATTTGCCCTCGACCAAGAGCATAGCGGCAAACTCGCCCCCCAAGACCGTCATCCGGCTATCCTCGATATTGCAGCCCTGATCCAGGATGAGTTTGGAAAGCTGACTGACGATGCCTGGTCGATCCTCGCCCAATGCCGAGATCACGAGATAGGTCTTCTGCTGCTGCCTGGTCATAGCCGTGCCCGTGGATGGGTAAGTGAGCTGGGGGTTGAAGGGAGATTAAGAATATGAAATTCTAGCATCAGCCAACGGTCGCACCCAGGCGTCGCGCCGGGGGTTGCACTAAGGCGGGATAAACAGCGAGCGTCCCGATGAGTCCGGTTGCCAGACCCGATCCTAGAACGCCCATAAGCCACCATGCCGGATCGAGTCTGAGCTTTAGCTCGAAGACCGCATGCGCCAGGAACCAGGCGATCGCCTGGGCGGATCCAGAGGCCAGCAGACCGGCCAACAGACCTGTCGCCGTCAATTCGACCGCCAGAGCGGTCAGGAGCCTGCGCTGCGGTGCCCCCAGGGCATGGAGGACGGCATAATCGGCGCGACGCCGCTCCAGGCTGGCCTGGATGCCGGCAACCATGAGCACGAGGCCTGCGGCCAGGGTAAAGCCAAAGATCAGCTCGACCGCCTGGGCGCCGCGTTCGATTAGGCCTCGTACCTGGGAGAGAATCGACTCGACATCGATGACCAGAATCCCCGGGAAACGCTGGACGAGGGTATCGACCAGGGCCTCCTGGCCCTTCGGCAGATAGAGGCTGGTGATGAAGGTCGCTGCCTCTTCCTGAAGCAGGCTGGGTGAGGCAACTACAAAGAAATTGACATTGAAGCTATCCCAGCGCACTGACCGCAGGCTGGTCACAGGCGCGCTGAGCTCATGCCCGGAAACCCAAAAGCTCAGGGTATCGCCGAGCCGAATCCCGAGGATCTCAGCGATCCCTTGTTCGACCGAAAACTGCGGTAGGGCCTGCTCATCCGTCCACCAGTGCCCAGCGATGATCCGGTTGTCGCTCTGGGGGGTTAAGGCATAGCTTAGGTTGAACTCACGGCTGGCAAGATGCCGGGCGCGTGTGTCTGGGTAGGCTGAGGGAACCAAGGGGCGGTCGTTGATTCTGATCAGCCTTCCCCCGAGCATTGGATGGATCCCCGAGGTCTGGATGCCGATCTCCTGGAACAGGGCCTGTACCGCCTCGACCTCATGCGGTTGGATATTAAGCAGAAAATGATTCGGCGTGCCCTCAGGCAGGCTCATCCGCCAGGACTCGATCAGATCCAGACGCACCAAGGTCAGGAGCAAAAGCGCCAGGAGACCGATCCCCAGCCCCAGGATCTGGAGCACGGTCAGGGCAGGGCGGCGGGCCAGGTTGGCGAGCCCCAGCCGCCAGATACCCCGCGCGCTTCCCACCAAGGGCCTGACCAGACCGATCAACGCCAGGGCGCCGAGTGCCAATGCGGAGATCCCCAGCCCAACCCCTGCCAAAAGCCTCAGGCCTAGGCCTCGATCGCCTGCCTGCCACAGGATCAACAGGGTCAGGGTCAGGGCCGCGGCGCCGATGCTCACCGCCGCCGGCAGCCGTGGTGTCCCGATCTCACCGCGCAATGCCCGCAGGGGCGGTACCCGAGCAAGCTGGATGAGCGGTGGCAGGCCAAAACCCCCTAAGGCGATCAGACCAACTGCGATCCCAATGACCAAGGGTTTGAGCGATGGAGACGGGAGCTCAGCCTTCAACCATTCGGCCAGGAGCGCGCTCAGGCCCATCTGACCCAGCCAGCCGACCAGACAGCCGATCAGACTGGCAATCAGGCCAAACAGGAGCAAGCGGGCGGTTAGGACCCAAAGCAGCAGATGGCGCGGTGCGCCCAAACAGCGCATCAGGGCCATGGCCTCGATCTGGTGGTTGACCAGGTGCTGGCAGGCGAGGGCGATTGCTGCGCCGGCGACCAATAGGGTCGCGAGGCTAGTCAGGCGCAAAAAGCGGGCAGCGCGCTCGAAGGCCGAGTTGAGCTCGTTTTGCGCATTGCTCGCCTCGGTCAGGCTGATATTGGGGTTGAGAGACTCACGCGCCCAAGCGCGATAGGCCGCAACCGCATGCGGTTCACCGGCGACCAATAGCCGATAGCTGGCACGGCTCGCCGGACCGACCAGGCCAGTGGCGTCCAGATCGGCGCGGTGCATGAGTACCCGGGGGACAAAGGCAAAGGGGTTACGCCCCTCATCCGGCTCTTGGGTCAGAATACCGACGATGCCGAATCGTCCCTCGCCTAGCTCCAAGGCAGCGCCGACCTCGAGCCCCAGGACCCTGAGCAGATAGGCATCGGCCAGGACGGTCCCAGGGGAGGGGACGGAGGCGCCCTGCTCAGGTGCATCCGCTGTCCTGCGCATCCTGAGCGTGCCGCGCAAGGGGTAGCCCGGATCTGCGGCCTTGAGGATCACCAGCTGCGGCCGCTCACCCATGACCACGGTGCGAAGCTCAATGACCTCGGCAGACTCAAGGCCTCGCACCCTAGCCTCGGTGGCGAATCTTGCAGGGAGCGGCCGTGAGGATTCGAGCACCAGATCCGCGGCGATGAGCTCGCTGCCTTGGCGTCTTAAGACCTGCTCGATCCGATCCGCAAACAGCCCAACGGCAACGGTTGCGGCGACCGTCAAGACCAGGGCCGCGCCCAGCAGATACAGCTCGCCGCCTCGCCAATCGCGCTGTAATAGGCGCAGGGAAAGCAACCAAGGCCTCATCCCAAGGGCTCCAGGTGCCCGTTGTTCAACCGCAGACGCCGATCGCAATGGGCCGCAAGCTCGAAATCATGGGTAACCAGGACCAAGGCCGTGCCTTGCTCCCGGCGTAGCTCAAATAGTAGCTCGATGATCCCCTGTCCCGTGGCCTGATCGAGGTTTCCGGTCGGTTCATCGGCAAACAGGATCTGGGGCGAGGTGGCATAGGCACGCGCGATGGCCACCCGTTGCTGTTCGCCGCCCGAAAGCTGACGCGGATAGTGCCGAGCGCGGGCGCTTAAACCCACCCGTTCGATCGCCTCGGCCGCGCGCTCCTCCGCCGCCGCAGATCCGGTCAGCTCGAGCGGCAAAAGGACATTTTCATAGGCGGTTAGGGTCGGCAAGAGCTGAAAGTTCTGAAAGACAAAACCGACCCGTCCCGCGCGCAGGACCGCCCGCTCATCCTCATCGAGTGCATCAAGCCGCTGGCCGCAGAGCCAGACCTCGCCCGAACTCGGTCGATCAAGGCCAGCCAAGAGACCCAACAGGGTCGATTTGCCCGAACCCGAGGCCCCGAGGATGGCCAGTGCCTCGCCCGCCCGTACCTCGAGATCCAAGCCGTTGAGGATGGTCAGATCGATCCCTGGACCAGTAATATGTTTGGTCAGGTCAATGGCGCGTGCAACGCTCTGTTCGGACATGATCATAACGATACGCCTCCTGGTGTTGCTCCTGCCCCTGTGTCTGGCTCCATCGCACCTGCTGGCGCGCGAGCCTATCATTCTGGTCCTTGGGGATAGCCTAAGCGCCGGCTATGGGATCAACCTGGATCAGGGCTGGGTTGCCTTATTGGCCAAGCGGATCCAAGGATCTGGGCTGCCTCATCAGGTCGTCAATACGAGCCTCTCGGGCGAGACCAGCGCTGGGGGCCTGACTCGGTTGCCTGGGCTGATCGAACGCCATCGCCCAGCGGTCTTGGTGATCGAGTTGGGCGCAAACGACGGGTTACGTGGCCTAAGCCTCGAGACCCTGCGCACCAACCTGAGCGAGATGATCGCCCACGGACAGGCCGCAGGCGCGCGGGTTCTGCTCATTGGGGTGCGGCTGCCACCGAACTATGGTGCCGGCTATACCCAGGCCTTTCAAGGCGTATTCATCGGGCTTGCCCAGGATGAGGGCGTGCCCCTGGTTCCAGATCTGCTCAAAGGGGTGGCTGAGGACTGGGATCTGATGCAGCCCGATGGCCTGCATCCCACTGTCGAGGCCCAGCCGCGTCTCCTGGACAATGTCTGGCCGACCCTAGAGCCCTTATTGCTTGCGACCGCCTCGCCGATCAAACATTGAGGGCGCCGCTGGCGGTGCTGGAGCTCGAGAACGCCGCCAGCGAGGACGCCACGATCTGGAGCGCCTTCCAACAGCTTGCGACCTACCAGGCCGAGATCCCGGCACTGTTTGCCAACAAGGCGGTGCTGATCATCTCCGACGGCGTCGAGGCGCGGGTCGGGTCGCTCGGCGCCGGGCGCGAGTGGTTCAAGCCCTGGCGCACGGTTTCCGGCGAGGCGCTGGCCGACGCCCACCTGCCCGCGCTGCAAGTGGTGATCGAGGGCTTGCTCGCGCCGCGCCGCTTCCTCGACCTGGTACGCACAGTGCGCGCGAACGTCACCATCGACTGGACCCTGCGTGGGAATGTTCGGTGCCCAATTGCGCGTGCTGGTCAATTGCAGTTGGCGTCATAGGTTCTAAGGGTAGGCTGGTTGATTACGCTTTTAGTCTCTGAGGTAGTCAAGCATCTGGTTTGCGGGCGGCTGGGCACCCCTGTTGACCGGTGCGCCCTATCAATTAACGTTTCTTCAAAAAGATGCCAGCGCGCTTCACAAACACCTCAGGAGGGTCTATGCACCGCATCGCGATCGTCGGTTCTGGGTTTGGGGGGCTTACCGCGGCCCTCGAGTTGCGCAGGCGCGCGCCTGAGCTCGAGATCATCTTGGTCAGCCCCAGGCCCGAATATGTCTATTATCCAGGTCTGATCTGGGTGCCCTCGGGTCTGCGCAGCGGCGATGATTTGGCAATCGATCTTCGCCTATTCTTTGCCCGCCAGCGGGTCCGTCATCTGGCTGCCGAGGCCACTGGGCTCAAAGAGGGCGGGCGGGTTCTGGAAACCACCGCCGGGCCGGTTGGCAACGATGGGTTGATCATCGCCAGCGGTGGGCGTTTTATCAAGCGAGTCCCAGGGATTGAGCATGCCATCATCCCCTGTGCAGGGGTGGCCGCTGCCCAGGCAATCCGCGATCGGGTGCGCGCCCTGGAGGGCGGCTCGATCGCCATGGGCTTTGCCGCCAATCCCAATGAGCCGAGCGCGGTGCGCGGGGGGCCGGTCTTCGAGTTTCTGCTTGGGCTCGATACCCAATTGAGACGCGAGGGACGGCGCGAGCGTTTCAGCCTGCATTTCTTCAGCCCTGCCGAACGCCCCGGTAACCGTCTAGGTCCCAAGGCAGTGGATGCCTTGCTTGCCGAGCTGCGCCGCCGCGAAATCCAGACGCATCTGGGGTACAGACTCAAGGGCTTCACAGATCATTCCGTGATCACTGAGGGCGAGGAGTTCCCGGCCGATCTGATCCTGTTTATGCCTGGGCTGACCGGCAATGAATGGTTTGACAACACGGATCTACCACGCTCGCCCGGGGGCCTGATCCAGGCCGATGCCCAGTGTCGGGTGCCTGGGTTCGAGCGGGTCTATGTGGTCGGCGATGCCGGGAGCTTTCCAGGGCCAGATTGGATGCCCAAGCAGGGTCATATGGCCGATCTTCAGGCGCGGGCTGCGGCGCGCAATCTGCTTGCCGAGCTCGCCGGCCAGACCCCCAAGGCCAGATTTCGAGTCGAGCTCCTGTGTATCCTGGATACCAACGAGCACGGTATGCTGGTCGGGCGGACCGAACGCTTCAATCTGGTCCTGCCGGCCTGGCGTCTATTCCACTGGCTCAAGCGTTTCTTCGAGTGGCTGTATCTGCGCCGCTATCGCTCGCTTTAGGATACGGAGAGTTCGGTGCTGCGAGCAGATGCACGCCTGTTTAGGGAAACTGGCTCGGTGCGACAGTCGGTCGGCCTTCATTCCTGCTTGACCAGGCAGGAGGCAGTCTGATGGAACATGTGAATCCGATGTCACCACAAACCGCTCCCATCACGCTTCTCGAGGCCATCGCTGCTCCCCGCGCCGAGTTCACCGCGCCCGATGGCTGGCGCCTGGCCTATTACGCCGATCGGTCGCATCCGGGGCGACCCTTGGTGCTGATCCATAGTATCAATGCTGCAGCCAGCAGCCTTGAGATGTGCCCGCTGTTTGAGCATTATCGCCATAGCCGGCCGGTTTATGCCCTGGATCTTCCCGGCTTTGGTCATTCGGAGCGACGCGCCGCCGGTTATACGCCCGAGCTCTATGCCCAGGCGATCGCAGCGCTCTTGACCCAGGTCATCCAGACCCCTGCTGATCTGATCGCCCTGTCTTTGGGCTGCGAGTTTGCCGCGCGCGCCGCTCGCCGGGTCCCTGACTGGTTGACCTCATTGGTCCTAATCTCCCCAACCGGTTTTGGTGCCGAACCCTTGCCGAGGGCCAATCCGCTTAGATCCCTGCTCACCGCCGCGCCCCTGGGTCCTTGGTTGTTTAGGCTCATCGCCTCCCGCCCGAGTATCAGATATTTTCTGGGGCGCTCGTTCATCGGGCCAATGCCGGAGAGAATGGTCGAATACGGCTGGCTGACAGCCCATCAGCCAGGCGCAGAACATGCACCTCTGGCCTTCCTGAAGGGATCTCTATTTACACCTGATGCCATCGATCTGCTCTATGATCGGCTGACCAGCCTACCTGTTCTGGTGATCGCTGACCAAGACCCCTATGTCGGCTTTGAGCGCCTGCCCAGTTTTATCGTCCGTCATGACAACTGGCATCGCGTGAGCCTGGAACCGCATCTAGGATTGCCGCATTGGGAAAGGCTATCCGAAACGGTCAACGCCATCGATGATTTTTGGGTGCATCCACCTGCGGGTTGGGCTGCTTGAGGCGCAATCGACTTGCGCTTTGGGTTTGGGTGGATCAGGCTTTCTGAATGGCGAGTTTAGGGAGGGGACTGAGACGTGACTGGTCAAGCGGAATCGAGGCAATCCTTGCATCCACCGCGCGCCCTGCTCGAAAGCGCCTTTCAATTGCTCCGGCGCGCCCGCATCCCTCAGGTACCAGACATCGTTTTGAGCCTGCGCAATGAGCTGAAGCGGGAGGAGCCTGATCTGGCCCATGTTTCCGATCTGATCGCCCAGGATTTGGCCATGACCGCCCAGGTCCTCAAGACGATCAACTCACTGCCGATGGGTGCGCGTACCCCAGTGAACAGCATCCGGCAGGCCGTTTCACTCATCGGGATCAAACGTCTGGCTAGCTTGGTCACCGCTGAGGTATTCAAGCGTCTGCTAGACAGCCGCCAGAGCGGGGCAAGGTTGATCCTGGATTTTATCCGCGAACAGGCCCAGGCCGCGATGGCCCTTTCTGCCTTGTCCGCTGATCTGGAGCCCGAGGAAAGCTATCTGTTTGGGATGCTGCAAAGTGCAGGCTGTCTCATCTTCGCCGATCTTAACCAGGATTATGCCAATGAATGGGCGATCCATACCCTGGTGTCGCCATCCCGCTTGCTCGATTGCGAGCATCGGCTATTCAAGACCGATCATCCAACGATTGGCTTTTTGCTGGCCGGGGTCTGGCACCTTCCTGAATCCATGACCCTGGCCATTTATCAGCAACACACCCAGGAGCTACCAAGCGCTTGCGAGGATCGTCTACGTGCCCTGGTGGCGGTTGCTCAGCTGGGGCGGGTCTTGATGGCGCTGCGCCGCGGGATCGAGGATAACCCGGAGCTGCTCGATCGGCGCGATTGGGCCTTGGCCGAACTGAATACCACCCTGCCCGAGTGGGAACGCCTCAGCGCCCAGCTGCTCGCTACCCAACCCTTTGCCGTCTGAGTCATGCCGAAATCATACCCACTGGCGGAATCTGGCCCAGCAGCCCTGGGTCTCGAGGGTAGGCGTCAAGCGTTGCGCCAGCGGCTTAAGGAGTTGCCGCGCGCCCCTGGTGTCTATCGCATGTTGGATGCTCGAGGTCAGGTCCTTTATGTAGGCAAGGCCAAGGATCTCAGACGCCGGGTAGCGAGTTATTTTGGGCGTCTTCCAAGTAGGCGACTAGAGCGCCTGGTCAGTCAGATCGCAGACATTGCTATTACCCTAACCCGCACCGAGGGCGAGGCCCTTCTTCTGGAGAGCCAGCTCATCAAATCGCTCAAGCCGCGGTTTAATGTATTACTGCGCGACGATAAGAGTTATCCCTATATCCTCCTGACCATTCAGGATACCTATCCGCGGTTGGCCTTTTATCGCGGCCCGCGCCGACCAGATGGGCGGTTGTTCGGCCCCTATCCAAGCGCTTGGGCGGTACGCGAGACCCTGCAGATCCTGCAAAGGCTCTTTCCGGTACGGCAATGTGAGGATGGATTCTTCCGCCATCGCACTCGACCCTGTTTGCAATATCAGATCGGGCGCTGTAGCGGGCCGTGCGTGGGTCTAATCACCCCTGAGTGCTATGCCGAGGATGTCGCACGTACTGTCAAGTTCCTGGAAGGGCGGGGGGATGAGATCATCGCTGAACTGGTCGAGTCGATGGAACAGGCCGCAGTTTCCCTCGAGTTCGAGCGCGCTGCCTTGTATCGAGATCGCATCCGCACCCTGCGCGCCGTTCTGGAGCGCACTGCGGTCAGCGGCGAGGATGGCGACCTGGACATCATCGCCTGCGCCCAGACTGCCGATGTCTGGTGTGTCCAGGTCTTTTATGTGCGGCGCGGGCGGCATCTCGGCAACACCGCCTTTTTTCCGCGCGTACCGCCTGGGCTGGATGAACCAGCGGTACTCGCCGGGTTTATCGGGCAGTTTTATGCCACCCGTCCTGTCCCTGACACTATTGTTCTGAGTGCTCACCCCGATGACGCCGAGTCATTGGGTGCGGCGCTGAGCGAGCAGCGAGGCCAGCCAGTGCAGATTGCCATCGCGGTCGAGGGCGAACGCGCCCGCTGGCTGGATCTGGCGCGTCATAATGCCCAATTTGCTCTAGAACAGCGCCTTAATAGCCAGAGCGGCTATGCCCATCGACTCGAGGCCTTGCGCCAGGCGCTCGGTCTGAGCATCTCCCTGGACCGCATCGAGTGCTTTGACATCAGTCATACCCAGGGCGAGCGGCCGGTCGCGGCCTGCGTGGTCTTTGATCGCACTGGGCCCAGGCATGACGAATATCGGCGTTTCAATATCAGCGATATCGCCGCTGGCGATGATTATGCTGCACTTGCCCAAGCGCTCAGTCGGCGTTATGCGCGTGTTGCGCGTAATGAATACCCGGTTCCGGATCTAATCCTGATCGATGGCGGGGCAGGGCAGGTCGCCGCGGTCAATCAGGCCCTACAGGCGCTCGGGTTTAGCGGGATTCAGCTCGTCGGTATCTCGAAGGGACCAGAGCGGCGCCCTGGATACGAACGACTCTGGTTGGTGGGGCAGAACCTGCCCCTGATATTACCCGCCGATTCGCCGGCCATGCATCTGCTCGACCAGATCAGGGACGAAGCCCATCGTTTTGCCATCATGAGCCACCGCCGGCGCCGCGGGCAGGCGCGGTTGACCTCGGCGCTTGAAGGGATCAACGGGGTCGGGCCTAAACGCCGTCAACGTCTACTCAGACACTTTGGCGGAATGCGCGGCCTCCAATGCGCCGGGGTCGAGGAGATTGCCAAGGTCGCTGGCATCAGCCAATCATTGGCCCAGCGTATCCATGATGCCTTGCATCCAGATTAATCATGTGGACTCTTCCGAACCTTCTCACCCTGGTGCGGATCTTGTTGATCCCGCTCTTTGTCATCGTTTTTTATCTTGATCTAAAATGGGCGCCCTATGCGGCAGCCGGTATATTCGGCACAGCTGCCCTGACCGATTGGTTCGATGGATACCTGGCGCGCCGCTGGGGACAGATCTCTTTGCTCGGCGCCTTTCTCGATCCGGTCGCCGACAAGCTGATGGTCGCAGTTTCCTTGGTGGTGCTGTTGCAGGCCGACCCGCGGGTGCTCATCGCCCTGCCGGTGATGGTCATCATTGGACGTGAGATCATGGTCTCTGCCTTGCGCGAATGGATGGCGGAGGTGGGCGAGCGCGCTACCGTAGCGGTTTCGCTGCTCGGCAAGATCAAGACCACGGCCCAGATGGTCTCGATCGTGATCCTGATTTTGCGCGATTCGGTCTTTGGGCCCTGGATCTACCCTCTTGGGGTGTTGCTGTTGTATGTGGCGGCAATCCTCACCCTTTGGTCGATGGTGTTGTATCTGTTGGCTGCCTGGCCAAGGCTCACCGGAGAGGGCGTTGATCTCGGTTAGGTTGTTGACAACCTGATGAAACCCTTTAGAATACCTCCTCAACGAGCGGGAATAGCTCAGTTGGTAGAGCACAACCTTGCCAAGGTTGGGGTCGCGAGTTCGAGTCTCGTTTCCCGCTCCAAATAGATAAGCAAAGGCCCTGTGCAGGGCCTTTTTCATGTCTTCCGTCGCGGTGCAGGCGATGCCTGTGTTCCGGGCGACCGAGTCGCCTTGACTCAACCCGTCCTCTGGGCCTTGGACTGGGCCGATCGTTTCAAAGAGCCAACCCATGTTTCGCAAGATCCTGATCGCCAACCGCGGTGAAATTGCCGTGCGTATCATCCGCGCCTGTGCTGAGATGGGTATCCGCTCGGTTGCCATCTATTCCGAGGCTGACCGGCATTCGCTCCATGTCAAAAAGGCCGACGAAGCCTACAGCTTGGGTCCGGATCCGCTAGCGGGCTATCTCAATGTCCACAATATCGTCAACCTTGCGGTCATGACCGGCTGTGATGCCCTGCATCCAGGCTACGGGTTTTTATCTGAAAATCCGGAATTGGCGCTTACCTGCGCTCGGCGGGGAATCACCTTTATCGGTCCCAATGCCGAGGTCATCGCCCGCATGGGCGACAAAACAGCAGCGCGTCAAGCCATGCAGAAGGCCGGCGTCCCTGTCACCCCGGGCAGTCAAGGTAATCTAGATAGCCTGGAGGCCGCCTTGGCCTGCGCCGAGGATATCGGCTATCCCATCATGTTGAAGGCGACTTCAGGTGGCGGTGGGCGCGGGATTCGCCGTTGCGATGATCCAGCGGCATTGCGCTATAACTATCAGCGGGTGATCTCAGAAGCGACCAAGGCGTTCGGGCGGGCCGAGGTCTTCTTGGAAAAATGTATCGTCAATCCTAAACACATCGAGGTCCAGATCCTTGCGGACCATCATGGCCATTGTGTCCATCTTTTCGAGCGCGATTGCTCGATCCAGCGCCGCAACCAAAAGCTCATCGAGATCGCCCCATCGCCCCAGCTCGACGAGGCGCAGCGCCAATATGTCGGCGGTTTGGCGGTGCTGGCAGCCCGCGCCGTCGGCTACACCAATGCCGGGACCGTCGAGTTCCTGCTGGATGCCGATAAGCATTTCTACTTTATGGAGATGAATACGCGTATCCAGGTCGAGCACACAATCACCGAGGCGATTACCGGGATCGATCTCGTCCAGGAACAGATCCGCATCGCCGCTGGATTGCCGCTGCGCTATCACCAGGATCAGATCCAGCGGCGCGGTTATGCCATTCAAATGCGTATCAATGCGGAGGACCCCAAAAACAATTTCCTGCCCAGTTTCGGGCGGATCTCGCGCTATTACGCGCCAGGTGGACCTGGGGTGCGGACCGATGGGGCCATTTATACCGGCTATAATATCCCGCCGTACTATGATTCCATGCTGGCCAAGCTGATCGTTTGGGCCCTCGAATGGGAGGATGTGGTCGAGCGCGGCAGCCGGGCATTACGTGATATCGGTGTCTATGGGGTCAAAACGACGATCCCCTTTTATCAGGAGATCCTCCGTCACCCTGAATTTCGCGCCGGCAGTTTCGATACCGGTTTTCTGGAATCGCATCCGGAGCTTTTAAACTACTCGACTAAGCGCCGTCGCGAACATATCGCAGCAGCGCTTGCCGCCGCCGTCGCTGCCCACGCAGGGCTCTAAGACCATCCAGAGACGAGCTTCACCATGCCCAAGATCCTGATCACCGACGTCGTTTTACGCGATGCCCATCAATCGCTGCTTGCGACCCGGATGCGCACCGAGGATATGCTGCCGATCTGCCCCAAGCTCGACGCCATCGGCTATTGGTCATTGGAATGCTGGGGTGGGGCAACCTTCGATGCCTGTATCCGCTTTTTGAAAGAAGACCCCTGGGAGCGCCTGCGCAAGCTGCGCAAGGCACTACCCAATACCCGTTTGCAGATGTTGTTGCGCGGTCAAAACCTGCTCGGTTACCGCCATTATTCGGACGATGTCGTGCGCGCCTTCGTGCACCGCGCTGCGGCAAACGGCATCGATGTGTTTCGCATTTTCGATGCCCTCAATGATTTACGCAATCTTAGAACAGCGATCGAGGCCGTCAAGGAGTCGGGCAAACATGCCCAGGGGGCCATCTGTTATACCGTCAGCCCAATCCATACGATCGACAGCTTTGTCAAAATGGGCAAGGAACTGGCGGCGATGGGGTGTGACTCAATCGCCATCAAGGACATGGCCGGCCTCTTGACCCCCTTTGTGGCTGCGGATCTGGTCAAGGCGCTTAAGGATAGCGTCGATCTGCCGCTCTATCTGCATTCGCACTCAACCTCGGGTCTTGCCGAGATGTGTCATCTCAAGGCCATCGAGAATGGCTGCGATGGGATTGATACCGCCATCTCCTCTTTGGGTGGGGGGACCTCGCACCCCCCGACCGAGAGCATGGTCGCTGCCCTCCGGGGCACTGAATATGACCCAGGTCTGGATCTTGCGGCCATCCAAGAGATCGGGATGTATTTCTATCAGGTGCGCAAGAAATATCACCAGTTCGAGAGCGAATATACCGGCATCGATACCCGGGTCCAAGTAAATCAGGTCCCAGGCGGGATGATCTCCAACCTCGCCAACCAATTGCGCGAGCAAAATGCCCTGGATCGCATGAACGAGGTGCTTGCAGAGATTCCCAGGGTCCGCAAAGACCTGGGTTATCCGCCGCTGGTGACCCCTACCTCGCAGATCGTCGGCACCCAGGCTGTTTTCAATGTCCTGACCGAAAAGCGTTATCAGACCATCACCAACGAGGTCAAACTCTATCTTCAAGGACGCTATGGCGCGGCCCCGGGCCCAGTCAATCCGACCCTGCAACAGCAAGCGATCGGCAATGAGGAGCCTATTGAGTGCCGCCCAGCCGATCTCCTGAAACCCGAGCTGGACCGCCTTACCAAGGAGATTGAGGCATTGGCAACCTGTGAGGAGGATGTCCTGACCTATGCCATGTTCCCCGAGATCGGGCGCACCTTTCTCGAGCAGCGCGCCGCTGGCACCCTGGTGCCAGAGCCCTTAGAGCCTCCGCCGCTACCGGCTAACGCCCAGGTCAAGGCAGTCCCCACTGAATTTAATATCAATGTCCATGGCGAGACCTATCACATCAAGGTGACGGGCACGGGACACAAGGGTAAGGCCGAGCGCCATTTTTATTTCACCATCGACGACATCCCTGAAGAGGTGGTGGTTGAGACCCTTGACGAATGGGTCCTCTCCGGTACCGCCGAGGGTGCAGCGGCCCGCCCCGCCGCCGGCAAGCGCCCCAAGGCGACTCAGCCTGGGCAGGTAAAGACCTCGATGCCTAGCAATATCGTCGAGGTCCTGGTCAAGGAAGGGGATAGGGTAAACGCCGGTCAGCCAGTGCTGGTCGCCGAGGCGATGAAGATGGAAACCGAGATCCAGGCGCCGCTTGCAGGTACTGTGACTGCGGTCTATGTGAGCAAGGGTGATACAGTTAACCCAGACGAGGCACTGATCGAGATCAGTCCCTGAGATGGATCTGCCCGAGGCGTCTGCACCAACAGATCGATACAAAGGTTATACCCAAAGCGCCTGCCCTTTTTATCCTTGCCATACTGGGGTGAGGCGCGCCTTTAATTGTTTGTTCTGCTATTGCCCGCTCTATGCCTATGAATGCCCAGGTCCCTATCGGGTCGATACCGACCCCTGTGGGCGCCCGCGCAAGGATTGTACTGACTGCCGTCTCCCGCATGAGGGTTATCATGCCGCCTGGACATTCATTCAAAAATGGCTGAGCTGTCCACAGCCCTGGGACGGTCGGAGGCCATCTGGACGCTGAGGATGGGGGAGGCGCGGGGTGTATAGACCCCCAATTCCCCTGCGCCCCGGCGGGGGCAGGGGACGGAATGGGCCTCAGGTGCGATTAGAGCTCACCACTGGCCCCGGCAGTCATGATCTCCCGAATGGTATCACGCACCTTGATTGCCGATTCCTTGAGGGCAGGGGGTAGATCTGCCATCTGGATGACCTTATCGAGGTCGAGGGTGATCAACCAAGGCTGACCCTTTTGATCCTCGATCAGGGTGATCCGGCAGGGCAGGTAGGCGGCAAAGGCGAGATTCTCGGCGAGCATCTGGGCAGCGATCCGGGCATCGCAAAATTGAAAGATCTCGATGCGTTTGCTCTCGATCCCGAGTGCCTCGAGCTCCTTATGCAGCGGCTGCCGCGCGACCAGTTTGAAATTCAGGGCATTGGCGCGCAACAGCATGGAGTCGACCGCATCGTCCATGGATACCCCCTCGGCAAGCGGCATCTTGACGACGGTCTCATCGAGACCCATACCGGAGGTGGGCAGGATCTGCAGGGCAAGCCACAGGGCTAGTGCGGTCAATAGGCCAAACCGATGGATCTTGCGCATTGGACAAGCCTCATTCACCCAAGGTTGTAATGTTTCTCGACGGTCTCAATGATCTCCCAGGTGCAGGAGAGGCCGGCAGGGAAGGTGATGAGATCACCGCGCCCGAATTCCTGTGGCTCACCGCCCTCAGGGGTGACCCGAAAGCGCCCGCGCAGGATATAGCAGGTTTCGGTCTGAGTGTAATGCCAAGGGAAGGTCGAGGGATCTTTCTGCCAAATCGGCCAGCGATCGACGCCCATCACCTCCAGCTTGGCAGGGGAGGGGTTATGTTCACAATGGATCTTGAGATCATGCATGATCGAACTCCGGGTGGATTGGGAAACAGAGTTTTTGGGGCGAATGATGCATGTCAATCCCTGCCGGTCAATCCTGATCAGCCCCATCTGGACGTCAAGTTACCGGCATACGAGCTTGCCAGGCGTTTGGGCCATTGTCTCAACGGGCGCGGTTGGCGCCTGGCAACTGCCGAGTCCTGCACAGGCGGTTGGGTTGCCAAATTGATCACGGATATCCCAGGAAGTAGCCATTGGTTTGAGCGCGGGTTTATCGTCTATAGCAATGAGGCCAAATGCGAGCTTTTGGACGTTCCGGTTGAGCTGATCGAGCGGCATGGGGCGGTGAGTGGGCCGGTGGTGCGCGCGATGGTCGAGGGCGCGCTGGCGCATAGCCGGTCTGAATTGGCCTTGGCCATTACCGGCATTGCTGGGCCGGGCGGTGGCGCACCGGATAAACCCGTGGGCACCGTCTGGTTTGGCTGGGGGATGCGTCACCGGGACCTGGTGACTCGCCACGCAGTCCTGCCGGGCGACCGCGCCTCTATCCGCCTCCAGGCAGCTGAGACGGCCCTTATCGGTCTGCTCGAATATCTGAATGCCTATGTCTGAACGCTGGTTTTTGGCGATCTGGCTTGATGAGGCGGCGCGCCAGGCCCTGTTGCACCAATTGTCTAGCCTGGGGCGGCTGCCGGGTCGTCCGACCCATCCGCTCGATTGGCATCTGACCCTTGTGTTTATTGGCGAATTATCAGCCGCGGGTTTGACCTGTGTGGAATCCGCGACAGCAAGGATTCAGGCTGCGCCTTTCATGATGACCCTCGACCGTCTGGGCCATTTTGCCAGATCCCAGGTCCTCTGGTGCGGTCCTGGCCAAACACCAGCCCCATTGACCCAGCTGGTGCTGGATCTTCAGCTGCACCTCGGCGCCTGCGATGTTAAGCCAGATCCCCGTCCCTATTGCCCTCATCTGACCTTAGCGCGCGGTGTTCGGGCGGCGCTGCCCTTACAGATTGAGCCCACCATTGGCTGGACCGTCAGCGAGCTCGTCCTGGCCTATGGAGTCAGCAAGGCAGTCCCTCGCTATCGTATCCATCGCCGCTATCCATTCAGGCAAGATGTCAGTTAATCGGATGTGGGCTGACTTCAGGGACGGCTTATGCCATATAATCCCGCTAGGCTGCCGAGTGGCGGAAGATTACTCAGGAGAGAGCGATGGACGACAATCGCAAAAAGGCCTTGGCCGCAGCGCTCAGTCAGATCGAAAAACAATTCGGCAAGGGATCGGTCATGCGCATGGGCGACGTCGGCACTGTGCGCAATATCGAGGTCATCTCGACGGGCTCGTTGGGGCTGGACCTGGCGTTAGGAATCGGCGGCGTCCCGCGCGGTCGCATCATCGAGATCTATGGACCAGAATCCTCGGGCAAGACCACCCTGGCTTTACAGATCATCGCTGAGGCGCAACGTCTGGGCGGAACAGCGGCCTTTGTAGATGCCGAGCATGCGCTCGATCCGGTCTATGCCGAAAAGCTCGGCGTGAACATGGATGATCTTTTGGTCTCTCAGCCAGACACCGGCGAGCAGGCCCTAGAGATCACCGACATGCTGGTGCGATCGGGTGCGGTGGATGTGGTGGTCATCGACTCGGTTGCGGCGCTCACCCCCAAGGCCGAGATCGAGGGCGAGATGGGCGACTCCCATGTCGGTTTGCAGGCGCGCCTGATGTCGCAGGCCTTGCGCAAGCTCACGGGCAATATCAAGCGTTCGAATAGTTGCGTCATCTTCATCAATCAGATCCGGATGAAAATCGGAGTGCTGTTTGGCTCGCCCGAGACGACGACCGGCGGCAATGCCCTAAAATTCTACGCCTCGGTGCGTATCGAGATCCGGCGTACTGGGAGCATCAAAAAGGGTGAGGAGATCATCGGCAATGAGACCAAGGTCAAGGTCGTCAAAAACAAACTTGCACCGCCGTTCAAACAGGCCGAATTCGATATCCTCTATGGCCAGGGGATCTCGCGCGAGGGCGAAATCATCGATCTGGGGGTTTCTGCAGGCATTATCGAAAAATCCGGCGCCTGGTATAGCTATGAGGGCAATCGCATCGCCCAGGGCAAGGACAGCGCCCGTGCCTTCTTAGTCGAACATCCCGAGATTGCCCAGGCCATCGAATCGCGCATCCGCGAGCGGATGCTTCCCAAGGCTGCATCTGAGGATAACGGCCTTGAGTCGGCTGAGCCCGCTGAGATGGCTCCGGAGGCATTGCCCTGAAACGGATTGTCGGTCAAGATCTGTTCGCTGAGGCGCATACCTTAGGCTTGCGTCTGCTCGCCGCCCGCGAGCATTCACGCTGCGAGCTTGCGCGGAAGCTAGCCAAGCGCGGTTTGCCACAAACCGTGATCGATCAGACCCTAGACCGCTTACTGGCCGAGGGCGCGCTCGATGAATCGCGTCTGGTGGCGCAGTATGTCGCCGAGCGCATCGAGAAAGGCTTTGGACCCCTTAAGATCCAAGCTGAATTACAGGCCAAAGGGGTTGATGAGGAGCTGATCGAAGAGCATCTGCGGCCGCTGGCTGAGCTCTGGCCCCAGGTGATCGCCAGGGTCTATGTACGCCGCTTCGGCGATGCGCCCCCCAAGGATCACGCCGATTATGCCCGGCGTGCTCGCTTCCTTGCTCAGCGTGGTTTTACCCCAGAATCGATTCAGCATCTGCTGCCCTATACTCACCGACCCATCTCTTAAGGATTATCACCGGGTCTATCTGAGATCTGCCAATGACCAGTAGTGCAGCGCTTCGCGAAGGCTTTCTTGATTATTTTGCCCAACGCCAGCATCAACGGGTTCCGTCAAGTCCATTGATCCCAGCCAATGACCCGACCCTTTTGTTCACCAATGCCGGAATGGTTCAATTCAAGGATGTCTTTCTGGGTCGGGAACGCCGCCCTTATAGCCGGGCCGTTAGCGCCCAACGCTGTGTGCGCGCCGGCGGTAAACACAACGATCTTGAAAATGTCGGCTATACCGCCCGGCACCACACCTTTTTCGAGATGCTGGGCAATTTTAGCTTTGGCGACTATTTCAAGCGCGAGGCGATCCAATATGCCTGGGATTATCTTACCCGGGTACTCGCCATCCCCAGCGAGCGTTTATGGGTGACTGTATTCGTAGAGGACGAGGAGGCAGCTCAGATCTGGCTGAGTGAGATCGGCGTCGATCCCAAGCGTTTCTCCCGCTGTGGTCTTAAGGACAATTTCTGGTCAATGGGTGATACAGGTCCTTGCGGCCCGTGCTCCGAGATCTTTTATGACCATGGACCGAGCATCCCTGGTGGGCCACCAGGTTCAGCGGATGCAGATGGCGATCGCTATGTCGAGATCTGGAACCTGGTCTTCATGCAGTATAACCGCGATGCCGAGGGCCATCTGACCCCCTTGCCGCATCCCTCAGTGGATACAGGCATGGGCTTGGAACGCCTAGCCGCCGTGATGCAAGGGGTACATAGCAACTATGAGATCGATCTGTTCCGGAGTCTGATCGAGGCAGCGGCCCAGGCAACCGGTTGCCAGGATCTTGAAGACAAATCCCTGAGGGTCATCGCCGATCATATCCGTTCGACTGCCTTTCTCATAACGGATGGGGTGACCCCGAGCAATGAAGGGCGGGGTTATGTATTGCGTCGGATCATGCGCCGGGCGATCCGGCACGGTTACCGTTTAGGCTGTACCCAGCCGTTCTTTTACAGCCTGATTGAACCCCTGACCCAAGAAATGGGTGATGCCTATCCAGAGTTACGGGCTGCCCAATCCCAGGTTGAGCATCTAATTAGGCTCGAAGAGGAGCGTTTTGCTGAAACCCTGGAGCATGGTCTGCATCTGCTTGAAGAAGCGATCGCTGGTTTGAACGGTACTCAAATCCCAGGCGAGACGGTATTCAAGCTCTATGACACCTATGGTTTTCCGGTCGATCTGACCGCAGATATCGCGCGCGAGCGGGGTCTGACGATCGATCTGGCTGGATTCGAACAGGCGATGGCCCAACAGCGGGAGCGGGCCCGGGCTGCCAGTCAATTTGGACCCTGTCCAGGTTTCGATCTCCAGATCCAGGGTGAGACCGATTTTTGCGGTTATGATCGCCTCCAGGAGGAGGCCACCATCGTCGCCCTTTATCGGGATGGGCAACCGTGCGATAGCCTGGAGGCCGGGGCAGAGGGGGTAGTCATCCTCGATCGCTCACCCTTCTATGGCGAATCTGGTGGCCAAGTAGGCGATCGGGGATGGATCACCACTGAGACCGCGCGCTTTGCGGTACTGGATACCCAAAAGGAAGGCGGGGGGGTGTTGCTCCATCTTGGGCAGGTGAGCGAGGGCCAGCTTCAGGTTGGCGATCGCGTTGAGGCCCAGGTCGATGCCGAACGCCGCCAGGCCACGGCGTTGAATCATTCAGCTACCCATCTGCTCCATGCTGCATTGCGCCAGATCCTGGGTTCCCATGTCCAGCAGAAGGGCTCTTTGGTTGGGCCAGAGCGTTTGCGCTTTGATTTTTCCCACTTCGAGCCCCTCAAGCGCGAGCAGATCGTCGCCATCGAGCGTCTGGTCAACCGCGAGATCCGCGCCAATCATCTCGTTGAAACCCGGATCATGAGCCTTGAGGATGCCAAGGCAGCAGGGGCGATGGCACTCTTCGGCGAAAAGTATGGCGATCAGGTCCGGGTATTGCGCATGGGTGACTTCTCCACCGAGCTATGCGGGGGAACCCATGTCAAGGCAGTTGGCGATATTGGGCTCTTTAAGATCGTCTCCGAGATGGGGATTGCCGCAGGGGTACGCCGGATCGAGGCCATCACTGGCGCAACGGCGCTTGCTTGGGTGGAGGCCGATGAGGAGCGTCTGCTCCGTATCGCCAGCCTGCTGAAGGGTGGGCGCGATGACGTCGAGGAGCGCCTGATCCAATGGATGGACCGGACCCGTCGTTTGGAACGTGAGCTCGAACAACTCAAGACCAAATCGGCAAGCCTCGCTGGCCAGGATCTCGCTGCCCAAGCCATCGAGATTCAAGGGGTCAAAATCCTAGCCGCCCGTTTGGACGGCGCTGATCCCAAGATGCTCAGGGTCACCTTGGATCAGTTGAAAGACCGCCTCGGCAGCGCGGTCATCGTGCTCGCAACCGAGATAGAGGGTAAGGTCAGCCTGGTTGCCGGCGTCACCAAGGATCTGACCGACCGCCTGTCAGCCAATGACCTGATTCGGGCGGTTGCCGAAAAGGTCGGTGGTAAGGGTGGTGGGCGACCCGATATGGCCCAGGCGGGTGGCACAGAGATTGGCAGATTGCCGGATGCCCTTGCCCTGGTTCCCGAATGGGTTAGCCGCCGCTTGGCCCACTGACCAACATTGAACAGCGACGCATGCTGCCTCTTGGATGATGCCTTACAGGGTGAGATGAGACCGATGGCGCTGATCGTTCAAAAATATGGGGGGACCTCGGTCGGGAGTATCGAGCGCATCCGCGCCGTCGCCGAGCGCGTCAAGCGTTGGCGAGATCGCGGTCATCAGCTCGTGGTTGTAGTCTCGGCCATGTCGGGCGAAACCGATCGCTTGCTCAATCTTGCCAAACAGATTCAACCGTGTCCGGATCCACGCGAGCTCGATGTGCTGCTGTCCACAGGTGAACAGGTCACGATTGCGCTCTTAAGTATGGCCCTGGCTGCCTGCGGTTGCCCGGCCAGATCCTATACCGGCGCCCAGGTCCATATTCTCACCGATAATGTCCACAACAAGGCTCGGATCCGCGATATCGATGCTGCTCGGGTACGCGCTGACCTGGATGCCGGCCGCGTTGTGGTAATCGCTGGTTTTCAGGGGGTCAATGAACAAGGCGACATCACCACCCTAGGACGAGGCGGTTCGGATACCTCGGCAGTTGCGATCGCAGCGGCGCTCAAGGCCGATGAGTGCCAGATCTATACCGATGTCGATGGGGTCTATACCACGGACCCGCGCATCGAACCGCGGGCGCGCAAACTCGACCGCATCACCTTCGAGGAAATGCTCGAGATGGCCAGTCTGGGCTCTAAGGTGCTCCAGATCCGCTCGGTTGAGTTTGCCGGCAAATATCGGGTGCCGCTGCGGGTGCTCTCCAGCTTTGATGAAGGGGAGGGCACCTTGATCACCTTTGATGAGGATAATCCTGTGGAAAACGCCAAGATCTCTGGGATCGCCTTTAACCGTGATGAGGCCAAGTTAACTGTGCTCGGGGTTCCCGACCAACCTGGAGTGGCTTATCAGATCTTGGGTCCGATTGCTGAGGCCAATATCGAGGTGGACATGATCGTCCAAAATGTCGCCCCGGATGGGCAAACCACGGACTTTACCTTTACCGTTCACCGCAACGACTATCCCCAGGCGCTTGCGATCCTGCGTAAGACCGCCAACTGCCTAGGCGCCCGCGAGGTCACGGGTGATGCGACGATCGTCAAGATCTCATTGGTGGGCGTTGGGATGCGCAGTCATGCAGGTATTGCCAGCCGTATGTTCGCAGCACTCGCCAAGGAAGGGATCAATATCCGGATGATCTCAACCTCAGAGATCAAGATCTCAGTCGTGGTCGATGAAAAATATCTAGAGTTAGGGGTACGCGCCTTGCATGCGGCCTTTGGCCTGGATCGGCCTTCTTGACTTGAAATAGGATCTGGCCGGATCAATATCACCCTAACCCTCCCCTAAAGGCTGTGGTGATTGGGCGGAACTTGTTAGAATGTGGCTGACCTGAGCTTAGAGGCTCAGATTCTTGCATCACGGGCTGCAGGCGCGGGACCGGCATAACCGAACTCATGCGAGAATGTCCTTTGGCTGTGGATTGATGGGCTTTTTTGCGTATTGGCTGTGGATTAAGGGAGACTGGAAACATGCTAATTTTAACGCGGCGGGTTGGTGAGACGCTGATGATCGGTGATGAGGTCACAGTGACCGTTCTGGGCGTCAAAGGCAATCAGGTCCGGATAGGTGTCAATGCCCCGCGTGAGGTGGCGGTCCATCGCGAGGAGATCTATGAGCGGATCAAGCGCGAACAGCAAGCTAATTTGGCTCAGAGTCTAGCCATGGCCAACCAGCCTGTCCAATACGATTAGATATTTGAAACGCAGGCTAGAGATGCTAGCATAGATGGTCTGTCGTATCCCCGGAGAGATGGCCGAGTGGCTGAAGGCGCTCCCCTGCTAAGGGAGTATAGGGTCAAAAGCTCTATCGAGGGTTCGAATCCCTCTCTCTCCGCCATTCTCCGATCATCCAATGGTGAGGCCATGCACTATGAGCGATGAGCCCACTGATCTTGAGATTGATCTTGCAAGCGGGATCGCAGCCTTCGAGGCCAAGCAGTTTGGCCGCGCCATTCAACTCCTCTCCCCGCTGGCTGAACAGGGCAACGTCGAGGCTCAGTATCGGATGGCGATCATGGCCCAGAACGGTTTGGGGATGCATCCGAATCCGCTGCTTGCCTATCGCTATATGAAAAAGGCTGCTGAATCTGGTCTAGGCCTTGCCCAGCACGGCCTGGCCTTTATGTATATGACAGGCGAATGTGTCGAGCAGAATCCAGCCAAAGCGGTCGAATGGTTTAAAAAGGCTGCCGATCAGGGTTTGGTCGGTTCATTGACGACGCTTGCTATGATGTATGAGCAGGGCTATGGCGTGGCCCAGGATCTCGAAGAGGCGCACCGCCTCTACCGCCTTGCCGGTTTTCACGATCGCTAGAGTTTTGCTAAGCTGCCTCAGCGAAAGCAATTTCTACCATTCTGTATATCAAATGGATTACAATGGATTAAACATGCCGGGGTGGCGGAATTGGTAGACGCATCAGACTCAAAATCTGACGGGGCGATCCCCCGTGCCGGTTCGAGTCCGGCTCCCGGTACCATTTCAGTTCGGGCTAAACCCAAGCTAAAGGGTTTAGCCCTTTTATGTTGCCCGCAGTTCATTCTTTCCGGCGGCCTCCGGAATCCCCACCCCAGGCCCCAGCTCCTATCTAGATGTCACGCATAGGAAGCGTTGGCGGTGTCACTGGCTTTTCTAAATTTTCGGCCTATAAAGGCTCATAAATAGGGTAGGGACCGTGGCCATTGGGTTTTGAGGAGTCTGGTGAGTCCAGATTTTGAGGTCAACATTAAAGCCATGAGGATCGAAACCCTTCTTATCCACGCAGGATTTGCGCCAGATCCGACGACCAAGGCCGTCGCTACACCCATTTATCAGACCACCAGCTATGCCTTTACTGATACCCAACATGGCGCGGATCTGTTTGATCTCAAGGTCCCGGGCAATATCTATACCCGGATCATGAACCCAACCACGGATGTCCTCGAAAAACGGTTGGCAACATTGGAGGGCGGGGTCGGCGCCTTGGCATTTGCCTCGGGGATGGCGGCGATCACTGCAGCGATCCTGACCATTGCCCAGGCTGGCGATAACATCGTTGCAACCTCGACCCTGTACGGTGGGACCTATAATCTCTTTGCCCACACCTTACCACGCCTCGGCATCCAAGTTCGTTTTGTTCCTCCCAATGACCTCGATGCGATAGCCGCCCAGATCGATGGACAGACCAAGGCGATCTTTTGTGAATCTATCGGCAACCCTGCTGGCAATGTCGCCGATCTGAGGCCCTTGGCCGATCTAGCCCATACCCATGGGCTTCCATTGATTGTCGACAACACTGTCCCTACACCTTATCTATGCCGTCCATTCGAACATGGTGCTGACATTGTAATCCATGCACTGACCAAGTATTTGGGCGGGCATGGTACAACCCTTGGTGGAATCCTGGTTGATTCAGGCCGTTTTCCTTGGTCGCAATATCCTGAGCGCTTCCCGATGCTGAACGAGCCTGATGCATCCTATCACGGTGTAGTCTATACCGAGGCGATGGGGGAGGCAGCCTATATCACGCGTGCCCGGGTGGTGCCATTGCGGAATATGGGCGCAGCGATCTCACCATTTAATAGTTTTTTAATCCTCCAAGGCATCGAGACGCTTGCAGTGCGCATGGATCGGCATTGTGAGAATGCCATAGCAGTCGCCAATTATCTTAAAAATCATCCGCAAGTCGCTTGGGTGCGCTATGCGGGCCTGCCTGATAGTCCGGACTATCCGCTCGTCCAACGCTATATGGATCGGGCGAGGGCGAGTTCAATCCTATCATTCGGCATCAAAGGCGGCAGAGAGAGCGGCGCACGTTTCATCGATGCGCTGAAACTTGCCGTGCGCTTAGTCAATATCGGCGATGCCAAAACCCTGGCATGTCATCCAGCGACCACCACTCATCGCCAGCTTTCGCCTGAGGAGCTGACGCGGGCTGGGGTCTCAGAGGATCTCGTGCGTCTGTCGATCGGTATCGAACATATTGACGATATCATCGCTGACCTTGAACAGGCACTAACTGCGGCAAGCTGAGTTGGTTTTTTATCAGCCCCGTAATCCTTTTTTCTTTCAATTGACATAATATACATTATACGAAATCATGGGCTTACGAAATCATGGGCTAACGCTTTGGGCCAAATCCAGAGGTGTGATCGGGACATAGCGTAAGGACGCGGTGGGCTCACACCATAGATCTGCCGCCCGTACTCGAAGAATCCTTTTGACCTCTGGATCCCAGGCGATCTTGCGTAGGATACGCAGCGGTCGGCAGGCATCATAGAGAAGCCGGTTGACGGTGCGGATCCGTTCCTGCTCGCGCTCAATGGCCGTGGTGATTTTTTGACCCTCCTGCGGTGCTGACCTGCCCTACCCCGCGGCTGACCGCATGTGCTAGCCTCAGGGCACGGAATGCGCCCGCGCCCATACTAGGGCAATCTGTCCCCGATGATAGACAAGTCCCAGATCCAATTCAGGCTGCTCGCGCAGCAATTGCTCAAGTTTATCAACCCGTACCAAGGCTAGCTCATTTGATTGAGGTGCGCGACTGGGGGTGATCGCCTCGCGATAAAGGCTGAAGCTGGGGAACGAGGTGCGATAAGCCACTACCGGCAAACCGCTCTGTCTGGCGATGAGTGCAGATTCCTTGACCGGCCCCTGGAGGGTATCAAGCACCACCGGCACCACCGCGCCGAAGATTACCCACGTCTGGACCAGTCCGACCAAGATCAGTCGCTGCCATAACGGCGGGGCCGACCAACGGAATAATAGAATCGCCAAGGCCAAGCCGCCCAAGGCAGTAAGGCCATAATCAAGGCTGACCCTATCCCGCGCCTCGCTAAACAGGATCTGCTCAAGTGGGCGTTGAGCGATTACGATCGCTACATCCAGGATAAAGGGTAGAAGCAGTATCAACCCAAATAAGATCCAGGGCGGAATAAAGGCCAACCAGCGATTGGTCAAGGCATCGCGATGACGGGCCATCAAGATGAATAGTGGGGTCGCGCCATAAAGCAGATAATGCGGAAGCTGGGTCACGGAGAATGAAAAAAATACAATCACCACCAAAAACCACAACCAAAGAAAGCGCTCTAGTGGGCCAAACCAGGCTGAGCGATAGCGCTTCACCAGGCTAAGCATCCATCCCGTAAATGGCAGCAAAATCACTAAAAGGACCACGAGATAATATCCAGGAAAACCATGATGCCCGTGGATAACCGAGGTAAAGCGGCCTAGATTATGCTCAAGAAAGAAACTGCGAAAAAAACCAGGGCCATCATCAAGATATATTGCTAGATACCAGGGTCCAGAAATCAAAAAGAATATTAGCCATCCGATTGGATCGAAGACTGCCCTCACCCAGCCCCATAAAGACATAAGACTAGATTTAGACCATCTCAAGCTGAGAATAAAAAATAAAAAGCTTATGACAAAGGGTAAAAATACCGCCACTGGCCCTTTGGTTAGAAACCCAAATCCAATCCATAGATAGGCCCGAAGAACAACAGCTCGGTTTGTTTTTGGATCTGGTCTTAGCCAATAGCGATAGATCTCAAAAAGGGCCAAGGCCAGAAAAAGATTAAGCAAGGCATCGGCCACGGCTGCCTTGCCGATCAAAGAAACCTCAAGACTCAAGGCCAGGGTTAGACCGGCAACCGTTGCGGTTTGAGTGTCCATAGACTGACGCACAAAGATCCAAACCGCCAATACCCAAAGAGTTGCGGCCAAGGCAGATGGCAAACGCAATGAAAACTCATTGAGCCCAAATAGACTCACAGATGCAGCCTGTAGCCAATAGATGAGTATCGGTTTGTCATAACGCGGTTCGCCATCGCGACGCGGGGTGATGTAGTTACCGCTTTCGAGCATCTCGCGAGTTGCCTCGGCAAAGGCACCTTCATCGAGATCATAAAGCGGTACCGAACCCAGCTGCCAAAAAAAACTGAAGGCCACAACCACAAGTAAAAATAGAGGCGAGGTGAGAAGCCGGCGCATCCCTGAACGCCACCTTGATTCGAGTGCAGTCTCTTGAGACAGAATATTAGCGATATTCTTCATGGGTAAACCTTCCAGCCGGCGATCATTGGATCGGATTGCCAACGAATCCGATAATGGGTCTTTGCGCCCGCAGCAAGTAGGGTTCGGGTCATCAGTTCAGCGAGCACGCCTGTGGTGATAAATTGGATCGAGACGACGATGAATAGAATGGCTATGAATAGCAATGGACGGTGACCGATGGGCTGACCTAAAACAAACTTGACGACTAGTAGATGGGTCATCATCAGCCCCCCAAACAATCCGAACAACAGGCCAATAGATCCAAAGAAATGGCCCGGCCGGGCACCGAACCGCAAAAAGAAAAAGGCAGATAAAAGATCCAGTAAAACCCGAAAGGTTCGCGAGATCCCATATTTGGATCTTCCAAAGCGACGGGCCTGGTGGTTAACCTCAGTTTCGCCGATTCGCTCGGGCGCAGTGACCGCTGCTACCCAAACCGGGATAAAACGATGCATTTCACCGAGTAAACGTACTTCCTTGATCACCGCAGCCCGATAGATCTTAAGGCTACAGCCATAATCATGAAGCCTTAGGCCAGTGACCCAGCCGATCAACAGATTGGCGAGGCGCGATGGGATCTTACGGAGCCAGAGATCGTCCTGACGCCGGCGCCGCCAGCCTTGCAGCAGGTCCAGGTCGCGCTCCAGCAGTTCATCGACCATACGTGGGATATCGGCGGGATCGTTTTGGAGATCGCCATCCAGGGTGGCGATCAGCTCGCCGCGCGCCGCATCGATACCGGCCTGCATCGCGGCAGTCTGCCCGAAATTACGCTGCAGCTGAATGATACGCAAATGCGGGCCATACCGCCTGACCAGAGCGAGCAAACGCCTCCCGGTCTCATCGCGGCTGCCATCATCGACACAGATCAACTCCCAGGCACCCCGATAACCCATGAGTCCCTCGTGAACCCGCGCGATCAGGGGCTCGACATTCTCGGCCTCTTCGTACAGAGGGATGACAATTGACAGATTTGGGACTGAAAACGATGAATCCATCAGGGGTCAATGATCTCAAACCATGGATTGGACGGACCGTCATTGCCCATGATCATAAAGGGTTCACAGATTTTTGGTCTACTTTAGCCGCTGAGGAAATCTGTACCCTCATCGACTGGGCCCCCTGCCGGGGGTGAGGAGATCGATCATGTCGCTCAAGTCGATCACCAAGCGCAGTCAAGCTGCCAAATTGCTGATGCACGCCCGCAACGTCCTCACCTATGCGTTGCAACCGATCGTCAACATCCATACTGGGCATGTATTCGGTTACGAGGCGTTATTGCGCGGTTTTGAGTCTCTAGGCTTTACCAGTATCAGCGCCCTCCTCGATTGGGCCGCAGAGCTTGAGCTTTCTGAGGTGTTGGATGCAATTTTGAGTAGATTGGCGATCGAGCGCTTTACCAATCAGGCGCAAGCCTTGCGCTATCGCCTTTTTTTCAATCTGGATTCCCATTTGATCCATCCAGAGCATGGAGCGCGCCTTCTCGAGCGTCTGGCGGCGCATGGGCTGAAGGGTGAAAACCTGTGCGTCGAGATTCCCAAATGGCTTGATCCCAAGGTGTATACCCATTGGGCTGAGATGATCGAGCAATACCGACACGCCGGTCTGCACATTACCCTCGACGATTTTGGGGATGGTTGCTCAGAGTTCAAGCGATTATATGCCCAACCACCAGATTACGTTAAACTTGACCGGTTTTTGATCCAGGAGATTAACACCGATCGGCGCAAACGTACCCTGGTTGCCAATGCTGTTCAGCTCGCCCACCAGCTTAATATTCGAGTGATTGCCAAGGGCATCGAGACCGAGGACGAACTCTTAGTCTGCCGCGAGGTCGGCTGCGACTTCGCTCAGGGTTATCTGATCGCCCTACCCCAGATCAATTCGGATAACCTGGCACCAGTTTATGAACAGGTCGTTAAGATCCATGAGCGCAATCAGCGTGAGCAATGGGGCGATCAGGCGCTCATTGAGACCTTTTTAGAGCCCATCATACCGATCCATCTCAGCGACCGGATCACCACGCTATTTGAGGCATTAAGGCGCGATAAACATCATCATGTCGTTCCCGTGCTCGATAGCACTGATTGGCCAGTTGGCCTCATCCATGAGGCGGAGATCAAGGACTATATCTATTCGACCTATGGACGTGAGCTCATCGTCAACCCTGCCTTTGCCCGCCAGGTTCGAGATTTCGTGCGTCCCTGTCCCTGCGTCGACATCCATGATTCAATCGATCGACTCCTGCAGGCGTATTCCTCGGCTGCTGATCCAGCTGGCGTACTCATAACCCGCGATGGACGCTATCAGGGATTCATCTCGGCAACCTCATTACTGCGCCTCATCGAGAAAAAGAATCTGGCGGTAGCGCGCGATCAAAATCCACTCACCAAGCTCCCCGGCAATAACCAAATTCATCGCTATATTTCACAGGCATTGACCGAACACGATTATACCTGGCATCTGGCCTATATGGATTTCGATAACTTCAAGGCATTCAATGATTACTATGGCTTTCGCCGCGGCGACCGAGCCATCCAGCTCTTTGCTGATCTGTTGCGCACCGGTTTGGAACCCTATGGTTGGTTTATCGGTCATGTCGGCGGGGACGATTTTTTTGCCGGTATCTGCAATACTGAACTCCCCGTCGTCTTGGAGCGGTTGACATGGTTGACTGAAAAGTTCAAGGCGGATGTGCAAAGCCTATATGATGCCGAGGATCGTCAGCGCGGTTATTTGCGCGCTAAGGATCGTTATGGGGAATGGCGCGACATACCACTGATACGCTGCAGCACGGCGCTTTTAGAGATTCGCCCTGGCGATGAATATAGCGATGGTGATACACTTGGGCGCACAATTGCCGACCTTAAACATGCCGCCAAACAGAGCCCCTTGGGCATTGCCCTAAGACGCAATCCAAGTGGCCCCAACCATCTCTTCACAGAGACATGGTCATTAGAGAGCGAGGTTCAGGGCGCCTCACCGACTCAAGACCCGTCAGGCTCTTGATCTTCTGGAGGATGCGTTTCTGCTAAACGGGTCTGGCCGATCCGATCGAGTTCACGCTGCAGTTTCAGACGATCGAGCGAGGCAAGCGGCAAAGCAACAAAGATCTTGATCCTGTTTTCAAGCTCGCGAAAGGCGGTGCGGAAGGCCATCAGCTGGGTCACCTCATCCCCTTCGACAGCCGCGGGATCTTCCACCCCCCAGTGCGCGGTCATCGGCTGACCAGGCCAAACTGGACATATCTCCCCCGCTGCCTTATCACAGACTGTAAAGACAAAGTCCATGACCGGCGCGTCAGGACGCGCAAACTCAGACCAGTCCTTACTGCGCAGACCTTCGATCGGATAATTATTGCGCTTCAGGAGCTCAAGCGCCAAGGGATGGACCTCACCCTTTGGGTGGCTACCAGCACTGAATCCACGGAAACGCCCCTGTCCCCAGCGCTCGATGATCCGCTCGGCCATGATGCTGCGTGCTGAGTTACCGGTGCAAATAAATAAAACATTATAGATGTGTTCGGCCATAGGCATATCCTGCGCATAGCGCATTCATCGTGATCAATGCCTGTTAGATGACTATAGGGATAGGCCGAGTGCAGGTCAAATGAATAAATTGTTGCAAAAACCACAGTCGCTATCTGGATTGCGAGTTTCAACAATCGCTATTCATTCATCTGATCGATCACGAAGCGATTCCGTCCACCCTGCTTGGCCTGATAAAGACAGGCATCGGCGCGCTCGATCATGGCCTGGAGGCTATCGGCCAAATCCAGGGTTGCGCCCAGGCTAATGGTCGCTGAGATCTCGTTTCCCTCGTGTACGATCCGCGTTGCCTCGACTGTTGACCGTAATCGTTCAAGGACAATCTTGAGATCATCGACCTCAAGACCAGTCAACAGGATACAGAATTCCTCACCGCCATAGCGCCCGAGTAGATCCGACTGGCGCACCCCGCAGGATAGGACACGCGCTATCTCGCGGATGACCCGATCGCCGGCGAGATGTCCGTAGGTATCATTGATCCGCTTGAAGTGATCGATATCGAGGATCACCGCCGCTAGGTTAAGCTTGCGCCGTTTAGCCGACGCATAAAGGACCTCACCGGTCTCAAACAGATAGCGGCGATTGTAAAGTCCAGTCAGATAATCGCGTACCGAAACGTCGCGAATTGTGCGGATGAGCTCGATCTGTTCAATATTTTGAATAACTCGGCAATAGAACTCCTCTGGGAGGAATGGCTTGTGAATAAAATCATTGGCTCCATTCTTGAGCAGACGCGCCGATAGCGCCGCCGACCCCCGCTCGGATAAACCGATGATTGCAAGCTCGGAGCGCGGATATAATTGACGTAGGGCGCTGACCAGGGTCAACCCATTCATTTCAGGCATGTGATAGTCGGTGATCACAAGCTCGATCCCTGGATTGGCCTTGACGATCTCGAGCGCCGCGCGGCCATCGGCGGCCTCGATCACCTGGAAGCGATGGAGTGCTAACAGCTTGACGAGATAAGCGCGAAAGGTGCGAGAATCATCGACCACCAGCACCCGAACCTGGCGGTTGCGATTGATGCGCCGCACGAGCATCGCCACTTGATCGATCTCGTGCAGGCTATTTTTCAGCAAATAATCGACCACCTCCTTATCAAGCATGCGCTCGCGGGTAGCCTCGTCGTAATTGGCAGTGAGGACGATCGCCGGAATGCCATATGCCTGAACTAGATCGACCGCCTCGCCCTCGCTCGCATCCGGTAGATTGAGATCTACGACAGCGACAAAGAAACGTTCAGGTCGCTCGGCCAAGAGGGCCCGTGTCTCTGCCAATGATCCCGCGATCTCCGCCTCGGCCCCTGCCAAGTCCTGACAGCGGGCGCGCAATAAGCGACTGATGGCCTGACTGTCATCGATGAGTAAAACACGCTCGCTGATCTTTGTCTCTGAGGGAAAGGGTTCAGGGGTTTGGTTTGAGCGCAGGTCGATCATCTGAGTGCCTGGATCACAGCGGTGACGATTCGCTCCTGGGTGACCTCGTCCAGATAGGGATGCATCGGGAGGCTTAATACCCGCTGGGCGGCCTGAGCGCTGATCGGGTATTCGACCTGAGTCAGTCCAGAAAAAACGGGCTGTTCATTGAGGGGGAGCGGATAGTGGATCGCCGTCGGGATACCCTGCTGGGCCAATATGGCTGCCACCTCATCCCGCCGCTCGACCTGGACTGTATATTGGGCATAAACCGACTGGTTGTCTGGATGGATATAGGGTGTCAGTAGAGGGGTGCCACCGATATCGGTCCCAACAGCGCCATGCGCCTGAAAGAGCTCGGTATAGCGGCCGCCGATACGGGTGCGTGCCGCGATCTCTTCAGCGAAGATCTCGAGCTTGGCAAGCAAAACCGCTGCCTGGAGGGTATCGAGGCGCCCGTTGAGACCCAGCCGAGGGTGGTGATAACGTCGGTCCTGCCCATGGTCTCGGATCTCGCGCATGGCCTGGGCCAGGGCGTCATCATCGGTAAAACAGGCACCACCATCGCCGTAGGCGCCCAAGGGTTTGGAGGGAAAGAAGGACGTGCACCCGATGGTCGAGAGCGCGCAGGAGCGACGCCCGCGATAGAGCGCCCCCAGGCTTTGCGCGGCATCCTCGATCACTGGGATCCGGTAACCTGAGGCGATGCTGTTGATCGCATCCATGTCGGCGCACTGACCATAGAGCGAGACTGGGATGATGGCTCGGGTACGACCGGTGATCGCCGCCGCGAGCTTGCTCGGGTCCAGGGTATAGGTGGCTGGATCGATATCGACAAAGACCGGCCGCGCGCCTAAAAGCGCAATCGTCTCGGCGGTGGCAAAGAAACTAAAAGCCGACGTAATCACCTCATCGCCGCGGCCGATCCCCAGGGCCATCATCGCGATTAGAAGGGCGTCGGTGCCGCTTGCCACCCCGATACAATGGCGCACGCCGACGAATTCGGCGAGACGCTCCTCGAGCAACCGCACCTCAGGGCCGAGGATGAATTGCCCGTGTTCGAGTACCGCATTAAGACGCGCCCGCAAAGCAGGCGCGATGCGCCCATACTGGGTCTTCAGATCGATGAATCGCATCTGTTTCGCCTTGTCAACCCCTAGGATTTGCCCAGGATGGCCCGGACCCCGCCCTTCATTATCCAAAAAGCCGAACGGCAATTGCATCCCTTTGTTGAGCCATGGACAATCGAGCCATTCAGGATGGATCAAGCAATGACTATACGCCCGACAGGTACCTTGTAAGCCAATTCAAGGATCGCAGCATGTATCACCACCAGTGCACCTCGTTGATCTTGACCCTGATCTGCGGCTGGTCATTGCTCGTGCAGGCCCAGACCGAGTCCATCGAGCCCCCTAACCCCAGGGTCCAGCCCCAGCCGGCACCCTTTGAGGGCCAGGATTGGCGCCTGATCGCCTACCGGCAGGGTTCACAAACCTTAACCCCCTTGGCAGAAGGCCGCCCACCGCATTTTCGTTTTGCCGATGGCCAGCTTTCAGGCAGCGCCGGCTGCAATCAGATCCAAGGACGCTATCAGGCCGAGGCCGATGTCTGGCGCCTATCCGGTCTTGCTGCAACCCGGATGGCCTGTCCGGAACCGCTCATGCAGCAGGAGAGCGCAGTCAGTCGTCACCTCCAGGCTGCTGCTCATTATCGCCTGGCGGATGGACGGCTCGAGCTCATGGATGAATCTGGCCAATGGCTCCTCAGCCTGACCCCCTTGACTGCCGATCCAGAGCCCCAAGGGCTGACAGGTCGCACCTGGCGCGTTGAGGGCTATGCCGATAGCCAAAGGGATCTGGTTAAACCGCGCGCCCGGATTGATTTGACCTTTGACCCCCAGGGGCGGATCAGCGGCTTCGATGGCTGTAACCATTATCTGAGCGGTTTCGTGCGCTCCGGCCAGTCGCTCAGCCTTGGACCCATCGGCGTCACCTCCATGGCCTGTCCAGCGGGCCCAGATCGGGAGCGCCAGGCTCAGGGGTATCGCCAAACTCTGGGACGCGTACAGACCTATCGGGTCCTCGGCGACCGCCTCAGCCTGCTCGACGCCGCTGGACAGGTGCTGATCGAGCTGCGCGCCGTTGCGCCGGCTGGCCCCTGAGCTCAGCAGCCAGGACAGGCCAGCGTCCAATCGATATACTTGGCGGATCATCCAGGCGGAATCCTTGAAGACCATGCGCTGCTGGGCTAGTACCCTATTGACCGCATTGATTGTCCTGCTTGGGACAACTGCCATGCTCAATGCATGTGGGCAGAAGGGCGAGCTTTATCGTCCCGAACCGACAGCACCACCGCCGCGCGGCGAGGATCTCCCAAACCTACCTCCGGCCATGCCCAAGACCTCGGCAGGCCTGGGTTGAGTATCCAGGGCTATCCAAGGTGGATCATTTCAACGACCGCAATGGCATCCTGTATGCTGAGGATGTCCCCCTCACTGAGATCGCCGAGCGTTTTGGCACCCCCTGTTATGTCTATTCGCGCGCTACGCTTGAGCACCATTGGCGGGCATTCGATCGCGCCTTTCGCGATCATCCGCATCTCATCTGTTTTTCGGTCAAATCCAACTCAAACCTGGCGGTATTGAACATATTAGCCCGCCTAGGCTCTGGATTTGATATCGTCTCGGTCGGTGAGCTCGAGCGGGTGCTGGCTGCGGGTGGCGATCCGGGCAAGGTGGTCTTTTCAGGGGTAGGCAAACGCGTCGATGAGATCCAGGGTGCGCTCCAGGTCGGTATCCGCTGCTTCAATGTCGAATCCGAGTCCGAGCTCGTGCGGATCGACCGGATCGCTGGGGAACTCGGACTCAGGGCGCCAATCGCCTTAAGGGTCAATCCAGATGTTGACCCCCAAACCCATCCTTATATCGCCACTGGGCTGAAGGAAAACAAATTCGGACTGCCGATCGATGAGGCTGAGGATCTCTATGCCCTTGCGGCGGCCATGCCGAACCTCGAGGTCATCGGGGTCGATTGTCATATCGGCTCGCAGTTAACCGACCTGGCCCCGTTCATCGCGGCCGCCGAACGGGTCTTGGCGCTAGCCGACCGTCTCTGTGGGATCGGTATCCCCATCCGCGAGCTGGATCTCGGCGGGGGATTGGGGATCCGTTATCGGGACGAGCATCCGCCTGAGCCTGCGGCCTATGCAGCAGCCTTAGGCCATTTGCTCGCCAAGCGCCCCTATACGGTGCTACTTGAGCCTGGGCGTGCCATTGCAGGGAATGCCGGGGTGCTGCTGACCCGCGTCGAATATCTCAAACAGGGCCCGCATCGGCATTTTGCGATCCTGGATGCAGCGATGAATGACCTCATGCGCCCCGCGCTCTATCAGGCCCAACAGGAGATCGTGCGGGTTATCCAAGAAACCGATGCCGAGCCATTGCGCTACGACCTCGTCGGGCCGATCTGCGAGACGGCCGATTTTCTCGGCAAGGACCGCTATCTGGCGCTTGCGGAGGGCGATCTCTTGGCGATCCGCGGCGCCGGCGCCTACGGCTTTAGCATGAGCTCAAACTATAACAGCCGCCCGCGCGCCGCCGAGGTTATGGTCGATGGCGGGCGCGCCTATCTGGTGCGCTCGCGCGAAATGCTCTTAGAGCTTTATGCCAATGAACATCTCTTGCCTGCTGACCCAGCATAACACCCATGCAACGCCGTCCCGAACCTGAGGAGCTCATGGAGGCTGAGGATCAGGCCCGTGCCTATGCCGAGGCCGATTTCACCGAGTCCAATACCCTGTTCATCCGTCTTCTGCAGAGGCTAGTGCCTGAGTCACAGCGAGCGCTGCAGACGCTTGATCTCGGTTGCGGCCCGGCGGATATCCCAATCCGTTTCCTGCGCGCCTATCCGAATGCCCAATGCGATGCGCTCGATGGCTCCCGGGCCATGTTGGCGCTTGCTGCGCAGGCATTTGCCGCCGAACCGGCCTTAAAGGCGCGCATCCGTTTACTCTGGGATCGCATCCCCTCTGAACGCCTGCCGCACGCCTATTATGACCTGGTGATCTCCAACAGCCTGCTCCATCATCTGCCCGACCCCCAGGTACTCTGGCGGACGATCCGGGCGACCGCCAAAGCAGGTGCGCCGGTTTTGATTATGGATCTGATGCGTCCCGCCTCGCCGGGCTGGGTCGAGGCCCTGGTTGAGACCTACGCTGGAGCTGAGTCCGAGATCCTCAAACGCGACTTTCGCAACTCACTCTACGCTGCCTTTGAACCGGCCGAGGTTAGCGCCCAGCTTCGGGCAGCGGATCTGGAATGCTTGGAGGTCGCGGTGGTCAGCGATCGACATCTGGCGGTCATGGGGTTTTTGCCGGCATGAGGTTACGTTTTACCAAGATGCAGGGTCTGGGCAATGATTTCGTGGTCCTCGATGGGATACGCCAGCAGCTCGACCTCGATCCTGCCCTAATCCGCCGTCTCGCCGACCGGCGGTTTGGGATCGGCTGCGACCAGGTCCTGGTGGTCGAGCCTGCCCGCTTGCCTGGAACGGATTTTCACTACCGGATCTTCAATGCCGATGGCAGCGAGGTCGAACAATGCGGCAATGGTGCGCGCTGTCTTGCCCGTTTTGTCCGCGATCAGGGTTTAACCGCCAAGGATGAGATTCCAGTTGGCACCGCCGCTGGCGTGATTCGCCTCTCTCTGGAACCGGACGGGCAGGTGCGGGTCGATATGGGCATTCCGGTCTTCGATCCGCCCCAGATCCCTTTCATCGCCGAGGCACCTGCCTTGATCTACGAGATCGAGCTGATAAACCAGCGCCTACATCTGAGCGCCCTCTCGCTAGGCAACCCGCATGCGGTCCTGGTGGTCGAGGATGTGGACAGCGCACCGGTCGCTGAGCTTGGACCCTTAATCGAGCGCCATCCGCGTTTCCCAAGGCGGGTCAATGTCGGCTTTATGCAGATTTTGGGGTCAGACGCTATCCGCCTGCGGGTCTATGAGCGGGGGGTCGGCGAGACGCTTGCCTGCGGCAGCGGCGCCTGTGCTGCCGCAGTTAGTGGACAACGGCTCGGTTTGCTGGGCCAGTGTGTCCAGGTCAGCCTGCCAGGCGGTAGCCTGTGGATTGAATGGCAGGGTCCAGATCAGCCAGTCTGGATGACAGGCCCGGCCGAGCGGGTCTTCGAGGGTGAAATCGAGCGCTGAGTCAGCCGCGATGAGCCACCAGACAGAACAGGATCAGGGTTGTAGACCCATTCAGGAACGCCAGGTCGTTGCCTATCTACTCGCCCATCCCGACTTTTTGCTCAACCACCCCGAGGTCCTGGCGGTCATCGATGTACCTCATCGCCTGCCAGCCGGTGTGGCCTCATTGATTGAGTATCAGGCCCAACGCCTGCGCCTTCAGCTTGCTACCGAGCGCAGGCGCCTGGCGCACCTGATCGCCCGGGCGCGCGAATATGAAACCTTGGTCAATCGCTTGCATGCCCTCAGCCTTCGGCTGATTGCCATCGAGCGGCCTGACCAGTTCTGTCACCTAGTGCGCGAGACCTTACCCCGGGCGTTTGGCGCCGATGCCATGATGCTCAAGCTCTTTGCCCGACATGGACCGGCTAATGTCATCTCAGATCCGTTGGCAGCCTCTTTCAAGGAGTTTATCGACCACCACCGCGCCCTGTGCGGTCCCTTAAAAGCCAAACAGGCTCAGATATTATTTGGTGAGACCGGGGCAATCATTCAATCCGCCGCCATCATTCCCCTGCAGACCGAGGAGCAATGGGGGGTGATTGCCCTTGGCAATACCGATCCGGGACACTTTTCCCCTGATGCAAACATCGATATCTTGAGTCGCCTCGGCGAGCTCCTCAGCCAAAAACTAAGGACTGTTCCCATCGGTCATTGCCAATGACGGACATCCCTGAAACCCTGTCTCCAACCCTGGCCCGTTTTTGCGAGCATCTGGCCCAGGAACGTCGCCTATCTAAACACACAGTAGCGGCCTATCGGCGCGATCTGATCCAGATCGACCGCTGGCTAACCCAATACGGCCACAGCCCCCTTGCCCGGATCGACGAGACCAGCATTCGAGGATATCTGGCCTGGCGGCATCGGCAGGGTCTTAGCGCCAAGACCCTGCAACGCGAGCTGTCTAGCTTGCGGACCTTTTATCGCTGGCTGATCCGCGAGGATCAGACCCAGGCCAATCCGGCTGCTGGGGTGCGTGCCCCCAAGTCGCCCCGCTCATTGCCCAAGATCCTGGATGCCGATCAGCTCAGTGCCTTGCTCGACATGCCTGCGGAGGATCCGCTCAGTCTCCGCGATACCGCCATGGTCGAGCTTTTGTATTCATCTGGCCTGCGTCTTGCCGAGCTCGTAGGTTTGAATCTCAGCGATATCGACCTGCAAGCAGGCGAGGTCCGGGTAGTTGGCAAGGGCAGTAAGGAACGACAGGTGCCGGTCGGCAGCAAGGCGTGCGCGGCCATCCGCCAGTGGCTGAGGATCCGCGCCGGTCTCGCTGCCCCCGATGAACCCGCGCTCTTTGTCAGCCAACGCGGTCGGCGCATTCATCCGCGCACGGTCGAACAACGCCTAGCCCGTTGGGCGCTCGCACGCGGCGCCGGCCAACACCTGCATCCCCATCTTCTCAGACACAGCTTTGCCACCCATCTTCTTGAATCATCCGGTGATCTCCGGGCCGTCCAGGAGCTTTTGGGTCATGCAGGGATCGGCACCACCCAGATCTACACCCACCTGGACTTCCAGCACCTTGCCCAGGTCTATGACCAGGCGCATCCGCGGGCGCGCAAGAAAAAGGATCTCTGAACTGGAGATTCCAGTGCAGCTAGCCTAACCAACTGGACTTGCGATGCTGCTCTCCCACCGTCATCGTTTTCTCTTTGTCCATATTGCCAAAACCGGCGGGACCAGCGTGCGCGCAGCACTTAAACCTTTGCTTTGGCGCGACCCTTGGTACTATCCGATGTGGCTGTGCGGGCGGCTGAGCCATCTCACTGGCCATCGGCTCGGGACTAAGCTACCGCGCCATGCCAAGATCATCCTAGCGCAAGAGCTTCTGCCCAAGGAATATTTCGACCGCCTGTTTAAATTCGCCTTTGTCCGCAATCCCTGGGATCTACAGGTCAGCTCATTCCATCATATCCGTCGCGAGCGCCCCCAATATCTCGGAGTGCATGGGGATTTCACCGACTTTTTGCGCTGGAAGCTCGATCCCAATCGACCCTATCAATATCACCTGGATACCTCGATCACCCCCCAGAGCGATTATCTGATCGACCTCAAGGGCAGGATCATTGTTGACTATGTGGGACGCTATGAACGCCTCCAGGAGGACTTTTTAGAGATCTGCAAACGGCTCGGGATCAAGCCCCCTCCCCTACCCCATCGCCGGCAGGCCAAGGATCGCCAACGCGATTGGCGGACCTATTACACCGATGAGACTGCAGAGTTGGTCGCCCGCCATTTTGCCCGCGACATCGAGCTTTTTGGTTATCGCTTTGATCAGAAGTAGCAACAATGGGACTGCCGGTTTCCAGCCGGCAGCGATCATCCCAAAGACCCTGCACTGATTTCTGGAGAGCGCGCATGGCCCAGTCCCTATTCCAAGAGGTCGCCGAGGGGATCTACTGTATCGAGACCGGTCTCTATCGCCCCGGTCTTGCAGCGGCCTATCTGATCCGCTCGGGCGAGCAGCTGGCCTTAATCGATACTGGGCCAGCCAAGGCCGTTCCCTTGTTGCTCGCTGCACTCGATGCGCTAGGACTTGGCCCAGAGCAGATCGCCTATATCATGCCTACCCATGTCCATCTCGATCATGCGGGGGCAGCCGGGCATCTGATGGCTGCCTGTCCGCGCGCCTATCTGGTGATCCATCCCAAGGGTGCACCCCATCTGATCGATCCGAGTAGGTTGATCGCCGGTGCCAGCTCGGTCTATGGTGAGGACAACTTTCGCGCGCTCTTTGGCCTACCGCTTCCCGTCCCGGCGGAACGGGTTATCTCTGCCGAGGATGGCCAGACCTTTGAACTTGCTGGGCGGTCATTGACCTTCATCGATACCCCAGGTCATGCCAATCATCATGGCTGTTTCCTGGATCGATCTACCCAAGGGATCTTCAGCGGCGATACCTTCGGTATCGCCTATCAAGCCTTTACCAACACCCAGGGTCCCTGGCTGTTTGCACCCACCACACCTGTAGCCTTCGATCCGGATGCCTGGTTGTTAAGCCTTGATAAACTCATGGGCTATCGGCCGCAGGCGATGTATCTGACCCATTATGGACGCCTCGACCGACCCGATCGGCAGGTCGAGACCTTGCGCCGAGGCATCCGGGCGCTTGCCGATCTTGCCCTGCGCGAGGAGGACCAGCCTGAGGGTGGACGAGAAATCCGGCTTAGGACAGCCGTCAGGGACTATCTGCTCGCCCAGGCGCAGGCGCATGGCGTCACCCTTGCCGAGTCTGAAATCCTGAATCTCTTGAGCCTCGATATTGAGCTCAATGCCCAGGGCCTAGAGGTCTGGCTGAAACGGCGGGCCAAGCATCCAGCGGCTTGAATACCACCCGGTCCTAATCTGGCTGCTGAGGAGGCGTAAGACATTTAGAGGACTGTCTGAAACCCCCGCTTTCGAGCATCGAGATTTAAATAATCTACTCGGCGCCCTTGCCGAGCATCTCGGCCTGCGCAGGTGGCATCGAGACCGAGTAAATAACCCGCCACTTCAGTCGCGGGTTTACTTGCGGGGATCTCTATGAATGATCCCAGTGGGTTGGGAAATCTAGATTCCGGCTTGCGCCGGAATGACCACACTGGCCAAGTGTTGCCTACTGGCTTGGGTAGCTTGGTGAGCGCGGATTTGGGGATAGCTGCTGAGCGGCCTCTTCGGCAGCTCACTGCCCCGCAATACCTCCGCAGAGCTCGCCATTACTTACTCGATCTGCTGCCTGCCTCCTGCCTCACCGAGGCCGGTGTCGTCGCGTTCTTGCGGCTGCGACCAGCGCCTGACTCTCCCCAGGCCTCACATCCGGCGGAACTTGCCGCAGAGCCGCTTGAGACGCAGCCAATTGTTTGGGTCGAGCGCAGTCCTGGGGGCGAGGATCATGCCGGCGCCTCCTCAACACTGTTCAAGCCCTTGCCAGCTCGCTTCGCCTGGTCTCGCGGCCGAATGATTCGCTGAATCCTGGCACCCTGGCGCTCGATCCATTGGCCATGGATCCCTGAAGCGTTGATCCTCTGCCGCCGCCAACCAGAGGCGCACCCCTGGGTTGAGCCCAGAGGCCAGACGGGCAGCAAACCGAGCGCCTTGGCTGGCCGGATATATCCAAAGCCCCATCTGGGCAGAGGCAATGACGGCCCCGGTCAAGGCAGCGGTCTTGGGATCGCCAAGCTTTTGGAGATAGCGATAGACGGTAGGCGCAGGGTAATGGCAGCAACCCTCAGCTGCCAGCGCACCGCCCTCCTCCCCCCAGCAGAACAGCACTAGACCTTGGCAACCGTCGAGCTTCAGACGTTCAGCTGCCTGCCGCCCGCGGCTCAATGCCACATCGAGCTGGTGAGGCTCGAGGCGCTTGACTGGGAAAACAGCGGTGGACAGGGGCCCTAACTCGATCCACTCCCAGCACTCTCGGCGGCCCCAACCGGCCAGGATCGAGGCCGAGGGGTCACGCCGGCTAGCCTCCCGGGCGCAGGGTGCATCGGCGGCCTCGATCAGGGCGCAGATCCGCCCGGCCTCCGGGTGGCGTAGAGCAGCAGGGTCAGGCGGGTGCGCGACCGGGACGGTCAGCCAACCAGGTAGAGCGGTCACCGCTGGCTCAGCGAGGCCAATGCCTGATCCAGACGACCCCAGCCCTCGGCATCCGCGGGCAGGCCGAATCTCAGGCTCAGTGGCTCGGCAAACCGGCGCACCAGGATCCCCTGAGCTGCCAGCTGCCCCTGGATGGATTCGGCATCTGGGGTCAGGACCCATTGAAAAAGCGCTGTACCGCCCTTTGGGCTCAGCCCATGCTGGTGCAGCAATTCGGCAAGTCGGGCGCTGGCTACGGCGAGTTCCGTCCGCGCCCGCGCCTGCCAGGCATGGTCCAGCAGGGCGAGCCGGGCAATCCAGCGCGCTGGATTGCTGATCGGCCAGGGACCCAGGAGCTGTCTGATCTGTTGGGCAAGCCCTAACTCGGCGAACAAAAAACCGAGACGCGCCCCGGCCAACCCAAAAAACTTGCCTAGCGAGCGCAACACGATTAGGCCGGGCCGATCCGCTGCCTGAACCAGGCTGTCTTCTGGGGTCGGATCGATGAATGACTCATCGACCACCAACCAGCCGCCGCGCACGGCCAATCCTGCATGCCAGTCGAGAAGACGCGCCGCGGGCCAACGCCGGCCCGTGGGGTTATTAGGATTGATGACGACCAGGACATCGAGTTCGCCGATCGCGGCCTCCAATCCATCCTCGGGGAGCTTAAGGACCTGATGCCCCGCAAGCTGCCAGCGATAGGCGTGCTCGGCATAGCCGATGGCCAAAACCCCAACCCGGCAGGATGGGCGAAGCTGGGGCAGCAATTGGATGGCAGCCTGGACGCCGGCAACCGGCACCGCCCAGTCTACCCCATAGTATTCGGCTGCAGCGGATGCCAGACCATCCTCTTCTTCCGGCAGGCGTTGCCAGATCCCTGGGGGAACCGCCGGGACCGGCCAGCCGTTGGGGTTGATGCCGGTTGAAAGATCGAGCCACTCGGCAAGGGGTCGGGCAAACCGCTCCGCCCAGGCGTGCAGCTGTCCTCCATGCTCGGGGAGCACCTGCGCCATGACCGGATATGGATCATGCATGGCAAATGCCTAGCCCGTTGCCCGAAGGGGGATCGATCGGCCCTTCCAAAAGACCCGCTGGCGGATCAGGGTCAAATACAGGGAACGAACGAAGACGGCCATGAAGAACATGAAAGACAACGGATAGGTCACGGCCGTCAGCCAGCCAAAGTTGCCAAGCCGGCGCAACAGCCAATAGATCTGGAGGGCATAGGCGCTGTAGGCGATGGCGCCAGCAATAGCCCAGGGTGTCCAGACAGCGCCAGCGCGCGCCCAATCGAGGGTGGCGTCCAAAGAGGCCATACCACCGGCGATCCAGGCGGCAATGAGGATCAGCAGCAAGGGATCGGTCGTCATAGCGCCGCGCGCAAAATTCTTGGTCCAGCCATCGATCAGATCACTGATCCCGTGCGGATACATGCGAAAGGCGATGACCCCCTGACCAATGAAGTTGTGGACCCCAATCCCCTGCCGCGCCATCGCCTGGGCCAATGCGACATCATCGATGATCTCGTCGCGTACCAGGCAATGGCCGCCGGTACGAAAATAATCGGCACGCCCGCACACCAGACAAGGGCCAAAGGCACCATTGGCCGGTAGGCGTGCGCCAGCCAGGGTAAATGACCGGATCCCGGCCATCATGATCAATGAGAATGCCGCTGAGAGACGCTCATAGGCCCGCTCCATCCGATGATAGGGCTGGATCGAGACCAGGCCGCCATAGCGGGCGTGGGTTGACACGATCCGCTCGAGGCCCCCAGACCCAAGCACAGTATCGGCATCGAGAAAGATCAGGATCTCGCCCTGGGCAGCCTGGGCCCCGGCCCAGCAGGCATGCGGTTTGCCAAGCCAGCCGGGTTCAGGCTCCTTTAGACGCAGGATCTGACAGCCTGCTGCCTGCCCGAGCTCTGCGGTGCGATCGGTTGAGTTGTCATCGACCAGGATAACCTCGAAATCGGGATAGTTTTGGGCCTGCAGTGAGGTCAACAAGGGCCCTAAGCGTTTTTCCTCATTGCGCGCGGGGATGATCACCGACACCCGCGGGGTTCTGGAGTCTTGGGAGGTAGGCGGACAGGGGCGCAAGCGTCCCAGGAAGAAAAAGGCAAGCGACCAGGGAAGGAGTAACCACAGCAGTTGCGACATCACGGGACCCTGTGTTCAATAAAGCCAGAGGGGAAGGGTTTGAGAAGGCAGGTAACGCGCAGCCTACTCCTGCCCGTTGCCTTGCTGATTGCGCCGCTAATCAAACGACAAAAACTCATTGACTGCCCGCTGATCGATCCTGAACAGATTGGAATCCAGTGGGGGATTGGCCTCGATCCGGCTGAAATTCAATCTTGTCTCCTGACCGAAGCTATCGGCCATGATCAGGCTCTCGAGTCGGTCGCCTTTAAACCCAAGCTCGATGCGTACCACCTCGGTCTCTGGGTCCTTCGGGAGCAGCTCCACCCAGTCGCGCCCGTCTGAGCTGGCTAGGGAACGGGTCGTAAAATGGGTCTCGATCGGCTCGGCATTGGCCAACAATAAGGCGGGTGTCCCGCGTAATGCCTTGGCCTGGCTTTGATGGGAAACCTGATTCAGATCGAGGTCATGGACGTAGACCCGCTGGCCGTCGGCGATAATGATCTGGCGCTGAGGGGTTTGATATTCCCAGCGGAAACGACCCGGCCGTTGGAGATAAAAGGTCCCGCGCGCCTCGAGCATGCGGGTTCGCTCGGCGTTGAAGGTGAACTGCTCAAAATCGGCCTTCAGACTATTGAGACCCTTCAGATAGGCATCGATGCGCTGGGCGCCTGTCTCGGCAAATATACTGGACCAGATACTGCTGAGAAGCACCAAGCTGAACCAGCCTGCCCACATAGAGAGGGATGGAGATCCTGCAGCAAAGGCCATGGAGATATCCGGAATCGATTAGGGTAAAAATTAGACCAGAGGGATCATCTGAAGGTTTTATCGCGCCTTTGGCAGCGCCTGACTGCAGACAGGACCCGACCTTGGGCGGCGACTATGTCACAGGAGCCATCCATCCCGGATCTGCCATCCTCGAGCGCGGGCAACCTTCATAGGCCTGGCCAGCTGAATTTTAAAGGGATCCAGGGGCGGCCATCCAATCCCCCGGGATGGTGCTTCGACCGGTTTAACCAAGTGACAAGACACTCTCATTCGAGGACTAAAGGGATACCAAACCCTCTTGGCCTGGTGACCCCGAGAGCTCGTTTACCACCCGATTGCGTCCCTCTATCTTGGCGCGATAGAGGGCCTGGTCTGCAGCCTCCCTCAGATGCTCGGCACTGCATTTGGGATGGGTTGCTGAATGCACCGCTAGGCCGATACTGATCGTGACCCAGGGTGCGGCGCCGGAATAGGCATGTTCGATCCCCAATGACTGCACCGACGCGAGCATCTGGTAGGCTAGATGCAGGGCGCCTTCCTCATCGGTTTCGGGAAGGAGGGCAGCAAACTCTTCTCCACCATAGCGCGCAACCAGATCCATCGGGCGGTTGGGTACCTGATGGATGGCATGGGCAACGCGTTTGAGACACTCATCCCCCGCCCCATGCCCGTAGTGATCGTTATAGGCCTTGAAATGATCGATATCGATCATGAGGAGCGCCAGGGTCTGAGCACTACGGCTCAAACGCGCCCATTCCTCCTGGAACCGCTGATCAAAACAGCGCCGATTGGGGATTTGGGTGAGCCCATCCTGCATGGCGATCTGCTCGAGCAGATCGGTTTTGAGCTTCAGCTGGATATGATTGCGCACCCGCGCCCGCACAATGGCTGGGCTAAAGGGTTTGGTGATGTAATCGGCAGCACCGAGATCCAGGCCATAGGCCTCGTCGCGCTCCTCGCCCAGGGCGGTCACAAAGATGATCGGGATGGTCTTGGTCGCTTCATGGTTCTTGAGCCGCCGACACAGCTCATAACCATCCATATCGGGCATAAGGATATCGAGCAGGATCAGGTCGGGCGGATGATCCCCAGTGGCAAGCTCCCAGGCCTTTTCCCCCCGGGTCGCGGTGAGAATGCGATACTCCCTTTTGAGCAAGGCGGCCAGGGTGTGGATATTGGCCGGCTGATCATCGACAATCAAAACAGTCGCGGTCTTTTCTACCACCTTAGAGCCTCACCCCTGTCTGTTCGGCGATAGACTGCAGATACGCAGCCGCCTGATCATGCTCAAAGGTCTCGATCAGCCGCCGCAGGGTCGCACCTGCCCCGGGATCGGTTTGAACGCTGATGAAATCGGTCACCTCTTTGATGAGTTGATCATCATCGATGAGCTCGCCAGCCTTTAAATATCTTAATAGTTCAGCCATCCGTGGGGCGATTGTCTCTGCTGTATCCCTGGGGCTTGGGCACTCTGCAGCAAGATCCCCCTGCATCAAGTTGGCCAGCTGGGTCATGACCCTGCGCCAGGACTCGGCAAAGGAGTGGCGATCGGTCTCGGAGATCGGCTGACCCTGACGCAATCTGGACTCAAGACGTGCCGCAGCCTCAGCCAGTTGTAAGGCGCCGACCGTCCCCGCAACCCCCTTGAGCGTATGCAGGAGACGTTGCTGGGTCTCGGTAGACAAGGCGGCAACGGGTTCAAGCAGGGGCGCAAACTCGGCAACCAGCTGCCCGTAGAACAGACGCAAGGTGCGCTGGTAGAGCACCACATCCCCGTCGAATGACCGAAGACCCCGCTGAATATCAAAAGCGGTGAGCTGTTCCAAAGACAAAGGATGAGTCCTCCCATAGGGTCTAGCGAGTTGGCGATACCCCTTGACCGGCAGCCACTGGGCCAGGATGCCATAGAGTTCCTGGCCGTCGATCGGTTTGGCGAGATGGCCATTGGCGCCGGCCTCTTGGGCGCGGGCGCGGTCGGATTCCATGACTGCAGCAGATAGGGCGATGATGGGAAGTTGGGGATACTGCGCGCGCAGCCTGCAGGTTGCCTCGAAGCCATCCATGACCGGCATCTGGAGATCCATCAGCACCAGAGCCACAGGGTGCTCTTTCACCCGCTCGAGCGCCTCCTGACCATTGTGGGCAATCACAACCCGAAGACCGACCTTTTTGAGCATCTCGACTGCAACCTCTTGATTGAGCGGGTTATCCTCAACCAAAAGGACTGTTTGATGGTCGAAATAGGGAATGGACTGGGATAAGGGCGTTTGATGAATCCCCCCCAGGTATTGGGCGCGGGCCTGGAGCATGGACTCAAGCAAAACGCTTGCCGTCACTGGTTTATTCAAAAAGGCGCCATAGAGACCCTGATGCTCAGTGATATCCTGTTGGCGATAGGCGCTCACGATCAAGGCGGGAACATCTGGGTGGCGGATGATACCCTGGGCGCGCAGCTCATGGATGGTCTTGAGGGTCTGAACCCCATCCAGCTCACCCGGCAGCTTCCAGTCGATCAGGATGAAATCAAAGGGGTGATTCTCGGCCTCAGCCGCCTTGATTGCAGCAATTGCTTCCTGGCCATCCTCGGCCTCTTCAACCGCAAATCGATGACTCTCAAGCAAGGCGCGTAGGATTGACCTTGACTCCGGATGATCATCGACCACCAAGACCCGGGTACCCGGCGGGAAGGGGTTGAGCACTGCATGGGTCTCCTTGGGCGCAAGGGGTAGATCGAGGTCGAAATAAAAACAGCTTCCTACGCCTGGGGTCGATTCAAGCCTTAAGATCCCGCCCATCTTATCCACCAGCCGGCGACTGATGGCAAGCCCAAGACCAGTCCCCCCATAACGGCGGGTTGTGGAGGGATCGGCCTGGGTGAAGGGTTGAAAGAGTCGCTGTTGTTGCTGCGGATCGATCCCGATGCCGGTGTCGCGCACCGCAAAACGCAGCCGTATGATCCCATCATCCTCAGCAAGCTGGCGGATGGTCAAAACCACCTGACCCTGCTCGGTGAACTTGATGGCATTGCTCAATAGATTGGTTAAGACCTGCCCCAAGCGCAGCATATCGCCCTCAACCGTTTTGTGGGGCGGCATATCCAGATCAAAGATAAGCTCCAGATTCTTGGCAGCGGCGGCATTGGCAAAAAGCGCGCGCAATTGATCGAGCAGCTCTTCAAAAGAAAAGCGTTTGATCTCTAATTCGAGTTTACCCGCCTCGATCTTGGAATAATCTAGGATATCATTGATGATCCCCAATAATATCCGCGATGAATTGCGGATCTTGGTGACATAATCGCGTTGGCGCTCATCCAGCGGCGTATCCAAAAGCAATTCGCTGAGACCGATCACCGCATTCATCGGGGTGCGGATCTCATGGCTCATATTGGCCAAAAACTCGCTTTTGGCTTGGCTGGCGCGCTCAGCGGCCTCCTGGGCGCGCTTAATCTCGGTGAGATCATTATAGACTGAGACGATTTCGCCCGATGAAAGCTTAAAGATGGTATTCTCGCGCCAGACCTGAAGGCGATCATCCTGATAATAGGCCAAAGGCAGATGCTCAGTCTGACCCGTCTGATTGACCCGACGCATCACTGCAAGCAGACCCATCTCGGCAACAGCTGGGAAACACTCGGTGATCCGTCGTCCAATCACCCGCTCGCGCGGGGTTTGATCCATCCGTTCGGCTTCTGGGTTGTAATCGACAAAGATAAAATCCTCGCCATCCTCGGTTGGGCGATAGACTGCGACCCCGCTCGCGGTCCGCTCGAAGATCCCGCGAAAACGCTCGCGTTCGGCCGCAAGGGCATCCTGGGCGAGCTTGGCCTGAGTGACATCGACATCATTGCCGCGATAACCGAGTAACCGCCCCTCCCCATCGAAAAAGGGCAGACCGCTCGTCGAAACCCAGATCAGCTGCCCGTCCTTGCGCTGGACCGGATTGAGAAAATTCTGAAAGGCGCCGCCTCGGTCGACAACCGCAAAGATCTCGTTTTTAAATGACTCTCGCCCTGCTTCCGGGTGCAGGTCATAACAATACTTTTGACCGACAAGCTCATCCGGCTGATAGCCCCAGACCAGCTCAGAGACTGGGCTGACATAGGTAAACAGACCCTTGGAATCGACCTCCCAGGTCACAGTACGGCTGTGTTCGGCAAGCTGTTGCAGACGCTGCTCGCGATCGCGGATCTCGCGCTGGGCCTCTTCCAGCGCCGAGATATCCTGGATGATCGACCAAATGACCTCGCGCCCTTCAGGTGTGGTTACCTTAAAACCATTCAATAGGACAGGATAGCGGGTTCCATCCTTACGGATATATTCCTTTTGATAGGGCCCGTAATAGCCTGTCTTGTTGAGTGATTCCAAGGCCTCGAGCTCTTTGGGGAGATATTCCTTGGGGGTAATATCCCAAAAGGTAAGCTGGGCAAATTCATCGCGCGTATAACCGGCCGGCTCATTGACGGCGCGATTAAACTCCAAAAATTTCCCGGTTTGAAAATCGTTCATCGCAATCCCTACCGGCGAGAGTTCGAATAGACCGCGAAACTTCGCCTCTTCGGCCTGAAGCCGGCGACTGGCCAGGATGCGCCCGGTAATGTCCTCATTGACCCCAACGATCCGCAGCGCCTGTCCAGAGTCATCGCGGATTGCCCGGGCTAGGGCACGCAGGGTACGGATCTCTCCGGTATCGGCGCGACGGATCTGAAACTCGATGTCAAAGGGTTGATCCGAGGTGATCAGGGCTGCTAGCCCCGCATCAACCTCTGGGATCGATTCAGGGGTGAGCAGGGTCAGCCAATCATTTAATCGATGACCGAAGCCCTCAGGCGCGGCGCCATAGAGCTCAAACATCCGCTCGTCCCAAAAGAGCCAATCATATTGGACATCATAGTCCCAGATCCCGAGATGGGCGGCATCGGCAGCAAGCTTCAGTCGTTCCTCGCTTTGACGCAACTGGCGCTCGGCCTCTTTACGGCGGGTGATATCGCGAAAGACAGCAAGCAATAAAGGCTGATCCTCAAAAACCACCCGCGACACTGTCACATGGATATCCAAAACCCGCCCAGTCTTATGCCGATGCTGGGTCTCAAAGCTGTCAAAGCCTTGGGTCACAATGTTATGGACATGGATTGCGACATCCTCGGCTGTTTCCTTCGCCTCATAATCTGGGATGCGCAGCCTTTTAAACTCCTCCCGGGTATAACCTAGCTGCTCATAGGCAGCGCGATTGAATTCAAGGGTGGAATAGTCATTCGGGTCGATCAATAGTGTCGCATCCGGATAGAACTCAAACAGGGTTCGGAAACGATATTCCTGTTGTTCCAACCGGCGGCGAGTTTCGACCTCAAGATGTTGATCCAATAGATAGCCTTGGAGCCCCTGCAAGCGGCCCTGGTTATCGAGCTCTAAAATGGCATATTGATAACACCAACGTTCAGTGCCGTTTGGGGTGAGTACCCGTAGGCTTAATTCAATGAACGGGCGCTTTGTTTCCAGAGCCTCAGTCAAGGCGGTTTGCCATAGATCCCGATCATCTAGGGTGAGTAACTCGCCAAAGGATTGCTGCCTTGATAACAGATCGGTCTGAGAATAACCCAGAATGCGTTCGACATTGGGGGAGATATACAGGATCGGCCAACCGGTCTCTGCTGACCAGACGCAGAGCATCAGCGGACCGGCGCTAAAGAGGTGCTCCGCATATTGGAAGATCTTGGCAAGCGCAGCGGTTGTCCCTAGCGCCATTTGATCATCAGTTTTTGGATCACGGCTCTTCTCTAAATCCGTCTCGCTGCGCATTGCTGAATATTTCTTCTGGGAGCGATTTAGATGAATTGTCCAGTGTAATCGGCAATCCCTGGATTGTCCTTGACATTCTTTAAGCGCGGGGTCTCGAGCCGATCGATCCGGACGGTTTTGAGATCGCGCAGATAGGTCGCAACCGTCTCCCAGATCGGCTCACCTGGGGCCTGGCTGCCTACTACTGCCCAACCCGCTACCACATAGTCTTTATCCGGCGCAACTGGTGTGCCATCGGACAGGCGCAGGTCCTGGATCCGCTCGCCCATGGGGGCGGTGGGATCGCAGACATAATCAAGCCCTCCGACCCGCACCATGTCACCGCCTTGCTGGATATAGGGATCGGGATTGAACAGATTATCGGCGACATCCTCAAGGATCATTTTGATCTCAGAGCCCTTGAGGGTACGGCGATAGGTCTCGGGATAGGTGATACAGGTCTGGTTGAGCACCTGTTCCATGCTGATGGTCTGGCCTGGAAGCAGGCTCGTCCCCCAGCGGAATCCAGGCGAGAGGGCGATCTGGGCATCATGTACCCGCCTTAAGGCATCGCAGATGAGCTGATCGAAGGTGCCGCTAAAGTTGCCGCGCCGATACAATAGGCTCTCGGTCACCGCCAATGGCTCAGCAAGCCGCTCGGCATAGGGGGCGCGGACCTGCTGGATATAGGCAAGCATTCTGGGATCGGGCGCAAGCAGATTGGCAAAGACCGGAAGCAGGCGGTAGCGATAGTTGCTAACCCTCCCCTCCTGGATTTCGAGATCCAGCACCCCGATGAATTTGCCGTTTGAGCCGGCATTGGTGACCAGGGTGACACCCCCGGGGTTTTTGACCGGGATCGGCGCCGGCACTCCGTCATGGGTATGACCGCCGAGGATCACATCGATCCCCCGCACCCGCGCGGCCAGCTTGAGGTCCACATCCATGCCGTTATGCGACAGTAAAATCACCGCATGGGGGCGCTCGCGGGCGCGGATCCGGTCGATGAGCCGCTGGAGCCGCTCCTCTTGGATGCCAAAGGTCCAGTCAGGGATAAAACGGGCGGGATTGGCAATGGGGGTATAGGGAAATGCCTGACCAATGATGGCAATCTTGGCATCCTGAAGCTCGCGGATGACAAAGGGCTTGAATGCAAGTGCGGTATCGCCATCAAAGCCGGGAAAGTTGGCAAAGCGATAATCGAACAATGCCTCCTCACGCACCTGGACATTTTGCGCCACAAAGTCGCCTTTAAAGGCCGCCAGGTTGGCAATGACCTGCGCATCGCCATGGGTAAACTCCCAATGCCCGGTCATGACATCGACCCCCAGCAGGTTACAGGCGCCAACCATGTCCTGGCCCCGGGTCCAATAGGCGGTGCCCGAGCCTTGCCAGGTATCCCCGCCATCGAGCAAGAGGCTTCTGCCTTCCCCTGCCTGGGCACGGAGCCGATCGAGCAGGGTCTTCAAATGGGCAAAGCCGCCGACCGCGCCGAGGCGTTCGGCAGCCGAGACAAAGTCTAGATGGGTAAAGGCATGGGCCTCTGGGCTGTCGGGCGCGATTGCGAAATAATCCAGCAATGCCTGGCCGACCCGATGCGGCGGTTGACCCCAGGCTGGGCCGATCCCGAGATTGACATTGGGCTCGCGATAATAGACCGGCTGCAACTGGGCATGGGTGTCAGTGAGATGTAAAAGCCGCACCTGACCGAACAATGGCAGCTCATAAGGATCCTCGCTCGCCCGGCCCAGGGCGGGCCAAAGCCCAGCTGTACCCGCAATCCCCAGCAAGCGGATAAATGCGCGCCTTGAGAGCAACATGAAACCCCCCTCAGGTGATCAGGATACTTGAAATGAACCGGATGCTGCCGCAAAGATATGGGCCGGTTGATTATCTTTATTGACCGAGTCAATCGTAAATACGTCCTTGCCGCTATTTGGCCCTAACAAAATAAGGAGGAGTGCAGATGTCGTTGTTCTCTGACCAAACGGCCTACTGGCGCCGCTTGGCTGGTCTCCTGGCCTGTCTCATACCGCTGACTGCCCCCTTGGCGGGTGCAGAACTCCCTGAGGCCATCAATCTCGATGGTGACCCGGAGTCTGGGCGTCAGATCGCCTTTGATCGCGCCAAGGGCAACTGTGTCTCCTGTCATGTCATCGCCGGTGCTACCAGCCCAGGGTCGATCGGTCCAGTCCTCACCGCGATCCAGACCCGTTTTCCCAGCAAGCACGAGCTTGCCAAACAGATCTGGGACCCCACCGTGCGCAATCCAGATGCCGTGATGCCTCCCTTTGGCAAACATGAGATCTTTACGCCCAAGGAGTTTGCCGATGTGGTGAGCTTTATCTGGACACTTTAACCGGTCGAGGTTTCACGATGCCACGCCTGATCCTGTTTTGGGTAATCCTCGGTTTCATCGCCCCCCTAGCCCTGGCTGCAACCCCTGCCGAGGAACAGGCAGCCTTTCAAGGCTATTTCAAACGTCGCTTTCCCAGCGTTCCCGAGAATGAATTCAAAAACGGCGTCTATGCGATCGACCCGGTGATGCGCGCCAACTGGGAGGCGATCGAGGAGTTCCCCCCTTATGAACAGGCGATTGCCCGGGGCGAGGAGCTGTGGAAAACACCCTTCGCCAATGGGCGCACCTATGCCGATTGCTTCCCGGATGGCCCAGCGATCGCCAACCGCTATCCGCGCTGGGATCGCGAGCACGGGACAGTGGTGACCCTATCGCTTGCGCTCAACGACTGCCGCAAGGCCAATGGCGAGGAGCCCCTGCCCTACAACAAGGGTCCGCTCGTCGATCTGCTTGCCTATATCGCCTATCAGTCGCGCGGGCAGATCACCCAGGTTGAGATACCGGAGGACGATCCGCGCGCGCTAGAGGCCTATACTAAGGGCAAGCGATTTTATTTTGCCCGGCGCGGCCAATTGAACTTCTCCTGCGCCCATTGTCATTTTGCCAATTCAGGCGCCAAGCTGCGCACCGAGACCCTCAGCCCGGCCCTTGGACATACCACCCATTGGCCAGTCTATCGCTCCGAATGGGGCGAGGTCGGCACCCTGCATCGGCGTTTTGCCGGCTGTAATGAACAGGTCCGGGCCAAGGCCTTTCCGTTAGAGAGCGAGGAATATCGCAATCTCGAATACTTTCTGACCTATATGAACAACGGCCAAGAGCTCAATGGTCCGGGGGCGCGTAAATGAGGGCTTTGCAGATGGGATACATCGATTGGGTTCGGATCGGATCGATCATCCTGCTGGTGGCAACGAACAGCGCCTGGGCCGAGGAGAACACCGAGGTGGAGCAGGCGATCGCTGCTGCCGAAGGGGCGCGCCAACAGGCGGCCTCAGTGGGTGGCGAGTGGCGCGATACCGCTAAGCTGATCGCCAAGGCGAAAGAGCTGGCCCAGGCCGGGCAGATCCAGGAGGCGATCGCGCTTGCCAATCGGGCTAGACGTCAAGGCGAGCTTGGCTATGAACAGGCCTTGCGCGAGCAAAACGCCGATTTCCCGGCCTATGTCTTTGGTAAGCCCTAATCGCAACCGCGGCCTTACGTTCAGGAGGTTCTTTCAATGCCCATGCCTAGATCAGTGCGCCCCCTTGCCTTGTCGGTCTGTCTGTTGATCGCCCTATCGGCTAGCGCTGCTGAGAATCGGATCACCCCGACCCTGGAGAGTGTCCAGGTCAAACACAATGGCCAGGTTGTCACCATCCGCCGCGGCAATAACCCGAACGCTGTCTTACCCGAGGTCTATCAAAAGACCGACCGGGGCTGTCCGCCTTTTTGCGTGCAGCCGATGATCGCTGCCGATGGGGTTGAGACCATCGGCGAGCTCGAGGTGCTGAACTACCTCAAGCGGATGAGCGAAGGCGATGACAGCATCCTGGTGATCGATTCGCGCACCCCGGATTGGGTCCTACGCGGAACCATCCCCGGCTCGATCAATATCCCCTGGAACCGCCTAAGCCGAGACAGCGGCGGGACCTTCGAAACCCCGCAGGAGCGCGAGACCTTTGACCAGATCCTAAGCGAACACTTTGGTGTCAAGCGTGATCCCAGTGGCAACTGGGATTTTAGCCGAGCCAAGACCCTGGTCCTGTTTTGTAATGGGATCTGGTGCCCGCAATCGACCATGAATATCAAAACCTTGCTTGGGATCGGCTATCCGCGGCATAAGCTCAAATGGTATCGCGGTGGGATGCAGGATTGGCTGAGCGTCGGTCTGACCGCCGTGCAGCCCTGACGAACCGTCCAGGTGTTCACTCTAGGGGGGCACAGAGATCTGTACCCCCTTGTCTATTGAGTCCATCCATCTCTAAAGAGCGGCGATGATTGAAACGGCAGACCTGGCTATCCTTGGGCCATCAGTCTCTGCCAGTCGGCTTGCCAAAGCCGGCTCTGAAGGGCAGCCGCTGGATCCTCAATTGAACCCCAAACCACAGGGTCCAGACCTCACCTACCCCGCCCTCCTTGGGGTGACCTTCTGAAAGGGTGAACCTGATGATCGGTCTTTTACAGCGGGTCCGCTCGGCCCAGGTTGTAGTCGATGGCGAGACGATTGGCGCCATCGGACGCGGGATCCTGGTCCTGGTCGGCTTGCAACGAGGCGATACTGAGACGCGCGCCGAGCGCCTGCTTGAACGCCTGTTAAGCTATCGGGTCTTTCCCGATACCCAAGGGCGGATGAATCTGAGCCTGCAGGATATCGGCGGGGGGCTCTTGCTGGTGCCGCAATTCACCCTGGCTGCGGATACCCGCAAGGGGACGCGCGCAAGCTTTACCCCAGCCGCCCCGCCCGAGGAAGGGAATAGGTTATTTGACTATCTGGCCCACCAGGCACGCCTCGTCCATCCGGAGGTCGCTACTGGGCGCTTCGGGGCCGAGATGCAGGTCTATCTCATCAACGATGGCCCAGTGACCTTTTGGTTAGAGACCTAAACTGTAGAGCCCCTGCTCCCCTAACCCTTGTTCTTGAAGGGCGCAGACCCTCTCACCCCTCGCCCATTCGCTCAACCGTACCCTTGATCCGGCTGGCGCGAAAGAGCGCGGCATAGGCGCGGTGCAATAGCCTTAATTCCAGACCTTCGCCCTTCTGGAGAGAGGATGAATCGATCTGCCCAGAAGGCGACTCGATGGCGCTCAGGGGCAGCCCTTGCTCGATCCTGGCCATGGCCCAGTGGTGGAGGTCGCGCGCAGACTTCAAGAGCCGCGGATAGTGTTCGGCAATCCGCGCCCACTCCTGTTCGACACCCTCAAGCTGCGCCCAGTCCCAGACCAGGGGGTGCGGATGTTTGCGATAAAAGGCCCAGTTGGCCCGACCCTGAAGCTCGCTGCGTCGGGCAAAGTCATCGACGCTAAGATCCCGGATCATATAGCTCCTGGCGCGCGCGTGATAACGCACCCGTAGACCTACCCGACGCAGCCGAAAGGCAAGTTCGATATCCTCTGCACCAAAGCGAAACTGGGGATCAAACAGACCCTCCCTCAGCAGAATCTCGCGTTTGCAGGATGAACGCCCGCCCCAAAAGAAGCTGAAGTCGAGTTCCTGGCCGTCTCGCAGTGCTGGATAATAAAAAAGCTGACAACCCACCTCGCTGACATAGCGCATCAGAGGCGAGCGCGCGGCCTTTCCAGCCAGGCCGGTCCAACCCAGTACAGCGACCGCGGGATCCGGCTCGCGCCGATGGGCAGCGAGGTGTTCCGCAAGCGCGCGGCTGTCGAGCACATCATCATCATCGACAAACACTAGGATGGGCGCGCGCGCCAGAGATATCCCGTGGTTTTTGGCCGCGGCCAGACCCGCATGCGGTTGCCAAACATAGCGCAGGTTAAGCAAGGCGGTGAAGCGCTCGGCAACCTGGGCAGTTTCATCGGTTGAGCCATCATCGACTAGGATGACCTCAAACCGTTCGGGGTCGAGGGTTTGGGCACAGAGTGCCACCAGGGCACAGTTGAGCAATTGGGCGCGGTTACGGGTGCAGAGGATGGCGCTAAGCCAAGGTGTCGGCTTAACCCTCAGACCCCTCGCCGAGCCTTGCTGCGGCTCATTCCCCTGGAGCGCTGGTCTCTTGCAAGGGGATGGTATCGCGCCGGCATTCGCTGAAGGATAGGTGACAAACGCCACCCAGGCCTCGAGAGGCCCAAGATGCGGTTGGCGGCCAAGAAATCCCTGCATCGCCGCCTGGGTCTTGGCATAGTCATAGGTACTCACCGGCGGGCGCAGCGCGTGTCTCACGGGCACTGCATCGATGATCCCCAGGCTGAGGCCCAGTCGTTCGAGGCGAAGCGGCCAGACAAAGTCTAACCCCCAGCCCATGGGCGCAGACTCATCGAACGGCAGGATTGCCGAAAACCCCTCGCGCCTTAGGGCAAAGAGGGGTCCGATCTCGACAAAACGGGTCTGACGGGATTCGACCCCGACAAGCTGCATGACGAAATGATGGTCGATGAAGCTATCCCCAGTGCGCGCCGGCTGGGCCAGGGTGAAACCGCGCCGCTCCTGAATCGCCAGAAAACAGTCCAAAAAACCAGCCGGAAGCTCGATGTCATCGTCCACGACCACCAGATACCGATAGTCTGCAAGCCTAACCCCGGCCAGTAGGCGATTGAGCAAAACAAACTTCGGCTTGGGTTCGGGGCTATAGATCCAGGTGAGTGCGGCTAACTCCTGGCTTGGAGGCTGCCCACTGATCGTCCTGCCTAGCGCCCCTGTCTTTGTCCCAGCGCATCCACGGCCGCAAGCCACCGGGTCGGCGGAACGCATCCAGGGGCCTGGGGCCCACTCACCCTCGAGCCCAAGGCTCAAGCGGGTGGCCGCTCCCGTCTCTCCCAGCTGGACAGGTGTCGGGGAGGCAGGCATCTCTTGCCCGCCGATCGCCGCCCAGCGCAGATCGACCTGCCAATCGCGGGCACTCATCAATTCGCAGCTGATGGCGAGCGCATGGTTTGGGGCCTCGGCCAGATAGATCCCCAGGATCAGGACGCGGCGGTCGGCAGCGGACGCAGCTCCGAGACCCTCGCTGGGATGACCAGGAAGGGTTGGGATACCGTCTCCCTCATTCCCCAGCGCCTTTCCCTCGCTGGTCTCGCCATCCCGGTGGCAAGAAGGGGTTGGGATTCCGGCACCCTGATTCCGGCGCATCATTCCGGCATCGGCCAAAGCGGAATCCCTGGCCTGCACCTGGGTGACGGGCGACCGAGATCTGCACCTCTCGGCTGTCCCAGATGGGTCTGTCTGGCTTGGCTCGCTTGAGGCCAAAACAGCGCGCAACCGGTCGCCGACTGCCGCCTTGGTATAACGCGCCTGCACCAACCTGCGCCCCTCATCGGATAGACGCTGCCACAGCTCGCGGTCGCGATATAGCCGGATGACCCCCTGGGAAAATGACTCAGGGTCATCGGCGATTAGGGCGTGGCATTCAGGGATGAGCCCCATCCCCTCAGCGCCGATCGCAGTGGTCACGACCGGCAAGCCAAAGCCCAGGCTTTGCCCGATCTTGCCCTTCATCCCTGCCCCTTGTCGAAGCGGGGCGACAAAGACCCGGGCCTGGTCGAAATAGGGCCTCACCTCCGGGATATAGCCGACCGGCTCGATTGCCGGGGAGGCCAGGGCACGGATCGATTCTGGCACCTGGCTTCCAGCGATGATCAGGCGCACCTCGGGAAGCTCGGCGCGGATCAGGGGCAGGATCTCGGCGGCGAAATAATGCATGGCATCGACATTCGGGGCATGCTGAAAGCCGCCGATAAACAACAGGTCCCGGCGCGCCTCCCACGGGGGGATCTTCTCAGCGACCGGATGGATATTGGGTAGAACAAAGACCTCGAGGGTCGGATCCTCGGCGAGCAGAGTCGCGCGTTCATCCTCGGTGATCGCAATCACCCGGTCGGCGGCCTGGGCATTGGCAAGCTCAAGCCGCTGATACCGCTCGGCCTGCTGGCGCATGGCCTCGGGATCTGAGGCATAAGGGACCCCGCGCGCAAAACGCACCCAATGCAGATCCACGGTGTCATAGATCACCCGCGCCTGGGGGGCATAGGCGCGCGCCAGGGGCAGATAATGCTCGGCGATCTCAGGGCGCGAGATCCAGACATGGCTGTAACGGTATCCAGAGGCAGCGAGCCAGTTGCATGCCGCGATTCGGCCAATGCAGGTCTGGATCCCAAGCGACTGCAATGACTCGAGATAGCGCGGCTCTGGGGGATTGCGGTCGGCGATAAAATCGATCTGCAAACCCAGCTCTAGCATGAGCTCTAAGATCGACCACAGGCGCACTGATCCCGAGTCCAGATCGGGGGTCGGCGGCTGCCAATCGATGATCAAGATCCGATCCACCGGCTCATCCAAGGGGGGCAAAAACCCCTGCCAGTCGCCGTTCCAGGCAGTCAGATCAAATACCGGGGCCTGTCTCAGAGGCGCCCAGGGCCCAGCGAGCAGGGCTTGCTTGATTCGCTGCCGCCATCTGGGGCTCAAAGGGAGCGCCCGCCACAGAAGGCGCAAGAGATTGAATAAACGCATAACGGAAAGGCCTCGGACCCAAGAGGTGAGATACCAGGATTTTAAGGTTCAGGAACAGGGCAGACCGCTGAGAGATCGCATGGCGCCCACCCGGACTCAAGGCCAGCTTGGGTGGGGCAGTGGGGGTTTTTATATCTGGATTGTCCTAGAATGCTGGAGTGAACTGAATGCTATACCAAGGGCAGGTCAAACGCCCGTTGATCAGGGCCGGGTTGCAAACGGCCTGATCGAACGACCGAGTCTGAGGAGGAATCGATCGATGCCGACCTTGCGCCTATTGACCAACGTCGAGATCGCGGCTGAAAGTCGCCGGGCTGTGCTGGCTGAGCTTTCCAAGCGGGTTGCCGAACTCCTCGGCAAACCCGAATCCTATGTGATGGTGATCCTAGAGCCTGGGCGCGAGCTTCTATTTGCCGGCAGTGCTGAACCTGCGGCCTATCTTGAGCTTAAAAGCCTAGGGCTCGCTGAGACCCAGACCGCCGAGCTCTCCAGACAGTTGGGCGACTGGCTTGAGGCCAGACTCGCCATCCCAGCCCAGCGGGTCTATATCGAGTTTGCCAGCCCCCCGCGCCAATTGTTTGGCTGGAACAAGGGGACCTTTTGAGGACATGGCCCCCAGGATCAGTTCGCCCTGGTCTGCTCAGGGAGCTGCTCGCGCTGTCTCGCCGCCGATCCCTTTCCGGGGAGACCCTGCCCTGGCCCCGATCCAGGCACAGGGCTCAAGATGCTGGAGTTTGGCAAGCTGCCGGCGTTGGCCGAGCTAAAGACAGGCTTGCAGGCTTGCGGCATTGCCGCCAAGATGGACATCCATTTCGAAAGGGTCTTTGGGACGAATAGACGAACCGGCAGGGTGAACGAAGGCCAAGCCACTCAGCCGCTGCCCGCAAGACTCTAGCGTTCCTGGCTAGACTTCCCAAGCCGACCCAATCTAACCCTAACTAGCCCCAATCGGAGGTGGACCATGTGCACGACCTGCGGCTGCGGACAGACGACGGATCAGGTTCAAACCATCCAGGCCGCGCCCGCCAGCAAGGAAGTGGTGATGCGAGGGCTCCTGGCCGAAAACGACCATCAGGCCGCGCATAATCGGGCGCATCTGGATGCCTGCGGTGTTTTCGCGATCAATCTCATGTCCTCGCCGGGGGCTGGCAAGACCAGTCTGCTTGAGGCGACGATCGAGGCGCTCAAGGGGGAGCTGGGGATCGCGGTGATCGAGGGTGATCTTGAGACTGAAAACGATGCCGAGCGTATCCGCGCCAAGGGCGTGCCAGCGATCCAGATCACCACCGGCACTGCCTGTCATCTCGACGCCCAACTGGTCCACCGCGCCTTACATCGGTTGGACCTGCAGGGGATCGATCTCCTATTCATCGAGAATGTCGGCAATCTGGTTTGTCCTGCAAGCTTTGATCTCGGTCAGCATCGCAATGTGACCCTGTTGTCGGTGCCCGAGGGAGACGACAAACCCGCCAAATATCCGGTCATGTTTCGCGCCTCAGACCTAATACTCTGCACCAAGGCGGATCTATTGCCCTTTATGACCGAATTCGCTCCGCAACGCGCTGAGCAGCATCTGCGGGTACTCGCCAATGCCGCACCCTTCCTCCTGGTCTCGGCGCGCCAGCCAGAAACCCTAACGTCCTGGCTGCAATGGCTGCGGGATGAGCTCCGAGCTCAGCGTGAGCGTCTACACGCCGGTCACACCACTCGCCCAAACCTCCAGGGGCTAAGCGAACCTCAGGCAGATCGAGAGGGTGCAATCCCAGGTCATACCCATGGGCCGAGACATGCGCATGTTTAGGGTCTGGTTGCTGCCAGTGAGGGGAACCCAGGATACCGGATGCCCCGGCCGACATAGGGTCGCCCCGCCGCAAGGCAGGGAGCGCCGGGTTTCATGACATGGAATCGCCATCAAACCAATCCAACACCCGGGTTTCCGGGAGTGACAGCTGTGGAGGAGTTATGTCAATCTCTATCGTTCGTAAGCTTGCAACATCTGTCATGTCACTCAGCCTATGTCTCGTCGGCCTGGGTGATCTCTCAACGGCCTTTGCCTTTGATTTCGGCAATATGATGAACCCCAGCCGCTGGTTCGGGGGCAGGGATCGCTATGACCGCTATTATGATGACTGGTACGGCGGTCCCTGGGGTGGTCCCTATGGACCCTATGGCTATCCAGGTTTCTATGGTGGGCCCTATGGCTGGCCAGGCTTCGGTGTCCCCCCCCTAGGTTATGGGATAGCGCCGGGATATGCGCCGGCTCAAGCCCAATCCTCTGGGGCGAATCGGGTCGATCCCAAGGAGATCGAGACGCTCAAGCGGCGGCTTGATCAGCTTGAATCGCGCCAGCAATCCCAGCTGCCTCCGCCCCAGGGTCAATATCAGGGTCAGCAGGCCCCTGAATGGCCGACCATGCCAGGATTTCGCCCCATGAATCCATAAGCCCAGCCGCCCGGTACCGCTTGGGCCGGGCATCCGGTTGGCCCTGGATCCAATGCTTCATCCCAGACCGGTGCGCCAGAGAATGTTTGCAACTCGCCCCAATGACCATCGCGCGCACCCTTAGAGCTGGCCTGTTCGATAATCTCATCCGCTATCTACCGCGGATGCTGCATGTATTGCGCACGGAAGGCGCGCGGGTCCTGGTGCGCAAACTGCGCCGGCGTTTGTACAATCATCCACTTGCCGCTAAGGGTCCGCCAACCCTGTTGCGCCTCGCCGAGCCCTTCGAGCCGATCGCCTTTGATCAGCGGACTGCACCCCTGGTCTCGATCATCATCCCAGTCCAGCACCCCCTATCGGCCGTTCATCATTGTCTGGCCGCATTGGCCCATCCCGAGACCCGGACCCCATTCGAGGTCATCCTGGTGATCGCGATCGATGATGAACGGGGGCAGCAGCTTGGCCGCTATCCAGGGGTCAGGCTGGTCCAGGCCACACCGGACAGCGCCCTCTCTGACCGGCTCAACCAAGGAGCCCGGGAGGCGAGCGGCTCGTTCATCATCTTTCTGAGCGATGATACCCAGGTTCAGCCGGGCTGGTTGGATGTACTGGCCCAGACCTTTGCCGAGACCCCGGACGCAGGTATTGTCGCCAGTCGTCTGCTTTATCCTGACGGACGTCAGCGCGAGCTCGGCTGGCGTACCGGACCCGAAGGACTGCTGCGCCCGCTCGGCCATCTCGCCGATCCGGAGCATCCGGCCTGTAACTATCGCCGTCCCCTCTCCGCCTGCTCGCTGGCAGCGCTGGCGATCCGCACCGATCTTTTTCGAACGGTCGGGGGGTTTCCATCCGCAACTGCCGCGGCGGATGGGCTTGCGGCCCAGCTCAGCCAGCGTCTTGCTGAGCTGGGATATCGGGTCTATGGCCAACCATTGGCGCGGGTGGTCTGGTTTGGGGCAGATGAGCCACCCATGCGCCGCACCCAAGTGGGGCGTGGTTTGCGCCTGAACCTGATGCAGGCCAGTGGTTACTACTCGCCCGGAGCACCGATCCCCCTGACGCCCTCTCGGATACGGCGGGTGCTGGTCGTGGACAATTATATGATCACCCCGGATCGGGAATCCGGTTCACTGCGCATGCTCAATCTGTTTCGCCTTCTCCAGAGGCTCGGCTATCAGGTGACCTTTGCCGCGGCCAATCTGGAGGCGCCTCAACCCTATGTCGCCGATCTGCAACGCCAAGGGATCGAGGTGCTTTATCGCCCTTATGTCCGTTCCCTTGACGAACATCTCTCGATCCTGGGCCAGCGTTATGATCTGGTGATCCTCAGCCGCGCCGATGCCGCGAGTCAGGCGATGGAGAGCGCCCGGCGCCATTGCCCGCGGGCGCGCATCATCTTTGATACCGTGGATCTGCATTTCTTGCGTGAATCCAGGCTGGCTGCGCTGGTCGGGGATCTCGGCATGCGTCTGCTGGCCGAGACGCGTAAGCGGCAAGAGCTCAATCTGATGCGTCAGGCCGATCTGACCTGGGTTGTGAGCGAGGTTGAGCGCGACCTGTTAGCGCTCGAGGCCCCAGAGGTCCAGGTCCAGGTGGTTTCAAATATCCATCAGATCTTCGGTTCAGCCAATCCGCCCGCTGCGCGGCGCGATCTCTTGTTCATTGGGGCCTTCTCCCACCCGCCCAACCGCGATGCGGTCTGTTTTTTCTGTGATGCAGTCATGCCGCTGCTGCGCAGCCGTCTACCCGATGTGCGTTTCAAGGTGATCGGCGCTGATCCGCCGCCTGAGGTCCGAGCACGTGCCGGCAGGGATATCGAGATCCTCGGTCATGTGCCGGATGTGGCGCCCTTTTTTGCAAGCTGCCGGCTCTCGGTCGCCCCGCTGCGCTATGGCGCAGGGGTTAAGGGCAAGATCAACCAAAGCCTGGCCTATGGCGTGCCTGTGGTGGCCACCTCCATTGCGGTCGAAGGGATGCACCTGATCGATGGCGAATCTGTCCTGATCGCCGATACCCCTGAGGACCTCGCCGAGGCAGTGATCCGGCTTTATCAGGACGATACGCTCTGGGAACGCCTATCCCAGGCCGGGCTCGCAGTGATGGAGCGCCATTTCAGCTTTGCTGCGGCTGAGCGGGCGGTTCGCGCCGCCTTGGGTCTGGGAATATCCGCATGAGCCTTGACTCGCCGAGCCTGCCGTCCGTGAGCATCATCCTGGTCAATTACAACGCCGGCAGGCTATTGGCTGAGTCTGTGGGTGCGGCCTTGGCATCCAGCGTGCCGGTCGAGGTCATCATCAGCGACAATGGGTCGGAGGATGACAGCCTCATCCAGGTACGGGCGCGTTATGGCGCCGATCCCCGACTCAAAATCCTGGAAAACGGCGCCAATCTCGGCTTTGCCGCGGCCAATAACCGTGCCCTGCCGCTTGCGCGCGGCGAGTACGTCTTGTTCCTCAACCCAGATTGTCTGATCGCACCCGACACCCTCGAACGTCTGCTGCCCCTGTTTAAGTCCTGGCCCCAGGTCGGATTGATCGGCTGTCTGGTGTGCGACCCCGACGGACGCGAACAGATCGCCTGTCGGCGCGCCATTCCCAGGCCTGGACAGGCGCTGACCCATCTCCTGGGCCTGGACCAGCTGCTGGGACGCGGTGCCAAGACCCTGGATCAACGCCATCAGCCGCTGCCAGAGGGTCCAGTACCCGTCGAAGCGGTCTCAGGCGCCTTCATGTTGGTTGCCCGCTCGGTCTTGGAGTCAGTCGGGACGCTGGATGAGGGCTATTTTCTCCATTGCGAAGATCTGGATTGGTTCGTGCGGATCCGTCAGGCTGGTTGGATGATCCTGTTTGCCCCCCATGTCGCGGTGACCCATCACAAGGGCACCTGTAGCGCCGCAAACCCCTGGATGGTCGAATATCACAAACATCGAGGAATGCTGCGCTTCTTTCGCAAACATCAGGCCCAGGATTATCCGGCGCCCTTTCGCGCGCTGGTGACTGCAGGCATCTGGGGACATCTGGCGCTCAAGTCAGGGCAGATGATCTTGGGGGCGCTGGCGAAACGCCGGGGCCCCCGATAAACAGGCCAGGGGAGGGTTGAACCTGAGGGTCATTGATACCTGTGCCCCTGATCTGGGCGCGATCCTGGTCACCGGGGCGACCGGTCCGGTGGGTCAAAGGCTCGTGCAGGCCTTGCTTGCCCAGGGGCTTTCGGTGAGCATCCTGACCCGCTCGCCCAGGCGGGTCCAGGCCCTTTGGCCGAACGCTGGGATCAGGGTCCATTGCGGCGATCTGACCGACCCTGGCAGCCTAGGCGGACTAGGCGATGCGATCCAGACGGTCTTCCATCTGGCCAGCCACCATCCGGGCCCGGATGAACCTGATCTCTACAATGCCCCGGATCACTGGCGGGTCAGCGCCGAGGGGACCGGGCATCTGCTCAGGGCACTTGCCGATTCCCCCATTGAACGCCTGGTCTATGTCAGTTCAGTCAGGGCAGCGGCCTCCCCCCCACCCTGTGTCTATGGCCGCGCCAAGCACGCCGCCGAGCAGCAGGTCTTGGCATTCGGCCAACGATACGGCAGCAAGGTCAGCGTGCTGCGTCTGCCGATGGTCTATGGGCTGGATGGCGCCGGTAACCTCGAGCGTCTGGTACGAGCGGTCGCCGCCCGGCGTTTTCCGCCCTGGCCGCGTCTTGAGCAGCGGCGTTCAGCCATCCATGTCGAGGATGCGGTTGCCGCCATGCTCCTGATCGCCTGCCACCCGGAGACCAGCGGACAGCTCTATGTGGCCACCGATGGCCAGACCTATTCCACCCGCTGGATCTATGAGCAGATCCTGCACTCCCTGGGACGACCCCTGCCGCGCTGGACCGTACCCCTATGGGCATTACGGCTCGCTGCCGCCAGTGGCTCGCTCGGCGAGCGCCTGCTGAGACGCCCTCTCCCCTTAACGCTCGAGACACTCGCCAAACTCACCCAGGACGCCTGCTATGATGGATCGGCACTCAGGCGTCTGGGTTTTGCGGCGCGCTATGATCTGGGCTCTGAGATTGAGCGTTTGGTCCAGCAGCTCGGTTTTGCATCTGCTCTATCACCCGCGCCACCGCCCGCTCGGTCAGCGGATTCTGACTGAGCAGACGGGCGCTCCCTTTGCGCAGATGCTCAGCCAGGCTTGCTGCGGCCAGGGTCATGGCATTCTCACCCTGGCGATTGGTAAACAAAAAGACGCCCTTAAATTCGCTGACCCAACTCAGGCGCAGGGTATTGCGCGTCCCCCGTTCGGTCTGAAACTCGATCCAGGCACCAGGCTTTAAGGACTGAACGAGCTCAAGCTGCGGGGTGATCTGGGCCGCGGCTGGCTCCTTGTTGCGCTGTTGGGTCAGTGGGATGGTGAGCGGCTCGGGACGCGGCGGCAGTCGGGCGGATGCCCCCTCACCCTTGTCTGGAAGCTCACCGGCAGATTCGCCGCGAATGGCGGCAACATGGCTTTGGATCAGGGTACTGAAAAACCCATCCCAATCCCTCTCCAACCCCAGACGCGCCAGACCTGAACGCAACCCCTGGATCAGCCCCGGCAGCATTGCGATCAGACGCTCGCGCTCGGTGGCATTGGTCTTAGGTGCAACGCTCCAGATCAGGTCATCCATGAGCTGCAGCGCCTGACCCCATTCAGGCGAGTTGTCGCCTTGTTCGATAAAGGTCTCTTTTAGGACCGGTCGCCAGCCGCGTTCGAGGAAATCGCTAATCTGAGCCGGGACACCGGCACGTTTAACCCGTCTTTCGATCTCGGATGAGATCCGCTGCTCCGCAAGCCCTTGACGCTCGCGCCGCGCGAGATCGGCCAACAGGGCCTCGGATTTGGCCTTGGCCTTGGCCTCCTCCTCGGCCAGGAAGGACTCGAACTGCTCAACCTGGGCGACCAAGACCCCAATGTCTGAGTCAAAGTCCTCGAGTATCGTCTTGACGACCGACCGGATCTTGTCCAACAGGGGCTGCATCTCCCGCTCATCGCGGCCCAGATAGGACTCGGCCAGGACGTCGAGCAAGCGCCGTGCTGGATGTTTGCGGTCGGAAAAGAAGGATCGATCGAGTAAGGCGACCTTGAGGATGGGAATCTGCAGCTTGGCGATCTCGGCCCGCACTGCATCGGGCAGATCCGGGTCCTTGAAGACCGCATCGAAAAGCATGGCCACGACATCCATGACCATGCTATCGAGCGCTGAGGTACTCCGCAGCTCTGGGGTACTGCGCAGCTGGGCGATCACATTCACTGCGGTCGGATCGAGACCCAGTGCCCCTAATTCCGGCCAAGACCCTGTATCCGGCGCCCACCGCTGCAGGCCAGCCAGGGTCTGGATGAGTTGATCCCGGCTCAGCGGTGGGGAGATGGCTGGGGTTGCGGTCCCACCTGCGGGCGGGGTCATGCCGACAAGCGCTGGCATACCTAGAAGACCTAAGGCTGCACCTGACCCTGCAGGCACCAGGGTCGAACGCTGCCAGGATTGCCAGAGCTGTTCAAAGAGATCCCCGGTCTGAACGCCGGCGGTCGTTGCAGAGGGTGCGCCCATGACCCGGTCTGCTCCCGAATCGGGAGCCCGATCAGGCTGCCCAACCTTGGTTTGGACCTCTGTCAAGGGGATCTGGGGCAGAATCCCGGACTCGGCCAACTGGCGATTGATCTCGGCATAGATCACCGGCAGATCGCCGGCAACCTGACGCTCAAAAACCTGCAATAAAAAGATCGCCAGATCGCGCACCACCTCCATGGCGGTCAGGGCCTGAAACAGGGCCCGATAGATCGTCATCGGATAAAAGGGATCCTCCTCCTGGGCGAGACGCGGTAGGCCCAGGAGGGTGGCTACGCGCCGATCGAGCGCCACCATCGACTGGGCGCAATGGTAGGCGGAACGCGTTGTCAGTTTGGTGAGGGTCAGGTCCAATTCGAAGTCCGCCTCATCGACCAGGCTCAGCTCGCCAGATAAAGCAGCTGTAGAGGATGCCCGCGGAGACCCCAGCTGGGCGATGGTCTGGTCAAAGATCTCTAGATAAGACTCCCGAAAGCGCTGCAACATCGCTGGGGTGCGCTTGGCCAGGAATGACAGGGCATCGATACAGAGCTGGCGCTGGGCCTGATCGATCGGTTGATCCATCATGGCCAGGAGTTCCTCATTGGCCCGTCCCACCTGGCGCGTAAAGACGGCCCGCAGGCTATCGATCAGGTGATCCCGGCAGCTCTGCAACAGGGTCAGATCCGGGGTGCGTTGACCGTTATTGTCTTCCCTGGTCACCAGATGGATGACATTCGAATCTTGCGATTTGGCCATAGGCAATCCCTGAGGACTGGATCAGCGGATCCTGGATCCGTCTTTGGGCGGAGGGTCTTGAATTTAGGGAAGCTCTGCATCACTGACTGCGCGGGCGCATCGCTGCGTTGCGCGGTGCTCGCTCCCTCGCCTAACGCTATGTGATGTCTCGCGGCTCGCGCTCCGGGCGCGTGGCCCTCTATCCCGCTCGCCGGGTTAGGCAGAGCTTCCTTAGTATAAGTATGATCCTGAGCAAGAGGCTGGGGGATTTCGCTCACTCGTCAAGCCCTGGTCGCCTAGAGGCATCAACCAAGCCTATTCCACTGTCACTGACTTGGCTAGGTTACGCGGCTGATCCACATCGGTCCCCTTGAGTACTGCAACATGATAGGCTAGCAGCTGTAAAGGGGCTGTAAAAAGCATTGGGTCAACGAGATCATTGGTCGCTGCCAGACGCACCACCCGAATCCCTGGGGCCTCGACCAGGGGCACAGTCTGATCAGCGAAGACCACCAACTGACCCCCGCGTGCCCGAACCTCTTCGAGGTTGGATTTGAGCTTTTCCAGCAAGGTATCATTGGGCGCGACTGCAACCACTGGCATCTGTTCATCGATCAAGGCCAAGGGTCCGTGCTTGAGCTCGCCTGCTGGGTAGCCCTCGGCATGGATATAGGAGATCTCCTTCAACTTCAGGGCCCCTTCTAAGGCAATGGGATAATGCTCACCCCGCCCTAGGAATAGGGTATGCTGTTTGTCGATAAAGATCTCGGCAAGCTCAGCGATCGCCGGATCAAGGGCTAAAACCTTCTCCATCCGGCCAGGCAGACGGCGCAAGAGATCCGCGATATGACCCTCGGCCTCAGGCGTCAGGCCGTGACAGCGCCCAAGGGCGACAGTTAAAAGCAATAGGGCGACCAATTGGGTGGTAAATGCCTTGGTCGAGGCCACCCCGATCTCTGGACCTGCATGGGTCAAAAAGACCAGGTCGGATTCGCGGGCTAGGGCGCTTTCAGGTACATTGCAGATGGCGAGGGTCGCGAGATATCCTGCCCCCTTGGCATGACGCAGGGCGGCGAGCGTATCGGCCGTCTCGCCCGACTGGGAGATCGCCACAAACAGGGTCCCCGGTCGCACCACCGCGCGGCGATAGCGATATTCGCTGGCGATCTCAACCTGACAGGGCAGTCCAGCATGGGCCTCGATCCAATAGCGTGCGACCAGACCGGCATGATGGCTCGTCCCGCAGGCGACGATTTGGACCGCTTGGCTCTGACCCAGGACCTCAGCGGCATAGGGGCCAAAGATCTCGAGCGGCACCCGATTGCCCAGGATCCGACCTTCGAGGGTATCGGCGATGGCCCGCGGCTGTTCTAGGATCTCCTTTTGCATATAATGCCGATAGGGTCCGCGCTCGGTCGCCTCGACGGGTAGAAACAGGGTCCGCAGGGGGCGCTCGACGCACTGACCGGCGCGATCCCAGATCTGCAGGCCGTCGCGTCTTAGCTCAGCAAGATCGCCATCCTCCAAAAAGATAAAGCGGCTGGTCACCGGCAGCAGGGCGCAGGCATCCGAGGCGATAAAATGCTCACCAAAGCCCACCCCGATCACCAAGGGGCTGCCCTGACGCACCGCCACCAGGTGGTCGGGGTCCTGGCCATCGATCACCGCCAAGGCATAGGCGCCGCGCAGCTGCTGAACAGTCGTGCGGACCGCCTCGACTAGGGGCAAACCGCCTGCCAAGGCGGACTGAATGGCATGGACCGCGACCTCGGTATCGGTCTGAGAGGTAAAGACATGACCGGCAGCGCGCAGCTCTTGCCTGAGCGCCTCGTGATTCTCGATGATCCCGTTATGGACCAGGGCGCAACGCTCGGCGCTGAGATGGGGGTGAGCATTGTGAATAGCAGGTTCGCCATGGGTCGCCCAGCGGGTATGGGCGATCCCGAGCGTCCCCGGCAGCGGATCGGCAGCGAGCGCCTCGGCCAGACGCGCCACCTTGCCGAGCACCCGCACGCGCTTGAGCCTACCCGAATCATCGAGCACGGCGATCCCCGCCGAGTCATAGCCGCGATATTCGAGCCGGCGCAGCCCCTCCATCAGGATGGCCGCGACCGGCCGTTGCGCGATGGCACCGACGATCCCGCACATTTGCTCATCACCCGCTCATCTAGAGGGTCAATGGTCTTGCAAGCCTGGTTGTTGTGCTCAAGACTAACGGTCTAAAGACGCCCTGTAAATCGAAGGGAAGCCTTCGGTCCCAGACTTTCGTCGGGGTGATGTTCCCTGGGATGGACAATAGAGCTGCGAAAGGATAGCCGCAACCCGTGCGGAGCACCGACCTGAGTTCCATTTGGCCGACAGACCCCGATGACCACCGATCCCTTTACCCCTGAGCGGTTTGCGCCCCAGATCGGGTCTTCCACCCATGCCCTCCAGCCTGGTACTGATCGAGCACGCACTGCCCAGGCAATGGCCACGGCTGAACCAGGGGATAACATCGATCCACCCTGGTGGCCTGAGCGGCTTGCCGCACTCGCGCGTCTTGCCAGCTGGTCTCAGGGAGGGCCTCTGCCCGAGTGCCCAGCCGAGCTTTTCCTCGAGGTTAGCAATGTCTGCGACCTCAAATGCGCCATGTGCCCGACCTTCTCGGGGCTAAGCCCCAGCCGCTTGTTCTCTATCAAGGAACAGGAACGGGGGTTTATCGACCTCGATCGACTCTGGCCAAGCCTTGTCCCCCTCTTGCCCCAGGTGATCAGCGTCCACTGTTTTGGCTATGGCGAACCCACTTTGCATCCGGATTTTGCCACTCTCATCAAGCGGCTCGGCGAATATCGGGTACTGATCGATTTTTTTACCAATGGAATGCATCTCGATGAGGCGCTCTGTGCCCTTTTGGTCGAGCACTGGGTCTTCAGCGTCACGGTCAGCGTCTCGGGCACCACTGCCAAGGAGTATGAGTCGATCTATCTGGGCGGAGGGTTTGAAAGGCTTCTGGCAGGCATTCAGCGGTTGGCTGCGGGTAAAAAGGCCGCGGGTCGGCCTTATCCGCGCCTCGAGGTCAATACCATCGCCTTCGAACACCAGGTCAGGGAACTGCCTGACTTTGTGGATCTGATGGCTACTGCGGGGGTCGAGGTGATCCATCTCAAGGCGCTCCAGACCTTTGAAACCACCAAGGAGCTTGCTGGGCATCGGGCAATCTTTCGCCCCTGGATCGATGGGCCGATCCTCGAGGAGGCCGAACGGCGGGCAAGGGCGCACGGGGTCATCCTATCGACCGATCAGTATCGCCAGACCGCGGTTGCAGATGAAACGGCCTGGAGAACAGCGCGCGGCGATGTCAGCGCCACCCTGACTCTGGCCGAGCTGCCGGAGGCTGCCCGCCGGCTGATTCCCCATCAGCCGCCGCCAGGCTATCGGACAGGATCCTTGCTCAATACCTGGCAGTTAGAGGGCGAGTCTCTCGAGCAGGCGTTGGCCTTCGGCCCGTATCAGGGCACCGAGCCCTTTTATTGTCTTGAGCCCTTCAAGACGCTCTATGTCCGGCGCAGCGGTCACACCAAGCCTTGTTGTTTTGCCTATGAAGGCGGCCCCTCGCTCGGCAATCTCCATGAAGCCAATGCTCGCGCCATCTGGCAAGGCCTGCCATTCCGGGCGATCCGCTCTGGGATCAGCGAACAGCATTATCCCCAGGCGCTTTGCGCCCATTGTCTCAAGCATGGCTACGGACCCCATCAGCACTCCATCCCTGATCAGCTCGCCCAGTATCGCGCCTGGCTGGAGGCGGCCTGGGGCGAACGTCTCTTGCCTGAGCTGCCAGAGGCAACCCTGAGCAATCGTCAAATCATCGAACGCTGGCGCGCCAATGACCCTGAGACCTCTGCTCGCTTGCTCGCTGAGGTGCGGCGGCTGGGCCCCGACACCCCGAGCGAGCTGATCGAGGGCCATCTCGATGGGCTCATCAGGGGGGACCTGCACGGCTGGATCTGGGCGCCGCGATACCCGCATCTACGCCTCTGGGTTGAGCTGAGGCTCGATGATCAGCCCTGGCAGCGGCTGCGCGCCGATGGCCTGCGCGAGGATTTGGTGCAGGCAGGCAAGGGCGATGGCCGTTATGCCTTCCACCTGACCGTCGCTCAGCTACCGAAGGCTCAGTCGCTTGCGGTCTATCTCGCTGATACGCAGTGGTTGCTCGGGCGGATCAGACTCGCGGAGACCGACCCCGAGGCGCCCCTGGCCGACTTACCAGAGCCATCCACTCCCTCGCCCTGGCTGATCGATTATCGACCAGGGATCCACGAGCAGGAGATCCTGGGTTATTTTGCCCGCTATCTACCCGAGCGTCCCCCACCTCGACCGCCCTCCCTGCGCGAGTGCCCTGAGCTGGTCATAGTCATCGCCTTTACCAACCGCAGCGGCTCGAACCTGCTCGCCGAGTCGCTCGCCGCCAGCGGTTTGATCAATCGCGCCGAAGAGCTCTTCGATAGCCAACGCCTGATCGAGATCTGCGAGACCCGAGGGATCCAGGATCTGCCGGGTTATCTGGCCCATCTCAGGACCGAGCTTGGGCCCAGGTTTGCGGTCAAGCTCAGTTGGGACCAGCTCTTTTTCTTATGGCGCGTTGGGGTAATCCCCAACTATTGGCCCAGGGTCAGGTTCATCTGGATCGAGCGCCAGGACCTCTTGGCCCAAGCCATGTCCTATCTGGTTGCCGAGCGCACTGGTTGTTGGAGCGGACCCTATCCAGAAAAACACCTGAAGAGGGTGCTTGCCGAGCTGACTCCAGAGGATCTGATCGCCCGCCTCGAGACGATCACCTTTGCCCAAGGCCAGTTTAACAACCTCTTTACGCTCTATGGCATCAAGCCGGTGCGGGTGATCTATGAACAGCTGGCCCAAGACCCCGAGTCCGAGGCGCAGCGGGTCTTCAGGGAACTCGATCTGATCCCAGAGGGCTGGATTTGGCGGTGGAACAGGGAGGCGCTCATCAGCCGCCCGCAGCGCACCCTTGAGATGACAGCACGGCTCCAAGCGCTGGTCGCAGCCATCCGGGGGATAGAAACAAAGCCCTAGGGTACGCATCGCGTCCCCTAGGGCAGGTGCATTGCCCCTAGAATTCCATCCGTACCCCGCCTGTGATGGTGTAATGCTCGATGTCCTCGTAGCCTAAGAGCTTATTGATCGAGATGAACGCCGAGCGTCCCTGGGCAAATTGACCGGAGAGACCCACCCCCAGATCGAAGTAATTACGGTCTGGGCTCATGGTGGTTAGGAGCAATGGGGTGCCGGCAAGATCATCGATGAATCGCGCCTGCAGGGCCTCCTGATCGCCCAAGAACTCATGCACCCAATCAAGGCTCAATTGCGGGACCCAGACCCCGCTCCCTGAACTAAAGGCACGAGCAATCGTGAACCCCAAACGCGAGGTGAATGATTCATGGGTCTGTGACTCAAAGGCCATACCCATACCCCCACCGGGCGCATTGGGATTGGATAGACGCTCGCTATATGAGTCCAGATGGGTACGCAGATAATTGAACTTCAGGCTCGGCGTTAGGGTGAATGCCTGTTGCTCGAGTTGATAACCGCCACCCAGGCTTACATAAAATGTCCGTCCATCGGGGTCTGAGGTGGCGTTTTGGCGCACATCGGTCTGCACCCCATTGACCACGATGCTGTAATCGATTCGGCGGGTCAGATCATAATCATGGGTATCATACCCGACCGAGCCCTCGATAAAGCCGCCACCGTCCCAATAATAGGTTCCATAAAGACCCAGACCCCAGGTCCGGGTATCCATATTGCCCTTTTTGAGCCAATAGCTGGTCTCAGCTGAGGCATAGTTGGCGAATAGACCCAGGATGAGATTGTCCTGGAGCCGATAATCGGCGCCCAAGGTTAAGCGCACACCGTCCTGATCATAGCCTGTGGTATAGCGGTTGCGATCCTGTTCGGTGTCCAGATATTTGAGATTGAAAAATGCCCCGCCACGGCCCAGGTCAAGATCAGCGCTCGCCCCCCCGCCGGTGGCCTGGCGCAGGATCTGAGCCGCAATGCGCTCAGGGGTGGTGGCACGCCCGGCCGAGCGTAATCCCTCCATCCGCATGGCAAGGACCCCAAGCCCTGCCTGGACCTGCTGTACTGACTCATTACGCGGGGCAAGGATCTGGTCGGGGGTCAGCGCAATCAACGCCTGGGCGGTACCCGCCGGGTCCTGGGCTGCACCGCCGAGCAGTAGGCTACAGTCGTTCTGGAAGAGGGTTCCGGCATTACCCTCGCTGCGACAGATGTCATACACAGTTCCGGCAAGGCTCTGCGTATTGGTATTTCCAGTCGAACCCGCAGCCTGCTCGATGGGCGCACCGCTTGCGAGTGCAGTCGCTGGTTGGTCCGCTGGGGTCGAAGCGGGCACGACAAGCCACCCCCCGCCGATCAGCTCATCCGCTGTGGTTTCACCCCCCTGCCCATAGCAGGCAAGCCCCAAGATCGCCGCGCTGATTGCGGCGTGCCCTGCTTTGCTCCGACTCATGACGATTGCCCCCTTGTTGCTATCTCTGGTGAACCCTTGTCTGAAAAGACCAACGCCTCGTTCCAGCTGGCCAGATGATCCTCAAGCATCCAGTGGCTTTCCACCCAGTGTCTGAGTTGCTGGCCTTCTTGCTCAGCGGTTTCAAGATCGGCGAGACGCGCCCGCAACGCCTCGATCCACGGGCCTGGTCGATTGGGCAGACGCTCGACAGGGGCCATGCGATAAGGCTCGATATCAGTGCAGATAACTGGGATCCCGAGGGCGCCGTATTCCAGGATCTTGAGGTTGCTTTTACAACGGTTGAAATCATGCAACGCCAAAGGGGCAATGGCAACATCAAATCCTAGGCTAGCTAGGGTCTTTGGATATTCAGCAAACCCGACCATTGGCCAGACACCGGCGGCATAGGGCCTGAGCGTCTCCGGACACATCCCGAAGAAATACCACTCGGCCTCGCCAGCCAGCGCCTCGACCACGGGCGCAAGCCATTCCAGGTCACCCTGATGCTGCGCCGCCCCCGCCCAACCGATCCGCGGGCGCCGTTTCTTGGCCTTGTGCCTCATGGCTGCAGCCTTCTCAGCCAGACCCTGCCAACGGGCGCGTACCAGGCGATTAGGGATCACCCGGATGTCGCCATGTTTCTCGCTATAACATTCGGCAAGCATTGGGGTGCTCACCAAGAGCCGGTCGCACAGCGTCAAGGCCTGATCGAGCCGCCGCTCGAGATCAGGATAATTGGTCTGTCTGAAGGGGTTCCAGGGGGGAAGATGGGTGAGCAGATCATCGAGCGAGAAGAGCAATCTGGTCTGGTTGTAGCGCCGATACAAGGCAAGCGCCTGGAGATGCCGATCATGGAGGGCATTATGGAGCAATAAGACATCAGGGGCCATCCGCTCGAGCTCTACTGGGCTTGGTGGACGGACCGATGGAGCGGGGTCGATCCAGGCAGTACAGGCCAGACCCTTCCCCTGCAGGGCCGAGAGCGGGTCGATCACCCGGTAATGACCACTGCCTGTCAGGTCGCCTGGAAAACCGAGGATACGCGGGTGTTGGCCCAGTTCTGGGTCCCAGGAGACAGGGATCTCGGTTTCAGGTGCAGCGTCAAAGCGGCGGAGGCTGAGATTCGGGTTGTAGGCCGGATCGCGGGCAAGCTGTGGCAACCAACGCTCATACAGCCTGGCTGTCTCCTCTGCGACCTCAAGATCGCGGAGGCTTCGCCGGCGATAGAGCTGAAAGCTACCCCTGGCCTCGGCCACCAGGGTAACATGGGGTGTCCAGAGTGTCTGATAGCCCAGGGCACGCAGCCGCAGCCCCAGATCGAGCAAAAACCAGGCGTCTGGATAATGCGTCTCATCGAATCCACCGGTCTCGATGAACGCCGGTCGCCACAAGATAAAGGCCTGCTCCGAGACTGTCGCACAGCGTTGGACGCACAGATGGCGGTCGAGAAGGCCACCGGTCTCGGCCAACCTCTGGCCGCGATGGACCTGGCCTAGGGCGCCGAGCGGCCAAAACCCCAGGATGGGATAGCCTTGGAGGATACGCCCCCCTGGATCCAGGATACAGGGCCCCACCAGGGCGACCTCGGGTCGATCGATCAAGCCGAGGAGAAACACCAGACCTGCATGCGGGGGGGCGCTTAGCCCATCATGGATCACCAAGACCCGCTCGGCTTTAAGGGCGCGCAGGGCGCGGTTGAGCGCCCGGGCCAGGGATCCCTCGGCTCGCTGCCAACGGATGTTTGGAGCACGGCTGACCAGAGGTTCCCGCGCGCCCTTACGCTTGAAGTCCAGGATCAGGATCTCGGCAAGATCGAGCTGCGAGCGAATCGAGTCAAGTGTTACCGCAATTGCCTGGGGATCGCTGCGGGTGAGCAGCACCAGTGCCGTCTGCACCCCGGGCGAGGGGGGAAAATCGAGCCATTGGATCCCGGCTACCGAGGTCGGACAAATCCGGGCACGCAGTCGGCGCCGTTTGAGATGGGATGCCAAAACCTTGCTGATCAGCTCAAAATCAGGGTTTACCTCTAGGTGCCAGTCGGCGCGGTGATAGAGTACCTGGGGGATATGACCGACTGCTCCCTCACCGAAACGATCGGCGACCTTAAGACACAGATCGAGCTGGGCGACCGCAGGCTGCGGGATCAGCCCCCCGCATGCCAAAAAGGCATCGCGGCGGATCAGACAGAGGCCGCCGAGATAATCCCGGGAGCGCAGCAAATCCAAGTCAAAATCCGGCTTGAAACAGGGCCGATAACGCCGGCCATCCTCAGCGATCCGGTCTTCGTCGGTATAGACGAACCGCCAATCCGGATGACGGGCAATCCAGCTGGCGATGAGGTCAAAGGCAGAGGGATGGAGCTGATCGCCGGCCGTGATCCAGCCAATCCAGTCGCTGGGGTGCTCCGCAATCCAGAGGTTGATCAGCCGCGCCACCGATTGGCCGGGTCCTGGGCGTAACCAAACACAGCGCGGATGGGCGGGCAAATCATCTGAGTTGCTGACCACAAGCAGCTGGAGTCTACCCTGAGGCAGGGGTATCGAGTCGAGCGTCCTGCTCAGTGAACCGGTTTCGGCCATAGGCTCGAGGATGACCAACACCAGGTCCAGGTCCTTGGCCGTCCCCTCTAGACCATAACAAGACGGCGGCGCATAGCGGCCTGCTGACTCGAGCCAGCGCCGCTCCGAGACCGAGCCATAGGCAAGAGGTCTCCTTTGAGTCCTTGCACCTGACCAAGAGTCCAATCCTGACTGAGGCGCTAGGACCCTGGGTTCAATGCCGCCCTTCTCCCAGCCAAGCCCAGGATCCAGGTCAGGATGATGCCGCCCCTGTCCATTGCCCCAGTCTGGCAACACAGAGCTCAGCAAGGCGTACCCCATCTCTAGGGGTGCGCCCTCTGGGCCGGTCTGCAGCTCGGCAAGCACCTTTTGCAGATCGGACTTGGATCTTGCCCCTACGCCAAGCGACTGCTCATAAAGGGCGGCGTAATCCTTGAGATTGTCCTCTAGCCGCTTAGGGCGCTGCTGGCGTAGATAGGTGCGCACCTGCCGGAGTTGCCGCGGGTTGGCGATAAGCGCCTGGATCCGCTCGGCCAGGGCGCGGGCGCTGAGTTCCTCGACCAAAAAGCCAGACTGTCCATCCGTGATCCGCTCCGGGATGGCGCCGACTGCAAAGGCCAAAACCGGCACCCCAAGTGCCTGCAGTTCGGCGATGGTCAGACAAAAGGTCTCTTCATAGACCGAAGGCACCACAGCGAGATCGACCTCGGCGACCAGGCGTTTGAGGTCTAGATGCCGATAGGTACCCCGCATCTGGATACCGGCTGCACTCAGGGCCTGGCGGTAGCCCGGCTCCACCCCGCCGAACTGCAGGACCTGCAGAGATCTCCGGTGTTTGAGCAACCTGATGGCCTCGATAAGGTGCTCGGCACCCTTGCGCCGAGTCAGGTTGGCAAAAACACCCAGCCGAAAAGAATCACTCGGCCGCAGCGCCATCGGTGAACCGAGCTGGGGTAGACCATGGGGGATGACTCGGACCTTGAGTGCAAGCTCTGGGCCGTAAGCACTCAGGAAACGTTGCAGCACAAAGCCGGAGGGCACGACGATCGCCTCTGCGGCCTCGAGGATTGCCAGGATCTTTTGCTGGCGCAGGCCGAGATAGGCCCGCAACTCATCGCGATCCTCGATGGTGTTGGGATAGTGCAACAGACAATCGAGACAGCGATCATCCTCCGGATCGACGCAATCCCTGCCGCAGGGAAGCCCCTGCGGGCTCAACAGGTCGAACACCGGGCAAAATAGAAAATAATCGTGCAGGCTCAGGATCACTGCCGCGCCCAGACGGCGCGCAATCAACGGCAATTCCAGGCTACCCCAGCCCAGCAGGTGGTGAAAATGGACGAGTCTGACCGCCCCGCCTGCCAACAAACGCGCAAAGCTTGCCTCGACGCTCGGATTGCGCAAGGCGGCCGGATAACCGAAGAGCTTGGGGCCTGTTTCAATCAGGGCGCGTTGATAGGCCAATACCCGCCAGCGCCCGTCCTCATCGACACATTGGAAATCGCGATAGGGGTCGGTCTCGCCAGGAAAGATCAGGCTGATCCGGTAATCATCGGCGAGCCCTGTCATGAGGGCGCGCGCATGGATCTCGGTTCCACCCAGACTGTGATATTCGTGGAGGACATACAGCAGATGGGGGGCCTGGTCGCCGCGGGCCTGGGCCAGGCCAGCCAAGATCCGCTCTTGGACATCGCGCAGCGGATTGAGCTGACAAAAACGCCGGATGAGGCCATGATAAAATGGCCAGCGGCTCAATAAAACCGCTTCATTGCGTTGTTTAAGTTTGGCTAGACCTGGGACTGCCCCGAAGCTCTGTTCGCCTTGATGATAGACAAAGGCATCATCGCAACAAGCGACCTCGAAACCGGCCTCCCAGGCACGCAATGAATAGTCGCACTCCTCCCCATAGCCGTGCCGATAGGCGCGATGTAAGAGTCCGATGCGTCGGATCACCGCCTGGCGGATCAGCATGCAAAAACCCACTGCGACTGGTAGGCGCGGATAACGGCGGGCGCTGGACGCAGCGATCAGAGCGGCAAAACGCTCGATCCCTAACCCATCTGGGATGGGGTTGTCCTCGTTCATCCAGGGGACCGACAGGATGGTGGCATTGTTCGACAGCGGACAGACGATCCCGATCCGCTCATCACTTGCCGCACAGCCTATCAAGCGCTCGACCCAGCCGGGGGTAATCAGGGTATCCGAATTCAGAACGATGACATCGCCCTGCGCACTCGCTAGACCTCGATTGACATTGCCGACAAACCCCAGGTTCTCATCGGCGCGCCTGAGCTGAACCCGCGGCTCTTGGCGCTCCAGTTCGTCTAACCAGCCCAATAACCGCAAATCTGTGCTGGCATCGTCCAGGATCCGGATGGGACAGCTCTCTGGCGTATAACGCAAGACGCTATCTAGACAACGCCTGACCGATTCATAGCCATTAAAGACCGGGATCAGGATCTCAGGTTCAGCAAGTTGAGTGCTGTTTGGTTTTGTCACAGCGGATCCTGATCAGAAAATTTTAGGATTAGTGAACTATGATTAATCTACCGAAATTTAAGGTAAAGGGAGTGGATATGTTAGGGCGTTCATTGTTCTGGCGATTGCTGCTGGGTGCAGTGCTGCTGGCTGGTCTAGGGTCAGTAGCCTCCCGAGCTGCCACCCCGCAGCTTGCGGCAGGCTCTGCTCATTCGGTGGCACTCCATCGCAACGGGACAGTGTATGCCTGGGGGGATAATAACTATGGCCAGCTCGGCAATGGCCGGTCAGGGAGTGGTCAGTATAGTGGGCTACCTGTCCGGGTCCAGGGTCTCAGCGACATCGTCGCGCTGGCGGCGCGCGGCGAGCATACGCTTGCCTTAAAGGCTGATGGTACGGTCTGGGCCTGGGGTCGAAACGACTGGGGTGAGCTTGGCGATGGGACACGGCTGAATCGGGCGCTCCCGGTTCAAGTGAGCGGGCTGACCGGTGTCGTTGCAATCGCAACCGGTCATTTTCATAGCCTTGCGATACGCTCAGACGGAACCCTCTGGGTATGGGGTCTGGCCGACTCGGGGCGTTTTGGCAACGGACGCGAGGGTCGGGGCGAGTGGTCAGCGGTTCCAGTCCAGGTGCCAGGGCTTGCCAATGTCATCGCCGCAGCCGCTGGTTATGCCGAAAGCTTCGCCATCACCAGCGATGGCAGGCTCTGGGCCTGGGGCAATAATGAGGAAGGTCAGCTCGGTCTAGGGAGTGTTACCGGTATCGAGACCCGACCGGTCGAGGTCACCTCCTTGAGTAGGTTCGGGGTGATGCGGATCTCAGCCAACGAATGGCACGCCCTGGCCCAGACCCCCGATGGCATCTGGGCCTGGGGCCGCAACAATGACTACGGCCAACTCGGCAATGGCACGACCGAGCCGAGTGCAATGCCGCAGCCCGTCTTGGCATGGCCCAGCGGCAGCACCCCCCAGGCCATTGCCCTGGGAAATCTCCATAGCCTCGCCCAATTGGCCAATGGCAAGGTCGCCATATGGGGCAGCAATGGGGTCGGTCAGCTAGGGATTAATAATCCCGAGATTAAGTTTCTCCCCTATCCCGGAGAGACTTGGTTCTCTGTTGGTGGTGAGCTCGTCCCCATCCAGGCGATCGCTGCCGGTGACTCTCATACCCTGCTCATGACCAGCGACGGCAGAGTCCATGCCACCGGTGCGGGCGCCAGAGGCCAGCTCGGTCAAGGCGATTCACAGCTTGATCCGTTCTTTAGGCCGGTATTCGTCCATGATGAGACGGACAATGGTATTTTGAACCTGGAGACCCAACCCACCGAGGTGCCTTTGAGCGTCCAGATTACGGGTTCAGGGCTGGTGGAAGATGAACTCGGCCGGATTGCTTGCCCTGGGGTGTGCGAGGCGCTCTTCCAGATTGGAACAACGGTTCGCCTGACTGCCACCCCAGGACAGGGCTGGGAGTTTGCAGGCTGGGGCGGGGCCTGTACTGGGACCTCTACCTGTACCCTGACCATTCAGGGTCCCACTCAGGTCATTGCTAATTTCATTAGATCAACGGCTCGCTATCAGCTCGATGCGCCGATCAATGGCAGCTTCGAGAGCGGGATCAGCATCGTCTATGGCTGGGTATGCGAGGCCAAGCGGGTCAGCGTCCAGGTCGATAACCTTACCCCTATTGCGACCTCCTATGGGACGGTGCAGCCAGAGAGTGCAAGCATCTGCGGCGATACCAACAATGGGTTTGCCGCCGCAATCAACTGGTCCGAATATGGCGACGGGCAACATACCCTGAAGCTGATCGCCGATGACAAGGCCTTGACCAGTGTTCAGGTCAGGGTCACCACCCTAGGGGCGCGGTTCCTCACTGGACTGCGGGGTAGCACCAGGGTCATGGACTTCCCAAGACAGGGTCTCAGTACCCCCTTGGTGTGGTCAGAGCCCTATCAGAACTTTGTCGTCGCTTCCGATCTCTTTGTCCCGCACCAGATCGGGGAGCAGACCGGTCCAAACAGCGGCTATTGGGAAAGCCCGCTGGAGGGCGGCCTCGAGAGCGGTTTGGGGACCATCCGCGGTTGGTTTTGTACTGCCCAGAGCGTCAGCGCCGATCTGGATGGTCAAAGGATCGACCTAGCCTATGGCAGCGATCGGCCTGATACCCAGGGGGTCTGTGGCGATATCGACAATGGATTTGCTGCGGCGATCAATTGGAGCCTTTATAGCGATGGTCTCCATCGCATCACCCTCTATCGCGACGGCAATCCCATCGAGAGCCGGGGCTTTTATCTCGCTAGCCCAGGCGGTTTGGGATATGTGACGGGCGAGCAAAAACGTCATGAGGTCAAGGACTTCCCCTATCCGGGCGATACACTCAGTCTGCAATGGTCTGAGCCACATCAAAACTTCCGGATTATCGGCTATACGTCTCAGGCGACCAAAGGCTATGAGCAGCAGGTCTTGACCCTCTATATCGGTTATTTTGGGCGACCGCCTGCCCCTGCTGGCTTAAGTTATTACACCCAACAGATGGAACAAAGCCAGGGCAATTGGGGGATCATTGCCGATGATTTCTGGAATTCGCCCGAATCGCAAGTGCTCTATCCGCCGACATTATCGGTTCGCGAGCGGATCGATAGCGTTTACCTCAATCTCTTCGGTCGTCATGCCTTGCCAGCAGGTCTGGACTACTGGGAGGGTCTGATCAATAGCGGCGCGATCAGCCTGCCGGCTGCAGCCTATACCATTGCCTATAATGCAGCTACTCAGGATCTGGCTGTTCTCGACGCCAAACGAGAGACGGCTCGGCTGTGGACAAACAGTCTAAATACCCCAGAAGAGCTGGCTGCATTTGCGACCGATGCGGGTCGAGGGATGGCCCGAGATTTCCTGGGGGGTATCACCACCTCGGTGCCAGCGACGCAGGGCGCCGTCGATCAGGCCATCGCCGAGATGGTGGCCCAAGTGGGGGGACCTTAGGTCAGGCAGGAGGCTTGGGTCTGCGCCAACCCTCTACTGTCACCTGCTGTGCCCGAGCGAGCGTCAGCCGCTCGGGCGGGGCAGCTCGGGTGATCACTGAACCGGCGCCGATGGTGGCGCCAGCGCCGACGATCACCGGCGCCACCAAGGCGGTATTCGAACCGATGAACGCGCCATCCTCGATGCGGGTCTGGTGCTTAGTGGCACCATCATAGTTACAGGTGATGGTGCCGGCACCGATATTGACCCCCCGCCCGATCTCGGCATCGCCCAGATAGGTCAAATGATTGGCCTTGCTACCTTCCCCAAGGTGGGCCTTTTTGATCTCGACAAAATTCCCGACCTGGACCCTGTCGGCAAGCTGGGTCTCAGGCCGGATGCGGGCAAAGGGACCGATGCGGACCTGGGCGCCGATCCTGGCCCCATCGATCACTGAATGGGACAGGACCTCGCTGTCTGGGCCGATCGCGCAATCCTTAAGCAAACAATAGGGCCCAATCCTGACCCCAGATGCCAGTTGAACCTCACCCTCGATGATCACATCGATGTCGATAAAGACATCGGGCTCAGCGACGAGCCGCCCGCGTAGATCAAAGCGATCGGGATCGGCCAGGGTGACGCCCGACTGCATCAGCGCCCTTGCCTGGCGGCCTTGATAGATCCGCTCAAGCTCGGCCAATTGTACCCGGTCATTGACCCCGATGATCTCGTGGACCTCCTGAGGTCTGGCAGTGGCGATCCGCGCCCCCTCGCGCGCCGCAATCGCCACCAGGTCCGTCAAATAATATTCGCCTTGGGCATTGCGATTCCCGATCTGGCTGAGCCAGCGCTCTAAAGAGGCACGTTCAGCGACCAAAAACCCCGTATTGACCTCGCGGATGGCCCGTTCAGCCTCGGTCGCATCCCGCTCCTCGACCACCCCCACCACCTGCCCAACTTCATTGCGCAGGATCCGGCCATAGCCCGAGGGGTCAGTAAGCTCAGCGGTCAACAAGACCAAGGGCATCTCCTGGGCAAGCTCAAGCAGGCATTTGAGTGTCTCGGCTTGAATCAAGGGGACATCACCATAAAGCACCAGGACCCGATCGATCCCGGTAAGCGCTGGCAATGCCTGAATCACCGCATGCCCTGTGCCCCTCTGTTCGGCCTGCTCAACCCAGAGACAATCTAGCTCGGTAAAGGCAGAGCGCACCGCATCGCCGCCGTGACCATAGACGACGAGCAAACGCGCAGGATTCAAGGAGCGAGCGGTTTCCAAGACATGGGCGAGCAAGGGCCGCCCAGCCAGGGGATGTAAGACCTTGGGCAGACGCGAACGCATGCGTTTGCCAAGACCGGCAGCGAGGATCACAGCGGCGGTTTGCATAACCAGACTCCCGAATCTGTGTCCCTCAAGCAAAACACCCCGTCTTCCAGCCTGATCCTAATCCAGGCGTAAGGGAGGCGTATGAATAACCCCTTTATGCCGGCAAGTGCCGGCGCTCTCCGCTCTACTATCAGAGACCGACGCGGGTGTTTCTTTAAGATTTAGGCCCGCTTCATCTTACGCAACCGTTCGATCGCCCGCAGCTGCGCTACTGCCTCGGCCAGTTCGGCCTGGGCCTTGGCATATTCGAACTCCGCCTTTTGCCCAGCAAGCGCATCCTCAGCCCGTCGCTTGGCCTCGAGCGCCGCTGCCTCATCGAGATCGCGGGCGCGGATGGCGGTATCGGCCAGGATAGTGACGACATGGGGCTGGACCTCGATTATGCCGCCGGAGACATAGAAATGCTCCTGTTCACCCTGTTCGTTCTCAACCCGCACCTCACCTGGGCGCAGCCGGCTGATAAAGGCGGTATGCCGCGGTGCGATCCCCACCTCCCCGAGCTCGGCGCTCGCATAGACCATGGTGGCGGGTCCTGAGTGGATAGCGCCCTCAGCGCTGACAATATCGACACGGATGGTCATGGCCATCGGATGAACCCTCAGCTAGCAAGCCTCTTGGCCTTGTCGACCGCCTCTTCGATGCCGCCGACCATATAAAAGGCCTGCTCGGGTAGGTGATCGTATTCGCCGTTGACGATGGCCTTGAAGCCCTTGATGGTCTCCTTCAAGGGGACGAACTTGCCAGGCGAGCCGGTAAAGACCTCGGCTACAAAGAAGGGCTGCGACAGGAAACGCTGGATCTTGCGGGCGCGGTTGACGATAAGCTTATCCTCCTCGGAGAGCTCATCCATGCCCAGGATGGCGATGATGTCCTTGAGCTCCTTGTAGCGCTGGAGGATCCCCTGAACAGCCCGCGCCGTCTCATAATGCTCAGTGCCGACGATATTGGGGTCTAGGATCCGGCTGGTCGAATCGAGCGGATCGACTGCCGGGTAGATCCCAAGCTCGGCGATCTGCCGGGATAGCACTAGGGTTGCGTCCAGGTGCGCAAAGGTGGTCGCCGGGGAGGGATCGGTCAGGTCATCTGCGGGCACATAGACCGCCTGGAATGAGGTGATTGAACCCACCTTGGTCGAAGTGATGCGTTCCTGCAACACACCCATCTCCGAGGCCAGGGTCGGCTGATAACCCACTGCCGAGGGCATCCGACCCAAGAGCGCCGAGACCTCGACACCGGCTAGGGTATAGCGATAGATGTTGTCGATGAACATCAGGACATCGCGCCCCTCGTCGCGGAAATATTCGGCCATGGTGAGTCCGGTGAGCGCCACCCGCAGACGGTTGCCCGGGGGTTCATTCATCTGGCCATAGACCAGCGCGACCTTGTCGAGGACCTTGGACTCTTTCATCTCATGATAGAAGTCATTGCCCTCGCGGGTGCGTTCGCCAACGCCGGCAAAGACCGAATAGCCCGAGTGTTCGACCGCGATATTGCGGATGAGCTCCATCAGGGTCACGGTCTTGCCAACACCGGCGCCACCGAAGAGACCGACCTTCCCACCCTTGGCGATTGGCATGATGAGGTCGATCACCTTGATCCCGGTTTCGAGCAGTTCGGTGGCCGTGGCCTGGTCCTCGAGACGCGGGGGTGGGCGATGGATCGACCAGCGCGTATCAGTCTGGATCTCGCCTCGTTCATCGATCGGGTTGCCCAGAACATCCATGATCCGCCCGAGTGTCCCTGGACCCACAGGCACCTGGATCGGATTGCCAGTGGCAGTGACCGACAGACCGCGCTGAAGCCCATCGGTCGAGCCCATCGCAATGGTGCGCACCACCCCATCGCCGAGTTGTTGCTGGACCTCGAGCGTCAGACCAGTGGCATCGATCTTAAGCGCCTCATAGACCTTGGGCATCTCGCCGCGCGGGAACTGGACATCCACCACCGCGCCGATGATTTCCACCACGTTACCGGAGTTCATAGCTTCAATAATCCTCTTGGGGCTTCAATGCTGTACTGAGATCCACCTGCGGCGCGCTGAGTCTGTTTACACAGCAGCTGCGCCGCCGACGATCTCGGAGATTTCCTGGGTGATGGCTGCCTGACGCGCCTTGTTGTATACGAGCTGAAGCTCACGGATCAGGTTGCCGGCGTTATCCGAGGCCGCCTTCATCGCCACCATACGCGCCGCCTGTTCACAGGCACCGTTCTCGACCACAGCCTGATAGACCAGCGACTCGATATAGCGGGTCAGCAAGGCATCCAGGACCGTCTTGGCATCGGGTTCATAGAGATAGTCCCAATGATAGGGCAGCGGTTCTTTTTGACTGATGACGATCGGGACCAATGGGCGGATCCTGGGGCGCTGGGTCATGGTGTTGACGAACTCGTTATAGACCACATAGAGCGCATCGATCTCGCCTGCCTCAAAGGCATCGAGCATCACCTTAACCGGTCCGATCAGATCCTCGACATGGGGGTGATCGCCCAGATGGGTCACCTGGGCCCTGACCTCGCCGCCGAAGCGCTTGAAAAAGGCGAGTCCCTTGGCGCCAATCGTACAAAAGATCGGCTCGATGCCCGCAGCCCGTTGTTCCTTCAGTTCAGCAACCAGCCGGCGGAATAGATTATTGTTCAATCCCCCGCACAGGCCGCGGTCGGATGACACCAGGATATAGCCAACCCTTTTGCAGGGGCGCTCCTGGGCCATAAATGAATGCCGATATTCAGGTGTGGCATGGGCCAGATGATTGATCACCTGGAGCATCTTTTCGGCGTATGGCCGGGAGGATGCCATTCGGTCCTGGGCCTTGCGCATCTTAGAGGCCGCAACCATCTGCATGGCCTTGGTGATCTTTTGCGTACTCTTGATGCTTGCGATCTTGGTGCGGATTTCTTTGGCGCCTGCCATCTATCGCTCCCCGCCTGCAGCGCCCAGCCGCTAGTCAATCGACAAGTGCTTGGCAGGCCCCACCGAAGTCGGAACCCTGCCTCCCAACCCCTGTCCCTCTCGTTTTGACTAAAGACTGGTCGCCAATGGCTAGTTACCAGGTGTTATTGGTCTTGAAGTCCTTGATTGCAGCATGCAAGGCCCGGGCGATATCGTCGTTATAGTCGCCGGTTGCATCGATCTTGGCCAATAGATCGGCGTGCGCGGATTTCATATAGGTCTGGAGGGCGCGCTCAAAATCGACGACCTTCTTGACCTCGACATCATCGAGATAACCCTCGTTGGCCGCAAACAAGGAGACTGCCATCTGGGCGACACTCATCGGCGAATACTGGGTCTGTTTCATCAGCTCGGTGACCCGCTCGCCGCGCTGGAGTTGTTTGCGGGTGGCCTCGTCAAGGTCAGAGGCAAATTGCGAGAAGGCCGCAAGTTCACGGTATTGGGCAAGGGCAAGGCGGATCCCACCACCCAATTTCTTCATGATCTTGGTTTGGGCCGCACCGCCGACGCGCGAGACCGATAGACCTGCATTGATTGCTGGGCGGATACCGGCATTGAACAGATTGGTCTCTAGAAAGATCTGTCCATCGGTGATCGAGATCACATTGGTCGGGACAAAGGCCGAGACGTCGCCCGCCTGGGTCTCGATGATCGGAAGCGCGGTCAGCGAACCCGTCTTGCCCTTGACCTTGCCGCCCGTGATCTTCTCGACATAATCGGCATTGACCCGCGCGGCGCGTTCAAGCAAACGGGAATGCAGATAAAAGATATCGCCTGGATAGGCCTCACGCCCCGGGGGGCGCCTGAGCAAAAGCGACACCTGCCGATAGGCCCAGGCCTGCTTGGTCAGGTCGTCATAAACGATGAGTGCATCCTCGCCCTGGTCACGAAAATACTCGCCCATAGTACAGCCGGCATAGGGGGCGATGAATTGCATCGCTGCCGAATCAGCGGCTGGGGCTGAAACCACAATGGTATGCTCCATCGCCCCATGTTCCTCAAGCTTACGGACGATGGCCGCCACCGAGGAGTTTTTTTGCCCCACGGCGACATAGATGCATTTTACGCCGGTACCCTTTTGATTGATGATGGTATCGATGGCCACGGCGGTCTTACCGGTCTGACGATCGCCGATGATCAACTCGCGCTGGCCACGACCGATGGGCACCATGGTATCGATGGCCTTCAAACCCGTCTGCAAGGGCTGGCTGACCGATTGCCGGGTAATCACCCCAGGCGCGACCTTTTCAATCGGGGAGGTCCCAGCGGCTTGGATAGGTCCTTTACCATCGATCGGACGCCCCAAGGCGTCAACGACCCGTCCCAAGAGCCCCTCCCCGACGGGTACCTCTAGGACGCGCCCAGTGCAGCGCACCCAGTCGCCCTCGGAAAGATGCGTATAGTCGCCGAGCACCACGGCGCCGACCGAATCGCGCTCCAGGTTCAATGCCAGGCCATAGGTATTGCCCGGGAACTCGAGCATCTCATAGTACTTAGCCTCAGAGAGCCCATGGATGCGCACGATCCCGTCGGTGAGGCTGACGATCGTCCCCTCGGTGCGGGCCTCGGTCTGAAGCTCGAACTGCTCGATCTTCTGTTTAATGAGATCGCTGATCTCGGATGGATTCAGTTGCATGGCCGTATCCAGTGTTCAAAATTGCAGGGCGTTTGCCAGTTGCTTGATCCTGCCGCGCACAGAGTGATCGATCACCAGGTCGCCGGAACGTACCTCAACCCCCCCTAAAAGCCCCTCATCGATCTCGAATCTGAGATCGACCTGGCTGCCAAAACGCCTTGCCAAGGCCGCAGCCAGGGTTTCGCGTTGCGTCTCATCGATGGCGAAAGCGGTGCGCACCAGGACCTGGCGCACCCCTTGGTCGGCAATCCGCTGCTCCTCAAAGAGACGTGCGATCTCGGGGATGGCGGCCAGGCGACCCTTGGCAGCGAGCAGGCGTACCAGATTGGCCGGCCCAGACCCTAATGTCTCGCCGCCAAGATCGAGCAGCAACTCGCAGAGCCGCTCACGCGGTACGGTTGGATTGTTGATCTGGGCAGCGATCTGCGGATCTGAGGTGAGCACAGCCAAAAGACCCAAGGCTGCCGACCAGCGATCGATCTGACCGGTTTCCTTGGCATGTTCGAAGGCCGCCTTGGCATAGGGGCGCGCGATGGTGGTAAGTTCTCCGGCCATAATCTTCACTCAGAGCTGCTTGGCAAAGTCCTCAACGAGGGCGCGATGGTCCGCAAGATCGATCTCCTTTTGCAGGATCTTTTCGGCAGCGGCGATCGCAAGCAGCGCCACCTTCTCGCGCAGTTCTTCCCGCGTCCGATTGGTCTCGCGCTCGATCTCGGCGCGGGCAGCGGCCAGCAGCCGGTCGCCCTCAGCGCGCGCATCCAACTTCGCCTCTTCGATGATCTCGGCGGCACGCTTTTGCGCCTGACCGACGATCTCAGCCGCACTGGACTTGGCCTCACGGATCAGCTCCAGGGCGCGCTGCTCGCCGAGCAACCGCTCCTGATGACCGCGTTCCGCGGCGGCGAGTCCCTCGGCGATCTTGGCCTTGCGTTCAGCCAGTGCCTTTATGATGGGTGGCCAGATATATCGCATGCAAAACCAGACGAACACCGCAAAGGTGATCATCTGGGCAAAAAGCGTCAGATTGATGTTCATGGCGTTGCCTGAAGACCTCTTCGGGATGAACCCAGACCAGGGTCTAAGATCCAGACCCGGCTGCGCCCCTTAGGCCGCGAACATCAGATAGAGACCCATGGCGATCGCAATGACCGGCAGGGCGTCGACCAGACCCATGACAATGAAGAACTGGGTGCGGAGCATCGGGATCAACTCGGGCTGACGTGCTGCGCCTTCCAAGAAACGCCCGCCGAGGATACCAATGCCTACGCCGGCGCCAACCGCGCCCAGACCTAGCATGAGACCGGCGCCGATGAACTTGATGGCCAGGGCGAATGCTTGTGCGACTTCGAGTTCCATGAGTTTCCCCCAAGGGTTGAATGACAAAGACAAGGGTTTAGGTAAAAGGCGATGAGTTGGGCGCACCAACCAACCGGCGGGCTCGCGCTCAGTGATGCTCCTGATGGGCCATGTCCAGATAGACGACGGTCAGGACCATGAAGATAAAGGCCTGGAGGATGACGATCAGGATATGAAAGACCGCCCAAACGAACTGGAGCAGCCCAGCGGTACCGGCCAACAGGAGCCCACCACCATAGAGGAGGGCGATCAGGATAAAGATCATCTCGCCAGCATACATGTTGCCGAAGAGTCGCAGCGCCAGCGAAACGGGCTTGGAAAGCAGGCTGATCCCTTCCAGGATCAGATTGGCAGGCAGGCCCCATTTGCCAAAGGGCTGAAGGGTAAGTTCAACGATAAAGCCGCCCACACCCTTCATCTTGAGGCTGTAATACAGCATCAAGAGAAATACCATGATCGCCATGCCGAAGGTCGCATTTGGGTCTGTGGTCGGCACGATTTTGAGATACACATGATGCGGATCGGCGCCCAGCAAGACCGCCATCAGCTGGCTGAATAGATGGGGGACTAGATCGACCGGTATCAGGTCCATCGCATTCATCAGAAGGATCCAGACGAAGATCGTCAGGGCAAGCGGCGCGACCAGGGGGTTGCGATGACTAAATGAGCCGCGGACGTTTTCTTCGACAAACTCGACCACCCATTCGACAAAATTCTGGGCGCCGCCGGGTACGCCTGCAGTCACGCGCTCGGCAACCTGTTTGAACAGCCAGAGAAAGAGTGCACCGAGCAGGATTGAAAAGAACAGGGTATCGAGATTGATAGCCCAGAAGCCCATAGCAGCCGCCTCGGCTTGGTCATGAGCAAGGGTTAGACCGTGCTCGGGATGCCAACCGAACGTCAGGTTGGTGAGATGGTGCTGGATGTATGACTGGGAGCTGAAGGTTTCAGAAGCGGCCATCGATCATCTCTCAACTACATCATGCGATCACCCTGCGCAACTATCAGGGTCGGGATCACCTGGACCAAGACATAGGCAACGAGCACAGCCGGGATATTCAGTTCGCTATAAAAGGTCCATGCTGCGGCAAAAAGCGCGAGGACCAAGACAAGTTTGCCCAGCTCTGCCAGATAAAAACGTGCAACCAACCGCTCCGGCGCCTGGGCGCGATACGCGCGCAGAATCCAGGCGGCTAGTCCAGTATTTGCCAGCCAGCACGTTCCGGCCCCGACGAGGACTGAGATCGCAACTGGACTTCCGAACGGCAGGGTGATAACGGCTAAACTCAGGCCGATGATCAACTGTAAGCCCAGAATGGATCCGACCTGAGGCGCGTTCGGTCGTTGCATTGGAGCAACGCAAGTGTATCGGCACTCGCAATCCCGAAGATTATAAATAGCCGCGAATATAGGGTCAACGCCAAGACCACACTAACGAAGCCGGGCTAGGATGCCATCCAGTTCATCCAGGCTCTCATAGGCGATGACTAGGGTCCCCCGGCCATTGCGCTGATGCCGGATCTGGACCCGGGCGCCGAGACGCTCGGTTAGATCGGCCTGGAGACGGCAAATATCGGGGTCCTCCAAGACGGCCGATGTCCTCGTTTGCTTGCAGTCGGATTGCTGCAACCGACGCACGAGACGCTCGGTCGCCCGCACCGATAGTCCAGCCTCGGCCACCTGCTGAGCGACCTGAGTTTGCAGGGAGTCCTTCAGTCCGAGCAGGGCGCGGGCATGCCCCATCTCAATGCGTCCTGATGCCAAAAGCGTCTTGACCTCAGGTTGCAGATCCAGAAGACGCAAGGCATTGGTCACGGCCGCGCGCGATCGGCCTACCGCCTCGGCGACCTCTTGATGGGTGAGTTCAAACTCAGAGACCAGCCGCGCCAGCGCCTCGGCCTCTTCCAAGGGATTCAAGGCAGCGCGCTGGATATTCTCGATCAGGGCGATCGCCAGGGCCGTGCGTTCATCGACTCGCCGCACTACGGCTGGGATTTCGGTCAAACCGATCAATTGGGCGGCACGCCAGCGCCGTTCGCCGGCGATGATCTCATAGCGCACCCCGCTTGCGGCCGGCTCGGCCAGGGGGCGTACCACGATTGGCTGGAGTATGCCCTGGACGCGGATAGAATCGGCCAGCTCCTCGAGCGCCTGAGGGTCGAAGGTGCGCCGCGGCTGATAGCGACCGCGTTGGATCTGCTCAAGAGGGATGGAGCGCACGAGATCCGGGTTGGAGACGCTGACACCCATTGCCCGGTCATCAGGGCTGGTGCGCGCATGCGGTAGCTTGGCCGCCCCCAGGAGTGCATCCAGCCCACGCCCAAGACCGCGTCGGCGAACCGAGCCTTTGGGTTCAGTCGTATCCATGAGGTCGATTAGGCTGCCTGACGGCGTTTTTCATGCCGGCGCAAGACCTCGCTGGCCAAGGCCAGATAGGCCAAGGCACCGCGCGATTGGGGATCATAGAGCAGAACGGATTGACCATGGCTAGGCGCCTCGGCCACCCGCACATTGCGCGGGATGATGGTGTGATAGACCTGGTCCTTGAAATGGGCGACGAGCTGGGCCGAGACCTGATTGGCGAGATTATTGCGCGGGTCATGCATGGTGCGCAGGATGCCAGCGATATAAAGGCCTGGATTACGGCTGTCGCGCACCTGTTCGATGGTTTCGAGCAAGGCCGAGAGACCCTCGAGCGCATAGTATTCGCACTGGATCGGGATCAGTACGGCCTGCGCTGCGACCAGGGCATTGAGGGTCAGCATATTGAGTGAGGGCGGGCAATCGATGATGACCCACTCATAGGCCCCGACTGCGTCGGCCAAGAGTCGGCCAAGACGTCGCTCGCGCTCGGGGAGTTCTAATAACCCTACCTCGGCGGCGGTCAGATCTGCATTGGCCGGCAACAGGTCGAAGCCAGGCGCGGGTTCGGGGACGCGCTGTAGACATTGGGCAAAGGGGACCTCGTTTAACAGGAGATCGCAGGTCGTCTGGGTCAGACCATATTTATCGACCCCACAACCCATGGTCGCATTGCCCTGGGGATCGAGATCGATCAAAAGCACGCGCCGGCGCAGATAGGCCAGAGCAGCGGCGAGATTGACTGCGGTCGTGGTCTTACCCACCCCACCCTTTTGGTTGGCGATCGCAATCAGAGTGGCCATGCCCGAATCAAGCGCTCCTGAGTTCAATCAGATGGCGCGGCGCCTGCAAAAAAGGGACCTGCAGCGGATGGATGATCGGCGCATATCCTGCCTTTATCAGTTCATCTACGGATTCATCCAGCTGGCCTTTCATGAGCAACAACCGGCCCGACTGCGCGCTGAGGTTGCGATGGAAGGCAGGCAAGACATCCTTGACTGCCACCGCGCGGCTGATAATGGTACTGAATTTTTCCCCTGTTTGATATATCTCGATCCGGGCAAGAACCGGTTCGACATTGGGCAAACCCAGATCAAGGCTCGCCTGACGCACAAAACGGATCTTCTTGCCATTGCTATCGAGCAGCCAGAAACGCCGCTCCGGCATCAGGATGGCCAGCGGCAGGCCCGGTAACCCCGCACCCGTGCCAACATCAAGCACCCTGGGGCCGAATAGAAAGGGGGCAACCGCCAGGCTGTCGAGCAGGTGGCGAGCGACCATTTCGAGCGGATCGCGGACTGCCGTGAGGCTATAAACACGATTCCAGCGCACAAGCAGCTTGAGTAGATCGATCAGACAGGCGCGCTGTTTGTCTGTGGCTGGTAAACCCAGCGCCGTCAAACCGAGTGACAAGCGATCCTCGACAGACTGCCAATCCGTCGCTGGCAGGGTGATGTACCTTTTCATGAAGGATCCGCTCAGTGCAAGCAGGTGTTCAGGAGGGTTCAGGATCCAGGTGCATGGTCTAAACAGGGTTGGGAAGCGGACGATGCCGGATATTGAGGTCCTTGCTCCAGGCCCAGCCCCGGCCTTCCCCACCCGGTTATCCTACATAAAAATCCCAGCAGCCAGCCCGATCCTAGGTAGGTCTGGCCAAGCCATCCCAACAAGACCTGCTACTGGCGGTTTACTGGATTCTGAATCCCGGCTGACGGCAGAATGATCCATCCTGGTTTTTCAAGACACCTTGGGCACAACCTAGGCTCAATCCCTGCAGGACAATGCGATGGACGAGACGAGGCGCGATTGGCCAACCGGATTCATGCTGATCCAGGGTAACCGAATGGAAGAGCTGCGGGCGCTCATGGTGGCCTGGATGGGACGCTATCCGCTCAAACCGCTTGAAAACGAGGTCATCCTGGTCCAGAGCAATGGGATTGGCCAGTGGCTCAAGCTGGCCTTGGCCTCTGGGCGTAGAGAGGGATTCGCCAGCAGTCAGGGGATCGCGGCAGCGCTGGATATCATGCTGCCGGCGCGTTTCGTCTGGCGGGTCTATCGGGCCGTGCTCGGCGAGCTCCCCGAGACCTCGCCTTTCGACAAAGGTCCGCTGGTGTGGCGCATCTATCGCCTGCTCGCGCAGCTTGATGATCCAGGGCGGCGAGTGGAACAGGGTCCCAGCCTGGAGGCGCTGGCGCCCCTGCGCACCCTGCTCAATCCGGATGGATCGAGCTCAGATCCACGCCGGCGCTATGCGCTGGCCGAACATCTGGCCGATCTGTTCGACCAATACCAGGTCTATCGGGCCGATTGGCTGGCCGCCTGGGCAAGGGGCGAGGATATACTGATTCGCGCTGACGGCAAACGGACTGCGTTGCCCCCGGATCTGGCCTGGCAGCCAGCTTTGTGGAGGGCGCTTTTGGAGTCGAGCAACGCATGGGGGATGACAGGAGTAGGCGCCCCCCCCTCATCCGGACCTAACCATCAGTGGTCAATCCTGGAACAATCCCCTCCCGTACCCCCTAGGGGATCTGCCGGCGACCCGCTGAGGGCGTCCGGAGGGGGTGCAGGCCCGCAGCTGCCCGTATCCCCCGGCTTGCCAGATCTGGCGCAGTCGAGCCGCGCTCTGGTCCATTGCGCTTTTCTGGAGGAGGCGCGCGCTCAGAGGCCGCGCTTTCGAGCCGCTCGCTTGCCGCGCCGGGTGATCGTCTTCGGGATCTCCGCCCTGCCCCAGCAAACCCTAGAGGTCCTAGAGGCGCTGGCGCCGGTTTCCCAGGTGCTGTTGTTTGTGCTCAATCCCAGCCGTCACTATTGGGGTGATCTCATCGAAGGGCGCGAGCTGTTTCGAGGCCCCTATCGGCGCCATCCGCCGCGCCAACTGCCCAAGGATCTGGATGCAAAGACCCTCCATCTCCATGGCCACCCGCTCTTGGCCGCCTGGGGGCGACAAGGACGCGATTATCTCCGTCTGCTCGATGCGCACGACGAACGCACCCGCTATGAGGCCCATTTCAGCGGGCTTGCGGGCAAACAGGGCGGGATCGATCTGTTTGTCTCGCCTGGCCAAGACTGTCTGCTCCATCAGCTCCAGGAAGACATCCTGGAGCTGCGCTCGCTCAAGGAACGTCAGGAATTGGCGACCGTCATCGATCCCGATCGCGATCGCAGTCTCGAATTCATCATCGCCCATCATCCCCAACGCGAGATCGAGATCCTGCACGATCGGCTGCTTGCCGAGCTGGACCAGGCAGCGACCACTGAGCAGCCGCTGGAACCGCGCGATGTGCTGGTGATGGTGCCGGACATCGGGGTTTATGCGCCCCATATCCAGGCGGTCTTCGGGCGCCTGGATCGGGATGATCGGCGCTATATCCCCTTCCGGATCGCCGATCAAAGCGAGCGCCGCCGCAATCCATTGTTGATCGGTCTCGAACGTCTACTCCGGCTACCGCAGGCGCGTCTGACCGTCAGCGAGGTCCTAGACTGGCTCGATATCCCTGCGTTTCACACCCGCTTTGGGATCGATGCCGCAAGTCTTCCTACCCTGCGCCATTGGATCGCGGGCGCCAATGTCCGCTGGGGGCTGGATCGCGAGCACCGCACTGCCCTGGGATTCACTGAAGGGTTGACCCAGCATACCTGGCGTTTTGGTCTCGATCGGCTGCTGCTGGGTTTTGCCAATGGTGCCTCTGGACCCTGGCGGGGGATCGAACCCTATGAGGCCATTGGCGGGCTCGAGGCAGCGCTTGTGGGGCCCCTGGCCGAGTTGCTCGACCGTCTGCGGCATTATTGGGACATTCTAAGCAAGCCGCATCCCCCATCGGATTGGGTAGGGCTGGTGGGGGCCTTGATCGACGACTGCCTTGTCGAGACGAACGAAGCAGATGCACTGACCCTGGGCCGGGTCATGCAGGCGCTCGACGACTGGGCTGCCGACTGTGCCCAGGGCGGACTGGCCGGCGAATCCCTGCCCTATGAAATCTTTTGCGCCTCATTCCTGCCGCGTCTAGACCAGACCCATCTCAACCAGCATTTTGTCAGCGGGGCGGTCAATTTCGCGACCCTGATGCCGATGCGCGCCATCCCTTTTCGTCAAATCTGGATCCTCGGGCTTAACGATGGGGACTACCCGCGCCAGCGTTTGCGCTCTGATTTCGATCTCATGGCCGATGACTACCGCCCCGGTGACCGCTCGCGACGTGACGACGATCGCTATCTCTTCCTCGAGGCGCTGCTGTCGGCACGGGATAAGCTCGTCATTGGCTGGGTGGGCCGCGACAGCCGCGACAACAGCCCCCGTCAGCCCTCGGTTTTGGTCACCCAATTGCGGGATCATCTCGCTGCAGGCTGGCGTCTCCCAGAGGGTCGCCCAGGAAGACTCATCGATGCCCTGACCACGGTCTATCCGCTCCAACCCTTCAGCCGGTCCTATTTTGTTGCCAATCCCCTCCCCCAGATCTTCACCTATGCCCAGGAATGGTGCTCGGCAGATGGGGGGGAGGGAAGGCATCTGGGCGAAGACCATCAATCCGTCATTGCGGCGCAAGCCGAAGTCCAGAAATCCTCGCTCATCAGCACAGACTGGGGGTCTTTCCGGATCCAGGTCGATGCCGGGATGGGAAAAGGGGCTGAGGGGACAGACAATGGCGGCGAGAGGGACATGGCGAGACGGCTCACCCCTGGCGCTCCAGGCACAGAGCCCCTGATCCCCTGGCTACCAGAGACACCGCTCGGTTTAGACGGGCTTGAAGCCTTTCTCAAGTCGCCAGTCGATGCACTCTTCAAACAGCGTCTGCACGTCCCCTCCCCCCACCCTGAGGATGTACCGCCGGATGTCGAGCCCTTCAGCCTCAGTGGACTCGCTGCTTGGCGTCTTAGGGATCTGCTGATTGACCGCTGTTTCGTCCCCAAACTGAGCCATGCCAAGCTCTGCGCCTGCCTGCGCGCAGCCATCACCAGGCTCCAGGCCCAGGGTGAGCTGATGACTGGACCCTTGGGCGAGACGATGGGTCTGCAAATCGCCGCTGAACTCGAGGCGCTCTATGAGGACTGGTCAGCGGCCCTGGCCGAGTGGCCAGAGATCAGCGCCCAGCCGCTCCCCATCCGGCTGGCGATTGAGACACCAGCCGGCCGATTGAGCCTAGAGGACAGCCTCTCTGATCGACGCAGGGGTAAACAGGGTGCAGGTCAGATTCTGGTCACAGCCAGCAGGCTGGATAGAAACAGCGGATCACTCTGGAAACATGCCATCGGCACCTGGTTGCGCCATCTGGCGGCCCAGCTCGCCGGCGAGCCGGTCGAGACCCGGCTGCTGGCCCCCGGGTTTTCCCTGACCCTTGCCCCCATAGCCTCCGAACAGGCTCAGGACAGTCTGGAAAACCTGCTGGATGCCTGGTGGCAGGGGATGCATAGACCCTTACCGGTTGCCTTGCACGCCAGTCGGGCCTGGATCGAATCTGGCGGCGAGCATCGAGTCCCAGGGCCCGAGCAGGTCCCGCGGCATGAGGCCAAACCCACTGAGGCCGACTGGCACACCCATCCCGCCTGGCGCAAGGCGGCTAAGGCCTATGTTGACCAGGATCTGGCCAATGGCCGCCATCTCCGACGCTGCTATCCCGATTTCCCCGCCCTTTGGTCTGGGGGCGCCTTTGCCGATTGGGCAGATCGGCTATACGGTGATCTCTATGCCGCTCTCCGGGATAGCGCCTAAAGCCTCCTGCAGCATCCAGGAGCTCCTGGACCCCGGCTTTCGCCGGGGTGACGGGCGGGTTGCAGATCGCGCCTAGTGTAGTGTTGCGTTCTGTTTGGAACTTAAGCGCGCATTGGCCCGAATGACCTTTTGCAGGATGTCGCGCGCGCTCTTGGTCCAGATGAACGGTTTGGGGTTTATGTTGTGATGGGCCACGTAATCGTTGATCGCG
>CALALB010000022.1 GCA_937923175.1 uncultured Chromatiaceae bacterium | reverse complement strand
CCAAACTCCAGTATTCAATGTCATACGCTTGAATGCCTCATGATGTTCATGCCAAACACCCTGAGCACAGGCAAGGCGGCAAAACTGCTTGGGGTCTCGGTGAAAACCTTGCAGCGCTGGGACCGCGAAGGAGGACTGATTCCAGTGGCCAAGGGCACCAAGCGCCGTCTTTTGGCAGAGACGCAGGTGGGAAAGCAAACCCGGCGAGGCAGGAAGGAAACCCTGCGCACAATGGCAGTTTGTTGATAGCAGATCGTCTGTACTCAGTCCTCAGGCCACTAGTTTAGCGCGGATCAGCTCAGCCTCGGCGTCTTTGCCAACCGCACTGATCAGCCGCGGTTTGCCACCAAAACCCTTTGGATGCCAGGCAAGGTTTAAGGGCGCGCCGCCTAAGACGCGCTGTGCATCTGGAAAATGATCGACCAAGACCTCACCGAAGGATCTGGATGGCAGTGGTCATCAGGGCCTTATCTCAGGGGCTCTCACCCCCCTGCCGAGCAGGGCAGATTGGATTGAGCATTAGGGGGATTCATGACGACTGAGTGGGGCGGTTTGGCTTGGGCCTGGGCCAGCTTGGGTTCGATATAGGTGCGTCTAAATTGTTGACAGCGGTCGAGATATTCGCGGGTGCTTTTGGGCATGGGGACGCGGGCGCGCACAATAAAACCAATGAGGTCAGTGCCATCGCGCAACAGTCGGGTGCCCTCGACCGCCTCGTGGACATCGATCGCCTCATGGACAGGCGGCAGGACCGGTTCGATATTGCGCACATGTTCACTGGCGACCACATAGCGCGGCCAGATGGTAAAGAGCTCAGGATCCGAGCTGAGTGTTTCGCATTTGGCCTTGGCGGCGATATTCAATTCGTCTAGGCGCGCATCCAGACCCAGGATCTGACGGCTGCCGGCGAAGGTTGATTTCATGGCGCTGGTGATCCGATCGATGTCATGCATGGTCATGGCAATCTTCAGATAGCGGCTCGCATAAAAGGCCTCGATCGGCATCGAAAACGCCTTAAATGGCTCGCCCCAAAGCTCGTCGATCCCTTCGTCACCGCCGCGATGGCGCACCATCTTGCCGAGTTCAAGGGCTTCGATCAAACAGTGCCCGCATTCGCGCATCAGGGCATGATCGGGCGGGATCTCGACCCCGGCAGCCTGGAGATCGACCAAGCTATTGAAGATGTCGGCAGCGCGGTTGAACAGTGCCCCGGCCAGCATGGCCCCATTGACCCTTTTGCGTTCGGTATCGGTCTCAGCCTCATAGGCGGCGCGCGCCTCCTTGAGCCGTGACCCCGCGATATTGATCCCAGGCTCGACATGACTAAACAGACGCCGGGTCAGGGCTTGGATGAGCTGGCGTCTGGCCGCCGGGCTATCGGGCGGTGGCTCGTAATATTTGATCCAATAGCCGTCATAATAGACGCGCATAACGCCGTCGATTTCGCGTTTGCTGCCGTTGAGAGGAGGCTGGTACATGCTGCGCATCTTGCTGAGGGCTTACAAGGCATCCAAGTCTAGGTCATAGCCAAATACCCGACCCTTAGGCTGCTGGAATGCTCAGGATGATCGGGTCAGCCAGGCCAATCCCCGATTGGGTGAATCTCCCGCAACCTGAGCCTGGATTCAACCTCACCGGAGGCTCACCATGCGCATTCAAGACCGTTTGACCGCGATCCTGTTGGCGTTGCTTGTCTGGGGATTCGCCGGGGCATTGTTCGGGGCGCTCTTCGCAGGTCTCCATCGAACCCTGGTGGTTGTCGGGCTGAGCGGCTGGGGGCCATTGCTCGCAGCGACTATAGGGGCAGCCATGACGACCACAGCCTTTTATAGCGCGATGCCGATTGCACTGGTAGGTTCCATGGCAGGGGTGCTGACCTCGATCAGTTATCTGATCATCAGTGGCTATGAGATCGAGCCTCTGATGATCGCTGGTCTTGCCGGCGTTGCCGGCCTGTTAACAGGCGGATTTTACGCCTGGATGGTCCCAGGGGGCAGTCGCCCTTTGGCCGAAACCCTGGCGGGCCTGATCGCGGGACTGCTGGCCGGGTTGATTCTGAATGTCATCCTCAATCTGTTTGATCCTGGGATATTTGTCCTGAGCGCAGGTGTGGTGGCCCTGGTCGGTGCACTCTTTGAGCTCGTCGATCAGTCAGTGATTGGTTGGGGCAGACGCTGGTTACCCGGTTTTATCTCCGCGCCCCTGGTGGCAGGGCTGGTCGCCGCAATCGTCGGCACCGCGATCTGGCTCCTAAACGGCACGACCCTGGGCGGTCTGGATGCGCGCGCTGAGACCGCCATCGCCTTGGTATTGGGCGATATCCCTGCCGGTTTGCTGGGTGGGTTATGCGGCGGTGCGATCACCGGTATAGTGCTTGAGCTGTTCGGTTTTCATCTTGAGGATCAGATCTAAAAACGGCCCAGATAAGGGCTTGAACAGTTCGGTTGAGAGATCGCCAAGACCATCGATCCCCAACATGGAGGGCTGAGCCGGCCTAGGCGCCGCCTCGGCAGGAAGGGTGTCGATGACCAGGCTGCGCCGTATGAAACTCAGCGCCTGGGCGAAACGAGAGTAAACCTCAGAGTGCCTGGGCAATGACAGCAGAGGGACAGGCTAGCCGGCCCAACCGCCCGATCCCCGGCAATATCCGTTTGCCCGGAGGTTACCGGCCACGGGGCTGCGGCACTGCGCAGCCGGTAAGACGGATCTGGCAGTCGGCGCTTTGGTGATCTAGAATCCTAGTGATCTATAGGGAATTCAGTCTTCACAGCTTTCTTTAGGCACGCCTGCAATATAGGTCAATGTCAATCGACTGGAGTAGCAGCCATGGCTCAGTTATTACTTGGGGTGGTGATCGGGATCATCATTGGTTGGAACTGGCCGCAGCCGGCCTGGGCGCGCGCATTACGGGAGCGTGTGGTCAAGCTCGCGCGCCTGCCTGAGCGTCAGGATTGAGTGTTGGGTTGGGCGCGTCAGCAAATAGGTTTGAATCATCCGGCAGCGCGCTCTTGGGGGTGGTCGCAGGGGTCATAACCGGTTGGTTGGGGCGCATTGGCCAGACGGTGGATAGCCCGAGGTCGCCCGGGGCGCACCGGGGGGTGGCGGTCTTGCATTCCAGGTCAGTGGAGGACACCTCTTGGTCCAACCGATCCCATCATTCTAGGGCTGTTTATTCCAGTCCCCCGCAGCATCACCCGGCTTAAGCCGGAATCCAAAACCCCTAGACCCCGCCCGCTTCCGGCAAGCGATCATAGAGCTGCTCTCGAGAACCTGCGCTATTACGCAGGCTTTTCTTTCTGCCCAGACGGGTCTTATTGGCCGCGTTCGTTCCTGACAGACAGGACCTTCCCAACTCTCGCAGAGACCCTCTCTGCCAAAGCGCCGCCGTTGCCGGACAGACTTGCCCCGGGTAGGGCCGTCAAGGTCGCCAGCCG
>CALALB010000021.1 GCA_937923175.1 uncultured Chromatiaceae bacterium | reverse complement strand
TCCGGCAACGGCGGCGCTTTGGCAGAGAGGGTCTCTGCGAGAGTTGAAAAACTCAGGCCTGGCAGAGACGCATGCGGGAAGCCAAACCCGTCGGGGCAGGAAGAAAACCCTGCGCCCAAGAGCGCAGGTTCTCGAGAGCAGGTCAGGATTCGATGTGCGGACGTATAGCCCAATATCGCCCGATCGCTGAGCTTGCCGGCCAGTTTAACGCCCACTGGTGCGGGGAACCACCACCCCCGCGCTATAACCTCGCGCCGCGCGACTGGGTGTTGGGCCTGCGCCTGGATCAGCAGGGCAAACGCGAATTGGTGCGCCTGTATTGGGGCCTAATCCCCAGCTGGGCCAAGGACCCTAGATTCGGCGATCACACCTTCAACGCCCGCGCTGAGACGGTCGCCACCAAACCCAGCTTTCGCCATGCCTTCAAATTCCGCCGCTGTCTGATCCCGGTCGATGGATTCTACGAATGGCAGAAAACCCCCAGAGGCAAACAGCCCTATTTCATCACCCATCGCGATGGCCAACCGCTGGCCTTGGCTGGACTCTGGGAACACTGGACCGACCCGGTGAGCGGCACGGCGATAGAGAGCGCCTCGATCATCGTGACCGAGGCCAATGCAAGCCTTTGCCCTATCCATGACCGGATGCCGGTGATCATCGACCCAGAAGACCATGAGCGCTGGCTTGCCCTGGAACCCTTGCCTGCCGAACTGGCTCAGCGGCTGTTGAACACTCCCCCCGCCGCCCCAGTGCAGCCTTATCCGGTCAGCCGCAGGGTCAATCGGGCCCTTGAGGATGACCCTAGCCTGATTTGGCCCCTGAACGAGGCGAACGGCTGAGATCCTGATCCACTTTGATACCAACCGCTGAGCCCGGCTGTTGCATTCCGCTTGGGATCGGCTTGATCTAAACTGATCGGGGTTTTCGACCGGCAGCAGCTTATCCATGCTTGATTATCAACTGGACTTTCTGTCGCTTGCCATCGCAAGCGGTGCCTTGCGTTTTGGCGACTTTGTCCTGAAATCGGGGCGGCATAGCCCCTATTTCTTTAACGTCGGCTGTTTTGCCACGGGTCAGCATTTGGCAGGACTGGCACACGCCTATGCCCAATGCATCCAGTCGGCTGGGATCGAGTTCGATTGCCTGTATGGGCCGGCCTATAAGGGGATTCCACTGGCTGTAGCCACATCCCTGATGCTGGCTTTAGAGCATGGACGCAATGTCCCGTACGCCTTTAATCGCAAGGAGGCCAAGGATCACGGCGAAGGGGGAAGCCTCGTCGGCGGACCGATGCGCGGTCGGGTGCTGATCATCGATGATGTGATCACCGCGGGCACCTCGGTACGCGAATCAGTCGCCATCATCCGCTCCGCTGGCGCCGAGCCCGCTGGGGTGGTGATCGCCCTCGACCGCCAGGAACGCGGCCAGGATGAGCGTTCGGCCGTGCAGGAAATCGAAACGGAGTGGGGAATACCAGTGTATCCAGTCGTCACCCTGGATGATCTTGTCGAGTATCTTGAGACAGTGGGCACTGACCCAACCCGCATAGATGCGATGCGTATCTATCGCGCGTGCTATGGTCTCCCATCATGAAAAGACGATTGACTACCCTGCACCTGTGGGTAGCAGTACTGACGCTCGCCTTGGTGCTAGACCAGCTGGGGGCATCTCCCCTGTATCGCTGGGTCGATGACCAGGGTGAGGTCCATTACACCGACCGGCTGCCGCCTGACCAGGCCATTAAGGAGCGCGCCCGTTTATCCGAGCAAGGGTTGGTTATTGAATCTAACCCCAAACCACCAAGCCCGCAGGAACAGGAACGGGCCCAGGAGGAGGAACAGCGACGCGCCGAGGAGGAAAGGCGCAAGGCCGAGCGCCTGGCGGAGGATCGCCGTCTGCTAAACTACCGCAGCCTCGAAGAGATCGATCTCGCCCGAGATGGTCAGATCGCCATAATCGAAGCGGTGATCCAAAGCAAACGCGACCAAATCCGGGCGATCACGCGTAATCTGTTTAAGCTCAACAGACAGCGCACTGCCCCTGAATCGGCCAACAATCCGATGACTCAGGAATTCAGCGGACAGCTCGAGATAGAGATCGGGCACCTGCGCTCGCTCTATAGTGAGATCCTGGATGAGGAACAGCGCAAACTCCAGATCTGGGAGGGCTTTGCGCGCAAGCGGGCGCGTTATCTCGAGCTTAAAAAACAAACCGTCCCCGACCCTAGCCCGTTTGCCGAGGAACTACCGATGGTGGACTGTCAGGAAGCGCTCCAGTGTCATACCTATTGGAGACGGGCCCTCGACTATATCCGTTCTCCCCTGGCTGGGGACAGCGAGCTTCAGGAGTTCAATGCCCCAGGGCTGGTTATCCTAATGCAGCGCACCAAAGAGGAGGAGCGGATTATCCATCTCGTTTGGATTCAGCAATCAACTGACCAGCCGGTTTGGATCTATCTGGATCTCCAGTGCCGGAACCGCCAGACCGGAAGGCTCACCTGCGACGACCCAGCAATTGCGAGGATGCGTCCCGGCTTTCGCTCGGCAGTCGAGCAAGGCCTCTAAAACCGCCCGCGGTCCAGCATCAGGCCGAGTGGCTGATTCTCCCCCAACCCGCCGTTAGGCGGGTTTACCGTTTTTTCAGGATGGATCGATATGGATTACAGGCGGGAGGAACCGACGATCTGATGGGCGAGATCCACGACCCGATTGGCCAAGGCCATGTATTCATGGCGATAGTTGGCGAGCAACCCCTCCGAGGAGGCCCAATAGTCCTTCCCAGAGATCCCATGCTGATGTTCATACTCGATGAACTGGCGCTGCATCTCTAGCATCTTGTTGATCAGCTCTTGCTTTTCTTTCTTAAGCGCTTCGATATCGGTCATTGCAGATCCCCTGCTAGCTAGTCTAATGGGTTCAGTGGATCCTAAGAACTTTAATACAGCACTGCCTTTAGATAAAGACACTATGCTTAGGGCAATCGCATGGATCCCCTGGGGGCGGGGCCAAACAATGGAGCGTGCTCATCCAGGAGGCGTTTAGCGGCTATAGGAGGCGCGCTCTTTGGTTGCTAGACAGGTGATTTCACTCTGATGCTCGATCATGCCGGCGCCCGTTAGCTCGGTCCAGCGCCCGCGATCGAGTCAGGACAGACTCTCACAACCGCATCGGCCGATGGTAGCCGACCAGTTCGAGATAACCACGCCCCCGCCGCTCACCTTCCGCCAGCAGGGTCACCGCGCCTTCCCAATACACGGAGCCGGTCGAGCGGCGCGCGTCGAGCTCCTGATCTTCCATCAGCGGTTCGATCTCGAAACGCAGCGCATCGGCGCCGCTGCCAAGCGTCAAACGGCAACGCACCGGATAGCGTGTGCCGGTGCGAGGCGAAATCCAGCTCGCCAAAGGCTCGAAGCGCACCTCGGCCGGCCCGAAGCTGCGCTCATTGCCATCCGCACCGCGCAATCGTGCCGCAGCCCAGAGACTTGCTTCGCCCGTGCGTGGGCGGATGCGGAAAGCCATCAGCGCACCACCATCGTCGAGGTTGATCCCCACCCAGTCCCAGCCGGCGGCCGCTTCGTCGAGCACCTTCGACGACCACTCGTGGTCGAGCCAAGCGCGACCGCCTACGGCCAGCCTTTCCCCTTCCTGAACGACCGTGCCGACAACGTAAAGTTGCGGCTGGCTGTAGTAATGGCTCGCCTGTTCAGGACGCGCACCTTTGCGCGAATAGCCGCCCTCCCCTTGCAGCAGCAGCGGTTGCGTCGGGGTGAAGCGCAGTTCGAAGACAAAAGGCTTGGCATCGATCTGCGCCTCATACACGCCTTCTGGCTGACGCTGCAAACGCCAGCCGGCAAGCCGCAGATCGGTGTCGCTTGCCGAGAAGACGACGGCCGGATCACCGCGAATCATCCTCGCGGCGCGCTGGTCGTGTAGCAGATGTCCTATCCGCGGGCGCGACAGCGCCGCGTGCGCGAACAGAAGCTGGTGGGGAGCAAAGCGCGAGGGGTTGGCCGGATCGTGCGTCGTGCGGGTACGGAAAAAAGTGATTTGGAAGCCGAGCACCTCGCCGGCCGCGGTCTCCAGCCAGCCGGTGAGATACCACCATTCGGTGCGATATTCCGGATGTGCGCCATGATCGCGCGGAAACACGAGGGGCCGAGGCACGACGGTCGGGAACGTCGGCGCAGCCGCCAGCAGCCGGCTCGGCAGCATGGGCCAAAGCGCCGCGCCGCACACCATACCGAGCCAATGGCGTCGCCGCATCACCAGTCCTCCCGCACGGCGCGCAGCGG
>CALALB010000020.1:2500-111914 GCA_937923175.1 uncultured Chromatiaceae bacterium | reverse complement strand
AGGTGCGGCTGGTGTTCTGCGGCGCAACCACCCCAAGCCTTCCACCCCGCCAGGCCAGCCTGTAGTCCAGTTGGCGGCGGAACTCTTACCAACCCTGGTCGAGGATGGCCTGGTTCAGACCAGGCTTGGCGCGAACGTTTTTAGCCAGCCGCTCAAGCGTGCCTGTCACCGACCTGGACAGCCTCCGCTTCGAGGCGCAATTGATCGAGATGGACGGCCAGGGCGATCACCTGCACCTGCTCGTAGAATCTCCGCCAAAAGTCGCCGTTCCTAAGGGCGCGGATGGATTGACACACCCCTCCAGTCGATCCAGCGATTGAGCAGGCTGGGATTGCCATTGCTGCTCTGAAGAGGCATGATCATCGAGATACATGTGGCAACGCATGATTCACGGCCAGGATGTGGTGACAAAGGATGCCGAACCCCCCTTTATCGCTTCTTACATCGGCCAGTATTTGGATCAATCCAGCTGGCTCTGGAGCAGGGAGGCTGGGCTTGTCAATGTCACCCATCATCGCCGTGCATTTTTGGTCTGGTATGAGGCGATCACAGCAATACCCAAGGTATGCAACATAAGTCTGGTTTATTTGTTCGAGTGTCTTGTAAAGGAGATCTTATGAAATCCTGGTTTGGTATATTGATCGCTGCCTGTCTATTCCTCGGGATGGGTACAGTCTGGTCGCAGGAGAAGCTCGATCTCAATACCGCCACCCAGCAACAATTGGAATCTCTGCCGGGGATCGGTCCAACCTTGGCGACGCGAATCATCGAATACCGCGAGGAAAAGCCCTTTACCTCAATCGAAGAGGTCCAGGAGGTCAAAGGTATCGGCGAGGTTAAGTTTAATCAGATCAAGGACTTGATCACCGTCCAGCCTCCCCTTTCGGAGGGCTGGGCGACTGAGGGAGAGGAGGCTGTCTCTAAACCGGAATGATGATCCCGTCCAGGACCGCAGCCCGGCCCGTTTGCCGGGGGCGGTCTTTTTAAGTCATGCCTTGGGTAGGTATCTGATGGCCATGCCCCTTGCCTGTCCAGCGAGGGCGTGGGTATGACTGATGTCATATCGTTCTGCCCTGACTCGCTAAGGCCTCTTCTTATTGAAAGGCTGAATGAAACCCGGGCGCTTATCCAACAGGTGCGCGCCGATGAGCGCCTACTGACAGCAACCCTGGAGGCGGCGGTCCGCACGGCTCAGGCGATCGCTCAGGGGGGAAGCCTGTTGATCTGTGGCAATGGCGGCAGCGCCGCCGAATCGACCCATCTAAGCGGCGAGCTGGTTGGACCCTTTCTCGACAAGCAGCGCCGTCCCTTGCCTGCAATCGCACTCGGTTTTGATCCTGGTGCCGCATCAGCAGTTGCCAATGATTTCGGATTCATCGAGGTCTTTGCCCGCCAGATTCAGGCCCTGGCGCGTCCGGGCGATGTCCTCTGGGCGCTGTCAACCAGCGGTCGTTCGCCCAATATAGTGCGGGCGCTCGAGGTTGCCTATGAGAGGGGTTTGTTGACGGTGCTGCTCACCGGCGCCCTCCATCCAGACTTGCCCAAGGCTGATATCGTCTTGGCCGTTCCCTCGCATGCGACCCCGCGTATCCAGGAGATCCATCTAATCCTCGGGCATTTTCTCTGCGAGGCAATCGAGTCGCTCAATCGGTGAGGCTAGGGCAGGATCGGTACAGCGATGGGCTCACCGATCCTGAGGGTACCGATCAGGGTAACTGCGGCGGGCCTCTCCCCAAACTTAACCAGATCGCACGCCCGCTCGATCGCAGGCTCGCTGATACTGCGATGGGCAGAGAGATGCCCCCTATCCCTTCTGGATCCCTTGGTCAGATATCGAGATTGCTGACATTTAGCGCATTGTGTTCAATGAATATTCGTCGCGGCTCGACCTGATCCCCCATTAGAGTAGTAAAGATCTGGTCGGCAGCAACTGCATCCTCAATTGTGACTCGCAGCAGACGCCGGGTTGCAGGGTTCATGGTCGTCTCCCAGAGCTGCTCGGGGTTCATCTCACCTAATCCTTTATAACGCTGGATGGTATAGCCGCGCTGGGCCTCTGCGAGCAGCCAACGGATACCTTCACCAAAATCGCTGATCTCCTGACGTCGCTCGCCGCGGCGCACATAGGCGCCGGGTTGAATCAGACCGGCAAGCTTGGCGGCGAGGTCACGGAGTTTGGCGTAATCTAGGGTCAGGAAAAACTCGTTTGGGATATAGCGTGTTTCTGAGAGACCATGGACCAAACGGACAAGCTCAATACCGCGCACCTCGAGCGTCTGATCTTGGTAAGGCCGAACCACATAACGCCGGCTCAGGGTAGCGGCAGCGTTCAGTTGAGACTCGATCCCTTGACACCACGCGAGCAGGCGCTCGCGGCTACGCAGGATCTGGTCATCGACCGGAGGACTGCGAAGCAGCTCCTCCAGGAATATAGGGTCATAGCGGACCCCAAGTCGCTGGATGATGCTAGAGGCCATTTGATAATCGCGGGCAAGCGTCTCTAAGGCCGTACCCGCAAGCGGCGAGGCAGTTGGCGCGACATGAAATTCGGCGCCATCGAGTGCTACCCGCAACAGCGCGGCATTCAATGCGGCATCATCGAGCAGATATTCCTCCTGCTTGCCCTTCTTGAGTTTGTACAAGGGCGGTTGGGCGATATAGAGATAGCCGCGCTCGATCAATTCCGGCATCTGGCGGTAAAAGAAGGTCAAAAGCAGGGTGCGGATATGGGCACCATCGACATCGGCGTCGGTCATGATGATCACCCGATGATAACGCACCATATCCGGGTTGTATTCCTCGCGACCGATCCCGCAGCCGAGCGCTGTGATCAGGGCACCGATCTCAGCCGAGGCAAGCATCTTATCAAAGCGCGCCTTTTCGACATTGAGGATTTTGCCTTTGAGCGGCAGGATGGCTTGGAAACGCCGATCGCGACCCTGTTTGGCTGAGCCGCCGGCCGAATCGCCCTCAACGAGATAGAGCTCGGATTTGGCCGGGTCTTTTTCTTGACAGTCAGCGAGCTTGCCGGGAAGACCAGCCACATCAAGCACACCCTTGCGCCGGGTCATCTCGCGCGCCTTACGCGCTGCCTCGCGTGCCCGCGCTGCCTCGATCATCTTGCCGGCAATCAGCCGGGCCTCGGCGGGCTGTTCCTCTAAAAAGGTGGTCAGATGCTCGGCGACCAGGGCCTCGACCACTGGTTTGACCTCGGATGAAACCAACTTGTCCTTGGTCTGGGATGAGAATTTGGGATCTGGTACCTTGACCGAGAGCACTGCGGTCAGGCCTTCGCGCGCGTCATCGCCAATCGGTCGGATCTTTTGATTTCTATCGAGACCCTCGCGCTCGATATAGGTATTGAGGGTACGGGTGAGCGCAGCGCGGAAACCGGCTAGATGAGTCCCTCCATCCTTCTGCGGGATGGTATTGGTATAACAAAAGATGGTCTCTTGATAACCGCTGTTCCATTGTAAGGCGAGCCTAACCTCGATCCCCTGGCGCTCGGCGCTGAAATGGATGACGGTTGGATGCAGAGGTTCCTTATTTTGATTGAGATACTCGACAAAGGCGCGAATCCCTCCGCTATATTCAAAGATATCCTGCCGCCCTGTTGATTCCTCGGAGAGGGTAATCCGTACCCCCGAATTCAGGAATGAGAGCTCGCGCAGACGCTTGGCCAGGATGTCGTAATGGAAGGCCCGGTTGGAAAAGATCTCGGGGGACGGATAAAAACGGATCTCGGTTCCAGTGTCGTTGGCCTGGCCGATGACGCTTAATGGATATTGGGGGACGCCATCGCGATATTCCTGTTCATAGAGATGGCCATTGCGCCGGATCCTGAGATATAGATGTTCGGAAAGCGCATTGACGACTGAGGCCCCCACCCCATGCAATCCGCCCGAGACCTTATATGAATTATTGTCGAACTTACCGCCGGCATGGAGTACGGTCATGATGACCTCCGCGCTTGAGCGGTTTTCCTCGGGATGGATGTCAACGGGGATGCCGCGTCCATTATCGATCACCGAGACCGAACCATCGCTGTGGATAATCACATTGATCTGGGTGCAATAGCCGGCGAGCGCCTCGTCGATCGAGTTATCCACCAGCTCGAAGACCATATGATGCAGACCTGTGCCATCGTCGGTGTCGCCGATATACATGCCTGGACGTTTACGGACAGCATCCAGTCCTCTCAGGATCTTGATGTTGGTTGAGTCGTAGGTCATTGGGCTTTGGCAATCCGGATTGGGTGTGGTCTGACAGGTAGCAAGCAGGGTTGTTGCTGGCGCATTATACGTCATCAGCCCTTGCCCGTCCGCGTGCGACCGGGCGGGCGGGTTCAGGATTTTCCACCTGAAACTAGAATAGAGCTCAGCGATGGGGGAATGATCAACCGCGCACTGAGCTTGCATGTTTCACGTGGAACCGGGATGAATGCATCCGACCAGCTTGGCCCAGGTTTTATTTGGAATCTGGTGGATCGTTGCGGGGCGATTCCATAGACTTAGGCGGGGGGCTGAGAGGTTCCACATGAAACAGGTTGCGACCTGGTCGGGTGACCAGTCACTTGGCTAAGGGCAGACTCACCCGAACGCTTAGACCGCCCAACTCAGCGCGTCCAAAGGCAAGCCTTCCACCATAGGCATCGACGATATCGCGCACGATGGCAAGACCAAGGCCATACCCGGACTGTTGTTCATCAAGCCTTAAGCCTCGTTCGCCAAGCCGTAACCAATGGGCCTCGTCCACGCCAGGACCATCGTCTGCGACCTCGAGCGCGACCTCAGTTGGGCCCAGTTGAGCTCGTATCTCGACCCGGCTGCGGGCCCATTTGCTGGCATTCTCAAGCAGGTTGCCGAAAAGCTCGATTAGATCCTCTGGCATCAAGGCAACCTGAATGCCATCCGGCACGATGATTTGCCATACCAGACACTCGCCAGCCGGTGTCCGCGTCAATACCTGCTGGATCCGTTTAAGGCTATGACCCAAGTCGGCGTGGGCAGCACTGGGGAGGCGGTCCGAACGCACCCGGGCGCGGATCAGTTCCCGCTCCACCCGCCGGCGCATGGTCTCGGCAAGCTGCTCTAAATTGTCGGCGATCTCGGTGTGGCCAGCGCGGCGCAGACGCTCAGCCTCAGCTGCCAGGGCATTCAGGGGGGTTTTGATCCCATGCGCCAGATCGGCCGTCCAAGCGCGCGCCCGTTCGACGGCGCACTCCCGCGCCGCGAGCAGGTCATTGAGTGCATTGATCAAGGGTTGCACCTCGGTTGGGCCCTGAACAGTGAGGCGCACGGCGCGGCCAGCGCGGATCGATTCGATCTCCTTTGTTAGGTTCTCAAGCGGCGCCAAGCCGACCCGGATCTGCACGCCGGTGGCAATGGCGAGTAAAAGGGCGATCAGGAACAGATATGGACTCTGCTCAGCTGCAAACCGAGCGCGTGCCTGGGCGATCTCCGCCCGATCGCGCGCGACGATCAGCCAAAGCTCGATGGGTCGTCGCTCTGCGATGATCTGGATACGCCGAGCCTGAACCAATAAGGTCTGACCCGATGGTCCTGGTAGCCTGCTGAACTGGATCGAGGAGACAGTCTGCGGCTTGGCAGGCAGGACCAGGACCTCGTCCCATAGCGAGCGGGAGCGCAGGACAGCGGTCTGGTCAGGGCGGTCGATCTGCCAATATAACCCGCCCAAGGGTTGATTAAAGGCTGGTTCGCGCGGCTTATGACGAAGCTGGACCCTTTGATTCGGCCCGATCTCAACAACAGCGGCCAGCTGGTTGAGCCAGCTCTCCAGTTCAATGCCGAGATGGCGCTCGACATGATGCTCAAAGAGATTCGTCAGTCCTAGCCCTGCTACCAACAGGGCCAGGGCGATCGCAACCGCGGCGCTAAAGCCTAGCCGGGTCTTGAGTGAGCGCCACGGGCGATCACTCATCATGGTCGATCACATACCCAAATCCACGCCGGGTCTTGATCAATCCCGGGCCAAGCTTGCGCCGAATCCTGCCCACCAGCACCTCGATGGTGTTTGAATCGCGCTCGAAGTCCTGGGCATAGAGCTGTTCGGTCAGCTCCTGTTGGGAGACCACCCGGCCGGCATGTTGCATCAAATAGCTGACCAGCCGATATTCCTGAGGGCTAAGATGGATAGGTACGCCATCGCGGGTCAGGATTTGCCGGCTGATGTCGAGGCGAAAGGGGCCATGCACCAAGATAGGGGTCGCTTGACCGGCAGCACGGCGGATCAGTGCCCGTACCCGCGCGACCAGTTCCTCGACGCGAAAGGGCTTAGGGAGATAATCATCAGCCCCTGCCTCAATCCCTTCGACCCGCTCGGTCCAATCGCCGCGGGCGCTCAAGATCAATACCGGCACCCGCTGTCCAGCGGCCCGCCAGCGGCGCAGGATTGCAAGACCATCGAGCGCAGGCAGGCCGAGATCCAATACAATCGCCGCATAGGGTTCAGTATCGCCTAAAAACCAGGCCGTTCGACCCTCGCTGGCCTGTTCAACGACGAATCCAGCTGCACTCAATGCCTGCTTGACTGTTTCTGCGACCCTTTCATCATCCTCAACGACCAAGACCCGCATCAGTCCTCATCCTCCCACTCGAGAATCCGCCCATCTCGGGCGTCTACCGCAAGCTCTAGCCGTCGTCCATGGGGCGTCAGCAGTTTGAGTTCATAGACCCAGGGGTGACCCTTTTTGCCGTTTTTGAGCTCGACATCGAGCAGTTGGCCGGGAAACCGGGCATTGACCTGATGCAGGATCTCGGCGATCGGACGGATCTCGCCGCGCGTTCGGGCAACGCGTGCCTCCTCGTGATCGTGATTCCGCGGTCGGTCGGGGTAGTCATGGGCCAGGCTCAAACTGCTGACCAGACTCAGGATCCAAGCCAGTCGCAGCGGGTACATTGGAGAAGCCCTCCATCGATCTACTCCCGGTCATTGTGCGACATGTTACCTGACAAAACCCTGACAGGCTCGTTCAGGCGATGTTCAGCAGTCCTGGCCTAGGCTATCCGTAGCCAAGGATCAGTGCGGCCGTGGTTTTGACCGCCCTTGATCTAATGAATGGGCCTCTGGCTGAGCCGTCATCCGGGACGGCGGTCCAGAACCCAGAGTCTCTATAGGTCATCGTATCCATCCCCGGGAGGAACCGAGTATGTCAAACCCTGTCTCAATGAGTCTCCAGGACGCCCATCCAGATCCACTCGCCACCCGGATCCGCGTTTGGGATCCCCTAGTGCGCGCCTTTCATTGGTCGCTGGTTGCGGCCTTTGCCACCGCCTATCTCACCGAGGAAGAGATCCTGGATCTACACGTATGGGCCGGTTATCTGGTGCTTGCTCTGATCGGCATCCGGGTCATCTGGGGCCTGATCGGAACCCGCTATGCGCGTTTCAGCGACTTTGTGCGCGGCCCGCGCACCATCCTGGGGTATCTCCAGGGCATCCTCCAGGGCAAGGCGCCGCGGTATCTGGGTCATAACCCAGCCGGCGGGGCGATGATCTTGCTGTTGTTACTCAGCCTCACTGCCACCGGCTTAAGCGGTCTTGCCCTCTATGGCGCTGAAGAGTTTGCCGGACCCTTGGCCGGACTGATGCGGGGATTTCCCGAGGCATGGGGCGAGGGCCTAGAGGAGGTCCATGAGGCATTGGCCAATTTCACCCTCGGCCTAATCGCCATTCATCTACTCGGGGTCATTGTCTCAAGCCTCATCCATCGCGAAAACCTCATCGCTGCCATGATCAGCGGTTACAAAAAGGGTTGATCACAATGAAACGCGGTTTTATCCAGTTCGCTGTTCTAGGGATATTGGTCTATGCGAGCCCATCCTGGGCTGCAGGCGATCCTAAAGCAGGCGAGGCCGCCTGGGTCCAAGAACATCCCCAGGCCGATGGCTCGCCAGCGCGCAGCTGTGCCACCTGTCATGGACGTGATCTCAAGCAGCCTGGACGCCAGGTCAACACCGGCAAGGTGATCGAACCCATGGCCCCCTCGGTCAATCCCCAGCGTCTAAAGGACCCGGAAAAGGTCGAGAAATGGTTTGCCCGCAATTGCCGTTGGACGCTCGGGCGCGAATGCACCCCAGCTGAGAAGGCGGATTTTCTAGCCTATATCCAAACTCAATAACCATAGAGGATCTAATCATGAATCGAACCATGATTCTCTCAGCCGCAACCGCCCTAGTGCTTGGACTGGGGTCATTGGGGATTGCCTTAAGCGATGAGGATGGCGACGAGCGCAAGGAACGCTCTAAAGACCGCGATGAGCGCTCGTTGATCCAATCCAATATCGCGCCGGCGAAGGACCCTGGATATCTCAAGGAATGTGGCTCTTGCCATCTGGCCTATCCGCCTGGATTGCTGACTGCCGACTCCTGGCGCCGGATCATGACCGCAGAATCCTTGGCTGCCCACTATGGCGATGATGCCAGCCTGCCTGAGGAGACGCGCGCTGCGCTTGAGGCCTATCTCATTGCCCACGCAGCCGATCAGTCCAAGCGGACCCGCGAGCGCGCCTTTGCTGCCTTTCACCCGATCGATCAGCCTGCGGGTGAGTTGCCGCGGATCACCAAGACAGTCTATTTTATCCGCAAGCATGACGAGATCCCGCCGCGTCTAGTCGTCGATAATCCAGAGGTCAGGAGCTTTAGCCAATGCGACCGCTGCCATGTCGATGCAAACAAAGGGGATTACGATGAGGATCGGGTGAAGATCCCGGGTTATGGGCCCTGGGAAAGGGATTGAGGCCCGCCCCGAGGTGTTGTTTAGAGAACCAACATGTTCCACGTGGAACAAGGGATGGGGAATGGAGGCAGACTCTAAATGTTTCACGTGGAACAGATGCGTCCGGCAAGAGACCCTTGTTTCACATGCACCAAGCAAGGCATTTTCCCTCGGTCGTCATACCCTATCCCTTGCGCCAAACGACTCAGATAGATGGCAGCGAGGTTGGACAGGGCGTATCCTCTTCAGGTGCAAGCCGGGCGATGAATCTATTTCGCCGCCGCGCCGCGCACCGTATCGCTGCAGTGAGCCTGGTGCTTGCTGGCCTAGCAAGCCCCCTGGCCTGGTGGGTGGCGCACGAGCGCGCCGAGGAGGGCATTGTTGCCTTGGCGATGGAGGAATCCAGACGTCTATTGCATCACTTTAACGCCCTGGATCTTTCTGGACCCGAGGCCCGGACCCACGCCCTCGAGGCTGCTTCCCACATCGTCGGTGGGCTGTTCGATATTGCCGAGATCTATGACCCCAACGGCGAGAAGCTCGCCGAGGCGATGACCGCTGTCGGTGAAGCAGTCGGAGGCGTGCTTCCGAAACACGGTCGGCCAAGTTATACGCAGCCCTCCTACGAAAGCCTTTTCCTGGCGGATGGACGTTGGGTGCTCCGGGTCTTCGTGCCGCTTTTTGCTGGGCTCGAAGATCGCAGCGGCCCGCTCAGTGGGTATTTTGAGGGCATGCGCCTAGTACCCGATTGGCAGCACGCAGAGATAACCGAAAGCGCCTTTATCGCTGCGCTGATCGCTGGTTTCGCCTCGCTCCTGTGCGGGCTCGCCATCTACCCGGTTGTCTTGCATCTATCCGTCGACAATGAAAAAAAGGCGCGCGAGGTGCTCAATTCGCACATCTCGATGATGGAGTCCTTGGGCCGCGCGATCGCCAAGCGCGATTCGGATACCGGAGCGCATAATTACCGGGTCGCTTGGATTGCCGCGCGCATCGGCGAGACACTGGGGCTTTCGGGGTCCGCGATGGAGGCCCTGATCCTCGGCAGCTTTCTGCACGATGTCGGCAAGCTCGGCATCCCTGATGCGATCCTGCGCAAGCCCGGCTCTCTTACCGACGAAGAAATGGCCATCATGCGCACCCATGTCGCTCAAGGTGAGGAGATCGTCAGGGGCATGGGTTGGCTGCATGGCGCCCAGGAGATTGTCGCCGCCCATCACGAAAAGTGGGATGGTAGTGGCTATCCGCGCGGGCTTGCCGGCGAGGCGATTCCGCTTGCGGCGCGCATCTTCGCAGTGGCCGACGTCTTCGATGCGCTCACCTCGAAGCGGCCCTACAAACAACCCCTTCCATTAGCGCAGACGATGGCGATCCTGGAGCGCGACACCGGTCGCCATTTCGACCCCAGGGTAATGGCCGCCTTCCGGCCGCTAGCCGGTGAGATCTATGCGCAGCTGAAAAAGTGCGATGAGGATACTGCGCGCGCCTTGCTCGAGGGGCGCATCCGCCGGTATTTCGAGATCTAAGTCCTGCTTATCCCGCTGGGAAGTCCCTTGGGATACCGATCCGTCACTCGCTTGCCTGCTAGAGGTTCAGAGTGGTCGATGAGCCAGGCGGCCTGCCGATAGCTTTAGGACCCGAGAGATTGGCCGGGGTTGAGATCCCCGACCTGGGCCGGTTGGCACATTGGCGATTGCACTCAATGGATGTGATGGATTGGGGATGTTTCACAGGAAACAGGCACCTCCCTGCCAACCTGCTCAGACCCTGTCAGCTGGATGAGTGAAACAGCGGGGTCTTGCCCGAAGATCCCTAGGTTATCCCTTTGGCCGATCCGGGTCACAATGACCTGACCCCCTACTGCTCGGATGTCCGCCCACAAGCGTCTGGCCAGCGCGTTGTCCAACTCGGCCTCGAGGTCATCAACTAGCCAAAGTGCAGGTGGGCAGCCCTGCGTCTGATGGACGCGTTCGGCAGCAAGCTGGAGGAGCGCAACCACTACCTTGGCTTGGCCCCGTGAAAAGCTGGTCTGTCCGTTTGCCGGTCTAACCCAACAGTCGGCGCGGGTAGGCCCAACCAGGGTATGGCCATGCATCTGTTCCTGTTCGGCGACGGCCCGCAGCATGTCGCCAAGGGGGCGATGCTCAGGCCAGCCGCGCTTATAACAGAGATCCGCATCCTGTAAGAATGGGTAGGCAGCGCTTATGCGTCTAAACTCGGATTGCCACGCCCTATGAAAACGAGCGCGCTGCTGATCCAGGATCTCGCCCAGCTCGATAAAGACCCGGTCCCATGGCTGCTGTTGATTGCGACCAGCGCGCAGCGCTGCATTACGTTGCAGCAGGACGCGGTTAAAATCATGATGGATCTGGGCAAGGTGGGGCTGGGCGTATAACAGGTTCCAATCGAGAAAACGGCGGCGCAGGCCAGGTTCACCCTCAACAAGCAATTGGGCGTTTTCGCCGATCAGTTTGACCTGAAAGGGCGGTCGCTCAGCTGGTCCAGCGGGTGGATGGATCTCGCGGATTGATCCGGTGTGATCTCTGAGATAACGGATCCGGATCGGGGGGCGGCTGGATGATCGATACAAGGCCTCGATACGGGCCTGGGTGGCGCCGCGCGTGATCAGCGGCCCAGCCTTGGACCCGCGGAAGCTACGCCCGCGCGCCAGAAGATAGATAGCCTCCAAGAGGGTGGTCTTGCCGCTCCCATTGGGGCCTGTAACCAAGGTCACTGGCGTTTGAATATCAAGCCTTAAGGCCCTAAGGTTACGCAGCGATTCGATCTCGAGATGGTATAAACCAGATTGGCTTAAGGCGGCGGTCTGTTCCACGTGGAACATCCTGCGCATTCGCTATCTATAGCCGCATCGGCATGATGACATAGGTCTCGTGCTCACATCCCTGCCCGCGCCACAACGATGGGCTGTTGGCGTCCTGGATCTGGATAGCGACGGTCTCGGTATCTAGCGCATTCAAGACATCCAGGAGATAGGCCACATTGAATCCGATGGCGGTAGATTCACCGGCATAGTCGATCTCGACCTCCTCCTCGGCCTCTTCCTGCTCTGGATTGGTCGCAGTGATCTTGAGCAGCCCAGGGGTAAACGTCAAAAGAACAGCGCGATATTTGTCATTGGTGAGGATCGCAGCGCGGGAGAGGGCGTGCCTGAGCGGCTCAACCTGCGCCAGCGCCGGCTGTTCGGCAATGGGCGGGATCACCCGCTCATAATCGGGAAAGCGCCCGTCGATGAGCTTAGCGGTCATGGTTAGCTCGGCAGTGACCACCTGGAGATAACGCTCAGTCAGGGCAATCTCGGCCGGGGTTGCCTGGCCTTTGAGCAGGCGTTTGAGTTCCAGCACAGCCTTATAAGGGAGGATCGCCTGACCACTTTGACCGGGCGCTGTCTCAAGCGCAGCAACATACTTGGCTAGCCGGTGACCATCGGTGGCGACTGCAACGAGGACCCCATCCCTAAGATCCCACAGTAGGCCGTTGAGATAATACCGGACGTCCTGCTGGGCCATGGCGAAGGCGGTCTTCTCGATCATCCGCCGAATAGTCTGCTCCGGCAGAGACAGGCGCCACTCAGCCGACCCAGTCTCCAGGTGCGGATAATCCTGCACCGGCAGGGTACCGAGGATAAAGCGCGAACGCCCCGCGGTCAGCGTGCATCTATCATTGGTGATCTTGAGCCGGATCTCAGTGCCCTCGCCGAGGCTACGGCAGATATCATAGAGCTTACGGGCTGGGACGGTCGTCCCGCCCAGCTCGGCGACCTCTGCCATGCACCGGGTCTTGATCTCGATGTCCATATCCGAGGCGGTCAACAGGATATGGTTCCCAGCGGCAACAACCGCTAGATTGCCCAGAATCGGCAGGGTCTTCCGGCGCTCGACGATGCCAATGACCCGATTCAGGGCAGGCAGGATCACCTCGCGGTTGACGAAGAATTCCATTAAGGGCTCCCTGTCTGCAAACAATAGGATCTAAGGACGGTCTCAAGCATGCCTGATTTAGGGCCTGATGAGGGGCTAAAAGGTCAGAAGACGTAAGAGATTATGATAGTCTTCGGCAATCTTAGGGTCGCTGTCACGAAGCTCCTTGACCTTACGGGTCGCGTGCAGGACCGTGGTGTGATCGCGCCCGCCGAAGGCCTGACCGATTTCAGGAAGGCTGTAGCGGGTCAATTCCTTGGCGAGCGCCATGGCGATCTGACGCGGACGTGCCAACACCCGGCTGCGTTTGGCCGAGAGTAGATCGACTGGGCGTAACCTGTAGTACTCGGCAACCGTTCGCTGAATGTTTTCGATGCTGATCTGCCGGTCTTGAGCAACCAAAACATCGCGCAGCACCTGTTTGGCGAAATCTAGGGTGATCGGTCGTCCAGTAAAATGGGTATTGGCCACCAGACGGCGCAATGCCCCCTCGAGCTCGCGGATATTAGAGCGGATATACCTGGCGATAAAAAAGGCCACATCCTCGGGCAGATTGACCTTGAGTAAGCTGGCCTTGGCATGGAGGATGGCGACACTGGTCTCGAGGTCCGGTGGATCGATCGCAACCGTCAGCCCCCAGCCGAAACGCGAGCGCAGGCGTTCCTCAACCCCAGGCACCTCTTTGGGAAAGCGGTCGCTCGAGAGCACAATCTGCTGGCGCGATTCGAGGAGTGCATTGAAGGTATGAAAAAACTCCTCTTGGGAACGTTCCTTACCGGCAAAGAATTGGACATCGTCGATCAAAAGCGCATTGACCGAACGATAGGTCCTTTTGAATTCCTCAATCCGATTATGTTGGAGCGCCTTGATCATCTCGGCGACAAAACGCTCGGAATGGAGATAAACGACCCGCGCCTTAGGTTGGGAGACCAGGATCAGATTGCCCACGGCATGCATTAGGTGGGTCTTGCCCAGACCGACCCCTCCGTAAATGAACAGGGGGTTATAGGTGGTACCTGGATTGCGGGCGATCTGGATCGAGGCGGCACGCGCCAATTGATTGGATTTACCCTCAACAAAGGTCTCAAATGAAAAATCGGCATTGAGGTTGGCAGCTGCCCGGCGCGCTGCCAGGTCAGCCTCACTTGATAGGGTTTGGCCGTCAGGGACGCGCTCACTCGCCCGCCGCTCAAATCCGCCGATCTCAAACTGGATCTCTGATATCGCTCCCTGGCTATAACGCTGGCTTAGCTCGCGCAAACGCTCGCTATAGTGAGTACGCGTCCAATCGAGCACAAAACGGTTGGGCGCTAAAAGCCTCAGCACTGAACCCTCTAGCCGCGCCTGCAGGGGCAGGATCCAGGTATTAAACTCGGCTGAGGTCAGTTCGGCCTTGAGCTGATTGACGCATTGCGCCCACAAGACCGCAGCATGATCACGCTTCTGGTTCGAGTCGGTGATCTTTGAGACCCTACCCATGCCTAAACAAGGATCAAAATTGCTCTGTCCAACCAATGAGGGGAAACCTCGAAAAACCTCTGCCTGGTCATCCCGGCGTCAGCCGGGGTGCGGATCTATCTCCAAAACCATCTGGGATCAGTGCCTGCCCAGGATATCGCATAGGCGGATTCGCTGGGGATGATGGATCTTTATAAGATTTCAGTTTAACGCCCCCTATTCAACTTATCCATCATGGTGCCGATGTGAGTCAAAGGCGGGCATGCCATTGACTTGCAGATGGCCAATGGCATAGACTGGAGCGCTTTTATAAAGTTAGCTTGCTATCTGGCCCAATCCTCGGTTTCTCGGAGCTTTCCTTATGAAACGCACCTATCAGCCTAGCCGCATCAAGCGAGCTCGCACCCATGGGTTTCGCGCGCGCATGTCCACCCGCCATGGCCGCAAGGTCTTAAATGCTCGACGCGCCAAGGGTCGCGCCCGTCTGATCCCCTGAACACCGGCCGCTCATCCGGCGCCGCTCGTCAAACCTTCAGGCGCTGTTTCCGCCTGACCAGGGCGCGCCAATTTCAGCAAATCTTTGCGGAGGGGCAGCGGGCGCCTTGTCAAGGCTTTGTGGTCATTTTCCGACCCAATGGCCTAGAACATGCGCGGCTTGGTCTGGCCATTTCGCGCAAATGCGCCCGCCGCGCGGTCGATCGCAATCGGCTCAAGCGCCTGGTTCGCGAAAGCTTTCGCCGAGCCCGCGTATTCTTGCCGGCGGTGGATATCGTCGTGCTTTGCAGCCGGGGTGCGACAGATGAACCCAATCAGCGGTTGCTTGCCAACCTGGAGCAGGCCTGGAAACGCATCCTGAGATCCCCATGCGTCGCATCTTGATCGGTTTGATCCGGTTTTACCAATATTTCATCAGCCCTCTGCTCGGCCCGCGTTGCCGTTTCTATCCTACTTGTTCGCAGTATGCGGTTGAGGCCATCCAGGTCCACGGCGCCGGCTATGGGGTTTATCTGGCCCTGCGTCGTCTCTTGCGTTGTCACCCCTGGCATCCGGGCGGGGTTGATCCAGTCCCTGAGAAAAGGCAGACCATGATCCATGGATAACCAACGTTTGATCCTATTCATTGCGCTCGCGGCAGTGCTGTTTTTGCTGTACGAGTCCTGGATGCAGGACTATGGCCGTCCTGCCCCAATGCCGGTCGCTCAGCAACAAACCCAGGGCCCAGAGACTCAGTTGCCCACTGCCGAGCTTCCGGCTGTCTCGGCAACCCCCAGCGAGACCCTCTTGGCCGAGGTCGAGCTGATTCGGGTTGAAACTGATGTCTTGCGCCTGGAGATCTCTCTGCGTGGCGGAACCATCGCTAATGCTTGGCTGCTCGACTATGCCGTCACTCCTGATCGCCCCGAGGAAAGATTTCAGCTCCTCAAAGCCACCCCGCCCAATCTATTCATCGTTCAATCTGGCTTGATCGGGGATCAGCTACCCACCCATGACGCGCTGTTTACCGCCAGTCAAAGACAGTATGTGCTGCAACCTGGAGCCGACCGGCTAGAGATCGTGCTTGAGTGGACAAATGGTGCCGGCCTGGTCGTTAAAAAGATCTACACCCTAAGCCGGGGTAGCTATCTGATCGAGGTCCGCCAGGTCCTCGAAAACCAAGGCGCCTCCCCAGTCACTGCCCGCGCCTATCACCAGCTTCAGCGCACCGAGTATCACGATCCCAACGAAACCCGTTTTATCAGTACCTTCACTGGCGCCGTTTATTACAGCCCAGAGGATAAATATAAAAAGCTCAAGCTTGAGGATATCCCCAAATCTAAGCTCGAGCGCCCAGTGACTGATGGCTGGATTGCCATGATGCAGCATTATTTCTTGGCGGCTTGGATTCCGCCGCGCGGTGTCCAAGAGACCTTTTACACCAAGGCCTTGAGCAGTGGGCGTTATCTCATCGGTAAGTATTCCCCCCTGCTGACCATTGCGCCCGGTGCAACCCATAGTTTTACCGATCGGCTCTTCATTGGGCCAAAGCTCCAAAATACCTTAGAAAGGATTGCACCCGGGCTCGATCTGGTTGTGGATTATGGCTGGCTCACCGTGATCGCTAAACCGATCTTTTGGCTATTAAGCTGGATCCATCTCGTCGTCGGCAACTGGGGCTGGGCGATCATCATCATGACCATCCTGATCAAGCTGGCCTTCTATAAGCTGTCTGAATCCAGCTATCGCTCGATGGCCCATCTACGTCAGGTCATGCCGCGGATCCAGGCGCTCAAGGATCGCTATGGGGATGACAAGCAGCGCTTCAATCAGGAGATGATGAGGCTTTATCAAACGGAAAAGATCAATCCCCTGGGCGGCTGTTTGCCGATCCTGGTCCAAATCCCCGTCTTTATCGCGCTTTATTGGGTATTACTCGAAAGCGTCGAGATGCGCCAGGCCCCCTTTATGTTATGGCTCAATAATCTCTCGGCACCCGATCCCTATTACATCCTGCCGCTGATTATGGGGGTCTCCATGTTCGTGCAGCAGAGGCTCAATCCCCCGCCGCCCGATCCGATCCAGGCCAAGATCTTTATGGCGATGCCGGTGATCTTTACCGTGTTCTTTGCCTTCTTCCCCTCTGGGTTGGTGTTGTATTGGACGGTCAATAACCTGCTGTCGATCGCCCAGCAGTGGAAGATCACCCGCGATATCGAGCGCGAGCTGGCCAAACGCCGGCATTGATCAATGCGGCTTGGGTCTGGCGATACGATCGCCGCGGTCGCCACGCCGCCTGGGATGGGCGGCGTGGGTATCGTCCGGGTCAGCGGGCTTGGTGTCCGTGAGATCGCCTTGGCCATCCTCGGGCGAGTTCCCAAACCCCGTTATGCGACCTTTAGCGCATTCCGTGCTCACGATGGCAACCTGATCGACCAGGGGTTGGCGCTGTATTTCCCTGCCCCGCGTTCATACACCGGCGAGGACGTGCTCGAGCTCCATGGACATGGGGGACCTGTGGTCATGGATCTCTTGTTGCACCGCTGTCTCGAGCTTGGCGCGCGTCTCGCGAGACCCGGCGAGTTTACCGAGCGTGCCTTTTTGAATGGCAAGCTAGACCTGGCCCAGGCCGAGGCCGTCGCTGATCTCATTGAGTCCTCGACGGCGCTGGCAGCCAGGCTGGCTGCACGCAGCCTCCAGGGGGTCTTTTCTCGGCGCATCCATGAGCTCGTCGAGGGCTTGATCGAGCTTCGGGTCTATCTAGAGGCCAGCCTGGATTTTCCCGACGAGGATCTCGATCTCCTGGATGAAAAGGCCTATATCGCCACCAGGCTTGCCGCGCTCCTTACGCAACTCGACCGACTGTGTGCTGAGGCCCAGGAAGGTCAACGGATCCGCGAGGGTTTGACCATTGTGATCGCCGGTGCCCCAAATGTCGGCAAATCCAGCCTGCTCAATGCCTTGTGTGGCTCGGATGCTGCCATCGTCACCGATATCCCAGGCACAACCAGAGATCTACTGCGCTTCGATCTCCAGATCGAGGGGCTTCCCATCCGGATCATCGATACGGCAGGCCTAAGACAGACCCAGGATCCGGTGGAGCAGGAGGGCGTTCGCCGTGCCCAGGAGGCTGTGCAACAGGCGGATCTGGTCCTCTGGGTCTATGATGCAACCTGCGGTCTGGATGAAGGAAGCCGCGCAGGACTTCCCCAAGGCCTCCCTATCCTGCGCGTTCGCAACAAGATCGATCTCCTGGGTGAGTCTGCCGGGAGCAGGACAGAGAGTGACCAGATCGAGATCGCGCTCTCAGCCAAAACGGGCGCAGGTTTGGATCTGTTGAAAAGGCAGATCAAGCATCTGGCCGGCCTCAGCCCCCAGCCGGAGGGCGCATTCAGCGCAAGGCGCCGGCATCTCGATGCCCTAAGACGTGCCAGAGAGTCACTGGCGGCTGCGTCTGTCCAGCTCGCTGAGGAACTTGGCGCTGAGCTAGTTGCTGAGGAGTTGCGCTGCGCTCAACACGCACTCAGTGAGATCACCGGTGAGTTTGGCCCCGAGGATCTTTTGGATCGGATCTTTGCGGGTTTTTGCATCGGAAAATAAACACCCCTTGGCGCCATCCCCCTAAGCCAGCCTCAGCGCTAACCCTCGTTTCAATCACTGTCCAGCCTAAATAAATCCTCTGAATCCCTCCAGTTGGGCATGGCTCCAACTGCGATGGCCGAGAGGACTTGGTCATTCCGGCACCGCCTGGCTCCTCCGGACCCCGGCTGGTGCTGGAATACTGGGAACAGCGCTGTAGCCTGGCACACAGCCCAGAACCATCACCTCGATGGAAACGACCTCATCCAGGTGAAGGCCGAGGCTCCCGGACGCAGGGCGGGGTCTAAGAGGCCTATTTTGCGCTGCGGACGGTTCTGGATTCAGTTCTAGCCCCGGTTTTCACTGGGATAAGGTTCCTAGGCTGGAATGATGCCTTAACTGGATTCCGTTCCGGCTTGCGCCGGTGTGATGCAGATGGCCAATGACAGCCCAGGAATCACGGGGAGGGATGGACCAGGAGGTGTCCTCGATCCTCTGCTCGCCTGAAATGCAAGGACACCCAGGCCCAGGTGCGCCCCGGGCGACCAAGGCCCTGTGCCACCCACCTAATGCCCCCAGGTTATGCCCGATTGCCATCACCCAGAACGCCAGGCTGAGTGGTGGTGGATCAACGAGTCACTGCCTGGGCCTCTTTGAGCCGCCGATAGGCACCCCAAGCGACCAAGAAATTGGCGATGGATAGAAAGGATTCGCTGAAACCATGCAGGGGATCGGCATGCGCCAGGCTCGGCAGACCCCAGCGCGCGGTCGCAAGATGGGTTGCTGCGATCGTGACCGCTACAAAGACCAAGAGAAACCAAAAGCCGGCGATAGAGATTGGCGAAAACAACCGCCGATCGGTGCAATAGACCCCGAGCAGACCGAGCAAAAACAGGAGATAGGCCAGATTGACAAGGCGCAGGATCGCCAAACTCCCCTCGCCAAACGGCGGCCAATGGGAGACCAAGGCCCAACCCAGACCCAAGGGCAAGATCCCCCACACCCAAGGCCACAAGCGTTGAAGCGCCGGCAACATCGAGAGGGTTGCAGCAAGCAGCGCCAGGCTACCGATGAGGTTCAAAAGGCGCGCGCCATCAAGCAATCCGTCCCAATGATCGCCGGTGAGATGAAAGACCAGGATCGAAAGGCCTGCAGCGAGATGCGGGGTCATGGCAGCGGCAAAGCGCATGAGCTCAGCGCGTTGGAGTAGGGATCCATAGCGCCAAAAAAGCGCGATCGCTACCGCCCATTCGCTCACGCTCAAGAGATGGATGATCCAGGTCGGCCAGGATAACAGCATACCCCTATCCAAGTTTGCAGAAGACCCAGGATTAAAACAGCGCATCTCGCCCGGCCCAAAATGGCCGGCCATTGACCTTTGAGGAAAAGTTGCATAACCGCCGCTTGGATGCAGTTGCCATTGGCAAGCGCCATACCGGCGAGTTCCTGCCCTTCGGCTGTGGCCAGGGGATGCGCCTGAGACTCGGCCAATCCATTGAGTGACCGCGATCATCGGCATCGCCGGACAGCCCAGCGCCTACGGTCACCGAGACCTCCAAGATCGATTCAGGTTAGGATCCAGGGTCTACTTAGCCAGCCGAAGGCCTGAGGGATCAGCTGGAAGGCTGGATCGGCTGCTACCCTGGTGTTTGAATCCTGCTTGGCGCCTCATCTCAAGTTAGTGCAATCCCTAGTTTACTCAGGTGTCAGACAACCATGTCACATCCCCCCCAGCATCTCCAACCGCAGACCGCAACCCTGTTGGTGGTCGCAACCATGATCGGCACTGGGGTCTTTACCACCAGCGGATTCCTCTTGCGCGACCTGGGGTCGAAGCCGGCTGTGCTCTTGGCCTGGTTGATCGGGGGATTGGCCTCGGGCTGTGGGGCGCTCGCCTATGCCGAGCTGGTGGCAGCCCTGCCGCATAATGGCGGCGAATATCAATTGCTCAAGCGAATCTATCATCCAGCGCTCGGCTTTGTCGCAGGTGTTGTATCATTGGTGGTTGGCTTTGCCGCACCCATTGCTGCTAGTGCCCTGGCCTTTGGCGAATATCTGAATCTTGCTCTAGGCATGCCGCTATTACCGCCTACCCTTAGCGGGATAGTCCTGATCCTGGCAGCATCCATCCAACATGCCGTGCGTCTTGAGACCGGTAGCCGGCTTCAGGACCTGTTTACCCTGCTCAAGATCCTTTTACTCCTGTTGTTGATCCTCGGCGGCCTTTGGTCAGGCAGTCCGGAATGTCTGCTCGGCGATGGCGAACCCTCTCTGGCCCAGGCCGTCTTGTCGCCAGCCTTTGCCGTGGGGCTGATCTATATCTCCTATGCCTATAGCGGCTGGAATGCAGCGGCCTATGTTGCAGGCGAGGTACGAAATCCAGGGCGCTGGCTGCCGGTTGCACTATTGACCGGCACCCTGGTCGTGACTGCCCTGTATCTCGGCGTCAATGGGGTCTTTCTGACCGCAGCACCGGCTGACCAACTGGCTGTCGCCAATGAGCGGTTCGGGCATGTCGCAGCAAGCCATCTCTTTGGCGAAACCGGCGGCAGGCTATTAAGCGGTCTTATTGCCCTAGGACTGGTCTCGATGGTCGGCGCCCTGGTAATGACTGGCCCAAGGGTCTATGAGGCAATGGGGCATGACTATCCCGCAATCGCTATGCTTGCGCGGCGGCGATATGGCGGCGGACCCGTGCTCGCTATCGCCCTGCAATCCGTGCTTGCGCTGGTGATGCTGCTTACCTCGACCTTTGAGTCGCTGGTCAGCTATGCCGGCCTGATCCTTTCGCTCTTTGCCGCCCTGACCGTCGCCGGGGTTTTTGTATTGCGCAGGCGCGAACCGGACCTTCAGCGCCCCTATCGGACCTGGGGCCATCCGTTGACCCCCATCGCCTTTATCCTGCTCATGGCCTGGATGATCCTCCATGCCATCCAGGAACGCCCTCTGGTCGTGCTCAGCGGCGGGGCAACCATCGGGCTTACCTGGTTGATCTACAGGCTGGTACGGGGAAGGGGCACTGCCTAGATCGGGTTTTGGTGCAAGGCATCTTGATTGGCCGCTCGCCCCGGTTTTCACCGGGGTGACGTTGCTCAAAGGCCCACCTGCGGATTGAGCGGCGGCAGTCCTGCGCGTCTTAGCCACTGACCCCTGCCACCGAGCGGGGCTTTGAGGCCACCGCGCAATTGACGGCGCCAGTCGCGTTTCCATTGGGCGAAGTCGAGCGGCGCCCGCCCGTAGACGGCCGCATCCAGTTGACTGAGCAGGCGCGCGAGCGCCTGAGGATCGGCCTGGGGGCGGGTGTTCAGGATACGCGCAAGCAGGCCCGATCGGGTGAGTTCGCCTGGTTCTGCAAGGCCCGCTTGGGCAAGACGCCGGTACCAGTCCTCCGGGGTCCTGGCCCGAGCAGCATGCCGCAGGTGGCGGATGAGGCGTTGCTCAGTGGGCAATAACCTGAGGCTTAGGGAATGGACCCAGCCCACCCAGAGCGCCGGGTCCAGGGCGCGCCCCAGGGGTTTGAGCCAGCGGGCAATCCGTCCCCCTCCCCAGCTGATTGCCCCCAGGGTCAAACGGATGAGATCGCCTCCCAAGGCCGGCAGGCGCCCCCGATACCGCGCCCCGACCCAGTAACTGCCGAGCACCAATAGGATCAGGGCAAAGGGCAGCCAGAGTTTGCCGGTAGCGGTGGCCAGCCAGGTCAGCGCCTGATGCACGAGGCCGCCGCGCGCCTCCAGGGTCAGGGGAGGCAGACGCGCGACCTCGCGGACCCCGCGTTCGGTATTCCACCAGGCGATGCTGATCTCAGGCAGGGTCAGACGGCCGGCAGCCTGGGGGACCAGGGTGTAATACTCGATCCGGGTGGCGATCAGCTCTGCCCCGTCTGCCGACAGCTTGGCATCGGTTAGGGTCTGCTCGCGATAGATCCGCAGGTTCGCTGCGGTCAGCTGTTTTTCAAGGGTGGGGAGCTGGATGGCCGTTCCCCCAGTCGCCTTGAGCTCGAGCGCCAGACTCACCGGCTGACCAGGTGTCAGCGGCCCTTCAGGGTCAAGTCGCGCGCTGATGGTTAAGGATTTGAGCGGCAGCCAAGGGCGCACCGAGGGCATGGGCGGGCGCACCTGTAAGCGGATCGGGTCGGTTGCAAGCTCATAGCCCTGGCCAAATCCCAGGCTCCCCCTGATCCTCAGCGGCGGGATCGTCAGATCGCCGGTGCGCAAGGGGGTCAGGCTTAGGATAAAGCGCTGACTGATCCGCTGCTGACCCTGGTCAAATCGGATGGCGCTGGTTGGACCACTGAGGATTTTGAGCAGGGCATCGTCTGTGGTCGGTAGCTCCAGGTTTGGGGTCCCGGGGTCATCGCTGCTGGTCACCTCCAGGCGCAACAGGACCGGCTGTTGCAGATAGGGATCTCTAGTCTCAAGCGACCATTCAAGCCTTGGGGTCCAGGCCGCTGTCTGGAATGGGATAGGCTGTTGGGTGCGCGGGCCGCTGGGCATGGGATCGGGTCTTTGCCAACCTGGGGTCATCCCCGGCCAATTGGGCCTCGCGGGGACAGCAGGCGGCTGAATGGGGTAGGGAGGTTGCATGCCGCGGGGCTGGGTGGCAGGCGAATCAGGGCTCCAGGGCCCGAACTGTCGCGGGCCCCAGACTGGCCCCGCAGGCCGATCGGGATTTGTCGGCCAGCTGGATCCTGGGGCCTGATCCCAAGGAATGATTGGGGCTTGGCTTGAGGGGCCTCCGCCCCGGGTCGGCTGACCCAGGAAAGGCGGGGCCTCCGCCCCCGGCCAGCCGGGGGCTATCCAGGGGGAAGGATCGGTCGGATATGCCCAGCTGCCCTGATCGGGCCAAGGGACATTTGGCTGTTCGGACTGTCTCCAGCTCGGCGGTTGATTCTGCGCCAGACCGCGATCGGGCTGGGCACCGCCGGCTGCTGCCGCAGCCAAACAGATCGCCAAGACTAGGAGGCGCATGGCATCTCCTGCGGTTCTATAGACTGATTGCCTGCATCCCGCTGGGTTCACCATGGCCGGGTCTCCACCCACTGACCAGTGGCACCTGGGGTTAGACGTTGCTCCTCAAGCCGAAATTGATTGCGGATCAGCAGGCTGGGGTCGCCTTGGATCCGCTCCAGCCGTTCCTCGAGGATCGCCATGCCCGGACCCTGGATCAGCTGCACACCCCAAAAGGCGGGACCCATCCCCTTGTAGGTTTCATCCTCGCCCAGACCCTGGCCCAGCTGGTCGAAGCGCTCAATCGATCCGGCCGACTCTGGATGGAGCCCCTGCAATTGCGCTGGGCGCGCCCGATCACGCCGACCTAGGTTTTCACTGGGGTGAGGGTTAGGAGTCATTCCGGCGCCCTTTTCGTCATTCCGGCGCGTCATTCCGGCGTAGTCCGAAACGGAATCCAGAGGTGTCGGCACTTCCTGGAAGGTCTTTTCTGGATCCCGGCCTGCGCCGGGGTGACGGGTCTCTGGTGGCAGTGCCTGGCCGTCGATGTGCCCTGGATCGCGCGCCTGACCCTGGGCGTTTGCCCCGGTTTTCAGTGGGGTGACTTGGGCTTGCTCTTGAGCCATATCCCCCCGCACCTCCTGGGGCCCTTGGTCGCGGGCGCTGCGTCCAGTGTTGTCAGTGTGCTGCCCGGTAGCCCTTTGTTCTGGGGAGTCCCGACCGCCGTGCTCGCCCGCGCTCAATCCCTCGCGATCGCTGCCGCCTTGCCCGATGAGCGCCTCGGTCTGAGCGCCCTCGTCGCGCTGCTCATCTGGGCCTTGCTCAGGGTGTTCTGAAGGCTGCTGCGGGCGCGCCCTGTCCTCACGCGTCTGCTTGTCGGGAGACCCCGACCCCCCAGTGCCCTCTGCCTGCGGCTCTCCGGCGCCCCTCTGGTCCTGGGCCTCAGAGCCCTTGGGTTCGGTCGCACCCTGTTCTGTCTCACCGGGCCTGGTGCGACCTTGTCGATCCTGGTTCGATCCGCCCCAGGTTCCCTGGTCGATGATCTGTCCTGAACCCCTTTGTCCCCCTGACTGATCGCCTTGACCCTGGCCGGCCCTGCTTTTCACCGGGGTGACGTGATTGGGCGATCGTTGCTGTTGGGAATCGCCGGCTTGCTGCTGCGCACCCTGTTGTTGGCCGGCGGACTGGTGGGCCTGTTGGCCCTGGCCAGATTGCTGTTGACCTTGCTGAGTCTGCGCCGACTGCTGTTGTTGGCCCTGCTGCGACTGGCTGGATTGCTGGGATGATTGGGATTGTTGGGTCTGTTGCTGGACGCCCTGTGGTTCGGTCTGGCGCTGGGTTTGTTCCTGGGCCTGTTGTTGCTCGGCCGCCTGATCCAGTGTATCGGTCTCCTGGGGCCGGCGTTGGGAACGCTGTTGCTCGGCAGACCGGGTTGCGCCCTCCTCCTTGCCCTGTGCCTGCCGCTCTTTCTCCGGTTGTTGTTGTTTGGTCTCTTGCTGGAACTGCTCTTGCTCTAGACGGGCAAGCATGGCGCGCACCAGCGCCAGGTTATAGGCGGCATCCTCATGCGCTGGATTTTGGGCGAGCACGCCCTCGTATGCCTCAGCCGCGCCCGCATAGTCGCCGAGCTTAAAACGGGCATTGCCCAGGTTATAGCGGGCATCCTCGGCGAATGGCCCGGTGAGCGCCTGGTCGAAGGCGCGCTCGGCCCCCTGATAGTCGCCGAAGCGGTAGAGCGCGACGCCGCGGCGATAGGGGTCGGAAAACAGCCGGGCAGCTGCGCTGTACTCGCCGCGCTCATACAGGGCATAGCCCTGCTGCTCGCGGGTTTTGAACCAATCGGCCTGGGAGGGCAGGGGGATCAATAAAATAACCGCGAGCAACACCTTAGGTTGCACGCTGCTGGCCCTCTTTGCTGCTGAGGTGTTTTGCCCTGGACGCCAGCTCAATCCCCTGGGCGCCGCTGTCTCCCGCAATTGCATCAGCATCAGGATCGCCAGGGGGATGAGGGCCAACCAATAGCGTTCATTCCATACCCGGGTACGGACATCACTTGCCTCAGGCGGTAGACGATTGGCCGCGGCTGCCTTGAGGATCGCCTGGGTGTCGCTCTGGCGAAAATCAGCGCGCCGATAGATCCCGCCGCCGGCCTGGGCGAGCTCCTGGAGCAAGGATTCATTGAGGGCTGAGCGCACCGGCCGGCGCTGCGGGTCATTGGGATCCAAGATGATCCCGCCTTGCGGGGCTGGGATGGTCCCGCCCTCAGGGGTACCGATGCCCAAGACATGGAGACGCACCCCTTGCTCGGCCAGCCTTGCCACCTGCTCGCGCAGGTTGGGCTCGGCAAAATCGCCATCCGAGATCAGAAGCAGCGAGCGCGCCCCTTCCTTGGGCAGACCGGCGAGCAGGGATTCGGCGCGCATCAGGGCGCGGGTGAGGCTGCTTCCCTGCAGATTGGGGCTGACCAGCTCAGACGAGAGCGCCGGCAGGACAGAAAGCAGGCCGCTCATATCCTCGGTGATTGGGGTAAGGACATGGGGCACGGTCGCAAAGGCGAGCAGCCCCAAACGGACCTCGCGGTTATAGAGGATCAGATCCTGGATCTCCTGACGGGCACGCGCCAGCCGGTTGGGGCTTGTATCCTCGACGAGCATCGAGCGCGAGATATCGATCAGGATCAGGAGATGATTTCCAGGATGAAACAGGCGCAGCTCCCGATAATCCCAGCGCGGGCCAGCCATGGCGATCAGACCCAGGGTCCAGAGCAGGGACCAGCGCCAAAAGCGTCCCCAGCGCTCGGCGGTGTTTAGGTCACGCGTGCCGGTGAGATAAGGCAAGAGATGGGGATCGGCATAGCGATGGATGGGAGCGCGCGCGGCCTGTGCCCTGCTGTGTTTCAGCCAGAGGGCAACCAGCGGGATCAGGAGCAGACCCAAAAACCAGAGCGGCTGGTCGAAATGGAATCCGGTCTCAGGCATTGGCACCCCCTCCGACCAGGCGTTTGCGTCCCTCAGGGAACAGGCCGAGCGCAAGCAAGGCTATCAGCGCGACCCCCAACGGCCAACGGTAGAGCAGGCGCGGCAGGAAGGCAGTGCGCGCCTGTGCCTCGGTCTTTTCAAGCTGATCGATGCGCGTTGAGATCTCTTCCAGGGCGCGGGTATGGGTAGCGCGGAAATAGGCCCCACCCGTCAGTTCCGCGATCTCTTTGAGCCTGTCCTCATCCATCGTCAGGTCATCGCGATAGCGGATCTGGCCATTTTCGAGGATCGGGATATTGCGCTGTTTGCTGCCAACCCCGATCACATAGATCCGAACCCCCCAGGTGCGGGCCAGCAGCGCCGCCTCACGTGGGACGAAGCCTCCAGAATTGTTGTCCCCATCGGCGATCAGGATCATCACCCGCGAGCCTTCGGGCCGCTCGCGCAGCTTGCTGGCGCCCAGGGCAATGGCATCGCCGAGTGCGGTTGCAGGCCCAGCGATACCCGCAACCACCCCACCCAGGAGCTGGCGCACGGCGTGCCGATCTAGGGTCAGAGGGGAAAGCAAGAATGCCTGGGTGCCGAAGATGACCAATCCCACCCGATCGCCTGCCCGCGCCTCGATCAGACGCCCCATGACCCCCTTGACCACAGACATCCGGCTAACCGGCCGCCCTTCGACGGTAAAATCCAGGGCCTCCATCGAGTGCGAGGTATCGACTGCAAGCATCAGGTCATAGCCCGGCGTGCTGACCTCGGTATAGGGGGTCAGCCATTGGGGGCCCATCAATGCTAGGATCAGCCCCAACCAGACCAGGGTCAACAGGGCCCGATAGATCCAACCAGCCAAGGGCAAACGCAGACGCCGCGCTCCAAAGATGGCTTCGAGATCAGAGAGGCGCGGATGCAGTAGGGTCTGGCGCTGACCCCCGAAGATCTCCTCTTCGACGGGTCGGCGATTTGGCCATAGCCTCGGCAATACCCAGGGGAGGGGCAGCAAGAGCGCCGCCCAGGGCCATTGAAACTCAAACATCCGCCTGCTCCCGGCCATCTGGGGTCTGGGTGGGGACGCCGGCCCCGGTTTTCACCGGGGTGAGGTTTCTCTTGCCGGACTTGATCCAAGCATTGGGGTCTTCTCCCTCGACCCATCCCCATGCAGCCGCGATCAGGTCCTGGAGGGCGCGCAGCCCTTCCCCGTGCTCAACGGCTGCCGGCGGGGCATAAGGGGCCTGGATCAGGAGCTGACCCCGTTGATCCCATGCAAACCCGCGCGGATCATGCGCGGCAAGCCATTGCAGCCAATCCATGCCGACCAAGCCGGCACAGTCCGGCCGGCCAAACCTGGCCATGGCGATCCGGCGCATGAGTTCAGAGAGCTCTCCGGACAGCGCCTTGGGGTCATCGCCGCGCCCAAGCCGGCGGCGCAGTGCGCGCAGGGCATGCGCTGCCTCCCACCGCCAGGTCCCTAGGGTTATCCCGGGGAGCGGGACTGAAAGGCTCAAGGGCAAGCGCCAGCGCCAGATGAGGGCGCCGAGCGCGATGAGACCCAGGGCGACCAGCCACCAGCCGACCGCCGGTGGCCACCAGGGGAAGGATGGCAGATCGCGGATATCGCGCAGGGTTTGGAGACCGGGTTCGATCGGAAGCAGTGGGTCCATCGTCTAAACCGCTCGTGAGCGCGCCCGCTGTTCGAGATGGCGCAGGAGTGTCAGATGGATCTCATCCTGGGTGCGTACTGGAAAGAGCAGGATATGCAGGCGTTGCGCGATGGTCTTGAGACGCGCCCGTCGCCCCTCCCAAAGGGCCCGATAGCGCTCACTGGCCTGGGGATCATCGGTCTCGATCTCGATAAGTCTGCCATCAGGTCCCCTGAAGGTGATTAGCCCCATTGGCGGGATCTCCCAATCGGCTGGGTCATCGATGGGGACCAACACCAGGGTATGGCGCTGGCAGAGATTGCCTAGGATCTGTTCGAGCGAGGGGATCTCGCGGTTGAAATCCCCGATGGTAAAGATCAATGAGCCGGTCGGCAGGCCCGAGTTGGCGCGGCGCAGGGCCTCGGTCAAGGGATCACCGGGCGCTGGGGTAGGGCTGCTGGGTTCGCTCAGGGCGCGCAATAATTGCCATAGTACCCGCCGCCCACGCGCCGGGCGAAAGTGCTTTAATCCGGTTTGGGCGTCGCCAAAGATCAAGCCGCCTACCCGGTCGTTGAGCCGGCTGGCTGCCCAGCCGAGGAGCGCTGCAGCGCGCGCCGCCTGCACCGATTTAAACGTCCCTCGAGTGCCGAAGGCCATGTGCGGTCCCTTGTCCACACAGAGCACCACCGAGCGTTCGCGTTCCTCGCGAAAGACCTTCAGATGCGGCTCATGGGTACGCGCCGTGACCTTCCAGTCCATATAACGGATGTCATCCCCCTCGCGATATTCGCGCACCTCTTCGAAATCGAGCCCAGCGCCGCGAAAGACCGAGGCATATAGCCCGGCAAATGCCGAGTTGACCAGATGATGCGAGGGCAGACCGAATGCCCGTGCCTGATGGCGCAGCTCTAAGAGGTCATCGAGTCGGGGATATAGGGTCATCGTTGAGCAGGCGGGTGTCTGGCTTGCACTAGGGTGAGCTTAAGGAGCGCGGCGTCTCGAGCATAACGAACCCCACAGGTTTGGCGCGGCCACGCCGCCAACTGAGGGAGCCGTTGATGCGAATCGAGATGATGGTTGATTCATCCACCCCCGTCTCCTCAGGGCACGGCGACCAGGCTCAAAAGCCGACGGATCAATTCGTCTGTCGTTACCCCCTCGGCCTCGGCCTCGAAGCTCAGGAGGATACGGTGACGCAAAATCTCGGGGGCGACCGACTGGATGTGATGCGGCGCGACATAGGTTTCGCCATCCAACCAGGCGCGGGCGCGGGCGCAGCGGGCCAGGGCGATACTTGCACGCGGGCTGGCACCGAACCGACACCAGCGCCCGAGATCGCGGTCATAGAGCTTAGGATGACGGGTAGCCTGGACTAGATCGACGATGTAATGGTTTAACCGCGGATCCAGATAGACCTCGGCCACCGCACGGCGCATGGCAAAAATCTCGTCCTGGCTCAAACGTTGAGGCGGCGGCTGCGGGCTGCGTTTCTGCTGCTCGCTGTCGAGCTCAAGAATTTTCAACTCCTCGTCTCGGCTCGGATAGCCGACGATCGCCTGCATCAGGAACCGATCGAGCTGGGCCTCGGGCAGATGATAGGTCCCCTCCTGTTCGATCGGGTTTTGGGTGGCCAAAACCATAAAGAGCCGCGGCAGCGGATAGGTCTTTTGGCCAACGGTGATCTGATTCTCGGCCATGGCCTCGAGTAATGCCGATTGCACCTTGGCCGGGGCGCGGTTGACCTCATCGGCAAGCAGGATGTTGTGAAACAAAGGCCCTGGGCGAAACTCGAATTCACCCCTTTCATGGCGATAGATGTCGGTGCCGATCAGATCCGAGGGGAGAAGATCAGGGGTAAACTGGATGCGGTGAAAGTCGCCTTCGATCGCCTCGGCGAGCGCCTTGACCGCTGTGGTCTTGGCAAGACCCGGCAGACCCTCGACCAGCAGATGCCCACTGCTCAGTAGACAGATCAGCATGCTATCGATAAATGAACGCTGGCCGATCACCCGGCTGGCCAGATGATCGCGGACGGGTTGGAGATCGCTCGGGGTCATGCAGGTCTCTTCTCGATGTTTACAGAATCTTGAACGGATCGCTCGCTTGGGTTTGCGCAGGGTTTGGCGGATGGCGCTCGCCCAGCGCGGCTGCATTTGCCTCGTCCCCTGCCGTTCCAGTCGTGCTGAGGTACCGATTCTGGATCGGCTGTCCTTGATTGCTATGCTGGGCCTTTTGTTGGCTGCGCGCAAGTCTTTGTATTGAACCGAATATATCGATTGATCGGCATATTCGAATATCCACTACCTTATCCCTGCTGGGACCTCGAAAAATACCTGCCTTGCTTCCATCCCTGTCATTCCGGCGCAAGCCGGACCGGGATCCAGCTTTGGCCAGCATCCAGACCCCGGATCTATCTGCATGAGGCTCAGACCGATTGGCCGGTGCGAAGGTCCATATGAGACCCTCTCCCCCGGCTCTGGCCGTGCTGCGGGTGGTAATCGGGGGGTAAGTGCCCGGTTGGATCACCGATTCCACCCTTTGGATCCTTTGGATCCCCACTTGTCCACAGCCTGCCACCGCCAGCGCCTGAGGGGTTGGGACCTCGATAGACCGCTAGCCAGGGTGTTGGTCTTTAACATAAAGCCTTGATCAAAAAGGATTTATCTGACTGCCTAAAATCCGTGCAATCTGTTGTGGGCCCAAGAATGACGCGCCTTGGCGGCCGGCGGATTCGAGTTATCCACAGGGTTATCCACAGGTTCTGTTGGTATCTGCAAAAAGTCCAAGCGGGACCGAGTGTTACGAATTGATGACCCCTACGATCAGACATCGACAGGGGGGCGAGAAGGCGGAGGAAGATCAGGCGATCGGTACACCCCGGCGCAAATCCTCGTCCACGGGCGCTATCGCCAGGGGTCATCCTGACCTGTTCTTTAAACTCAGAGGTTTGGATATAATGGCTAGTATCTCGAGTTGGGAGGGTGCGCCTACCTGGCCAATTGGGAGGTGGGTGCTGCCTGTCCGATCAGATCAGTCCCTCCGCCCTCCTTGGAGTCTTCCCTGAATTTAAAGATCCCAGCGGTTCGCAGCCAGCGGCCCGGAGTCTTTGGAACTTGATCGAAAAGCTTCGTAATATTGCCATCATTGCCCATGTCGATCATGGCAAGACCACGCTCGTCGACCGGTTATTGCAACAGTCAGGCACGCTCGATGAGCGGTTTGGGCCGATCGAGCGGGTGATGGATTCAAACGATCTGGAGCGCGAGCGGGGAATCACCATCCTGGCCAAAAATACCGCGATCCGCTGGAATGGCTATCGGATCAATATCGTCGACACCCCGGGTCATGCCGACTTCGGCGGCGAGGTCGAGCGGGTGCTGTCGATGGTCGATTCGGTGTTGCTCCTGGTCGATGCCCAGGAGGGCCCGATGCCCCAGACCCGTTTTGTCACCCGCAAGGCATTCGCCCATGGTCTGCGCCCGATCGTGGTGATCAATAAGATCGATCGCCCCGGGGCGCGCCCGGCCTGGGTTATCGATCAGGTGTTCGATCTTTTCGATCGGCTGGGGGCGAGCGACGAGCAGCTCGATTTCCCGGTGATCTATGCCTCGGCGCTGCATGGCTATGCCGGCCTGACTGAAGACGTGCGTTCAGGCGACATGAACCCACTTTTTGAGGCGATCATCCGGCATTGTCCGCCGCCTCGGGTCGATCCAAATGCGCCCTTTCAGATGCAGGTTTCGACTCTGGACTATAATTCTTACGTTGGGGCTATCGCCGTCGGACGCATCCGTCAGGGTCGGGTGCGACCCAATCAGCCGGTCATTGTCGTCAAGCGCGATGGATCCTCGTATCGGGCCAAGGTCGGGCTGGTCTATGGTTATCTGGGACTGGAGCGCTATGAGGTGCAGGAGGCTATGGCCGGCGACATCGTGGCCCTGACCGGCATTGAGGCGCCCAATGTCTCGGACACCCTGTGCGATCCGGACCATATCCAGGGCTTGCCCCCTTTGGCGGTCGACGAGCCGACCGTGACCATGACCTTTCAGGTCAATACCTCACCCTTTGCCGGGCGCGAGGGCAAATATCTCACCTCGCGGCAGCTCAAGGAGCGGCTCGAGCGCGAGCTGGTCCACAATGTCGCCCTGAGGGTCGAGGAGGGCAATGACCCAGATCGTTTCCGCGTCTCGGGACGCGGTGAGCTTCATCTGGCGGTCTTGCTCGAGACCATGCGCCGAGAAGGCTATGAGCTGGCGGTCTCCCGTCCCGAGGTGATCTTCCGTGAGATCAATGGTCAGATCTGCGAGCCCTATGAGCTGCTCACGGTCGATATCGAGGAGGATGATCAGGGTGCAGTCATGCAGGCCTTGGGTGAACGGCGCGGTGAGCTCAAGGATATGGTCCCCGACGGCAAAGGGCGGATACGTCTGGATTATGAGATCCCCTCGCGCGGCCTGATCGGGTTTCAGACCGAGTTCATGACCCTGACCTCAGGGACTGGTCTTAAATATCATGTCTTTGAGCGCTATCGCCCGGCCCAGCCAGGTAGCATTGCCTCCAGGCGCAATGGCTCCATGATCTCGAATGCCACCGGTAAGGCCTTGGCCTATGCCCTGTTCAATCTCCAGGAACGCGGACGGCTCTTGATCGGTCCAGGCGAGGAGGTCTATGAAGGCCAGGTGATCGGCATCCATAGCCGCGATAATGACCTGACGGTCAATCCGCTCAAGGCCAAACAATTGACCAATATCCGCGCGGCTGGCTCGGATGAAAATATCCTCCTCACCCCCCCGATCCGTTTCACCCTGGAGCAGGCCCTTGAGTTCATCAAAGATGATGAACTGGTTGAGGTCACGCCCAAGGCCATCCGCATCCGCAAGCGCCATCTCAAGGAAAGTGACCGCAAGCGAGCAGGGCGGGGATGACGAAGCTGCGCGCTTTGCCTATGATTGATCGAGTAAGATTTCGGGTCGAGAAACGCATGAAAGGCGTGCCCCGTAAGCTGTTTATCCAAACCTATGGCTGCCAGATGAACGTCTATGACTCGGCGCGTCTGGCCGAGGCGTTGCGGGTTGAGTCGGGTCTTGAGCTGACCGATCAGCCCGAAGAGGCCGATGTCCTATTGCTCAACACCTGTTCGGTCCGGGAAAAGGCCCAGGAAAAGGTCTTCTCGCAGCTGGGGCGCTGGAAACCGCTCAAGCAGGCGCGTCCCGGCGTAGTGATCGGGGTCGGCGGTTGCGTCGCCAGTCAAGAGGGCGAGGCAATCCGCGCCCGCGCCCCCTATGTGGATCTGGTCTTTGGGCCTCAGACCCTGCATCGTCTCCCCCAGATGCTTAAGGACCTGGAGAGGACCCGCAGACCCCGGATCGATATCTCCTTCCCTGAGATCGAAAAATTCGATTGCCTGCCTGAGCCACGCGCAGAGGGACCGGTGGCCTTCGTATCGGTCATGGAGGGCTGCTCCAAATATTGCACCTATTGTATCGTGCCCTATACGCGCGGCCCTGAGGTTAGCCGCCCGTTTGACGATGTCATCGCCGAGATCGCTGCCCTGGCTGAACAGGGGGTGCGCGAGGTTAATCTGCTTGGGCAAAACGTCAATGCCTATCGCGGCCTGCTGGCCGATGGGACCGAGGCGAGCCTAGCCCTGTTGATCCGCTATGTCGCCATGATCGATGGGATCGAGCGTATCCGCTTTACCACCAGCCATCCGGCTGAGTTTGGCGATGACCTGATTGAGACCTTCGCCGAGGTCCCGAAACTGGCGAGCTTCGTACATCTCCCTGTGCAATCGGGCTCAGACCGGATCCTGGCGGCCATGAAACGCGGTTATACCGCCGCCGACTATCAGGCCAAGGTCAAGCGTTTACGCGCGGCGCGTCCGGGGATTGGCATATCCTCTGATTTTATCGTCGGCTTTCCCGATGAAACCGAGGCCGACTTTGCCGCGACCCTGGACCTGATCGATTCGATCGGTTTCGATCAGAGCTTTAGTTTCATTTATAGCCGTCGCCCCGGTACACCAGCCGCCGATTATCCAGATTCGGTGCCGCTTGCGGTCAAAAAGGCCCGTCTGGAGCTCCTGCAAGAACGTCTTGAGGCCCATGTCCAGCGCCTCAGCAACGCCATGATCGGGACAGTGCAGCGGGTGCTGGTCGAGGGCCCGTCGCGTAAGGATGCCAATCAGCTCTGCGGTCGTACCGAAAACAACCGCATGGTCAATTTCGCCGGACCCCGGACGCTCATCGGGCAGTTCGTCGAGCTCATCATCACTGAATCGCTCCCCAATTCATTGCGCGGGCAGCTCGCTCGCCAGCACACTTGACCTTGTCTATCCAAGCGCTCGATTTCGAGCTCTTACCCAATGACAATGGCCGCCTGGCCAATCTCTGCGGCCAGTTCGACCAGAATTTGCGCCATCTCGAGCGCCGGCTGGGGGTTGAGATCAACAATCGCGGCGCCTGTTTTCGCCTGATCGGCGAGGCCGAATCGGTGCGCCGCGCGGAACAGGTCTTGCGCGCCCTTTATGCCGAGACTGCCAACGAGGTTCTCACCCCAGACAAGGTTCATCTTGCCCTCCAGGCATCCGCGGCCGATTGCAGGGACGAGGATGCTGAACCGAGTCCCGAGATCTCGATCCGTACCCGCCGAGGTCTGATCCAGCCGCGCGGGCCAAATCAGCGGGCCTATCTCAACGCCATCCTGGCTCATGACATCAATTTTGGCATCGGGCCCGCCGGCACCGGCAAGACCTATCTGGCTGTGGCCTGCGCGGTCGAGGCACTCGAATCCGAACGGGCTCGCCGCCTACTCTTAGTTCGGCCTGCGGTTGAGGCCGGCGAGCGCCTGGGATTCCTGCCCGGCGATCTGGCCCAAAAGGTCGATCCCTATCTGCGCCCACTCTATGACGCCCTCTTCGAAATGCTTGGCTTTGAAAAGGTCAACAAACTCATCGAGCGCAATATTATCGAGGTCGCACCCTTGGCCTTTATGCGTGGGCGCACCCTCAATGAGGCATTCATCATCCTAGATGAGGCGCAGAACACCACGCCCGAACAGATGAAGATGTTTTTGACCCGGATCGGCTTCGGTTCGACAGCAGTGATCACCGGCGATGTAACCCAGGTCGATCTGCCGCGCGGTCAGCCTTCTGGGCTGCGCCATGCAATCGAGGTCCTCAAGGATATCGAAGGGATCAGTTTTACCTTCTTCAATGCGGGCGATGTAGTGCGTCACAGCCTGGTGCAACGCATCGTCAATGCCTACGAGGCGTTCGAAAACCGATGACTGTTGCCTTGGACCTCGATCTGCAGATTGCCGTCGAGGACCCAGATCTGCCATCAGCCGCTCAGTTTGAACTCTGGGTGGCGGCAGCTCTGGAGGGGCGCCGCGCCCGCGCCGCCCTGAGCATCCGCCTGGTCGAGCCCGCTGAAAGCCAGGCCCTTAACCGCGACTATCGCAGTATCGATCGCCCGACCAATGTCCTGTCCTTTCCGTTTGAGCCGCCGCCCGGGATCGATCCGGCAGACCCGGTCAACGACCTCATCGGCGACCTGGTGATCTGTAGCCAACTGGTTCAGCAGGAGGCCCGGGAACAGGGCAAGACACCAGAGTCCCACTGGGCCCATCTGGTTGTCCATGGCGTGTTGCATCTCATCGGCTATCACCATGACACCCCAGAGCATGCCGCTGAGATGGAATCCCTCGAGACCGAGATCCTGGTCGGTCTGGGATTCCCCCCGCCCTATGAAGACCAGGAATCTATGGAGGACCATGACTGCGATCGTAACGCAGCAATCGATCTCGAACGGCTGACCACCGTAACGACTCTCGCCGGGGTGAATCCGTCCGGCAACGGCGGTGCTGCGCCAGAGGGGGCTTTGCCGTAGTTGGGAAGGTCACCCCTGCCAGAGACGATGGTGAGCACCAAACCCCTCGGGGTAGAAAGAGACCCGTGCGCACTGGTGCGCACTTTCTTGATAGCAGATGGTAAACAGGCATGATGAGTAACCGATCGAGCGAGGGCTCGCGTCCGCGCCATTGGTTTGAGCGTTTTGGCCATTGGTTTGGGGGCGAGCCCAAGGATCGTGCGGCCCTGCTCGAGCTGATCAAGGAGGCGCGGCGGCGTCAATTGCTGGATGGCGATGCGCTGAGCATGATCGAAGGCGTGCTTGGCGTCTCAGATCTGCGGGTACGCGACATCATGGTCCCCCGCGCCGAGATGGTGGTGCTTAAACGCGATGACCCCTTAGACAAGATCCTCCAGATTGCCATTAAGACCGCGCATTCGCGCTTTCCGGTTATCGGCGAGGATAAAGGCGAGGTGGTCGGCATTGTGCTCGCCAAGGACCTTTTGGCCTTCTGTGCCGAGGACCGGCAGCGGGCCTTTAATATCCGCGAGCTTCTGCGCTCGGCCCTATTTGTCCCCGAAAGCAAGCGGCTTAATGTCCTGCTGAAAGAGTTTCGGGTCAGCCGCAATCATATGGCGATTGTCGTTGATGAATATGGCATGGCCTCCGGCCTGGTGACGATCGAGGACGTGCTCGAGCAGATCGTCGGCGAGATCGACGACGAGCACGACTACGACGATGATAGTGGGATCTTTCGCCGCGGCCCGAACCTGTTCAGCGTAAAGGCGCGTACCCCTATTGAGGATTTCAATGCCTATTTTGGCTGCGATTTCCCGGATGATACCTTCGATACCATCGGCGGTCTAGTCATCAATGCCTTTGGTCACCTGCCCAAGCGTGGCGAGGCGGTCGAACTCGGGCGCTTTCGCTTTACCGTAATCCGCGCCGATAGCCGCCGGGTCTATCTGCTCAATGTTGAATCCTTGGGACCACCAGCGCCAGCCCGGGATACACCCCCAGCGGGCGCTGGCTAGTCTAGTGCCCCCAGGTGGGCCGAGTGTCTTCAGATCCTCTGATAGAGCTTGGCCCCGCTACTCCTGAACTCGCGTGCCTTGGCGCGCATCCCCTCGGCGACCTGGGCATCTGGCTGTTGAGCGGCCAGATCGCGCACCTCTTGGGTGATCCTCATCGAACAAAACTGCGGCCCGCACATGGAGCAGAAATGGGCGAGCTTATGGGTCGCGTGCGGTAATGTCTGATCGTGATAGGCGCGTGCCCGCTCTGGATCCAGACCCAGGTTGAATTGATCCTCCCAGCGAAACTCAAAACGCGCTTTGGACAAGGCATTGTCACGCAGCTGCGCCCCCGGCAAGCCCTTGGCGAGGTCTGCAGCATGGGCAGCGATCCGATAGGCGATGATCCCCTCGCGCACATCCTCTTTGGCAGGCAAGCCGAGGTGTTCCTTAGGGGTGACATAACAGAGCATGGCCGTACCCTGCCAACCGATCAGGGTTGCGCCAATCGCCGAGCTGAGATGGTCATAGCCAGGGGCGATGTCGGTGACAATCGGACCCAGGGTATAGAAGGGTGCCTCAAAACACTCAGCCAGCTCCTTGTCCATATTGGTTTGGATCAGCTGCAAAGGCACATGACCGGGGCCCTCGATCATCACCTGGACATCCTGGTCCCAAGCGATCCGGGTCAGTTCCCCAAGGGTTGCCAGCTCAGCAAACTGGGCCGCGTCGTTGGCATCCGCGATCGAACCCGGGCGCAGCCCATCCCCGAGGCTGATGGCAACGTCATAGGATCTGAGGATTTCGCAGATCTCGGCAAAATGGGTGTAAAGAAGGTTTTCCTCGTGATGGGCCAGGCACCATTTGGCCATGATCGATCCGCCGCGCGAGACAATCCCCGTCAGCCGCTTGGCCGTCAGCGGGATATAGCGCAAAAGCACCCCGGCATGGAGGGTGAAATAATCCACCCCTTGTTCGGCCTGCTCGATCAGGGTATCGCGCACCAGTTCCCAGGTGAGCTCCTCAGGTCGCCCCTCAACCTTTTCCAGGGCCTGATAAAGCGGCACAGTCCCGATCGGCATGGGCGCATTACGCAGAATCCATTCGCGCGTCTCGTGGATATGAGGGCCGGTTGACAGATCCATCAGGGTGTCACCGCCCCAGCGCGCCGACCAGACCATCTTTTCGACCTCTTCGGCAATCGAGGAAGAAAGCGCCGAATTGCCGATATTGGTATTGATCTTCACCCGAAAGTTGCGCCCGATGATCATGGGCTCAAGCTCTGGATGATTGATATTGGCCGGGATGATGGCGCGTCCGCGCGCCACCTCCTGGCGCACGAACTCTGGGGTGATGAGCTCAGGAAGGGCTACACCGAATGACTGACCGGGATGCTGGCGCAGAAGCTGCTGATAACGCGGATCGGCGCGCAGCGTCTCGAGACGCAGATTCTCGCGGATGGCCACATATTCCATCTCGGGGGTGATGATCCCTTGCCGCGCATAATGCATCTGGGTAACGACCCGCCCTGGCTTGGCTCGGCGCGGGCGAGGTGGATTCGGGAAACGCAGCCAGGCCAGTGCCGGGTCTGCTGCCCGAACGCGGGCAAAGGCAGAGCTATATTCGGCCAATTCCTCGGTATCCCCGCGCTCGCTGATCCAGGCCGAGCGCACCCGGGGTAGACCGCGGCTCAGATCGATCTCGACCTCTGGATCCGTATAGGGGCCAGAGGTGTCATAAACCGGGATCGGCGGATTCTCCTCCAGTCCCGACTGGGTTTGGGTGGGGCTCTGGATGACCTCGCGCATGGGGACGCGCAGATCAGGACGCGAACCGGTGACATAGATCTTACGTGACCCAGGAAAGGGTCCGGTCGCCTCCGCGGACAGTTCCGCGGTCTTGCGAACGAGATCGACGGGGATGGCGCTCATCAAAAAATCCTCGGAGGCAATAGCTGGATGCCTAGGACGATCAACGAGCGCTGGGGCCGGTCTCACCGGCAAAAGGCTGGCTGGGCCGGTAGCGAAGGCGCGCCGACTTCCCTGCGCCGGCATGACCCGGATCAGGTTCAAGGGGTTTGCTCTCAGCCCGCACCCCAAAAAGACCGATGCGGACACCCCCAGCGGCTCTGCGATTGGAAGCTAGCGAAAGCGGCGGTCGAATGCAAGCCTGCCACCAGGGCGGCGATTTGCCAAGCTGAGCGAATCCCAGGCATGATCCTGGCTTGCCTTGCAATCCAGCCTCTGGTTATCGCCCCATGAAACCGGATAGCCTTCTGATCGATCAGCCATCAAGACCCAGTGAATCCCGCCTTCAGGATACTGCCCTGCCTACCGGCTGCCTGATCCTGACCCCCACTGACCCCCACCTCGCGCCTGAGGTCAAGCTCGTGATCGAAGGGCTGACCCAGGCTGGTTTTCTGGGTCAACCCCGTGCCTCGACAGAGACCGGCCTTGACTTTGACCTCGGCTCAAACTTCTTAAACCTGCTCAGTTTCACCGGCTGTGCTGTCCAGATTCCCCAGCATCTGGCTAAGGGGGACGATCGTCCTCCCATCCGGATCCTCCCGGTCAGCCCCTATCCCCGTCTGCTCGCCGGCCGCAATACCCGTCCCCCGCGCTGTTTAGCCTGTCGCGCGCCGCTGCCTAACTGGCGCGATCTGCTCCAGGTCTGGCCAATCCGACCGCACCTGGGCATCTCCTGCCCGACCTGTGGCGTGGTGCGTCCGCCCTGGCTGTGGGACTGGAAACAGCACGGAGGTTTTGGGCGGCTTTTCGTGCGCATTGAAGAGGTCTTTCCCAACGAGGCGACCCCTACCCCTGCCCTGTTTGAACAGCTGATCCGCATCAGCGGCACCAGCTGGCGCCATTTTTATCTCCAAGAATAAAGCTGGCTAACCCACGCTCGAAGGGTCCAGGGCGTCTGCGGGCTGCCAAATCAGCTCAGCCCCCAGTAAGGCGCTGAGGGCCGAGGTCTCCGGCATCTGCCCCAAGCGAACGAGATGGGCAGGGCAACGGCAATCGCTTGCCCCAAAGCGGGGGAAGGGGTAAGTGGCACCGGGCAGATTACCCAGCAGGCGCGCCCAGCGGTGCTCATCCTCCCTTGGACGGGATGCCATCCAGCACCCTAAGACCTGGCAATAAGGGCGCAGCGCATCGAGGTGCCAGTGCGGACGGCGAGCAATGCGCAGATGATGGCGGCAGCGTGCCGCCAGACCCCCTCTCCCATAGGCGCTTCCCACATACAGCAAGACCCCGCCATCCAGCCTCATTCCACCGAGGCGGCCGATTTGGACTAGATTCTGCTGGTTTGGGACTAGACAAACCAAATAGAGTCCTGGGCTTAGCAGCTTGGGTCTCAACCCTATACTCCTTCAGCGAGCTGGGTTATTCCGGCAAGCTTCGAGAAATCGCATCCCTCGATTTCTTATTGTTGCAGTACTTGCAACAACCTTTTTATAGGTTGAAGTCCCAGCCAGTTCTGGGGGAGAAATCATGAGCGGTTTAACCAAGGCCGAACGTCTAACTGAATTGAAGCGTCTGTATATCCAGCGCGATTGGTCCGACAGCGAGTTAGCGCAAAGACTTGCCCCGCGCCGTGAGACCATTTTTCGTGACCGCCGCGATCTGGAGGCCGAGGGTTACCCCTTCATCGAGGTCGAGCACGGGCGCTGGAGGATCGATCGAAAACGTCTTCTTTCCGAAATCAAAGTCAATATGCATGAGGCGCTCGCCCTTTATTTAGCAGCGCGTCGCATGAGCCAGCAAACAAATTTTCGCCATATCGATACCATCAATGCCGTGGAAAAGCTGGCAGCAGTCCTCAGCCAGCCGATGGCCCAGCGCCTTCTTCAGACAGCGCAGCGCCTGTCTCACCAAACAGAAGATCCCAAAAAGCTGGGCGTGGATTGAAATCGTTCAGCTTGCACGCTGGGCATCTCCATGCCCTGTGTCGCCCGGCTTAATTGCCGGGCGTGGAAAGAAGAAAAAAATTGCTGGAGAAATCATTCCGGCCCGATGCGTCATTGCGGCATAGGCTGGAACGGAATCCAGGGCTGTGGGTACGCCGGTAGGTTTTTTCTGGACCCCGGTTTTCACCGGGGTGACGGGCGGGGTGCCCTGTCCTGTGTCGGGGTGCCGCGGTTTGCGCTGGGGCGGGAGAGCGACGGGAGGGACTGGCGGGGAGGAAGGTGTTGCTGGCTTAATTGGGGGTGGTTGCCAGGTGTGGAAACAATCAATCGATCAAACAAACAAATAACGGGATTGATGAAGACAAATAGGGGGATGTATGAGAGGACGGGTGAAATGGATTGACGGTCTCACCATGCTGGGCGAAGCGGGTTCAGGCCACGCGGTGGTGATGGATGGGCCACCGGAGTTGGGAGGACGCAATCTGGGGGTGCGTCCGATGGAGATGTTGTTGTTGGGTTTGGGTGGTTGTACCCAGGTGGATGTGTTGTTGATCCTGCGCAAGGCGCGCCAGAGGGTGCTTGATTGTGTGGTTGAGCTTGAGGCCGAACGCGCAGCAGAGGATCCCAAGGTATTTACCCGGATCCATATTCATTATGTGTTGACAGGGTGGGGGCTGGATCCAAAACGGGTTGAGCAGGCAATTCGCCTGAGCGCCGAAAAGTATTGCTCAGCCTCGATCATGCTCGGGGCAACCGCAACTATCACCCATGATTTTGAGATCCGAGAGGTCTCGCCAGACGAGATTGAAGGGGTCAGATAGCCATCTTGCCGATAGGCGCATGTGGCAGTTGGATTGTGTCTGAGGCCGACGGTTTCCGCGGCTAAATAGTCACCTTGCCGGCATCGGCGCATGCACCGGCAAGGATCCGCCGCCGGCGCCCCGGCTAAACCCTCATGTGGCCGCTAGAGGTCTCGGCAACCATGAATAAACGCCAGCCGCACCCAGGCTGGCGAGATCAGGATGGGGTAGGGGGAAAAGGCGACGGCGGGCAGACGGGGTTTGGACCCCCGGAGTGCTGGGCACGAGGTACTGGGGCAGAGCAGCTTTGATGGGGGCAGGTGTCAGGGCCGGAAAGGGTTACGCCGATGCCGTAAACCAGCTCTCGACCTTCTTGCGATCCGGGATGCCCCCCGAATGGACGACCTCACCGTCGATGACTACCGCCGGTGTGGCCGCGATGGGGTATTGCATGATGTCCTGGATCTGCTCGACCTTTTCAAGCTTGATCTCAACGCCCTGAGCCCGGGCGACCTCCTCGACCAGTTTGAAGGTGGTTTGGCAGTTACGGCAACCAGGACCGAGGATCTTGACGTGCTTCATACGTACGACTCCGCCGTGGTTAGAGAACGAGATTAAAGACATAGCCGACCAGCAGGATACCTGTGGCGACCACACCGATAAAGGTGGCGATCAGCGGCCATTTGAGCACCTTGCGTAGGATCAGCATCTCCGGGGCAGAGAGCGCGATGACGCTCATCATGAAGGCGAGCGTGGTGCCCAGGGCCGCGCCCTTGCCGATCAGGGCCTCGACGATGGGGATGATGCCGGCGGCATTGGTATACATGGGCACACCCAATACCACGGCCGCCGGGACCGCCCACCACACGTCCCGGCCCATGAAGGCGGCCATGAAGTCCTCGGGTACATAGCCGTGGATCAGGGCGCCGAGCCCAATACCCACCAATACATAGGGCCAGACCCGCCCGACGATCTCGCGGACATGCTTGAGTCCGGCTTGAAAACGCTCGGGCCAGACGAGATCCTCGCCGGAGGCGGTCTTCGCCTCGCCCGCATGGATGGCCCGCACCCAATCCTCGAGATGCCGCTCCATCCCAAGCTCGCCGATGATGAGTCCGGCGACGATGGCCACCAGCAGTCCCATCCCTAGATAGAGCAGCGCCACCTTCCAGCCGAACAGGCCCAATAGCAACGCCAGCGCGACCTCATTGACCATGGGCGCGGCGATCAAGAAGGAGAAGGTGACGCCCAGCGGCACGCCGGCGGAGAGAAAGCCGATGAACAGTGGTACCGCCGAGCAGGAGCAGAAGGGCGTGACGATCCCCAATGAGGCCGCCATGGCGTTGCCCAGCCCAAGCCGTCGCCCAGCCAACAGCGCCCGGGTCCGCTCCGGGGCAAAGAAGGTCTGGATCACGCCCATCACAAAGACGATGCCGGTCAGGAGCAGCAGTACCTTGGGGGTGTCATATAGGAAGAAATGCACGGACTCGCCGAGATGGGTCGCTCGGGTCAGGCCCAGCAGGCCGGTCAGCAGATCGGCGATCTCGGTCAGATGGGCATAGACCAGTACCCAGCAGGCGGCGGCAAGGGGCAGGCCCCATAGCCAGGGGGCAAGGGCAGTAGAGCTTGCATTCATATTTGTCCCGCTGAATTGATCCCGCTAACTTGAAGGATGCGCCGGGATGAAGGATATGCTGACTTTGCCTCATCGAGATCCAAAGATCTCGCTGCCCGCTCAGGCGGTCTGCTCGAGCAGCCCTCATGGGGGTTTGCCCTCATAAACCGCTTTCTGGGTCGCCGCGGAAGTGATCCCAACTCGCGACGATAGCCTGAAGCCAGGCCTGATGAGGAAAGATGTGCAGGGTGATTTGGGACTGCACTTTAGCTAAATCCAATAAGCAGTCTGAGTCATGAGGCGGGCAGTATATTTCATTGCCCAGCGGATCGGCAGGGACAGCTCCGCCCCCCCGGCTGAGTGGGCAGTCTGGGCGTGCTGGATCTCATCGCGTTTCATTTGGTCGAGAATAGCACGGGTTTTTTGATCCTGCAAAGGGATCTGGGCAAGATGGCCATTGAGATGGGTTTCAACCTGTCGCTCGGTCTCGACGACGAAGCCCAGGCTCCACCGGTCGCCCGCCAGACCTGCCAAGGCGCCGATTGCCAAAGACCCGCCATACCAAAGTGGATTGAAAAGGCTTTTGCGCCCGCCGAGCTCTTCAAGGCGCCTTTCACACCAGGCGAGATGATCGCTTTCTTCTTGAGCTGAACGTTTTAGACGTTCGCGGTTGTCAGCGCAGCGAGCGGTTAATGCCTGCCCTTGATAGAGGGCCTGGGCGCAGACCTCGCCGGCGTGATTGACCCGCATCAGACGTGCGATATGCCGGCGCTGCTCCTCAGTGAGTTCGGGCTCAGGGAGCGCTGCGGCCGGATTGGGGCGTTCGGTGGTACGCGGTGGACCAAAGAGGGTGCGCAGGGCAAGGTCGAGATTGATCAGTGCATGATCGAGCGGGCGATAGTGTCGGTCGAGTTGGCGTTGTTTCATGGCGTTTTGCATCCTCCGCTAACTTAAGGGATGAGCTTGGGTACAGGTTTATGGTAGGCCGTTGCGCTGGGATTGGCCGGAAAGCTGGCGTGCAATCAGCTCGATTGGGTGGCAGACCTCGATGTTGAGACCAGATTCCCCAACACCAGCCAATAGATGCAGGGCGCAGCCCGGGTTGGTGGTAACGATGATAGCTGGTCTAAGAGGCCGGAGATGGGCGATGAGGTCTTCCAGCAAGGCGTGGGCCATTGCCGGTTGTTCAAGCAGGTATGTGCCCGCTGCCCCGCAGCAATGGGTTTCCGCCGGTAGTTGCAGGAGTTGGATGTCAGGGATGCGGCCTAGCAGCCGCCAGACCGCAGCATTGCCGCCGAGCAGATGCCGATGGGAGCAGGGTTCATGCACCAGCACCCGGCTGGGCAGAGGGGCAAGGGTAAGCGTTTCAGGCCAGGGCAGGCGATCGAGATAGGCGCAGATCTCCTGGGCGTGGGCCAAGCGGGGATCAGCGCGCAGTTCAGCGATACAGGCGCTGGCCACCCCGATCAGAGGACGTCCAGTATAGAGCGCTGCACAGCGGGTGCGGGCGCGATCGGCAGCGGCGATCAGTCCCTGATGACGATAGATGGCGCCGCAGCAGGGAGACTCGGCAGGGATGCGGGCTTGCAGACCCAGGCGTTTGCAAACGGTTAAGGCGGCGGCCAGTGCTCGACCCTGGAGGCTGGCACCCGTGCAGCCGACAAAAAGGTCGAGGTCGGCAGACTCAGGTGATTGGGGCGCGACTGGATGAACGGTTTGGGCAAGCTGGGTAAAAAGACGGTATGGGGCGATCAAACGGCGGAGTAGGGCAGGCAGTGTCCTGCCTTGACCATCGGGAGGATCGACCGGTAAGCCAGCGGTGGTTTCGGGAGGCAGTGGCTGTTTCGGGCCGGTTGCGGGGGAGAGCAGTGTACCTGGGGCAGGGAATGACCGGCCTTGGGGATTTCCGAGATTAAGGCGGGTAGCTAGCCAGTCCTGGACCTGAGAGAGTCGGGCAGCAGCCTGTAGCCAGCGTGCGTTGGCCAGGAGACTCAGCCAAAATCCTTGCCACCAGCGCCGCCCCAAGGGGAGGCTTGTCAGGCGCTGGGCCCGGGCGCCTTGCATGATCTGCCCATAGGCCACCCGCGAGGGACAGGCCGCTTCGCAGGCACGGCAGAGCAAACACCGGTCGAGATGGGCCATGAATTGGGGGGTCGGGGACAGGCGATCGCTGAGCCAGCCTTGGATCAGGGCGATACGTCCGCGCGGCGATTCGGCCTCATGGCGCGTTTTGGCATAGGTGGGGCAGGCCGGCAGACAGTAGCCGCATTTAACGCATTGATCGGCCAGGCGGAGAAGCGCTTGGGGTGTCGGAGTCTCTGGGTTTGGGATATTCAACTCAGGCAGATTACAAGAATGGATGGCGGGCCATTTGGCGCGGCTCTAGCTGGGAAGTTCAAATCACTGGCTAAAAATACCCCAAAAGACCCGGTGCCCGGCAAGCGCCGCTGTTTTTTGGGAAAGAAGAGCGCGGAGGGCGGAGCCGTTCTGGGGCTTCGCCCTACCGAGGCGACTCAGGAGAGAGGCGGATGTGGTGTTTTGGGACGGTTGAAGGTATCAGCATCGATCCCGGACTGCTCTTCCAGGTCAGGGGGTCAGGACTCGAACGCTATCCCCGTCACCCCGGCGAAAGCCGGGGTCCAGAAGGCCTTCCGGCGCAGCCCCTGGCTCTGGACGCGGCGCTCGATTCTGAATTCTGGCTTGCGCAGGAATGGCGAGAGAGGGGTGCGGGCATGAGGGGCGGGATGAGGCACCGGGAGGGCGCGCTGGAATGGGGGGTGAAGCGGATTAGGGAGAGGGTGTACCCGGGTTTAGCATGCCCTTACGGGAATTTCGAGGCGCTCCAGGGCTTGACTGCGAGACGGAATCTGGCCCAGATTGGCGCACTTGCCATTGTAAACCCAGGCGGTCGGCTCTACACCGGATAGGGGGATAGCCACCTCCTTAACCGACAGGCTGCGATTTGCAGTCGCGGGTCATGAGATACTTGCAGCTAACCAGGGAAGCATCCCGATCGTTACCTGACCGATGAATCCAGATCTCGCCCGACTTCAGCCCTATCCGTTTGAGCGTTTGCGGTCCTTGTTGCAAGGGATCAAGCCGCCTTCAGACCGCACCCCGGTTGCGCTTCAGATCGGCGAGCCCAAGCATCCCACGCCCCCCCTGATCCTCGAGGCCCTGACTGCCCATCTCAATGGGCTTGCTGTCTATCCCCTAACCCAGGGCTTGGCAGAATTGCGCCGGGCAATTGCCGATTGGATGATGCAGCGCTTTCGGCCGGTCAACGGTGGCGCCCTTGTCATCGACCCCGAGCGCCAGATCCTGCCGGTCAATGGTACCCGCGAGGCCTTGTTTGCCGTCGCCCAGGCCGTCGTCAATCGCAGTCGGGATCCACTGGTCCTGATGCCCAATCCCTGTTATCAGATCTATGAGGGGGCGGCGCTCTTGGCCGGCGCTCGGCCCTATTATCTTCCCTGCCGGTCTGAGCAGGGCTTTGTCCCAGATTTTGCCTCTGTGGCTGACGCAATCTGGGAGCGCTGCCAGTTGCTCTATCTCTGCTCGCCAGGCAATCCAACCGGCGCGGTACTGGGGCGCGGGGTCTTGGCGCAGCTGATCGAGCTTGCCGAGCGCTACGGCTTTGTGATTGCAGCCGATGAGTGTTATAGCGAGCTGTATCAGGATGAGGCCATGCCTCCGCCTGGGTTATTACAGGTTGCCGCCGAGCTCGGGAATACCGAGTTTAAACATTGCCTGGTTTTCCACAGCCTGTCGAAACGCTCCAATGCCCCGGGGTTGCGCTCGGGGTTTGTGGCAGGCGATGCCGGGCTGATCGCTGAATTCCTGCGCTATCGCACCTATCACGGCAGCGCTATGCCGCCACCGATCCAATATGCCAGCCTGGCTGCCTGGCGCGATGAGAGTCATGTTCAGGAAAACCGCGCCCTGTATCGCCAAAAGTTCGCTGCGGTCAAGGAGATCCTGGATCCCGTCTTGCCGATCGACATCCCCGCTGGCGGGTTTTTTCTGTGGCTCAAAACACCGATTGCGGATACCGAGTTTGCCCGGGCGCTCTATGCCGAGGAGCATGTCACTGTGTTGCCGGGGCGATTTTTGTCGCGCCTGGTCAACGGCGAGGATCCAGGTGCCAATCGGGTGCGCCTTGCCCTGGTCCCGGCGCTTGCAACCTGTAGCGAGGCCGCCTGGCGGATGCGTGCCCTGATCGAGCGGTTGGGGCGGGCGGGGGCCTGAGAAGGGGTCGAACGGCCTAGGAGAGCACCCAAGCCATTGAGTTTTATGATTGATTGGAGACCCTGATGAGCGACCAACAAGAGATCATCCTGGCAGCCTATGAATGCCGCGCCGAGATCACCCCCAGCACCGTCGAGACCCAGGTACGCGATGCGGTGCTCGAGGTCGTCGAGCGGCTCGATCGCGGCGAGCTGAGGGTTGCTGAAAAGCGCGACGGCGACTGGGTGGTCAATGAATGGGTGAAGAAGGCGGTCCTGCTTTATTTTCGGATCCAAGACAATGTCTTTATGAAAGGGGGAGTCACCAATTATTACGACAAGGTCCCCCCCAAATATGCCGAGTTCAATGCCCGCGAGTTTCGCTCCGGGGGGGTGCGGGTCGTGCCACCGGCCAGCGCGCGCAAGGGGGCCTATATCGCCCCTGGCTGTGTGCTCATGCCTTCATATGTCAATATCGGGGCCTATGTGGATTCAGGGACCATGGTCGATACCTGGGCCACGGTCGGCTCCTGCGCCCAGATCGGCAAAAATGTGCATCTCTCGGGCGGGGTGGGGATCGGCGGGGTGCTTGAACCTATCCAGGCCAGCCCGACCATCATTGAAGACGATTGCTTTATCGGCGCGCGTTCCGAGATCGTCGAGGGGGTGATCGTCGGCGCGGGCTCGGTGATCTCGATGGGGGTTTATCTTGGTCAGAGCACCAAGATCTATAACCGGCTGACCGGTGAGATCAGCTATGGTCGGGTCCCCCCAGGCTCAGTCGTTGTCCCCGGTAGTCTGCCGGCCAAGGATGGCAGCCATAGCCTGTATTGCGCAGTGATCATCAAGCAGGTCGATGAGAAGACACGCAGCAAGGTGGGGATCAATGAGCTTCTGCGCGATATCTAAAAGGGCGCAACCATGTCTTCTACCCTAGAGCTGGCGCGCGCACTCATCCGCCTCCCCTCGGTGACCCCCGAAGACTGCGGTTGTCAGGCGCTGATCGCTGAGCGCTTAAGCCGACTGGGCTTTCAGGTTGAATCCATGCCCTTCGGCGAGGTGATCAATCTTTGGGCGCGGCGGGGGATTGAGCCGCCCTTGGTCTGTCTGGCCGGCCATACCGATGTGGTGCCGCCCGGCCCCGATGAGTTGTGGACTGCGGATCCATTTGATCCTGTCATCCGCGACGGTCGGCTGTATGGGCGCGGAGCCGCTGATATGAAGGGAGCCTTGGCGGCGATGGTCATTGCGGTCGAATCATTCGTCGCTGCCCATCCCGATCATCCAGGCTCCATCGCCTTTCTCCTCACCAGCGATGAGGAGGGCCCAGCGGTCAATGGCACGGCCAAGGTGATTGACTGTTTGCAAAGGCGCGGCGAGCTGATCGACTTTGCCATCATCGGCGAGCCCTCGAGCATCGAGCATTTGGGCGATTCGATCAAACACGGTCGGCGAGGAAGCCTGACTGGTTTTTTAACCATCCACGGCAAACAGGGCCATGTCGCCTATCCCGAGCGCGCCAAAAATCCCTTTCATGCGAGTGTGAAGGCGCTCGCTGACCTATGCAGCGAGGTTTGGGATCAGGGCAATGAATATTTCCCGCCCACCAGCTTTCAGATCGCCAATCTCAGCATGGGTACAGGCGCGGATAATGTGATCCCGGGACGCCTGGACGTCCAGTTCAATCTGAGATTTTCCACTGAGCTCGATCCAGACATCATTAAACGGCGGATCTGTGCCATCCTCGACCGAGGCGATTTTGAGTATGAGATCGCCTGGCGTCTGGCGGGCCGACCCTTTTTGACCCAGATTGGGGCCTTGATCGAGGCCACGCGCGCTGCTATCCGCGAGGTCTGCGGCATTGAGCCTAGTCTTTCGACCGGCGGCGGGACCTCGGATGGGCGTTTTATTGCACCCATCGGCGCCCAGGTGGTCGAGATCGGGCCCATCAATGCCAGTATCCATCAGATCGACGAATGGGTGGCGGTTGAGGAGCTTGATCAACTCGCCAGGCTTTATCAGCGCATCCTCGAGCGTCTCTTGCTGGGGGGTTAGGGTGCAGCATTCCTCTCATTGCCCCCAGGGGACTCCGTCATGCCGGCCAGGCCTGGGTCCAGAAGGGCCTCCTGGCGCAGCCCATGGTTCTGGACGCAGCGCTGGATTCGGGCTTGCGCCGGAATGACGCGTCAGGTGACGGCTGGAATGACGATAAGATTTGATCGATTGCCTCTACCCGACTCAAAACTTACCCTGCTGATCTATAAGCCGGGTAAGCCGGGCAGGTGTTGCGCATCGGTGGTCCAGGCACGGATCCTGCGCACGGCAGATTGCGATCCAAGATCCAGTCGATGTCTTTCCCTGAACCCTGGCTGACCCTGATCGCCGGTCAAGAGACCCTGACCGGCAAGACCTTGCAATGCCTGATCGATGGGCGCACCGCTCAGCTGAGCAGCCAGGGGGTGCGGGCAGGTCAGGTGATCTTGGTGCCGGATCGGCCAGCGCTTGAATTGGCCTTGTTGACCCTAGGGCTCAATCGGATGGGGGCGGGGGTCTTTCCCTATCGCGCGGATCTCGCCGTGGAGGAGCGATTGAGCCTGGCAAGAATGGCCGGCGCTGAATGGGCCTGGGACCCCTCCAGCCAATCCCTGCTGCCTTTGTCGGACGGCTCGCATGCCAGTCCTTGTTGCCCGGACGAGCCCCTCGCCCTTTTGATTCGCACCAGCGGTTCGAGCGGCCAGCCCAGGATCGCTATGCATGGGCCTTCGGGGGTAGGCGCTGCTGCGCACCTGAGCAATGCCGCCCTGGATGCAGAGATAGGGGCCACCTGGCTGTGTTGCCTGCGTTTGAGTCACATCGCCGGGGCAGTGATCCTTTACCGCGCCCTTGCCTCCGGCGCCCGCCTGGTTCTGCAGGACGGGTTTAGCGCCGAGGCAGTAGCCGCGGATCTCGTAAAGCACCAGGTCAGCCATGTCTCTTTGGTTCCACCCATGCTTGCGCGTCTGATTGAGTTAGGATGTCGGCCCCCGCCGAGCCTGCGCTGTGTCTTGGTGGGCGGTCAGGCATTAAGCCCTGAGCTTGCCAAACGCGCCTTGGTCGCCGGCTGGCCCATCCAGGTGAGCTATGGGATGACCGAGACCTGCGCCCTGATCGCCCTGGCTGGACCCTCAGACCCCAACCTCTTTACCCCCTTAGCTGGGATTGAGTGTGCCGCTCCTCAGTGTTCAGACCCACCCGCACCGATTGCGCTCCGTGCCCCCAGCCTCATGCTCGGCTATGCCAATCCTGAACGCCGCCCGGGCCTTGGTCTTGCCGATGGGTGGTTCAAGACCGCCGATCTCGGTTGGGTGACGGCCGAGGGGCGCTTGCGTCTTTTTGGACGCGCCGATGATCTCTGCACCATCGGTGGGACCAAGGTTTCACTGCTTCGGGTCGCGCAACGCCTTGCCTCGGTGCCTGGGGTGACCGAGGCTGAGGTCATCGCCCTTCCAGATCCAGTCTGGGGTGCGCGGTTGGTCGGGGTGTATTGCGGCCTGCTCGCCGAGGAGGCTCTAGGGAGTTGGTGCGAGGCCAATCTGGCGGGTCCCGAGCGACCGCGCGCCTTGCTCCGCTTGGAAAACCTGCCGCGGCTTGCCTCAGGCAAGGTCGATCGTCAATGTCTTACAGAGATCGTTCAAGGCCTGCTCGGCCGCTAGGCCAGCGGCTTGCCCGCCTTCGCCTGGCTCAATATCGCCCACCGCTCTTGAGCAGATAGTTACGCATCTCGGCGCTCTCGAGGTTCATGCGCATGAGATTGCTATGGGTGATGCGAAAGATCGCGCGCATGACCTTGAACACCACCCGGGGGTGGGTCTCGACCAGTTCTTCGAAGTCTTCGGGTTCGAGGGTCAAGACCGTCACTGGCTCCTCGGCACGCAGGGCAGCGCGGCGCGGGCTGCCATCGACGAAGGCGCGGGTGCCGGCGCATTCGCCTGGGCGCATCTGATAGACGGTCTCCTCGCGTTCGCCGACCCGCTTGCATACACATAGCCGCCCCTGGGCAAGTACAAACAGGGTACGCCGGTCTGCGTTTTCCTCGACCAGGGTCTCGCCGGCCTGAAGCTGGATGACCCCCAGACGCGCAGCCAATACCTGGCATTCCTCAGGGGTGAGTTCTACACCAAGGGCCGAATTGGCGAGTGCTTGGGCCTTTTCATGCTCGTTCATCATGCAAGTACTCCACTGCTTATCTGCTGAGTGATTGGATCTCGAAAAAACCCTCAACTCGGTTGGTCTGGGTTGGGGGTGGTGTTGGAATGACGATGCGGGCTGATAAGAGCCCCTCAGGTCTCTTAAGAATCTGTCATGCCGGTACACACCGGGGCAACCCGGCGCAGGCCCAGGAACCCCTCTCTCAACCCTCAGCCCGACGCAGGCCGGGGTCCAGGGTTCTGGATTGCATTCCGGGTCAAGCCGGAATGACAGGTCGGAATAAGGGGGCTGGTCTATGCCGGCATGGTGGGACCGACCTGCTCGGAATGAAAGGACTGATCTGGGCGGCAACGAAACAGGCCATACTCTGCGAGTAATCCCCAGGCAGAGGTTTTTCTGCGCGTCCTCAAATGACCTGAATACCTGCCAATCAGGGCTCGCAGGCGACCCTAAAGCCGATCATATTGAGCCGGGTGTCGGGTGGATAGGCGGCGCGGGCAAAGGAGCGCATCGATGCGGCTGGTTTATTAAAGGCCCCACCGCGTGCCACCCGTCGACTGCAGTCGCCACCCCGCATCGGGCTGCCATCGCTCGGTGCATCCCGATAATTGGGCTGATAGCAATCCTCTACCCACTCCATGGCATTGCCGTGGGTCTCATAGAGGCCAAATGGATTGGCAGCGAAGGTGATGACCGGTGCAGTCGAGCGATTGTCCCAGGGACTGCCGCAGTCGAAACAGGCAGCGCGGTTGACCCCAGGTTCCATGCCCCACCAGAAGGGGGTGGTGGTGCCGGCACGGGCGGCATATTCCCATTCAGCCTCGCTGGGCAGGCGATAGCGCCGTCCGGTCTGCTGGGCAAGCCAAGCAGCATAATCGCGCGCCTCCTCCCAGCTGACCCCCACCACGGGATGGCGTTCGCGGCCCCAGCCTGGATCTGGAGGCAGGGTACGACCGGTGGCCTTGGCAAAACGATCATATTCGATAAAGGTGATCTCATAGGCCCCGATCATCAGGGGACCTACGGTCACCAGCCGCGGTGGGCTAAAGTCCTCGCCGCTGGTGCTGATGGCGCCCATCTGGAAGCTCCCGCCATCCAGGAGGATCAGGGTGGGGCCAGGTGTTCCATCGCTGAGCCGATCGCGATGGATGCGTACCCTGGGGTTTGCCGGCACCTGGGGGATGTTCACAGGGGCAGGGCCGGAGTCGGCGATCGGCGGCTGCGTCAATACAGGTACGGGCAGCGGATTGGCCTGACTGCCTGAATCGGGGAGACGCAGCAGATAGACATTGGCTGCCCCTGAGAGGGCTAGGAGCAAGACGAGCGCCCCTGTCGTTACCTTTAACCAGCCGGGGCTGCGTGTTTCATAGATAACCGTCGTCGAGGTGGACGCCTGCTTGGCGGTCTCCTGGGCGAGCTGTTCGAGCTCGGCCCGTTGATCTCTGAGGGCATTGTCCCTCTGCGCTAGTTCTTTTTGCAATCGTTCGAGGGTCAGATTTCGATCCTCGAGGACATCCTCCAAACGCCGACATTCGGCGGTGATCTGATCAAGGGCCTGCTCCTTGGCCTCTAGCGCCTTTTGCATCACCGCCATCTCTTGTTTGAGGGCAAGTTGCTCGGTCACCGTGCTGATCTGATCTTGTGAGATGGGCGGCTGTTCGGATAGGAGGGCGCGCAGACGCTCGATCTCTGTCTCTGCCTCTTGACGCAGTTGTTCAAGGGTTTTGCGTAAGAGCTTGGATTCAGCCTCGGAAGAGAATTGCGAGTCGCTTGGCTCAGCCATCTGATGCTCCCGATCAATAAGGATTAACCTTTGTCGTGATCGTATCTCAAGTGCTATTAAGGGGAAGCGAGGTAGAGTGAAGGCCCGGTATACTGATTGCCTAACCGGTTTTGAAAGCCAGATGAGGGTCTCTATGTCGCTGCCTTTCAGGGAACATCCCCTGCGCCACCCGCTTGTGGCCGAGCTTCATGTCCGGACCTATATTCCGCTGCAAGCGCCAGCACGTCTGGTGCATATCGTATCAGTATGCGGCGAGCGCGGCAGCGGGCGCACCCTAGGCCATTTGCAGGGATTGCTCGACCACTACGGGTTAGAACCGCCCACCCAGATCGGGCAGCATTATCAAACCAAGCTCGGTGACCTGCTGCTTCTCTGGGAGCAACACACCGAGTTCGTGAGCTATACCTTTGCCCTGCCCGGCTCGTTTGATCATCCCTTTGCCGAGCCGGTCATCCGCTATCTGCCGGCCGATTGGCTTGCCGACCTCCCCGGTGAGGTCATCGCGGCCATCTCGCTGGCGCTTGAACCGGCCAGCCGGCCTGTGCATTCGTTCGATGAGTTGAGCAAGATCTTTGCCGGCCATCCGGTGATCGGCTCAGAGGTGGTTGGGGGACTGGCCCGCGCCTATTCGGATTTTCGGATCCATCCCGATGGTCTCTCACGGATTCTGTTACATGATCATGGGCTCACCCCGAATCAGGCTGGCCGTCTTGCCAAACGGATCCTTGAGGTTAGCGCCTATCGGGCGATGGCATTATTGGGTCTACCGCTAGCGCGGGAGGCAAATCCGTGCCTCAGCGAGGCCGAACGGCGCCTGAGGGCTGTCTCAGGCCGGATGGCATGCCAGGATGAACGCACTGACGAGAGCTCTGAGAGCGAGCTTCTGGCCGAACTGACTGAGCTGGCCGCTGAGATCGAGGCGGTAGCGGCGCGTACCAGTTATCGGTTTGAGGCCACCCGCGCCTATTATGCGGTGGTTGGGCAACGCCTCGCTCAGTTGCGCCAGCGGCGTATCGAGGGTCTTCAGACCTTGAGCGAATTTCTGGAGTCGCGCCTGGCCCCAGCGGTTGCAACCTGTGAGTCAACCGCCAAGCGTCAACAGGATCTAGCCGAGCGCGCTGCCCGGTTGACCAGCCTTTTGCGGGCGCGGGTCGAGGTCGAGCTGCAGAAACAAAACCGCGGTCTCCTGGCCTCCATGAACCGGCATTCTAGGCTCCAGCTGCGTCTTCAGGAGACTGTCGAGGGGCTGTCGGTAATTGCCATCGGCTATTATGGCGTCGGCCTGGTCGGATATCTCTTTAAGGGGTTGGAGGCAGCGGGTATGCTGCACGATGCTGCTGCCACCACGGGTTTTGCAGCGCCGGTTGTCGTTCTCATTGCCTGGTTAGGCATTCAGCGACTGAAAGCGCGTTTGCTCCGGACCCCTTCACCAGAATTCGAGTGAGTGTCTGCGCCTTGCCTTGTTTCGCCTGATCCAGATGGGAGGTTTCCTTGAGTCCATGCCGATTGGGAGGCTCAGCGGCTGGATTGGTCAGGCAGTCCTTGACCGGACAACAATAGGATCACGCTACCGCCCCAGCCCAAGGGTTTGCCGATGCAGGGCGGGCATCATCTTGGGTTGGTTGAGGATGGACGGCGGAGGATCAGGGTGTCGCCGCGTTGGATCAATTCAATTGACTTGAGAAAGCTCATACCGAGCAGGACCTCGTCGCCTGCCATATTGGGCAGCACGCTCGCCCGTATGCCCTGCATGACCAATCCTCCCAATTCGACCCGGTCGAGTCGGGTCAGCCAGGCGCGCGTCGGTCCATTGGCCGTTTGATGGAGTTCGGCTGGGCCTAGGGGTAGGCGTAACCGCTGGGCGAGCGCAAGAGGCAAGCCGACATAGGTCGCGCCGGTATCGATCATGAACCGCACTGGCTCGCCGTTGATCTTGCCGCTGGCGACATAATGGCCAGCGCGGTTGCGTTTGAGTACGACCTCGATACCCCCGCCTCCGATCTGGTGGGTTTGGGGGTTGGGGTTGGGATTGGATGTCCACTCCCACCACTGATTGAACCACCAGACCAGGAGCACGAGGCCGGTCACCCAGGCACCGAAGAGCATCGCCTGCCCGATGCGGGCCGGCCAGTCGGTTTGCGCCTTGTCAGACACCGAGCAATAACCGGGTTGGATCCTCGAGACAGTCCTTGATCGTTACCAAAAACTGCACTGCCTCGCGTCCGTCGATCAGCCGATGATCATAGGTCAATGCCAGATACATCATGGGTGCGATCACCACCTGACCCTGATCGGCAATCGGACGGTCTTGAATGCGGTGCATGCCGAGGATGGCGCTCTGTGGAGGATTGACGATCGGGGTCGAGAGCAGCGAACCGAACACCCCGCCATTGGTGATCGAGAAGGTGCCGCCGGACAGCTCATCAAAACTCAGTGAACCGGACTTGGCCTTTTGGGCAAACTCGGCAATGCCCCGCTCAATCTCGGCAAGGCTAAGCTGGTCGCAATTGCGCAATACCGGCACAACCAGGCCGCGGGGGGTGCTGATCGCAATCCCGATGTCGTAATAGCCGCGATAGACAATGTCATTGCCATCGATGGCGGCATTGAGCACCGGGAAACGTTTGAGCGCCTCGACTGCAGCCTTGACGAAAAAGGACATCAGCCCAAGCCGGACCCCATGGCGCTGCCTGAAACTGTCCTGATGACGGGCACGCAGCTCCTGGATGGTGCGCATGTTGACCTCGTTGAAGGTGGTCAGGAGGGCGGCCTGGCGCTGGGCCTCGACCAGGCGCTCGGCGATCCGGGCGCGCAGCCGGGTCATGGGGACGCGTTGTTCCCAGCGTCTTGGCGAGCTGCCCGCTGGGGGAGGCGAGATCGTCTCTTGAGGCGGGATGAGCTCTGAATGCTGGGGCGGGGCCTCCTGGTCGCGCGCGTCCAGATAGGCCATGACATCGCTCTTCTGAATCCGCCCATCGCGGCCGCTGCTGGTGATGGCGCTGGGATCCAGCCCTAGTGCATCGATCAATGGGCGGGCTGAGGGCGTCATATGGGGCGTTTTTTGGGGAGCGGCTGGGGGCTGAGGTGCCCCGTCCTCTGGAGGACTGTCTGGTGTTCCCGCCCGGCGATCCGGTCGGTCCGGCCGCCCAGCGGGCTCCAGCCAGGCCAGGACCTCATCAGCGCTGACGACTGCCCCCTCCTTGGCCAGGATCCGCTCCAGGACCCCATCCTGGGGTGCCGGGACGTCCAGGATCACCTTGTCGGTCTCGAGTTCAACCAGGGTCTCGCCAGCGCTGACCGGCTCGCCAAGACGCTTGCGCCAGCTGAGCACTCGGGCATCAGCGATGGATTCAGGCAGGGGAGGGACACGCAGCGCAAGGGTCATCAGCAGGGTGTCCTAAGGTTTAATGTGGGGTCGTAGCGTCCGCTCAAGGCCTCATCGACCAGGCGTGCCTGTTGTTTGAGATGGAGTGCGCGGTGACCGACCGCCGGTGCCGCGGATGCGGGACGCCCGACATAATACAGACGTTTGCCTTGCTGGATGAGTGGATGAAACCGATGCTTGATCTGATTCCAGGCCCCCTGGTTTTGCGGCTCCTCCTGACACCAAATGATGTCTTGGACATGGGCATAGGGCTCCAGGGCCGAGGCAAAGGCCTGGGTTGGGAAAGGATACAGTTGTTCGATCCGCAGCAGGGCGACATCGGTCTGGGCGCGGGAACGCCGCGCCTCGAGCAGGTCATAATAGACCTTGCCGCTGCATAGGATCACCCGTTTGACCTCCGGCGGCGCGATCGGATCGATCTCAGGGATAACCAGGCGATATCCGCCCTGGGTCAGCTCGTCCAATGCGGATACCGCTAGGCGGTGGCGCAACAGGCTTTTAGGCGTCAGGACGATCAGGGGGGTACGATGGGAACGTAAGATCTGGCGGCGCAGCAGGTGAAACATCTGGGCTGGCGTAGTCGGGATGCAGACCTGCATGTTGTCGTTTGCACAGAGCTGCAAAAAACGCTCGAGGCGCGCCGAGGAATGCTCAGCACCCTGACCTTCGAGACCGTGTGGCAAAAACAACACGAGGCCACAATACAGACCCCATTTGGCATAGGCTGAGCTGATGAATTGATCGATCACGACCTGGGCGTTATTGGCAAAGTCGCCGAACTGGGCCTCCCAGAGTGTGAGCGCATTTGGCTCGGCGCTGGCAAAGCCATATTCATAGGCCAGCACCGCCTCCTCGGAGAGGATCGAGTCGATGGCGATGAATGCGGCTTGCTTTGGGCCGAGATGTTGGAGTGGGCAATATTCTTGCCCGCTCATCTGGTCATAGACCTTGGCATGGCGATGGAAAAAGGTCCCCCGCCCCACATCCTGACCCGACAGTCGCACCGGTGTTCCAGTCTCCAGCAGGGTGGCATAGGCCAGTAGTTCTGCATAACCCCAGTCGATCGGTTTCTCGCCCAACCCCATCCGCCGCCGTTCCTCCCAGATCCGCTCGACCCGGGGATGGAGTCTGAAGCCCTCCGGCAGACGGAGCATGGCCTCGGTCAAAAGGCGTAGGGTAGAAAGTGGCACGCCGGTATCGACTGGCTGATCCCAAGGTTGACCGCAGCAGAAACGCCAGTCGACGCGGAACCGGTGCTCGAGACCGCAGAGGGCCGGTCGGGCGACCACCAGGCCTTGTTCGAGCGCATGTCGATATTCGGCCATCATTTGCGCCGGGTCCTCGGGCCTGATCAACCCTTGTTCGATCAGGCGCTGGGCATAGAGGGCGCGCGGCGTCGGGTGCTGGCGGATGCGCTGATACATCAGCGGCTGGGTAACAGCGGGTTCATCGGACTCATTGTGTCCGTGCCGACGATAACAGACGAGATCGATCAGGACATCCTTGTGGAAACGGTTGCGGAAATCCAGGGCCAAGCGGGCCACAAAGATCACTGCCTCCGGATCATCGCCGTTGACGTGAAACACCGGCGCCTGAACCATCTTGACGACATCGCTGCAATAAGGGGTGGAGCGAAGATCGCGCGGGTGGCTGGTGGTAAAGCCGATCTGATTATTGATGATGATATGGATGGTTCCCCCGGTGCCATAGCCGCGGGTCTGAGACAGTTGCAGGGTTTCCATGACCACCCCCTGGCCGGCAAAGGCGGCATCACCGTGGATCAGGACTGGCAAGACCTGATCACCGGTCTGATCGCCGCGGCGCTGCTGGCGGGCGCGCACCGAGCCCTGGATCACCGGATCGATGATCTCCAGATGCGATGGATTAAAGCCGAGCACAAGGTGCACCGGCCCACCCGGGGTCTCGATATCGGTGGCAAAACCGAGATGATATTTGACATCGCCCAGCCTCTGCTGACCATCGAGCTGGACCCGCTCCTCGAACTCATCGAAGATCTCGGCAGGCGGTTTGCCCAGGATATTGACCAACACATTCAGCCTGCCCCGATGCGCCATGCCGATGACGACCTCCTGGGCCCCTTGCCGCCCAGCGCGCTGGATCAATTCATCGAGCAAGGGAATCAGCGCCTCCCCGCCCTCCAAGGAGAAGCGCTTTTGGCCGACATAGCGCTGATGCAGATAGGTTTCGATCCCCTCGGCGGCAGTGAGTAGCCGAAGCAACCAGAGCCGCCCTGCGTCATCCAGCTCGGGCCGGGCGCGATAACCCTCCAGGCGCCTCTGGATCCAGCGTTTTTCCCGGGTGTCGGTGATATGCATGTATTCGGCCCCGACTGTCCGGCAATAGGTCTCGCGTAGGATCTGGAGGATCTCGCGCAGGCTTAGATGCGCTGAGGCAGCGAGCGAACCGGTATTGAAGACCTGATCCAGATCCGCTGACTCCAGCCGGTGATAGGCGAGTTCCAGATCAGGGATCGCCGGCGGTTCATGCAGACGCAGCGGGTCCAGGTCGGCTACCTGATGGCCGCGATGACGATAGGCATTGATCAGGCCGAGCACTGCAGCCTGTTTCTGGGCAGCGACCGGGTCGAGGTAGCTGCTGGGCTGAGGGTATTTGGCGCAGGGGAGGCGTTGCACCTGGTCCTGGATGGGTCTATGGGCGATCTCAGGGTTTGCGGCGCCGGCGCGCAATTGGTCGAACTGCTGCCGCCAGATCGGGTCAACCGCCGCTGGATCGGCGAGATAGCGTTCATAAAGACCCTCAAGAAAGGCGGCGTTGCCGCCGTGCCAGGGGGTGGCCTGTAGCCGGTCATCCGTTGGGCCAAGCATACAGTCGATGGTCTCGCTGGTCTTGGAGATTCAGATCATCTCGGGTTGGCGGTTAGCAGGGGCGACTGGCAGTCGCCCCTGCACCCTACATGACCAGATTGATCATGATGAGCGCAACCACCCAAAACAGGATGGTCATGAGACCGCCAGCGCGCATAAAGTCGGCAACGCGATAGCCGCCTGGACCCATGATCAGGGCATTGACCTGATGGGTAGGCAGGAAGAAGGAGTTTGAGGTGGCGATGGCGACCGTCAGGGCAAAAACCGCGGGATCCGCCCCAACCCCGAGCGCCATATTGACTGCCAGCGGCACCAAGAGCACGGTCGCACCCACGTTTGACATCAGCAGGGTGAAGATCGTGGCCAAGGCGGCGAGCGCTGCCTGCACCACCCAGACAGGTACCTCGCCGAGTGCATTCAGGGTCTGTTGAGCGATCCAGGCCGCCGTGCCGCTCTGTTCGACCGCAGCCCCTAGCGGGATCAGCGAGGCGAGCAAAAAGACCGACTTCCAGCTGACCGCCTGATAGGCCTCCTCGATGGTCAGCACCCGCAGCAAGACCATCCCCAGCGCCCCCACAAACAGGGCCACCGATAGACGCAGATCGGTCAACAGGATCAGACCCAGGGTCAGGATAAAGAGCAACAAGGCCGCCTTGGCCTTATGCAGCCGAAGCTCCTCATGCGGATACTCAGTGGTGACCACCACGAAATTGCGGTCCTTTTCAAGGCGCGCCAGATCCGCCCAGGTGGTATGGACCACCAGGGCATCGCCGGCGGCAAAGGGGACATTGCGGACCCCGCCGGTCTTATAGGTGATCTGTTGGCCGGCACGGTTGATAGCCAGGAGCGACAGGCCATAGGTCTTGCGCAGCCAGACATCGCGCGCCGTTTTGCCGATGAGGGTTGAGCTCGGCGGGATCAAGATCTCGGCGATCCCGGCCCGGGTCGGGGAAAGCGCCTCGGCAAAGAGATCCAGATCGCGTTTAGGCTCGAGCTTATTGGCATTGGCGACATCGAGCAGCGAATCGGCCGTACCCAGGAGTGCCAGGGTGCTTCCCGCCGTGATCCCGAGGGTGCGATCCACGCCGTCAGCACCGAAACGCAACCCATCGCCCTTGTCGATCCCGACCAGACGCACCCGCCAGGTGCGCTCCAGCTCATCGACGCTCATCCCGATGATCTGGCTATTGGCCCGGGGTACCCGAAACTCGGCGATCTCAAAGTCGGACAGCCCATAGGTCTCGGCGAGATATTGGCGGGTGTCGCGCGCCTCGCTGAGCTCAGTGCGGCGGCTGGGCAGGACGAAACGTCCGGCGATGACAAAATAGAGGATCCCGGTCAGCAGCAGTGCGATCCCGATCGGGGTGACATCGAAGAGCTTGAAGGTCTGCATTGGCGCAACACCTTCGGGCAGGGCCCTGTTCGAGTTTAGGATCAGGTCATTGAGCAGGATCAATGGGCTTGAGCCGACCATGGTGATGGTGCCGCCGAGCAGGGCGCAAAAACCCATGGGCATGAGCAGGCGCGACATGGGGATACCGGTGCGCGCCGAGATCCGGCTGACCACTGGGATAAAAAGGGCCGCGGCCCCGACATTCTGCATAAAGCTCGAGATGGTCCCCACTGTACCCGAGATCAGGGTCATGATCCGTCTCTCGGTGGTCCCGCCGATACGCAGGATGAATGCTGCCACCTTCGACATGATGCCGGTTTTATCCAGCCCGGCGCCGACGATCATGACCGCGATGATCGAGACCACGGCATTACTGGAAAAGCCATCGAACAGATGCTCGACCGGCACCAGACCCTGTTCGAGCCCCATGAAAGGCGCGGCCAGGCTGGTAAGACCCAATAGGACCATGACTAAAATCGCCGCCACATCGACGCTGACGACCTCGAAGGCGAATAAAAAGATCGTCAACAGCAAAAAGGCGCTGACCCAGGCGATTTCGGGTGTCGGGGTGATGCCAGCGAGATAGATAGCCGCAAGGGCAAAGCCGGCAGCGGCGAGGTCTGTCTTGGAGAGGGGTAAGGACATCTTGACTCCTGAAATACTTCTCAAGGTAGCCTGCAATCTTAGCTGAGTTAAGCGGGATCCAATATGCGGTCTATTGGAATGCATCTGGGCAGCTGGGGTCTATAATGGCCAAGATTTGCCCATGCCTGGGATGACTCATGCCATCCGTCTTAGCCCTGGTGTCCCTGTTGTTGACTGGCCCGATCGGCCTAGCCTGGGCTCAGTCCGTACCCCAGCCGGCGCAGGTCGAGGTAGCGGCTGAACTGAGGCGTCTAAGCGCTGAGTTTGGCTTTGCCCTGCGGGGGGTCGAGCGGAGCGAGGGGATCAAGGCGCGCGCTGGTGGCGGTTCGCTTCCCGACCGTCTGCGCCTCCTGTTGGAGGATGTCGATCATGTCATCGTGCAACGTCCAGACGGAGGCATCGAGCGGATCATCATCCTGGGCGAGAAGGGGGTCTATATCCCACCGCCTGCTGGCAACGGGTCCCAGCCGGAGAGTGGCGAGGCCATCGTCCTAGCCACCCAGCGTCAAGGGTCTTCCCATCTGGTGACCCTGGGTCTGGAGGGTTCAACAGGCATCCCCCAGATCCAAGCGACCCTGCTCATCGACACTGGCGCCGAGCGGGTGGTGCTGCCGGCCTCATGGATGCCGCGGCTTGGGCTGGCGTCTGAGAACCTAGCGGCCCAGACGGTCCAGACCGCCAATGGGTTGGTCGAGGCGCTGATCGGACGTCTCCCAGCCATCTGGGTCGGTCCCAAACGGATCGAGGACGTCGAGGTCGCCTTTATCGATGATCAGCGCTTGGGAGGGGCGGCGCTTGCCGGCATGAGCCTGCTCGGGCGCTTCCGGATGACTATCGATGATGCCAAGAATCAACTGAGCCTCATCCCGAAATAAATAACCCGCCTTGGGATCGCGGGGGTTGGTAGGAGCCAGGACGGGGGAAAATTGGCGTCCCGGCTCAGCCCTGACCGCGGGTGCGGGTCTTGCCCAGGGTGGCGTTCTTTTCGATGAATTCGATAATCATGCCGGCGATGTCCTTGCCGGTCACTGTCTCGATACCGTATAGACCCGGGGATGAATTGACCTCGATGACCACAGGTCCGTGATTGGAACGCAGGATATCAACCCCAGCGACATTGAGCCCGATGATCCGGGCCGCCCGGACCGCCACTGAGCGTTCCTCAGGGGTAATGCGGATCAGGGAGGCGGCGCCACCGCGATGGAGATTGGAACGAAATTCACCGGCCTTGGCCTGGCGTTTCATGCTGGCAACCACCTTGTCGCCGATCACGAAACAGCGGATGTCGGCGCCATTGGCCTCCTTGATATATTCCTGAACCAGGATATTGACCTTTAAACCCATGAATGCCTCGATCACGCTCTCGGCGGCCTTATAGGTCTCGGCGAGCACCACCCCGATCCCCTGGGTACCCTCCAACAGCTTGATCACCAGCGGTGCGCCCCCGACCATCTTGATGAGGTCCTGGACATCATCGGGGGCGTGGGCAAAGCCGGTGATGGGTAGGCCGATCCCTTTGCGCGCCAGGAGTTGTAATGAGCGCAGCTTGTCGCGCGCCCGGGCGATCGCGACCGATTCGTTCAACGGATAGACTCCCATCATCTCGAACTGGCGCAGAACCGCCGTACCATAAAAGGTCACCGAGGCGCCGATGCGCGGGATGACCGCATCGAAATCGGTGAGATCCTCGCCTTTGTAATGGATCAAGGGGGCGTGGGAGGTGATGTTCATATAACAGCGCAGGACATCGATCACCCGCGGTTCATGCCCGCGCGTGCGCGCGGCCTCGACCAGACGGCGCGTCGAATAGAGCGCTGGATTACGCGAGAGGATGGCGATCTTCACGGGTGTGCCCATTCCTTCCGCCCTACTTCCCCGGCGGGTGGGGAGGGGAGGCTGAGGGTCCATCCGCCCACCAGGTGGCGAGCAGAAGCAGGATCACCCCGATGCTGATGGCACTGTCGGCGATATTGAAGGCCGGCCAGGGATTGAACAAGGGTAAGGGGAGAAAGGGGATGTAGACCTGGATGAAATCAACGACCCGCCCAAGCCATAACCGGTCGATCAGATTGCCGAGCGCACCGCCGATGATCAGCGCCAAGGCTGCCGCCTGCAGGCGGCAGCCTTGCTTTAGGCGCACTAACCACTGGGCGAGAATCGCGCTGACGACCAGCGCCAGCACCGCGAAAAACCAGCGCTGCCAGCCGCCGGCGCCGGCCAGCATGCTAAAAGCGGCGCCTTCATTGAGCAACAGTGTCAGCTTGACATGCGGCGTCAGGTCGATGACCTGATACGGCACAAGGATCAGGAGCACCAGCCATTTGCTGGCCTGGTCCAGGATCAGCACCGCCAGGGTCAGCCATAACCAGCGTTTCATGCCTGCCCTCTCCCGATCCTAGACAAATTGCCGTATCTCGCCACCCCCGGCGATATTCTCGATACAGCGCCCGCATAGCCCAGGATGCTCCGGGTGGGTGCCGACCTCGGGCCGGTGATGCCAGCAACGGGCGCATTTGGGATGGGGCGAGGCGCTGACCTGTACCGCCAAACCTTCGATCTCGGTCGGTACCAACTCGGCGGGACGCGCCTCAAGGGGGTGTAGTCTGACCTCGGAGACGATCAGGAGGAAACGCAGCTCAGCATCCAGTGGTTTGAGAAGATCGAGCAGGGGCTTGCTGCAATAGAGATCGAGTTCGGCATCGAGCGAGGAGCCGATCAGCCCGCTGCGCCGCGCCTCCTCGAGCGCCGGTCCCAAGGAGGCGCGCACCGCAATCACCTGATCCCAAAAGGCCCGACCCATCGGCTCATCCTCGGCCAACCGAAAGAGCCCTGGATACCAGGTCTGCGTAAAGATGGTTTCGGAACGCTGGCCGGGGATCGCCACCCAGATCTCATCGGCCGTGAAGCTTAGGATCGGGGCGAGCCAGCGGCTCATCGCCTCGATGAGATGATACATGGCGGTCTGACAGGAGCGGCGGGCAAGGCTGTTGGACTGGGTGGTATATTGCCGGTCCTTGATGACATCTAGATAAAGGCCGCCTAGGTCTACTACGCAGAATTGTTGGATCCTCTGGCAGATGAGATGGAACTGATAGTCGCGATAGGCGGCGATGATGTCATCCTGCAGCTGAAAGGCCCGATCGACTACCCAGCGGTCGAAGGCGAGCATCCGTTCAGGCTCCACCAGATCCTGCTCTGGGTCGAAGCCGGCGAGATTGGCGAGCAAAAAGCGCGCGGTATTGCGGATACGCCGATAGGCATCGGCGATACGCCTGAGGATCTCATCCGACACGCTCATCTCGCCGCGATAATCGGTTGCGGCTACCCAAAGCCTCAAGACATCGGCGCCGAGGGTCTGCATCACTGCCTGGGGGCTGACCACATTGCCCTTGGATTTGGACATCTTCTCGCCCTTGGCATCGACGGTAAAACCATGGGTCAGGACCTCCCGATAGGGCGCCTGACCGCGCATGGCGACGGCAGTCACTAGGGACGATTGAAACCAGCCGCGATGTTGATCCGATCCCTCGAGATAGAGATCGGCCGGGATCCGCAGGGCATCATGCCGTTCGAGGACACAGGCATGGGTCACCCCTGAATCGAACCAAACATCCAGGGTGTCATGGACCTTGTCATACAGCCTGCCTTCCTCCCCCAGCAGGTCCTCAGGCATGAGATCAAACCAGGCATCGATCCCATGCCGTTCGATCCGTTTGGCGACCAGCTCGATGAGTTCTAGGGTACGCGGATGGAGCTCACCGGTCTCCTTGTGCATGAACAAGGGGATGGGCACGCCCCAGGTACGCTGGCGGGAGATACACCAGTCCGGACGATTGCGGACCATGGACTCAATGCGGGTTTGGCCCCATTCGGGCAACCAGCGGACCTGGGCGATCTCGCGCAGCACCGCCTCGCGCAGCCCTTGCTTGTCCATACTGATGAACCACTGGGCAGTGGCGCGGAAGATGATCGGGGTCTTGTGGCGCCAGCAATGCGGATAGCTGTGGTTGATCCGGGTCTCAAGGAGTAGGTTGCCGGTCTGTTTGAGGATCTCAACCACATGTTCATTGGCCTGAAAGACATTTTCGCCGCCGAATAGGGGCGTTTCAGGCAAAAACCGGCCATCGGGTCCGACCGGGTTGTCGACCGGCAGGCCATAGCGTGCGCCGACCAGATAGTCCTCAAGCCCATGACCCGGTGCGGTATGGACAGCACCGGTGCCGGCATCCAGGCTGACATGTTCACCCAGGATGATCGGGACCTCGCGTTGATAAAATGGATGATACAGCCGAATCCCCTCAAAGGCGCTACCGGGGGCATAGCCCACCACCCGATAATCCTGGATCCCCCAGCGATCCATGCAGTCCTTCAGCAGGCCCTCAGCAAGCAATAGACGCTCCTGTCTCTCCTGGGAGCGGGACTCGACGATGACATACTCGAGCTCCGGGTTGAGCGCAACCGCCTGATTGGCTGGCAGGGTCCAGGGGGTGGTGGTCCAGATCACCACTGAGAGCGGACCCTCGCCACAACCGGCCGGACTGCCATGACAATGGGCCTCGATTGAGGCCGGATCGACTGCAGGGAAACGGACATCGATGGCGATCGATGACTTATCGATATATTCGACCTCGGCCTCCGCCAGCGCTGAACCGCAATCGATGCACCAATGCACGGGTTTTTCGCCGCGTTGTAAATGGCCATTGGCGATGATGCGCCCGAGCGCCCGGATGATCTCGGCCTCGAAGATAAAATCCATGGTCAGATAAGGGTTATCCCAATCCCCCAAGACCCCCAATCGCTTGAAGTCGGCGCGTTGTCTCTCGACCTGCCCGGCGGCATAGGCGCGGCAGGCGGCGCGAAACTCCTGGGCGCTCAGGCGCTGACCGGGCTTTCCATATTGCCTTTCGACCTGAAGCTCGATCGGCAGGCCATGACAATCCCAGCCCGGAACAAAGGGCGCATCCAACCCGTCCAGGGTCCGCGATTTGATGATGATGTCCTTGAGCACCTTATTGACCGCATGACCGATATGGATCTCGCCATTGGCATAGGGGGGGCCGTCATGGAGGATAAAGGTAGGCTGGCCAGCGCGTGCCCGCCGGATGCGTTGATAAACATCCAGGGATTCCCAGCGCTTGAGCATCTCGGGCTCGCGCTGGGGCAGATTGGCCTTCATGGCAAAATCGGTTTGTGGGAGGTTTAGCGTATGCTTGTAGTCGGTCACTGCGGCTGAATCCTGAGACGATCGGGTCAAAGACTCTAAAGGCGATCAAGCTACAAGTGGGCTTATCGAGAATCAAGCGATCGAACCGTTCAGCGACTCAAATAGCTCAGTACTGAGCTCGACCGATGATTCTACCCGCATGAGGCCATGGCTGATCGAAAGGCCGCATGCCTGACCCAGGTCGCTGAACACCAGACCTTCGCATACAATGCCTGAGATTTTTGGGTCAATCAGTAGGAAGCCCGCCCTGATGATCAGGCAGGTCGGTTAGCGACCCGGATTGGATCCGTGAACGAAAAGCGATTTGCCAAAGATCAGCTGCGTATCGGCATGTTCGTCATGCTCGACCTGCCCTGGTTGAGCCACCCCTTCCTGACGAATAGCTTCAAGATCCGTAATCAGCATCAGATCAATATCCTGCGCCAACTCGCTCTCGAGACGGTCCGAGTCGACCTGGATCGCAGCGATCCCTTCTGGGAGGAGACCCCCCAGACGGAAGGGCCAGATGCAGACGGGCTAAAGCAACAGGCATTTGCATCCAATCTTTGGGCTGAAAAGAATACGCGTATTCAGGAGCTCAAGGAACGGCGCGCCCGTCTTAACCAATGCGCCAAGCGTTATCTGCAAAAGGCCAATCTGGCGCGCAGCCTCATGTTACACCTGCGTTCGGCACCTGCGCAGGCGGCTGAGGAGGCCATTGAGCTGGTCGGGGGGATGGTCGATGAGCTAACCGAGGACCCTGAGACAACGGTCCAGTTGGTCAATCTCAAGCATCGGGATGAGAATGGCTATAATCACGCCGTCAATGTCTCGGCCTTGGCATTGGTGCTCGGGCGCGAGCTCGAGCTGGATCAGGCCCAGCTGCGTCTTCTGGGGATGGGAGCGCTGTTTCATGACCTAGGACATCTCAAGATCCCCAGTCAGATCCTGCTCAAAAAGGGGCCCTTAACCGAGTCCGAGCGCCGTTTTTATGAACAACATCCCCGCTATGGTGCCGAGATCGCCCGGCAGATCGGGACCCTGCCGGCCGGCGTCATCGAGATCATCGCCAAGCATCATGAGCATCTGGATGGCAGCGGCTTTCCCGAAGGGCTCACTGGCAATGACATTGGGTTGTTGACGCGTATCCTGACCGTGGTCAATCGCTATGACAACCTGTGTAATGGCTTTGGGACCAAGCGCGGTCTGTCGCCCCATCAGGCGATCTCGCGCATGTATTCCAAGGAGCGCTATTGGTATGACCCCAAGGTGTTGACGACCTTCATCACCCATCTGGGTGTCTATCCGCCGGGAACCGTGGTTCGCTTGAACGACGGTCGGATTGCCGTGGTGATCTCGATCAATTCGGAAGATCTCTTAAAACCCAATGTTCTGGTCTATTCCGAGGAGATCCCAGCCACAGAGGCCCTGATCCTCAATCTAATCGAAGAGGGTATCGGGATCCGCGAAAGTCTGAGGATCGCTGAATTGAACGAGGCGCAGATCGAATATCTCAATCTGTCGGATAAACTCAGCTATTACTTTCAGGGTCAGCGGTCTGGTTCAAGCCGTTGAATACATTCCATCTGATCCTTGACCGGGCCATTCATCCTCATCCTTGAGATTTTTTCAATGCCGAATCCATTGTCTGTCATCCTCTTGGTATGCGGTCTGTTTGCCCAGCCGGTGTTGGCCGGGGATGCGCTCGAGGTCCCGCTGCCGGGCAAGCGTTCGATTGTCCGGGTGGGCGCCATCCCTAATCCGGTGACCGAGTCGGCACGCCAAGGCGCCCAGAGGCTTTTCGAGGGACTGACAACCAAGAATCCAGCAGCGGTTGAACAGGCAATCGCTGAGATCGAGACCTGCCAGTCGAATGAGGTCCCGGGTGGCAGTGCCTCGGCCCTGGTTTGGCTTGGGCAGTCCTGGCTTAGGGCCAATGCGCTTGGCTGGGAGGCGGCGCGTCCTGCCGCCAAGCTCGATCGGGCGTATTTCGATTTTTTTCTGGCCGATGATGCCAAGCATCTGAAGGAATATCTCCAGCGCAAATATCGGGCAGGCGACTATACGCCCCCTGATCCCGAGACCCATCTCGATCGGCTGACCTTTCTCGATGACCTGATCCTGTTCAATAACCCGGCACGCTCGCAATGGGATGCCACTGAGCAGGTGATGACGATCATCAGCGAATTAAAACCAGATGTCCGGAGGGCCATTGATCTGGGCGCTGGCTTTGGCTATTTCTCGGCCCGGATTGCCGAGGCACTGGGGGAGGGTTCGGTCGTCTATGCTGCCGATACCGAAGAGACCTATATCGACCAGTTGCGCCATTTTATCCAGGACTATGAGATCCAGGGCGTTGAGCCGATCCTGTCCAAGAGCAATGATATTATGGTGCGCGAGCCGACCGACCTGGTTTTCATTGCCTCGCTCTATCATGTGCTCTATGCCTGGAGTCAGCCCAGGGAGCGCGATGCCTTCATGAAGACCCTGCATCGCACCCTGCGGCCCGGCGGCTATCTGGTCGTGCTCGATAATCGCGAACAGGATGGGCGTTCCCTGCATAATGCCTATGTGGACCCCGAGTTTGTTTCTGCCCAGCTGTATCATTATGGATTTGAATTGATCAGGCATGAGGATCTCTCGCCCTACCGCTATCTGCTGGTCTTACACAAATCCACCTCACCTCAGCCACCGGTTTATTCAGCAGCGCCTGGTCAAGACCGCATTCGGGTCGAGAATGCCGATGCGGTGATCCATATCGGCAGTCTGGATTCATTCGATATTACGCCCTCTGGGGTTGCCGCCGGGCGATTGATGCTCAAGGCGCTTGCGGATTCAGATCCAGCTGCCGCCCGTCAGGCCATTCGTCTTTATGAGACCATTATTCCTCATGAAAACTTTGGCGGCGAATATACCGCACTCCAATGGATTGCCCGCTATCTGCTTGCCGATGAGAACGAACGGCATGAAATAACCCGCGATCCCCTAGCGGCTGAGTTTATCGCCTATCTCGCGCGGGATCATTATGCCGAATTGAAACGCTATATCGCCCGCAAATACAAGCTCAAGGATGTGACCGAGATGCCGGCCTACGAGGAGGCGGTGGATGAAAAAACCCGCGAGATCGGCATCACCCGCCGTCAGGCCTTTGAGGATTTCATCCTGTTCAATAATCCTGAACGCGACCGTTGGGAGAATTCACCCAAGATCATGGACCTGATCCCGCTTAAGGCTGGCGATCATGTGGTCGATGTGGGTAGCGGTCCGGGTTTTTATACCTTTAAATTCGCTAAGCGTGTCGGACCCCAGGGGCGGGTCGAGGCCTTCGACACCAAGGACTCGCATATCGACTATCTGAATACATTGGCGCGTCGATGGGGTCTGGATCAGGTGATTGGGCGTGTCTCCAAGACCGATGGCTTCAGCGTCCAGGAACCTGGAAGCGCTGATCTGGTCTTTATGTGTTCGCTGTATCACATCCTATATGGGGTGTCATCACAGGCCGAGCGCGACGGCATGATCAAGAGCATCGCTCAGGCGCTTAAGCCGGATGGACGCTTGGTGATCGTCGACAATGGACCCGTCCCCCCAGGTGTATTGCCCTATCATGGCCCCTATATCCGCTCCGAGCTGATTGTGTCTCAACTCAAGTCCTATGGTTTCCGGCTCGAATCCAGCGCCCAGGTCATCCCCCAACGCTATCTCTTGGTGTTTGCCCGAGATGGGCGCCATGAGCCCTAAGACCCCTGGAGACTCCCTATGACTGCCCAACGCACGGCATTGATCGCAAGCTTCAGCGCCCTGATCCTGGCGCTGGTCTCGATCGGACTGCAATTGACCCCGCCGTCTGCGCCCGGCGTCTCAGCGGATGCAGACCGGGGCGACTCTGCTCAGACACTGGCTGCCTCCGAGGCTTCCCAGGCGATGACGGCAGGCAGCGCCTCTGGGGCCACTGCGGCGGAGGCCCGGCTCGATGAGCAGGCGCGCCGGATCGAGGCCCTGGAGCGCCAGCTTGCCCAGATCGCGCGGGCTGTGCATGCATCCGGCTTGGAAGCGGCCGCCCCCTTGCTAGCCGGTCCTCCGGGCAGCGAATCGCTCCTGACCACCCTCGGTGAACAATATGCCGCACGCGCCCGCTTTGAGGAGAATCGCCAGCGTCTCAGCGAACGCGCTGCCCAGATGCGCCAGCGCGACCGCAAGGCATACGGCGAGGCCGAGTATCAGCGTCTAAATGAATTAAGTCAAAAGGCCCGCCCGCGCCGCGGTGCCGAGACCGAGGCCGAACGGGCTGAACGCGAGGCAGCCTTAAACAATCTGATCACCCAGTATCCCGAGTCCTGGGCCACCAGTGTGACCCTCGCCGAACAGGCGCTTGATGCTGCCATGAATCGCAATGCCAAGAATGCCGAGATGTACTATCAATCCCTACTCAGCCTTTCACCCTATGACGAGATCGTCACCGAGCAGGGGATCGATGCTATCCCAACCCTCCAGACCTATTTGGCGCGCCAATATCTCCAGGATGGACGCACCGAGGATGCCATGACCCTTATTGAGGCGCTGAGCGCTCAGGGGGATCGGCTGATCATCGAGCCCAATGAGATGGGTGAACCAGTGACCCGCTCAGTCAGCGAGATTATCGCCGATCTGCGTCAGCGGATGGGTACCCAGCGCTAAACCCTTGGGGATCACACCGCCTCCGGCGGGTAGGTCGCTTGGCCCAGTTGAAAACGTTACAAACCCTGGGATATTCATCTTGGATCATTGGGCTAAATTGGTTCCTATGGAGACTGGATACAGGTGGATGCGGTGAGGCAGGGATGGCTGAGGAATTGATCGGTATCCTGGCGGCGCTTGCCTCGGCGGCAACCTGGGCAGCGGGGGCCTTGCTCCTCAAGCCATTCGCCGAACGTTTGCCTGCCATGGCCTTGGCCTTTGCCAAGGGGGTATTCAGCCTGATCTTACTCGGCGCCCTGATCCTGTCGATCCAGCCGATAGCCCCATCCTGGATGACGATTGGGGTGCTCTTTATCAGCGGGGTCTTAGGGATTGGCATTGCCGATACCTTTTTTTTCAAGGCATTGAGCGCCCTCTCCTCGCATTCGGTGGTCCAGCTTATGCTGTTGGGTCAGGTTGCCACCATCGGCATGGCAGTGCTCTTTCTCGGCGAGACCCTGATCTGGCTGCAGTGGTGGGGTCTGGGGATGGTGATCCTGGGGGTAGCACTGGTCTTATTAGACCCAGAACCAGGCGAGGAGGATGGAAGTGCGAGCATGCGGGGGGTACTTTTCGGTCTGGGGTCGGTCTTGGCGATGGCCGTATCAGTGACCCTGGCCAAGGGGGCGCTGTCCCAAACCGATGCCCTGACAGCGACCTGGTGGCGCATGGCAGGCGGGGTGGTGTCCCTGATTGTTTCGGCCCCTCTGTTTTATCTGGGGGCGGGGAACTGGCTCATGCCCTTGGTGTCCGATTGGCGCTTGGCGATCCGTTTTTGCCTGATTGCAACCCTGGTGACCCTGGGGGGGTTTTTTCTGTCGCTGGTTGCGATGAAGCTGATCCCGCTGGCAATCGCTAATACCCTACTGTCGACTGAGCCCCTGTTCGTCCTGTTGATCATGCTCTTGGTCTATCGTCAGATCCCTAGGGGTCGGCGTCTAGCCGGGAGCCTGATTGGGGTGGTGGGCGTTGCTATTCTGTCGGTCAGGACGATTTTGCATTAGATTGCATGGCGAGGTGTGCCGGGCATGAAAAGAGTCGAGTCGATCCAAATACTTGACCTGGGCGCGCTTGGCGCCCAGATCCAGGCCGATACATCCTTTGCCGAGGCAGTAAAGGCCGCCTTGCAGCTGCGCGGGCAGGCCCAAGAGGAGCTCTTCGCCCTCGCCCGCGAGTCAAGGCTTCGGGGATTTCCTGATCGGCGCGCTGAGGTGCGCAGCGTTATTGAGATCTCGAACATCTGTAAGCAGCGCTGTAACTATTGCAATATCGGCAGCGAAGGGACCACCAAATATGTCATCCCTAGCGATGACCTGGTCGAGATCGCGGCCTTTCTCTATCGCGAACGCGGCCGGCGCGTCCTGCTTTTACAAGCGGGCGAAAACAAGGATCGGCGTTTTGTCGCCAATCTCGTGCGCGCCTGCGCCCGGATCAAGGAGCGTATGCCTGATCTCCAATTGATCGGCTGTATCGGTAATCTCAGCCGTGCCCAATATCAAGCGCTGCGCGAGGCCGGTGTTGATCGCTATCTCCTCAAGATCGAGTCCTCGCGCCCCGAGCTCTATGAGTCGGTCAAGCCGAATGATCGTTGGCAAGAACGCTACCAGTGTCTGTTGGATCTGATCGACCTAGGCTTCATGGTCGGCAGTGGGATCATCGTCGGGCTTCCTGGTCAGACCGAGGATGATCTGGTGGCTGATCTGCGCTTTTTGACCGATCTCAACCTCGATATGGTCAGCGCCTCGGTCTTTATCCCCGGTCATGGCACTGCCTATGCCCATTGCCCCCCTGGGGATGTCGATCTCACCCTCAATTTCATGGCCCTGTTGCGCATCCTCAATCCATACGCCCTGATGCCAACCACGAGCTCCCTAGAGAAGCTCAAGCCCGATGGCCAATATCTCGGACTGATGGCTGGGGCCAATACGCTCACCGTCCATGACGGGACCCCTCCGGAATTCCAGCATCTCTTTCCGATCTATGACGAGACGCGCTACCGTCCCAATGATGCTCACTTGCGGGCACTCGCTGCACGCGCCGGGCTTGTGGTTGCCGCTTGATTCAATGCGAGGTTCAAGAGCATGAGTACGCTGATGACCGCCAGGAGCGATCTATGGGACCTGGTTGACCCCGAACGTCTAGAGCAGCGCGTCCAGGAGTTCAGAAGGCTGCGGGCGTTGGGGATGATCGTCCAATCGGGCGATTTCTTCCCCTCGGTGCACTATCCGCCGATCACCATGTATCCCCCGGCCGAGCCCGAGGAGATGCTGGCAGGCTATAGTCTGCCGCCGGATGGGCTGTTCGATATCTATCTGCATCTGCCCTTCTGCGAGCGGCGCTGTATCTTTTGCCATTACCCAGTCAAATTCGGCAAGTTCGGCGATCAGACCCATCCCGAGACCGAGCGTTATCTCGACGCACTCGAGCGCGAGATGGATCTCTTTCGCGAGCAGCTGGGTATCGAACGCTTTGTGGCCCGCTCGATCCTGGTCGGCGGCGGCACCCCAACCCTGCTGACCCCCGCTCAGCTCGATCGGATGTTGACCGCCTTCAAGGAGCGGGTCGATTGTTCGCGGGTGACCCAATTCAATTTCGACGTCGATCCAGGGACCCTGGTCGATCATCAGGGGGCAGAGCGGCGGCGTATCCTGCGCGCGCATGGGGTCGATCGGGTCACCATCGGGGTGCAGTCGCTCGATGATGAGATCCTGCGCAAGATGCACCGCCCGCATGATGTCAAAGCGGCCCTTGCCGCGATCGAGGCCTGTCAGGCCGATGGTTTCCAACTCAATATCGAGTTTATCTTCGGCTATCCGGGTCAGACGCTCGCCGGTTGGATGCAGATGATCGATCAGGCGGCGCGCTTGGGGGTGGATGAGATCCAGCTATATCGCCTTAAGATCGAATCCTATGGCGATGCCCAAGGGCCGATCGATCGGATCGTGCGTCTGCGTCCCCAGGAGCTTCCGGCCTTCGAGGAGGCGATCCGTATGAAACAGGCCGCGATCGATATCCTAGCCATGCACGGCTATCACGAGAATCTGCGCCGCGTCTTTTCCAAAGACCCAAGCAAATATTCTCACTATGCGCATAATCAGTGCTGTCAGCTCTATGACGAGGTAGGATTTGGCCTTACGGCGTTTAGCAGCCTGCGCGATCGCTTTTTGCTCAATACCCAGAGCTTCGATGAATATTATCAGCGCATCAAAGCTGGGCGTCTGCCGGCTAACCGCGGTCTCAAACGCAGTCCGGATGACCAAAGGCGCTGGGCAGTGGTCCTGCCGCTGAAGAATCGCGATATCGATAAGGCGCTGTATCGGGAGCGGACTGGGATCGAGTTTGCCGATGCCTTCCCTAAGCTTTGGCAGGAGCTTGCAGCAGAGGGCTTAGTCGAGGATAAGGGTGCGTTTGCGGGTTTGACTAAAACAGGCGCCTTCTTTGCTGACGAGGTCTGTCATCAGTTCCACGCCCCCGCCTATATCCCCTTTGCCGAGGATGAATATGCCCAGGGACCGCTGAATCCTTATCGGAATTCGGCTAAACAAGGCTGGTAACGAGGATGAGCGATCAGGATCATATCAACCCCGATTCAATCCTAAGAGTGGCCTTAATCTGCGCCGGTCTCCTGAGTGCGGCCCCAGGCTGTGGGGAAAACGCACGCCAACCGCCGATGGGTCCACCGCCGGCGGCTATTGCTGCCTGTCAGGGTCAATCGCATGGCCTGCCCTGTCAATTTAAGGATCAGGACCATCTGATCACCGGGACCTGTCAGGTGCGGGGGTCTGACTGGGTCTGTGTGCCTGACCGTCCGCCGCCAGGCGACCGGTTGCTGCCTAACGAGGCAGCCCAGGTCTCGGCCGGTCAGGCAAGCCTGGGCACTCAGGTCCCGCCCCGTCCACCCCAAGAGGCGCTCGATGCCTGCCTCGGCCGGCAAGAGGGCGCGGACTGTATGGTCAAGACCCCCCGGGGCCTTGTCAGCGGGCGCTGCGGCCCAGATCGCGCGGGATTGGTGTGTATCCCGCGCGATCCAAACCAAGGGCCTGGGAGTCCAGCTGGTATTAAACCCTGATCATCCCAGGTCAGGGCATTTTTGGCTGATCCGGGATTGACCCCCGCCGATCAGGGACGCGGTGGCGGGAAAAAGAGCGGCAAAAGATGGGGGATGACGCCAGCCGGATGGGGTCTTGGCCGCTCGTCGCGTGGCGGCGGTGGCGGTTCGCGACGAGGCGGCGGGCCGAAATCAGGTCCAGGGTGCCCACCAGGCGGGGGACGATGTCTTGGGCCACTGGGTGGACCAGGGGGTGGCCCGCCGGGTTGGGCCAGATAAAGCGGCGCCTGCCGGCTGGGTTCAGATGACAGACCCTGAGCCAATGATTGGTCGAGTAGGTCGGTAAGTCCAGTTTCAGACGCCGGCTGAGACGCCTGGATGGATGCCTGACTGGGTGCTGCGACGATCAGCAAGGCAAGGATTGGGATCGAGCGGTGCATGATGCGACTCCTTGAACAAGAGGAACGCGGCTGAGGCTGGATTGGGTAGCCCCACCTGAGCCAATCCTACTTCAGATAGGATCCTAAAATCATCTGCCGCGATGGGCTAAATACCTTAACCTTCCGACGATATGTAAGGGGTGGATCAGTGATGAATAGCCGGATTCACAGGATATGCAGGATGGCGGCAGTGGCCTGGCTTCTCACCCTAGCGACAGTGAGCCCAGCCCAACCCCCGGAAGATGATTTCGCAAATCGTTTTGATCGGCAGGATCTTGCCATTCAACGGGGCAAGGACTCAGGCGCCTTGACCCGCCGCGAGGTCAGGTGGCTAAGGCGTGAACAGGAGGAGACCCGCCGCTTTATGGATGACCTGCGCTACCAGGGTTATCCGCCGCATGAGGCAATACGCCAGATCGAACAGCGGCTCGATCGGCTCGACCGACGCATCCATGAGCTTGCGACCAACAATGAGGTGGCGCCGCATTTTCGCGGCGACTATCCGCCGCCCCCACCGCCTCGCTGAACCTCCGCCATGATGGGTCAGGGGTGCCCAGCGAATGCGTCTAGAAAGGATTGACATGGGCCCGATTGGTGAAATCCAGATAACCGGCGCTTAATCCCTGACGCCAACCGGCGCCAAGACGGATAGGGGCGATAACGGTCTCTCCAGATTGGAGATAATTGACCCCCACGCCCCCAATGACATACAGGCTACCTTCAACCCCTGGGAAGCGCCTAAACAGATATTCTTCATTGGGCAGACGATAGATCAGGATAAAGACCTTGGCGACATTGACCCCGAGATCCAGACCGATCGAAGGGCCCTGCCAAAAGACCGGGCGGTTCTGGACCCAGCGGGTATTGAGCATCCCCCGCCCATAGCGTACCCCCAGCCCCAAGGCCGCGCCAAACTCCTCGCCAGCGATATAGGCATTGGGCTCGCCCTGATCGCGAAAGGCCCTTTGAACCGCCAGCGCCAGATTCTCTGCCCCTTGGCCGAAAAAGGCATCGACCTTCGCCAGGATCTCTTGCTCGCTATAGGTTGGGCGCGGCGGAGGCGTGTTTGGAGCGGGCGGCTGGGCTTTAGGGTTGGCTCCAACCATCATCCATCCAACCAAGAGAAGCGCTTGCCATCGTCCCCGCATCATGAGCTCGTTGTTTGTTAGCATGACCGATTGGGGTAGAAGTCTAGGGATTGGCCACCACCGGGACAAGGGGCGGGAGACGCCTGTTCACCAGGGTGACCAGCAGTCTGGATAATGGCAGGGTAATGCGCAGACTGGGCCTTTTTCCCCAGCATCTTAGAGGCCACGAGGGCAGAGGATGCCCTGATTGCCCTGCGCCGGCTGAAGAGAGGTCTAAACCTTTAGGCCATCGTCCGTCTAGGTGTGACGGGGGTGGGTTTATCCCCGGTGGCAAACCCCCGCTGCCCCCTTCAACCGATGAACTTCCGGCACCCGCCGCCCACGCCTGACAAGGATCGGTCAGCAAACCCTCGGCAGCGGCAAACGAGGTCGCTAAGGGCACCAAGGCTGCGGCCAGATCCAGCTCCGGGGACAGCACGGTGATCACCCCCTGCTCCCCACCCGGCGCCGCCTGAATCACATTGCGCCCCGCACCTGCACTAAAACTCGCCCGCTCTACCCCCCCAATCTCAACTCGCCCCTGACTCGCCAGCAACACCTGGCTGCTAATCCAGATGTCCCCGCCCCGCGCTCCCACCGCCGCCGTATTGGCCTGAATGAACCCCCCATCCAGGATCAAATCCTGGGGCTGTAAGACGATTCCACCCCCATCCCCCACCGCCCCCAATGCCGCGGCAGTGGATATCCCTGGCTTGGGGCCGGCATGATCCAATGGGTCTTAAGCAGCGAGTTTAGGTTAGACTGTAGCGCCTTATCGCCAGATTGATCCGGAATCCCCGATCATGCATCGCACCAGCGGCATTCTGTTACATCCAACCTCCCTGCCCGGACCCTATGGTATCGGCGATCTTGGTCCAAATGCCTATCGCTTCGTCGATTTTCTCGCCGCGGCGGGGCAGGGGGTCTGGCAGGTCTTGCCCCTGGGCCCGACTGGCTATCGGGATTCGCCCTATCAGTGTCTGTCGGCATTCGCCGGCAATCCGCTGTTGATCAGCCTCGATGGACTGGTAGCTGCTGGCTGGCTAACCGAATCCGAACTCGCTCCTCCAGATTTTCCGCAGGCATGGGTTGACTTTGGGCCGGTGGCGCGCTGGAAGATCGAGCTCCTCAAGCGCGCTTGGCGAGGGTTTATGACCAGCGCCAGCGATGCCGATCGCGCTCAATATGGACATTTTTGTGCCCGCCAGGCGTTCTGGCTCGATGGCTGGGCCCTGTATCAGGCTCTGAAACAGGAATATGGGTTGCGCCCCTGGACCGACTGGCCGGAGGCTCTTGCCCAATGCGACCCTGACGCCCTTGCCAGATGGTCGGCGCAATATCGGGATATGATTGAGTTTCAGCGCTTTATCCAATATGTCTTTCAGCGTCAGTGGCAAGAGCTGCGCGCCTATGCCCATGCGCGCGGCATCCGGCTGGTCGGGGATATACCGATCTTTGTCGCCCATGACTCAAGCGAGGTCTGGACCCATCCTGAGTGGTTCGAGCTGGATGCCGGAGGCCAACCCGCCCTGGTTGCCGGGGTGCCGCCGGATTATTTCAGCGCGACCGGGCAGCGCTGGGGCAACCCCCTTTACCGCTGGCCGGCCTTGGCTAAGGACGGCTATCGTTTCTGGATCGAAAGGTTGCGCCGCACCCTTGAGCTTGTCGATTGGGTGCGCATCGATCATTTCCGCGGCTTTGTCGGCTATTGGGCGATCCCGGCAGACGAGGAGACGGCAGTCAACGGCCGCTGGCATGAGGGCCCGGGTTGGGTCCTGTTCGAGGCCCTGCGCGCGGCCCTGGGTGAGCATCTGCCGCTGATCGCCGAGGATCTCGGGGTGATCACCCCCGAGGTCGAGGCGCTGCGCGATGGCCTGGGGCTGCCAGGCATGGCTGTCCTACAGTTTGGCTTCGAGGATCTGGATGATGGGTTTGGCGGATCCTATTTTCTGCCGCATCATCATCGCCGCAGGCTGGTGGTCTATACCGGTACCCATGACAACCTGCCGGTGCTGGGCTGGTGGGAGAGGCAATCCGAACATCGCCGTGCCCAGATCTGTGCCTATCTCAATAGCCCTGGCGAGTCGATCCATTGGGATTTTATCCGCGCTGCCCTGGCCTCGGTCGCCTTCTTGGCCATTTTCCCATTGCAGGACATTCTGGGGTTAGGGGCAGAGACCGCGATGAACCGTCCTGGTACGGCCGAGGGCAACTGGCAGTGGCGCTATCGGGCTGAGCAACTGGACTGGGGCTTAGCCGAGCGCCTGCTGAGATTGAGCCGGCTTTATGGCCGCCGCCCTTATGATTCGTTCTAGGCTTCAGCGACGAGATAGGCGATCCAGAGATCGTCGGGGCGACCGCGCTTGACAGCGGCGAACCGACCGTCCGGATTGCCCTCTTCATCCCAGCCCTGCCAATAGACATCAACCCGGCTAAAACCGCACTCGGTCAGCAGGTCGATCAGCTCTGGAGGCGTCCAGAGCCGCCATTCATAGCTGAAGGCGCGTTCGAGGAGCCTGCCATCTGCAAATCGAAAATGGATATGACAGACCTGGCAGTGGCTGATGGGGTCGAAATCCGCCCGTTCCCAGAGATAGTCGAAGGTGCCGCCGCGTGGATCCTCGACCTGCCGGCATTCGGTGTGTAGGCGCAGGGCATCGGGTCCACCATGGACATCGAGAATCAGCAGACCCTGGGGGGCGAGCTGGCTATGGATATGTCGCAGATAGCCGCCAAGCTCTAAACGGGTCTTGAGGACCCAATAGCTAAAATTAAGGGCCGCGATGACCTCGACCTTTGGGGTTGTAACCGAGCGGACGTCGCCGGCGATGAGCGCGACGCGGCCCTGCTGATCGGCAGTGAGTCGGCCGAGATTATAGAGGCGACCCCAGGCGAGCGCCTTAGGGTCACAATCGATACCCCAGGCCAGATTGTCGGGTCGGTATCTGACCCAGGCAGCGCACAGCGCCGCCGTCCCACAAAAATCCTCGCGCAGCCGCCGCGGGAGAAACCCGCGGCGCTCGGCGAAAAACTGGTCGATCAACTTGCTCTCGGCCTCGGGGTTTTGGACGGCGAGCTGATAGAGCCGAAAGGGATCCCTCTCACTCGATGACCAGTCGGGCATTGAGCGGCTGGATCGGACGGTTATTGGGATGACCCATCACCTGGGCAAAGCGTCTGATCTGGGCGGCAGAGGCAGTGATAGGGTGTTTCATCACCAGCCAGATCACCCCTTCGGAACAGGGTGGCGTGGTTAAAGAGCCCTCGAAGCGATAATAGTCGCGGTCGGCCGGCAGTAATCCCTCGGCTGAGATCTTATTGCTAAGATGGACCATTGTCTCGGGCTGCTCCGGCATGACCGACCAGGCAGCGGCGAGCACGGGGTTTTCCGGCCCTTCCTCGATCATCACCGCGATCACGAGCAGATTGCCTGCTTGGTCAGCATGGACCAGATGGGCCTCCATGGGGAATTCCTTGCCCTGGATATGGTTTTCGCTTGGGGTGTGGAAATGGAATTGCTTGAGCTCATACTCACGCCCATCGAGGGTGATGGTGCTGCCGTGATCATAATCGACCTGGATGGTATGGCCGTTATTGATCTCCTCATAGCCCCCCGCCTGGTAATGAAGGCCGACCGGGGGTAGGCGGGCATCGACGAAGTTTTTCAAATCGATCGGCGATTGATTCTTGCCGCGTTTACAGAGATCGAAACTTGGATCCAGTTCGGCCCAATGCTCGGGCCCCTCCTGGCCGACATAGCCCCAATGATGGGCTTCATGATGACCCTCAGCGTGGGCAAGGGAGATCGTGGCGAGGAATAAACCCAAAAAAAGCGAGCGACTCATCATGGTTAGACCGATCAAGACTCGTGGGGGAAAAGAGATGGAATCAGGATTGATCGATTCAAGCATTCAACCCCCCTCCCTGCTTGAGGAGAGGGGCGGCACGCATCAAAGCAAAGGTACCAAGAGCAAGGCGACGATATTGATGATCTTGATCAGCGGGTTGATAGCGGGACCGGCGGTGTCCTTATAGGGATCGCCGACGGTATCGCCGGTAACCGCGGCCTTGTGGGTCTCTGAGCCCTTGCCGCCGAAGTTGCCCTCCTCGATGTATTTCTTGGCATTGTCCCAGGCGCCGCCGCCGGTGCACATCGAGATGGCGACGAAGAGCCCAGTGACGATGGTGCCGATCAGCATCCCGCCGAGCGCGCGAATCCCGGCGCCGTCACCCATCAGGATATTGATCCCAATGGCCACCGCGATCGGGACTAGGATCGGGAGCAGCGAGGGGATGACCATTTCCTTGATCGCAGCCCGGGTGAGCATATCGACGGCGCGCGAATAATCGGGCTTGGCTGTGCCTTCCATGATCCCCTGGATCTCACGAAACTGACGGCGCACCTCGATGACCACTGAGCTTGCCGCCCGTCCCACCGCCTCCATGGCCATGGAGCCGAAGAGATAGGGCACCAGCCCGCCGATAAAGAGCCCGATGATAATCGCGGGATCGGATAACACGAACTCCTGCATCTTGCCGACGGCCTGGAGATTGTGGGTGTAGTCGGCAAAGAGTACCAGGGCCGCCAGACCCGCCGAGCCGATGGCATAGCCCTTGGTGACCGCCTTGGTGGTGTTGCCGACGGCATCCAAGGCATCGGTGATCTTACGCACATCCTTGGGTAGGCCAGCCATCTCGGCGATCCCGCCAGCGTTGTCGGTGATCGGCCCATAGGCGTCGAGCGCGACCACCATCCCCGCCATGGAGAGCATGGCAGTTGCAGCAATGGCGATGCCATAGAGACCGGCAGCCAGATAGGCAGCCCAGATCGCAGTACAGACAGCAAGCACCGGCAAGGCAGTGGATTTCATGGAGACGGCGAGTCCCGCGATGATGTTGGTGGCATGCCCGGTCTGCGAGGCCTCGGCGACAGAGCGCACCGGGGGGAATTCGGTGGCGGTGTAATACTCGGTGATGAACATCATGGCTGCGGTCAGAGCCAGACCGATCAGGGCGCAAAGGAGCATGGAGAAGAAATGCCCGCCCATCAGAAGACCGGTCAGGATGGCGAAGAGTATGAAGGCTAGGCCGCCAGCCACCGCCATGCCGCGATAGAGTGCGTGCATGATCCGCCCACCCTCATTGGCCTTGACAAAGAAGGCGCCGATGACCGAGGCGATGATCGAGGCTGCCCCTAAGGCCAGCGGATAGATCACATAGTTCATCGCCAGCCCACCGTCTGCGGCCTTGAACATCAGGCCACCTAGGACCATGGTGGCGATGATGGTTACCGCATAGGTCTCGAATAGGTCGGCCGCCATCCCGGCGCAGTCGCCGACATTGTCGCCGACATTATCGGCGATGACGGCGGGATTGCGGGGATCGTCCTCCGGGATACCGGCCTCAACCTTGCCGACTAGATCGGCGCCAACATCTGCGCCCTTAGTGAAGATCCCGCCACCCAGACGGGCAAAGATCGAGATCAAGGAACCCCCGAAAGCCAGACCGACGAGGGCATGGAGCGCCTGTTCGTTTGCGCCGAGATACATGAAATAGCCGGCCACCCCCAGCAACCCCAGACCAACCACGAGAAGGCCTGTGACCGCGCCGCCGCGAAAGGCAATAGCGAGCGCCTGTTCCAGTCCTTGGGTTGCAGCCTGGGCGGTGCGCACATTGGCGCGTACCGAGACATTCATCCCGATATAGCCGGCCATCCCGGAGAGGATCGCGCCGATGGCAAAACCGATGGCGGTATGAAGCCCTAGCGATAGCCAAAGGATGACGAAAAGCCCGGCGCCGGCCATCGCAATAGTCGTATATTGACGATTGAGATAGGCGCGGGCACCTGTCTGAACCGCAGCAGCGATCTCGCGCATCCGCTCCGAACCTGCGGATTGATTCAAGATCCAGGCGATGACCACAAGGCCAAAGGCGATGGCCAGCCCCCCTGAGGAGATGGCTAGCCAGAGAACAAAGTCTGTCATAAGGATCCCCCTTCTGGGTTTTTTATGAACCAGGACATCAGACCGACCTGACACCGGGATGGACCGCAGGTCGGCTGCAGCGCCGCAAGAACGGCAGCAAACTTTAACATGAAAGACCTCGGGCTGTTTGTCCCGGACCGCCCTGAATCCAAGCGGATATCAATGTTCGATATTTGGTGTATTGGGTCGATCGGGATGGCTAGGCGCTCGGTCTGTTTCTAGGGTTCAGGGATGACAAGCGGCAGGGCAAGGCGTTGGCCAGGCGGTTTCAGGGTGACCCAGATGCGCCCTGGAGATAACCGCGGAAGGCCGAGGTGGCTATGGTCTTCAATCCTGGCTCGGTGCGCAGGATGAAATAGGCCGCGATCCCCTGATCCTCGGCAAACTTGCAACCCCGCTCCTCGCCCAAGACCATCAAGGCGGTGGCAAGACCATCGATGGCCATGGCATTGTCGCCAAGCACGCTGACCGAGGCCAGGCGACCGGCCATTGGCGCACCTGTTATAGGATCGATCTCATGTCCATAGCGCCTACCCTCGTAGTCAAAGAAATTCCGATAATCGCCCGAGGTCGAGACGGCGAGATTCGAGAGCGGGATGATGCGATGGACGGCGCGCCGGTCAGGGAGCGGCTCTTCGATCGCAATCCCCCAGGGTCTGCCCTGAGCATTCAGCCCCTTGGCACGGATGGTACCGGCGATCGCTACCAGATAATCCTGAATCCCTTGCGATTCTAACCAGGCGGCGATGCGCTCGACCCCATAGCCTTCACCGAGGGCCGAGAGATCCAAATAGAGATCGCCGCGCGCCTTGCGCACCGCCGGCGGATCGGATCTGAGCTCGAGCTTGCGATAGCCGACCCGGGCGCGCGCTGCCTGGATCTCGGCCTCGGTTGGAGGTTGGGAAGAACGGCGTTCGGGTCCAAATCCCCAGAGATTGACCAAGGGGCCGACGGTAATGTCAAAGGTCCCTTCAGTGAGGGCAGCAAGGCGCTGGCCCTCGGCGATCGCGGCATAGAGATTGGGAGAGACCTCTATCCAATCGGTGCTCGGGTTGGCATTCAGCCGCGAAAGCTCCGACTGGGGATCATAGGTCGAGATCTCGGCGTTGACCGCAGCGAGCAGTTGTTCGAGCCGGGGCGCCAGGCTCTCGGGGGTGATGCCGCTTGGCGGTCGGGCGATCTTGACTGAGTAGTAGGTCCCCATCGTAGAGCCGCTCAGTTCGATCAAGGTTGCCTGGCGGCTACAGCCCAGGGCAAGCAGGATCACTAGACAACCCAGCAAGCCTCTCGTCTGGGCGAGAGAGGGCCCCGCTCTTACGCCTTGGATGATCCTGGCCTCAGGACGGCAAGCTGGGGTGGTCAGAGACATGGATAGCTGGGTTTGCAAGGCTCAAAACTGGATCACTGGTCTCTGGACTCCATCGGCGGGGGTCCAGGATAAGCTCAGGGGGATGGCTCCTGATCAACCCGCTGTTGGCGGCTCGACTGTGACCGGCGGAGGTGGCGGAGGGGATTCATACCCCTTGCGAAAGGTCAGGATCTCATGGGCGCGCAACGGCGGATGAGGCTCATTGCGCAGGCGAATACAGCCATTGGGACAACCCTCGACGCAGTTGCTGCAGAGGATACAGCGCCCATGATCGATGGCCCAGGTCTTGTCGATCCGGTGGACGACGATCGCCTGGGTCGGGCACTTGTGGGCGCAGATGGTGCAGAAATCGCAATCATCGATGCGAAAGGCGATCTGGCCGCGGGTACGGGGAAAGGGGGAGCGCCGTTCGCGCGGATACAGACGGGTAGCCGGCTGGCGCCGGACATTGCGCAGAACCAACTCAGCGATCGGACGGATTGACCAGGACAACATCGCGCTCACCGTTCATTGCAACTGACACAGGGGTCAATGGTTAGGACGATCACCGGCACATCGGCAAGCTCACAGCCTTTTAGCATATGCACCAGGGGTGCAATATTGGCAAAGGTCGGGGTGCGGACCCGGAAGCGATCCAGGTTCTTTTTGCCGCTGGCATGCATGTAATAACAGACCTCGCCGCGTGGCTGTTCTAAGCGAAAGAGCGCCTCTCCCTGCGGCCGCTTGCCCTTGACCGAGACCTCGATGGGGCCATCAGGCATGCGGTCGATACACTGGATGATGAGCTCACAGGATTGATCGATCTCGCGGATACGCACCAGACAGCGCGCATAGCAGTCGCCGCCTTGCTCCACGATCGGTTCCCAGTCGAGCTCGCCGTATGCGGCATAGCCGAGGGTGCGGGTGTCGCGCGCAATGCCGCTTCCCCTGGCCACTGGCCCGACCGCGCCCAGATGATGGGCATCCTCGGGGCTGAGATAACCGATCCCCCGGGTGCGTCTCTGGATCGTCGGGTCGACCGTAAAGATCCGGGTGATCTCGGCGAACTGAGTGCGGATGGTGCCAATCCGCTGGCGAACCGACTGCAAGAGTTCGGCATCGACATCCTTGCGTACCCCCCCGACCTTGCATACCCCAAAGATCACCCGTCCACCCGCCGTTTCCTCGATAAGGTCGAGTACCTGCTCCCGGATACGCCAACTATGCTGAAACAGGCTTTCATAGCCCAAGGCATCGGCGGCAAGGCCTAACCATAAAAGATGGCTTTGGATACGCGAGAGTTCAGCCCAAAGGGTGCGCAGATAGGCTGCGCGCGGCGGGACCTCGACACCCATCAAGGATTCGACGCCCTGGCAATAACCCTGGCCGTGGATAAAGCTGCAGATCCCACAGATCCGCTCGGCGACCTGGGCCATCTCGATAAAGTCATAATGTTCAGCCAGACGTTCTAGTCCTCGGTGGACATAGCCGATCGAGGGCAGGGCGCGGACCACCCGCTCATCCTCGAGCTCGAGGTCTAGATGGATCGGCTCAGGCAGGACCGGATGCTGGGGGCCGAAGGGAACAAGGGTGGTGTTGGCCATAGAGACAACTCGATTGTTGGGTTAAGCGAAGGATGCAAATGGGCAGGGGATTACCCTGGGGGTCGTCCGGCGAAGGGCAGGTCCTCGGCATCTGCCACCTTTGGGTCAACACATCGAGGTCCTGACCCTTGGATCTAAGCCTGCCATCAAGAAAGGCGCACATGTGCACAGTTCTCTTCCTGCCCAGACGGTTTTGGCTTCCCACAGGCGAATCTAGACTGTGCCGCAAACCCGGCATTGATCCTCGCCGCCTTGGGCTTGCACCTGAGCCGCCTGCTCATCCCAAGATGCCGCAGCGCTGCCCCAAGAGGCCTTAGCGCCTCGATCCTCTCGCTGCTGGCGGGTGGGGAGCCGCTTGATCCAAGATCAACGCCCCCGAGGCCAATTGCTGTCCTGGTGCGGTAAAACCGGGCAACGGTTGCATCGAGTTGCTCCCCGACCCAGTGCGCGGCAAGCCAAGCTTTCAGGCCAGGAAGGATAGCGCGGACTTTGTTGCTGTTCTATCTCTGGTGTCGTAAGACCTACCGCCGGACAGGCGGGAGGTGAAGCCTGTAGAGAGGCACGTAAGTGCTGGGCGGTTTGCGCCGTCGCCTGCCTCAATGAGGCAGGAACCCATCGAAGCGACTCAGGTGTCGCCGTAGGAATCTCCGGCCTTCAGTCCGGGGAGGAGGTCAAGCGAGTGACGCAGGCCGGACCGTTTCATAAAGCGTTATTCGCCCACTCCACCCTCTACAGCGGATATCTCGATGACGCATTTCAAATTCTTCCTGCACATGAGACCGACCACTCCGATGACAACGCCTCGGCCTGCTGCAGCACCGTCTGCACTGCGCCATCTCGAAGGTCGGGCGGATAGCCCCACTTGCGCAGGATGCGCTTGACCAGCACCCGCAGCCGCGCGCGCGCCGATTCGCGGTGCGCCCAGTCGACCGACAGGTTCTCGCGCAGGCTCGTCAGCAATTCGTGGGCGATCAGCTTGAGCTTGTCGTCGCCCATCATCTGCACCGCGCTCTCGTTCTCGGCCAGCGCATCGTAGAAGGCGATCTCTTCCTCCGACAAGCCCTGTTCTTCGCCTCGGCTTCGCGCCGCGCGGATGTCGCGGGCCAGCTCGATCAGCTCCTGCAGCACCTCGGCGGTGGTGATGGCATTGGCGTGGTAGCGCGCCACCGCGTCCTCCAATCGTTCGGAAAACGCGCGGGTTTCCACCACGTTGGCCTTGCTGCGTGAGCGAATGCCGTCGTTGATCAGCTTGCGCAGGGCCTCCAGCGCAAGGTTCTTCTTCTCCATCTGCTGCACTTCGGCGAGGAATTCGTCCGACAGGATGGAGATGTCCGGGCTCTTGATGCCCGCAGCCGCCAGAATGTCCACGATCTCGGTCGAGACCACGGCACGACTGACGATCTGCTGGATGGCCAGCTCGCGCGCTTGCTGGGGCACGCCGGAGCCGGTGCTGTTTTTGACCAGCGCGGCGCGGATCGCCTGAAAGAAACCGACTTCCTCGCGGATTTCGCGCGCCTCGTCGGATGCGGACGCCAAGGCGAACGCCTTGGACAAGGCCAGTACGGCATCAGCAAAGCGCCGGTGCGCGGCCTTCTTGCCATCCATGGTGGCTTCCTGCGCCGCCCATTGCTGCTGTTTGTCGAGAATCCACTCGATAGCGCCAGCCATCACGCTCAAGCGCTCATTGGGCGAACCGTTGAGTGCGGCGCGGTAATCAAAGCCGTAGAACATGGCGCGCACGATCTCAACCTTCTCCAGCAACACCGCGACCGCCTCGGCCTCGTCGATGCCGGTGTTTTCGCGGTCGCGCGGCGAGTACTGCGCCAGCGCCGATTTCAGATTCTGCGCAATGCCGATGTAATCGACGATCAAGCCCGCGGGCTTGTCGCGGAACACGCGGTTGACCCGCGCAATGGCTTGCATCAGCCCGTGGCCGCGCATCGGCTTATCCACATACATCGTGTGCATGCACGGCGCGTCAAAACCGGTCAGCCACATATCCCGCACGATCACCAGTTTGAGCGGGTCTGCTGCGTCGCGGGCACGCTTGGCCAGCAGATCGCGTCGCGCCTTGTTGCCGATGTGCTGCTGGAACGAAGGCGGGTCGCTCGCTGCGCCTGTCATCACGATCTTGACCGCGCCCGCGTTGTCGTCCGTGCTGTGCCAATCCGGGTGCAGCTTCACGATCTGATCGTAGAGCTTGACGCAGATGCGCCGGCTCATGCACACCACCATCGCCTTGCCATCCAGCGCCGCCACGCGATCCTTGAAGTGAGCGACCATGTCCTTAGCCACGAGCGCCAGGCGCTTGTCGCTGCCGACGAGCGCCTCCACCGTCGCCCACTTCTGCTTGGCGCGCTCGCGGGCGGGCTCCTCTTCTTCTTCCAGCAGCGCCTCGACCTCGGCGTCGATCTTCGGCTTCTCTTCCTCGTCGAGTTCGATGCGCGCCAGGCGCGATTCGTAGTAGATCGGCACCGTCGCACCGTCCTCGACCGCGCGGCTGATGTCGTAGATGTCGATGTAATGGCCGAACACCGCCGGGGTGTTGACATCAAGAGCCTCGATGGGCGTGCCGGTAAAGCCGATGAAGGAGGCATTCGGCAGCGCATCGCGCATGTACTTGGCAAAGCCGTAGGAAACCTCCCCGGTCTTTGCGTCCACCTTGGCCTTGAAGCCGTACTGACTGCGGTGCGCCTCATCCGCGATCACCACCACGTTGCGGCGCGTGGTGAGCGGCTGAAACTCCCCTCTCCCATTGGGAGAGGGGCTGGGGGTGAGGGCGCCGAACTTCTGCAAGGTCGTGAAAATCACCCCGCCCGCCGCACGGTTGAGCAGCGCCTGCAGATGTTCGCGGCTTTCGGCCTGCACCGGCGCCTGCCGGATCAGGTCGCGGCACATCGAGAAGGTCGAAAAGAGCTGATCGTCCAGGTCGTTGCGGTCAGTCAGCACCACCAACGTCGGGTTTTCCATCGCCGGGTGTTTGACCAGCAGCCCGGCGTAGAACGCCATCGACAGGCTTTTACCGGAGCCTTGGGTGTGCCAGATCACCCCAGCCTTCTTGTCGCCTCCGGAAGACGAAGCTGCCACCGTGCGCTCGAGCGCGTGACGCACCGCGTGGAACTGGTGGTAGCCCGCGATGATCTTGATGAGCCCGGAACCGGTTTCGCCAAACACCGTGAAGTGGCAGAGCAGATCGAGCAGTCGGCGCTGCTCGAACACGCCCTCGATCAGCGTCGAGAGTTCCGGCGCACCTTTCGGGGCAACGTCCGTTCCGTCGGTGGTGCGCCACGGCATGAAGCGCTCCAGGTCTGCCGACAGCGACCCCACCCGGGCTGCGATACCGTCCGAGGTGACCAGCAGCGCGTTGGTGTGGAAAAGCTGCGGAATCTGCTGCTTGTAGGTTTGCAGTTGGTTGAACGCGCCCAGCAGATGCGCCTCGGTGCTGCCCGGCGCTTTCAGTTCGATCACACCCAGCGGCAGGCCGTTCACGAACACCACCACATCGGGCCGCCGGTTGTTCTGGCCGTTGATGACCACGAACTGACTCACCGCCAGCCAGTCGTTGTGGTCCGGGTGCTCGAAGTCGATCAACGCGACCTTGCCCGCGGTCAGCGTCCCATCGTCCACCTTCGCACATCTCCACTAGGTATTTTTACTCATGTTGGCACACGCCCCTGGCACGGTGGCACATCCTTTTGGTCCGTGCGCTGGTACATGTCCTGTACAGGTGGCACATCTCCCCTAGGTGCCGTTTATCGCTTGTTACAAAATGCAGCATTGCTGCGTTTTGAAACATGTTGCGTTGCGTGTGGTTGGCTTGTTTTTTGCCTTTTGCGCGTGTATGGGATGCCGGCGAAACGGTATGGCGCGCGTCGGCGGTGGTTAGGTACCTTTATCGCTTGTTTCGAACCAAACACTGCCGACGCGCGTCGGCGGTTTCTGCGCTCGTTGCAAAACGAAACAAGGCCTTCCGCTTGTTTCGAACCAAACACTGCCGACGTGCGTCCAAGCACCCCTACCACATGGACCACATGGGGGGGCGGGGGTCGGGGGTGTCGACCTGTCGCTCGCATCCCGAAACCAGTTTTCCCCCTCGGCACTCTTCTTATATGCCTGCATATCCCCCCTCGGCATATGCACATCCCCCCTCTATGCCTGCACATCCCCCCTCGGCGGTTTCTCGACCATAGGGGCAGCAGGCGCACGGACGCGCAAGTGCGCGGATGGCGAAGCCGTCGGCGATGCCGATCGGCAAATGAACGTGAAGGACGGCTCGGCAAATGAACGCGAAGGACGGCGAAGCCGTCGGCAGCACGCCTTCGAGCGATTCGTTGTCTTTCTCGATGGCGCGCATGGCGTCGTCGATCCGTGTGCGAATCTCGGGCCGCTTGGCGTTGGCCGAAAGAATCGACCAGCGCGCCGCCGGTGGCACCCAGGAGGTAGCGGCCCCGCCCTCGAAGACGGCGCGCCCGCCTCCAACGGTCTGCCCGATCCGCAGCAGATCGCCGCCTGATCGACCGATACCAGACCAGACTTGACACTCGCTGGGGGCCGTCTCTCGTCTAAGCCGCCCCCTTTTTGACCGTCACCTCGCCTGTAAAGGGAATCTTGACCTTGGTCCTCAAGAACTTCCCGCCATAGTCCAGGACAAGCCCCGGAAACTCCATGCCGAAAAGATCCTTGAGCTCATTCTCATAGGTGAATGCCGCAGGAAAGACCGGGCTGAGGCTTGGCAGGATAGGCCGATCGCGCGGGACCTGGACGCGATGATGGGCGCAGCCTTGGTCTCGTTCATAGCTGATCATGACCTCGAAATGATCGGGCCGCGCCGTCCCGGTCATCTGGACCAGACGATAGCCTTCGGCGCGATATCGTTCAGCGGTCACTCGCCATCGATCGGGGGTGAGATCGATAAAGGGTTCGGGGTTACTCATGGGCTCTCTATCGACACCTGGCCGCGCCGTTTGTGCGCCTTGGCACGCGCGTCGAGGAGCGCAAGCGCCTGAACCACCCCGTCGATGATCGCCTCGGGCCGGGCCGCACAACCTGGTACATAAACATCGACCGGGATCACCTGGTCGATCCCGCCATAGACGTTATAGGCGGGGCGAAAGATCCCGCCGCTTAGGGCACAGGCACCGATCGCCACCACGGCCTTAGGCTCGGGCATCTGGTGGTAGAGGTTCTCTAAAACCCGCCGCGATTCCTCATTGACCGAGCCGGTCACCAAAAGGATGTCGGCATGCTTAGGATTGCCGGTATTGATGATCCCAAAGCGCTCGAGATCATATATTGGGGTCAAACAGGCCAAAAGCTCGATGTCACAGCCATTACAGCTTGTGGCCGCATAATGCAAGATCCAGGGCGAACGTTTGAGAAAGCTCATCGTACCCACCAGGCCAGGAGTAACAGATTGGTTGTACCCAAGAGCAGGGTCACCCACCAGCTTGCCTTGAGCGTATGTGACCAGGTCAGACGTGCATGGGTGTTATCGACCAAGACCTCGAGAAAAAACAGGATCAAGGCGATTGGGATGGCCAGCCATGGGCCCCAGGGGGCAAAAAAGAGATAAAGCCAGGCCAGGAGGATGGCGTTTTCATACCAGTGACCGATCTCGACGAGCGCGAGATGATGCCCAGAGAAATCTGTGGTCAATCCCTTTACCAATTCTTGATGCCCATGATGCGAGGTGCTCAGATCAAAGGGCGATTTGCGCAATTTAATGGTCAGTACAAATAAAAAACCAACTAAAATCCCCAACAGTTGTAGCGGCTGCCAAGGGGCCGCCTCTGTGATTACGCTGACGCGAAAGCTATCATTGGTTAGATAAAACCCGAGCGCGGCAACGAGCAACATCGGCTCATAGGCCATCATGAGCATCAGCTCGCGCGAGGCCCCGAGATGGCTATAGGGCGAATTGGTGGACTCGGCGGCAAGACATAAAAAGATCCCAGAGACGGTGAGCGCAAAGAGGCTTAGCAACAGATCACCGCCGGTAAATAGGATCAACCCCGCCCCGATCATAAAGAATAAAAACAGCCATAGATAAAGCCCCTGGAGCGGGGTGACGACCAGGGTGTCCTTTTCTAAAAGCTTCAGGACATCATAGACGGGCTGCAGAAGCGGCGGGCCTTGACGAGCCTGCAGGCGGGCGGTGAGCCGCCGGTCGATGCCGGCCAGAAGCGCCCCGAGCAGCGGCCCGAATACCAAGAAACCGAGGGCAGCGACCCAAGCGTTCATAGGCTTGATCCCAGCATCAGCACCCCTAGACCCAAGGCACCTATGATACCTGTCTGCATGAGGCGACGCTCATCGAAGAATCCAATGAGATAATAACCCTGGTTTGTTGCCAGCCGCTCAGCCCCCATGGCACCGCGATAGCTTTCACCCTCGACGTTTGCGCCGCTCAGATAAGGGTCTGACTCGATATAAAGCGGTGGTTTGAGCCAAAAGGCGAGGGGCAGGATAAATAGTCCACCCAGCATCAGGCTCATGATCCCAACTGTCTCCCAGGGGATGGCCATTGCATGGGCCGGGATCAGACCGAGGCCGGCCAGCTGTTGGGTATAGGGCATGGCAAAGCCGAGCTCGATCAGCGGAAAAAGCGCGCAGGAGAGGGCGGTCAGCGCGGTCAAGACCCCCAACACAAGCTGTTCGGCGCGTGGGGGGGCGTTTGGGATGGATGGCAGGCGATGGGGCCTGGCGACCAAACGCCCCATCCATTTGCTCCAAAAAAAGAGGGTGGGACCGCTGCCGAAGGCAAGGATGACTGCCAGGAGTGCACCCTCGCCAGGCAGGAGATCCATCGCCAGAAACGCCTGAAAGCTCGTATATTTGCTCAACAGCATCCCAAAGGGTGCCAGAAACATCCCCAGCATCCCGATCAAGAGCATCGCCGCAAGCTCGGGGCGGCGATAGACCAAAGACTCCATGTCCTCGATATCGCGGCTGCCGATGAGATGCTCGGCACTGCCCACCCCGAGAAACAATAGTGCCTTGGCGAGCGCATGAAACAGGATCAGGAGGATCGCTGCCCAGAGCGCCTCCGCGGTCCCGACGGCTGCACACATGGCGATCAGCCCCAGATTGGCGATGGTCGAATAGGCGAGCACCCGCTTGGCATTGCGCTGATTGACCGCAACCAGCGAGGTCAGCACAAAGGTTAGGCCCCCGATCAGACCCAAGAACAATCCTGCCAGCGTCCCTTGAAAGACTGGTGCCAGCTTCACCAGGACAAACACCCCAGCCTTGACCATGGTGCTTGAGTGCAGCAACGCCGAGACTGGGGTTGGCGCAACCATCGCCCCGAGCAGCCAGGAGGAGAAAGGGAGTTGGGCGGATTTGGCAAGACCAGCGACCGCAATCAATACAGCGGGCAAAAGTGCCAGCTGACCGGCACCGACCAGACGATCGAGCTCCCGGGTATATGGACCAGAGCCAGCGGCCAGCCACAGGATCGCTGCAGCAAAGGCCAACCCGCCGATCAGGTTATATCCCAAGGCCCGATAGGCATTGCGCAGCGCCTCCTCGGTGTTGGGATAGGCGATCAGCCAGAACGAACACAGGGTGGTGATCTCCCAGAAGACAAAGAGCCAGTGGATATGATTGGTAAAGACCACCCCGAACATCGCCGAGAGAAACACCAGGATCGCGGCATAAAAACCGGTGCGTCGATCAGGAACCTCTGGCGCATGTCGATGATAGTCGCGCATATAGGGCACGGCATGGAGGGCAATGAGACCCCCGACCACCCCGATGATCAGGGCCATCAGGACCGAAAATGGATCGACATAAAAGAGATGTTCGACCTGGGGATGGGTGGCTGCTGCCTCAGCGACAAACAGGATGCCAGTTTGCGTCAGGATCAGGGCAGGGATATACCACTCGTTCCATTTGATCCGCCGGCAGAGATAGAGCAATGTCCCCGCCAGGATTAGGCCAACGAGATCAAAAAAACCATCGAGCGCTGTCTGCAGCCAATGAGGGATGGCATACAGGGTCTGATCGGTAAAACCCATCCAGCAGCCAGCGCCGAATAAAAGGGTTACAGCGATGAGGGCGATCGACCAGCGCTGCACCCAAAGATCGCGGGTTTGGGGGTCAGGGGCGCGCAGAACAGCGATGCTTGCGGCCAGCGGCAAGAGGATGAGGAGGGCGATCGACCACATTAGACCGCATCCAGGCAATCAACATGGGCCTCATGGTAACGCCTTTCCCCTGGATTCGCCTAGCCAGCCGAGGAGATCGAGCTCAAGGTGGCCCGATCAGGCCAAGCCACCAACCAGCGATTGCCAGGGTGCTGAGGGTTACAGGAATGCCGATTTGGGCATGGGTTGACCAGGCGATGATCAGGCCATGCCGGGCTGCGGCCTGGATGACGATGATATTGGCGATGCTGCTTGCGATCACCAAATTGCCGGCAAGGGTGCTAGACAGCGCTAAGGCAGGGCCGCTTAGGGGATCGCTCGCGGTAGGTAGGAGCAGCATCACCGCAGGCACATTGGAGACTAGATTGCTGAGGATGGCACTTGCGACAAAGAGTGGCCCTGGGTTGTGCAGGTCAAACCCACATCTGGCCAGTGCCGCGACGATTTGGCCCGGGAGACCGGTTTGCTGGAAGGCATGATTGACGATGAATAGACCGATGAACAGCACCAGCAATTGCCAATCGACCAGACCCAGCATATGTTGCGAGTGCAGACGCCGGCTGGTAAGCAGGATACCAGCACCCGCCAGGGCTAGCAGATCCCGCGGCCAGGGGGCGATGAAAAAGGCGATGAGCAGCCCAGCGGTGACCCCAAGACCCTTAAAGGTCTGCCAGCGATCGAGCGCAATCGGCTGATCGTCCTGGCGCTGCTGAGGCAAGGCAGCGGACACCGAGATGGCCTCTTGTTGCCAGCGCCATCGTCCCAGGATCAGGGCGATCGCCCAGGTGCCCCCCAGACCCAGACCTACGGGTGCGGCGGCCAATGACAGATAGTCGGTAAAGTTGAGGCCTAGACGCTCGCCGATCAGCATATTTTGCGGATTGCCGATCAGGGTTGCCGCCGAGCCGATGTTTGAGGCACAGGCTAGCGCCAGCAAAAAGGGCACTGGATTGAACCTGCGGGCGCGGCAGGTCTCGGCCAAGACCGGCGCCATGGCCAAACAGACGATGTCATTGCTAAAGATTGCAGACAACACCGCAGCCGCCCAAATCACCGCACCCAACAACACCCAATCAGGTAAACCAAGCCGATCCAGGCGCCAGACGACCCAGTCATAAAAGCCGCTTAGGCGCAATTGGGCCGAGATCACCATGAAGGCAAACAACAGGGCTAGGGTAGGCGGATGCACCGCTGACCAGATCTGATCCATTGGGGTGATCTCGGTGGCGACCAGGACGATGGCCCCCAGCAAGGCCACACCTGTGCGGTCAAGCTGCACAAAGGGCAGCCCGCCCAGGAACAGGCCCAGATACACCAGGACAAAGACGATCAGGGTCAGGGTTAACAAGGGTGGTTCCAAATGCTGCAGGATCAATCGAGGCCAATCTATAGGGTCTGCTGATCGGCGCGTCTTTCTGGGCAAAGGGATGGGCAGGATGTGATTGGTCCCGTTATCCTGTCAATCACCGGGATCTGATGGTTGGGGTTTTCGTTCCGGCCTTCGCCGAAATGACAGGGCCAATGAGGGAAGTGGAGAGGGTCGAGCGGTATGAGGCGGGCGAGAAAGGGATGCCTGTCCCCGCCCGTTTGGGGCTTGAGCATGCCCAATGGGGGTCATGGCAAGGCCAATGCCCAGCTAAGATCCCCGGGATCGCCGGGGACAAAAGGGCGAAGCGACCAGCCCTATCCCCCGGGGACCCCGATCCTTCAGGATGCGCTCAGCTCGCCCAGTTCAGGCGCAGCCGCTGGGTAGCGGTCACCAGATTGCGCAATGCGGGTTCGATCTCAGACCACTGGCGGGTCTTGAGACCGCAATCCGGGTTGACCCAAAGCCGCTCGGGGGGGATGCGCTCACTGGCCTTGGTGAGGAGCCTAACCATCTGCTCGACCTCGGGGACATTGGGCGAATGGATGTCATAGACTCCGGGGCCGATAGCGTTTGGGTAATTGAATTTGGCAAATCCATCCAAAAGCTCCATGTCCGAACGCGCTGTCTCGATGGTGATAACATCGGCATCGAGTGCAGCGATTGCCGGCAGGATGTCATTAAACTCCGAATAGCACATATGGGTATGGATCTGGGTCTGGTCCTGAACGCCGCTGCTGGCGACCCGGAAACAGCGCACCGCCCAATCGAGATAGTCCTCCCACTCAGCGCGTCGCAAAGGCAGTCCCTCGCGGAATGCTGGCTCATCGATCTGGATCACCTGAATCCCCGCCTGCTCAAGGTCCAAGACCTCGGCGCGCAGCGCCAAGGCGATTTGCAAACAGGTTTCTGAACGCGGCTGATCGTCGCGTACAAAGGACCATTGGAGCAGAGTCACCGGTCCGGTCAGCATCCCCTTCAGGGGTTTTTGGGTCAGCGACTGGGCATAGGTGATCCACTCAACCGTCATCGGTTGAGTGCGGGCGACATCGCCAAACAGGATCGGCGGTTTGACACAGCGCGAACCATAGCTTTGTACCCAGCCATTGCTGGTCACCGCAAAGCCCTCAAGCAGCTCGGCGAAATATTCGACCATATCGCTGCGCTCAGGCTCGCCATGCACCAGGACATCGAGCCCGATCTCCTCCTGGCGCTCGACCACCTTGCTGATCTCTTCACGCATCCGCGCCCGATAGGCCTCGGCGCTCAAGGCGCCGGTCTTAAAGGCATGGCGCGCGGCGCGAATCTCGGCGGTTTGGGGAAATGAGCCGATGGTGGTGGTAGGCAATAGCGGCAATTTCAGCGCTGCTTGTTGGAGGGCGGCGCGCTGGGGATAGGGGCTGGTACGCCTCGCCATGGCCTCGGTCACCCCGGCGACCTCTGCCCTGACCTCGGCGCGCCGGGTGCGGCTTGACTGACGGCGCGATTCGACTGCCGCCCGACTGGCGGCGAGGTCCTCGGCGACCTCTGCCCGTCCCTCGCGCAGGGCACGCTTAAGCGTATTCAGCTCGGCCAGCTTTTGTACGGCAAAGGCCAACCAACCCTTGAGCTCGGGATCGAGCGCCTGTTCGAGGTTGAGGTCGACCGGTACATGGAGCAATGAGCACGACGAGCCCAGCCAAAGCCGCTCGCCTAAACGGGCAGAGAGGGGCTCGAGCCGGTCGAGCAAGGCCTCGAGATCGGCGCGCCAGACATTGCGCCCATCGATAATGCCGGCTGAAAGCACCTTATGCGCCCCCAGCCAATCGACTACCTGGTCGAGCTGCCGGGGCGCGCGCACCGCATCGATATGCAGACCATCGACCGGTAGATGGCAGGCCAATTGCAGATTGTCGCCCAGGGCCCCGAAATAGGTGGTGAGCAACAGCCTGGGACGATGGCCTGCAAGCCGGCTGTAGGCATTCTCGAAGGCATGCCGCCACTCGGTGGGCAGATCCAATACCAGGATCGGCTCATCCATCTGGACCCATTCCACCCCCTGATCGCGCAGCCGCTTTAGGACCTCGCCATAGACTGGCAGCAGGGCGTCCAGGAGCTTGAGCCGGTCAAAGGGATCGCCCTTGACCTTACCGAGCCAAAGATAGGTCAGGGGGCCGATCAATACTGGGCGCGGGTTAAGCCCTAGGGATTTTGCCTCCTCGACCTGGGCAAACAGCGAGTGGGTGCCGAGATAAAAGACCTGGCCGCAGTGAAATTCAGGGACCAGATAGTGATAGTTGGTGTCGAACCATTTGGTCATCTCGCAGGCGGCAGCGGGTTTTCCAGTGGGGGCGCGGCCTCGCGCCATCCGAAAATAGGTATCGAGATCGACCTCGGCCCCTTGCGGGTGTTCGAATCGCGGGGGGACGGCGCCGAATAGGGCGCTGTGATCGAGCATCTGGTCATAGAGCGCGAGATCCCCGACCGGCACCTGATCCAGACCCGCGGCCTGCTGGATCTGCCAGTGACGCTGTCTGAGCGCGCGTGCCGTCTGGAGAAGTGCCTCCTGGTCGGTTTCGCCCTCCCAATAGGATTCAAGGGCCCATTTGAGTTCACGCTGGGCACCGATGCGCGGAAAGCCTAGGATATGGGCAATGGTCATGGCAGTGGCTCGCTGGTGGGTAAGATGGTTAGGATCAAACCATTGTCGGGGGATCCCCTCTGTACTGTAAATTGTTGTTTTTGCATCCTTTCATGAATCTTTTTCATGGCCATTGAGCTACGCCATCTGCGCCTGATTGCAGTCCTAGCTACAACCGGCTCCTTGACCCAGGCGGCCCAGCGCCTGCATCTCACCCAGTCGGCGCTCTCCCATCAACTCAAGGGTCTTGAGGGGCTCATTGGCCAACCCTTGATTGAACGCAAAAGCCGGCCCCTGCGCCTAACCCAGGCGGGCGAACGGCTGTTACGCCTGGCCGAGGAGGTCTTGCCCTTGATCCAACGCGCCGAGGCCGATCTTAAGCGGCTGGCAGCCGGGGATGCGGGGCGGCTGGTGATCGTCCTTGAGTGTCATAGCTGTTTCGACTGGCTGCTGCCGGCGATGGATGCCTATCGTTCTGCCTGGCCGGAGGTCGAACTGGATTTGGGTTTAAGCTTCGCTGCCCTGCAGCGCCTCTTGGCTGGCGATGCGGATCTTGTTATCACCTCAGACCCGGTTGATCGACCAGGCTTAAAGTTTTCGCCTTTGTTTCGCTTTCAGATCCTACTCGCTCTGGCCCCGGATCATCCGCTGGCCCGCCGGTCTTTGATCGAGCCGCAGGATCTCGCCGCTGAGACCCTGATTGCCTATCCGGTCAATCCCCTACGCCTGGATGTCATAAGGTCCTTTTTGCTGCCGGCAGGGATTGAGCCAGCCGGTATCCGCACTGCTGAGCTTTCCTTGATGATCATCGAACTGGTCAAAAGCCGCCGCGGCGTTGCGGCCCTGCCGAGTTGGGTCTTGGCCCAGGCCGTTGGCTCAGGTCAGATCGCAGCGCGTCCATTAGGCGCCGAGGGACTATGGTCAACCCTATATGCCGCCAGCCGCACCGATCCCCCTCCCTATCTGGCTGCATTTATCGAGACCGCCGCCGAGACTGCAGCGCGTCTCCTGCCCGATGTCGTATCCTGCCTGGACCGATCCACTTGATCTGCCTGAGGCAAACTCAGTGCCACTGGCAGATGGTGTATAGGGGAGTAAGAGCTTGCGCCGGGTCTGGCCGATGCGTCTGATCGACCAGCTCTGGTATGGGCGCCAGCGGTCTGTCTGGCCCCTGATCCCCCTTAGTTGGTTCTATACGGCACTGATGCGGCTGCGGCGTCTTGCCTATCGGCGGGGCTGGCTTAAAAGCCATCGCCCACCGGTACCTGTGATCGTAGTCGGTAACCTCACGGTCGGAGGGACCGGCAAAACACCCCTGGTGCTATGGCTGGCCGAGCGCCTGCGCGCCCTGGGCGCGCAGCCGGCAATACTCGCGCGCGGCTATGGCGGGCGCGCCCGCTGCTGGCCCCAGGCGGTTGGATCCGACTCTGACCCCGCTGAGGTCGGGGATGAGCCGGTCCTGTTGGCCCAGCGATCAGGCTGTCTCGTCTGCGCCGGCCCAGATCGGGTCGCGGCCGCCCAGCTGGCCCTTCGGCTGAATAGTTGCGATATCCTCGTCAGCGACGATGGACTGCAACATTACCGATTGGCCCGAGATCTTGAGATCGCCCTGATCGACGGCGAGCGGGGTCTGGGTAACGGATGCTGTCTTCCCGCAGGTCCATTGCGCGAACCGGTATCTCGTCTGGCCGCAGTGGATCTGGTCGTTTATAAAGGGGGAAAGGGAGGGGGCTGCTGGATGCACTTGGAGGCCAGCGAACTGATCAATCTGAGCGACCCGAGAAGGCGCCGGTCATTATCTGAGCTGCGCGGGCAGCGGGTGCGCGCGGTCGCAGGCATCGGTCATCCAGCAGCCTTTTTTGCCCAATTGGAGGCGGCGGGTCTGATTGTCGATCCCTGGCCCTATCCGGATCATCATCATTATCGGCGGGCAGAGATGGCGCGCTGGCAGGGGCTGCCAGTGATCATGACCGAAAAGGATGCGGTCAAGTGCCGCCCCCTTGCTGCCCCCGATTGGTGGTTCCTGCCGGTGACAGCGGTCCTGGACCCAGCCTGTGAACGGCACATCCTGGATCTGCTCTGCAAGCTATTGTCCAAAGACCGATCTCATGATCCCTGAATTCAAGGTCGTCATTCCCGCCCGCTTCGGCTCAAGCCGGCTGCCGGGCAAACCCCTGGTGCCGCTCGCCGGCCAACCCCTCCTGGCCCATGTCGTCGCCCGGGCTCGCCAAAGCCAGGCCCGGGAGGTCATCGTCGCTACCGATGATCAGCGGATTATGGTGTTATGCGACCAGCTTAAGGTGGCAGCCGAGCTGACCGATCCCGGGCATCGCAGTGGCACCGACCGCATCGCCGAGGTCTGCACCCGGCGCGCCTGGGGCGATGAGACGCTCATCGTCAATCTGCAAGGGGATGAGCCCTGTATGCCACCGGTGTTGATCGACCAGGTGGCCGAGGAGCTTGCTTTACGGCCGGAGATCGGTATGGCCACACTCGCCTATCCGTTTACCGAACGCGCCGCCCTGTTTGACCCGAATCTGGTCAAGGTGGTTACCGATGTCCAGGGCCGGGCCCTATATTTTTCCCGCGCCCCCATCCCCTGGCATCGCGAGTGTTTTGCTGAGGCGACCAGCTCAGCCCTGCCCCCGGAACCGGGGTTTTGGAGACATCTCGGCCTGTATGCCTATCGCGTCAGTTTTCTGAGACGCTTGGTGGCGCTTCCCCCCTCCCCCTTGGAGCTTGCCGAATCGCTCGAACAGCTGCGGGTGCTCTGGCATGGCCTGGCGATCCAGGTCAGTGAGGCTCGGGTTCTACCTGGGCCGGGGGTCGATACGCCCGAGGATCTCGAGCGCGCCGAGTCTTGGTTGGCTGAGGTCAAGAGCGGGCAGGTGCATGCTCGGTAAGAAAGGTGCGAATGGCCTCGAGGACTGCCTCGGGCTGTTCCTCATGCGGTAGATGCCCGGCCTCGGGGATGACGCATAGCCTGGCACCTGGGATCGCTTGGGCGAGACGGCGGCTTTCTTCGGGTTTGACGGCGCGATCATGATCGCCGGTGATGACCAAGGTGGGGAGACGCAGACCGGTTAGGCGTTGCTCGAGATTGAGGTGGCGGGTCGCCAAAAAGAGCTCGACAAATGACTCGCGCCAGGGCCCTTGCATGAGGTTGGCCTTGAGCTGAGCGATCCGCTCGGCAGATAGACGCTCATGGCGATACCAAAACCGGCGCATGACCTTGGCGAACAACCGGTCGATCGCAAACCCCATCAGCAGGCCGAAAAGGGGTTTGGCGGCACTCATCAGGGACCGCACTGGTGCCGGCACCTCGCTGGTCGCATAGCCGCTATAGACCATTGCATCGATCAGGACCAAGGCCGAGACGCGTTCTGGATGGACAAGGGCCGCTAGCACTGCCAGGGTCCCGCCCGTGGAATTTCCGATCAGCACCGCTTGCTCAAACCCAAGCGCGGGGATGAGATCGGCAAGCAACCTGGCCTGAGCCTCGGCGCTATAGAGCGCCATGCTGGAGCGGTCTGATCCGGGCAAAGGCCGGTCGCTTGCCCCAAATCCTGGTCGGTCAAAGGCAACGACTGTGCCGAGTTCGGCCAATGACCCCTGAATTGCCGACCAGGAATCGAGGCTTAGAAAACTCCCATGGACCAGGACGATCAGGGGCTCGCCTGAGCCGAGCCGCTGATAATGGAGCCGGATGCCATTGACCTCGAGAAAGATCTGGGGGGGATCGGCGGTTCGGGATGACAGGGGGATGCTGTGGTTCGTCATAAAGGCCCTTTGTTCAATATAGAGGCTACTTGGAAATCAAGAACCCCTTCATATGCCTCGTCGACTTGACGCCAAACGGCGGCCCATCCAGGCGCTGGCTTCCGGTTTACGCGAGAATGACCCGGGCGGTTGCTCGATGGGCGCGGATCCTCTGGGATAGCTGCCAGGAGGGTGCGCGAGGCGCACCCTGGTAGGTCTTAACGGTAGGCCTGAGCGCGGGCGATACAATTGTTGTAATACATGTCATAGACCTGCTGGGGGTCTTGGGTCGCCCCTTGACTCAGCGCAGCCCCGGTTGCAGCCCCGGCCAAGGCGCCTGGGCCGGCGAGGTCATGCGATTTGGGTCGACCCGGGGGGCCACCGGGGACAGCAGGTGGGCGCGGTGGGCCAGAAACCCTTGCCTGGTTGCCGATCACCGCACCGGCGATTGCGCCGACGGCGGTGAATGCGACCTCCTTGTTGACATTCTCCTGCTTGGCGCGTTCGGCGGCCTGATAGGCCTCTTGCCGGCAGCGATCATCCACCGCAAGCGAGACCCCGTCACGTCCGATCTTGGCGGGATAGGTCGGCATCATGGGTGTTGGCTGCATGCTGGAACAGCCAGCGACGACCGCCAGACTGGCTGCGGCCATGAGCTGGACAGACAAGGAGCCAGAGATCTTTGGCATGGGAATCTCCATGGGTTTGGCTTGGAAATTTGACGAACCAGTGACGACGTTCCCGGAAAGGCCGTTATACTAAGCTACTTTTCGACGATGCAAACAAACATCATGTTCGATCCAACGCGCACACTCAGCGATTATGATCCCGAGGTCTGGGCGGCTATCCAGGATGAGGAGCGCCGCCAGGAGGAGCATATCGAGCTGATCGCCTCGGAAAACTATACCAGCCCCCGGGTCATGCAGGCACAAGGCAGCGTGCTGACCAATAAATATGCCGAGGGCTACCCGGGCAAGCGCTATTATGGCGGCTGCGAACATGTGGATGTGATCGAGCACCTCGCCATCGAGCGCGCCAAACAGCTCTTTGGCGCCGCTTATGCCAATGTCCAGCCGCATTCGGGCTCTCAGGCCAATGCGGCGGTCTACATGGCACTGTGCGAGGCAGGCGATCCAATCCTCGGTATGAGCCTGGCCCATGGAGGGCACCTGACCCATGGGGCCAAACCCAATTTCTCAGGCAGGCTCTATCGCGCTGTCCAATATGGGCTTAATCCCCAGACCGGTGAGATCGACTATGACGAGGTCGAGCATCTCGCCCATGAGCATCGCCCGCGCCTGATCGTTGCAGGTTTCTCGGCCTATTCGCGGGTGGTCGATTGGCAGCGCTTTCGCGCCATTGCCGATGCGGTCGGGGCCTATCTCTTGGTCGATATGGCCCATATCGCAGGTCTGGTGGCAGCGGGTCTCTATCCCAATCCGGTGCCGATCGCCGATGTGACCACCACCACCACCCACAAGACCCTGCGCGGGCCGCGCGGGGGGCTGATCCTGGCCCGCGCCAATCCCGAGATTGAAAAGCGGCTCAATGCCCTGGTCTTCCCAGGGACCCAGGGGGGGCCGCTGATGCATGTGATCGCCGCCAAGGCGGTGGCCTTCAAAGAGGCGATGGAGCCTGAGTTTCGGACCTATCAGGCCCAGGTCATCGCCAATGCCCGGGCTATGGCCGAGGTCTTTATGGCGCGCGGCTATGAGGTGATTTCGGGTGGGACCGATGATCATCTCTTCCTGGTGAGCTTTATCGACCAGGGACTCACGGGCAAGGAGGTCGATGCCTGGTTAGGGGCGGCCAATATCACGGTCAACAAGAATGCCGTGCCCAATGACCCGCAGTCGCCATTTGTGACCAGCGGCATCCGCATCGGTACCCCAGCCATCACCACCCGCGGCCTTGGGGTCGAGGAGTCGCGCCGCTTGGCCGAGTGGATGTGTGACATCATCGATGCGCGCGGCGAGGCCGCTGTCATTGCTGAGGTCAAGGGGCAGGTCCTTGAGCTTTGTCGGCGCTTTCCCGTTTATCAACGCTGAGAAACAGCGGAGGTTGAGACTGCTGAGCGGAAAGGGCAATCCATGAGGGGCCAAGGCCATGCGCTGTCCATTCTGCGGCGCCCCGGATACCAAGGTGATCGATTCGCGGCTTGTCGGTGAGGGCGATCAGGTGCGCCGGCGGCGCAAATGCGAGGTCTGCGGCGAGCGGTTTACGACCTATGAGACGGTCGAGCTCAATCTCCCGCGGGTCATCAAGCGCGACGGCAGCCGTGTCCCCTTTGATCTTCACAAGGTGCGCAGTGGCATGATGCGGGCCCTGGAAAAGCGCCCGGTCAGCACCGAACAGATCGATCAAGCGCTTGCGCGTATCCAACGCTGCGTCATTGGGCGCGGCGACAGCGAGGTGCCATCGTTATGGATCGGCGAGCTGGTGATGGAGGAGCTCCGCCGGCTCGATCAGGTCGCCTATGTGCGCTTTGCCTCGGTCTATCGCCATTTCGAGGATGTCGCGGCCTTTCGCGAGGAGATTGAGCGGCTGGAACGTCAGCCGCCTGATTCAAGCCCTCAGCTTGATCTGCTCGAGGAGATGCAGCCCAATGGAAGCCGAGACTCTGCTGCCTAATCATCTGCCTGAACCGGCACGCGATCGCCTGTATATGGCGCGCGCCCTCCAGCTTGCCGAACGCGGCCGCTATACCACAGATCCCAATCCCAGGGTTGGCTGTGTCCTGGTGGCTGGGGAGCGGATCATCGGCGAGGGCTGGCACCGTCGCGCAGGTGAACCTCATGCCGAGGTGATCGCCCTTACTGCAGCCGGCGAGCAGGCCCGGGGGGCGACGGCCTATGTGACCCTTGAGCCCTGTGCCCATCATGGACGCACCCCGCCTTGCACCCAGGCCCTGATCGCGGCTGGGGTCAAGCGGGTGGTGTGTGCCATGATCGACCCCGATCCGCGGGTCTCGGGGCAAGGCGTTGCAGCGCTCCGCCAGGCAGGGATCGCCGTGGAGGTTGGCTGTCTCGAGTCCGAGGCGCGCGCACTCAACCCGGGGTTTATCAAGCGCCATGTTCAGGGGCGTCCCTATGTCCGCTGCAAGTTGGCTGCCAGCCTTGATGGACGCACTGCCCTGGCGACCGGCCAGAGCCAATGGATCAGCAGTGAGGCGTCGCGGCGCGATGTTCAACGGTGGCGGGCATCAAGCTCAGCAGTCATGACTGGCGTTGGCACCATCATCGGCGATGACCCTAGGCTGAATGTCCGGCTCAGCGCCGCCGAGCTGGGGCTCGAAGCGGATGAGCCGGTGCGTCAGCCTCTCCGGGTAGTCGTCGATAGCTATTGGCGCACGCCGCCGCAGGCGCGTTTGTTGCAGCTTCCCGGCCAGATTCTGATCGCGGGGATCGGTCCCAGGGGCGCGGCAACCGCGGCCCTTGAGGCTGCAGGGGCAGAACTGATCCAGTTATCCGAGCACGCGGGTCGGGTGGATCTCATTGCCCTGATGGAGATCCTGGCCCAGCGCGAGGTCAATGAGGTGATGCTGGAGGCTGGCTCGACCCTCTCGGGGGCGGCGGTGCGGGCAGGTCTAGTCGATGAGATCCTGCTTTATCAGGCCCCTTGTCTGATCGGTCAGGCGGCACGGGGGCTCTTTGACCTGCCGGGAATCGATGCGATGAGCGATCGGGTGAGCCTCGAGATCTGCGAGGTCAGACGGATCGGTCCCGATCTGCGGATCCGCGCGCGTCCGATCCTTTAACGGGGCAAGTGAATCTGGGTGGAAACATGTCAGAGGATCGACAGCCATCGGCCCAATCTACTAACCCCATTCAGGAACATCTGCGCCGAATGGCAGCAGTCCGGGTCCTGGTCGTCGATGATCTCTTGACCATGCGGCGGCTGATCGCTGCAATCCTGCGCGAGCTGGGTATCACCCAGATTGCCGAGGCAAGCAATGGGCCCAAGGCGCTCGAGTATCTGGCACACCACCCAGTCGATCTATTGATCTGCGATTGGAACATGCCCGGAATGACTGGACTCGAGGTCCTGCAGGCGGTGCGCGCCGATCCTAGGTTCAAGGATCTCCCTGTTTTGATGGTGACCGCCGAAGGCAGTGTTGAACAGGTGCGCGATGCGATCGCGGCCGGGGTCACGAGCTATGTGGTCAAGCCCTTTTTGCCTTCCACCCTCAAGCTGCATACTCGTAAATGTCTCAAGCGGCATCAGCGTTTAGCGAGCACTGTTGCCCAATAACCATCACCCTCGGGAGCCTCTCAGGTCGATGTTTACCGGGATCATTCAGTCAATCGGTCAGATCAGACAGCGGGAGCCGCAAGGCGGCGATGTGCGCCTATTCATCGATGTCGGCCAATTGACCCTCGATGGCGTCCAATTAGGGGATAGCATCGCGGTCAATGGGGTCTGTTTGACAGTCGTTGCCTTGACTGAGACCGGTTTTGCGGCCGATGTCTCGCGCGAGACCCTGGGTCTGACCACGCTTGGGGCACTAGTTCCTCAGGATCGGGTCAATCTCGAGAGATCCCTGACCTTGGCAGCACCGCTGGGTGGTCATCTCGTCAGCGGCCATGTCGACGGGATAGGGACGGTCATCGAACGCCAGCTTGATGCCCGTTCGGTGCGTTTGCGCATCCAGGCGCCCGCTGGGCTCGCCCGCTATATTGCTCGCAAGGGCTCGATCGCGGTCGATGGGGTGAGCCTGACGGTCAATGCAGTTGAAGGGGCGATCTTTGCAGTCAATATCGTGCCCCATACCTTGCAAAAGACCATCATCGGTGATTATCGGACGGGGATGCGGGTCAACCTCGAGGTCGATCTCATCGCCCGGTATCTCGAGCGTTTGATGCTTGGCGAGCAATCAGAGGGATTGACCCAGGCGTTCTTGGCAAGGCATGGGTTCATCTAGTTTTGATCGTGGGGCGCGCCTGAAACGCCTTAAGGGATCTCACTGAGGAGCGATGAGCAGTACTGGTTTGAATAGCATTGAGGAGATCATCGAGGACCTGCGCGCCGGTAAGATGGTGATCATCATGGACGATGAGGATCGCGAGAATGAAGGCGATCTGCTGATGGCCGCCGATTGCGTCACGCCCGAGGCGATCAATTTCATGTCCAAATATGGGCGCGGTCTGATCTGCTTGACGCTCACCAAGGAGCATTGCGAACGGCTGCGTTTGCCGCTGATGGTCAGCGATAATCGCGGCAATCATGGGACGGCCTTTACCGTGTCGATCGAGGCGGCGCAGGGAGTCACCACTGGCATCTCAGCGGCCGATCGGGCAACCACCATCCGCGCCGCGGTAGCCCCCAATGCCAGCCCGCGCGACCTGGTCCAGCCTGGCCATGTCTTTCCGCTGATGGCCCAACCCGGCGGGGTCTTGGTGCGCGCGGGGCACACCGAGGCCGGCTGCGATCTGGCCCGTTTAGCCGGTTTTACGCCAGCTGCGGTCATCGTCGAGATCCTTAATGAGGACGGCACCATGGCGCGCCGCCCAGATCTCGAGGTCTTTGCCCGCACCCATGGGCTCAAGATCGGCACCATCGCTGATCTCATCCATTATCGAATGCATACTGAGAAGGCGATCATGCGATTATGCGAGTGCGATCTGCCGACCGCCTACGCAACCTTTCATCTCATCGCCTATCGAGACTCCATCGATCATGAGATCCATCTCGCCCTAACCCTTGGCGAGATCGATCCCGAGCGCCCGATCTTGGTGCGCGTCCATCTGCAAAACATCCTCTGTGACCTGTTTGATACGGTTCATAACGCCTGCGGCTGGCCGCTACGCGATGTCATGCGTCAGATCGCCGAGGCAGGCGAGGGTGTCATCGTGGTCTTGCGCAATCGCGATCGGCCCGATGACCTATTGGCGCGGCTGAAGGACTTCCAGTTTCACGACAGCGAGGACCAGGTCCCTATCCGTCAAGACCAGCGTGAGCTCAGGACATTCGGTATCGGCGCCCAGATCCTTGCCGACCTGGGGGTGCGCAAGATGCGGGTGATGAGTGCGCCCAAGACGATGCATGCCATCTCTGGGTTTGATCTGGAGGTCGTGGAATATACGGGCATGCGATCCTGAACAGCCAGATGACCGGATTTGCATAGAGAGTCAAACAACCCATGAGCATCCCAATCATTGAAGGCGCCCTGCATGCGGGAGACGCGCGTTTTTGTCTAGTCGTCTCACGCTGGAATAGCTTTATCGTGGATCAACTTGAACGCGGTGCCATCGATGTCTTGCTGCGCCATGGCGCGTGTGCTGAGGATCTCACCATCGTGCGCGTGCCTGGCGCCTTTGAGCTCCCAGTGACCATCGAAAGGCTCGCCGCCCGAGGCGGTTATGATGCCATCATCGCGCTTGGCGCGGTGATCCGCGGTGGGACCCCTCATTTCGAATATGTGGCTGGCGAATGCGTCAAGGGTATTGCCCAGGTCAGTCTGAAATATGGCTTGCCAGTGGCCTTTGGTGTCCTCACTGTGGACACTATCGAGCAGGCGATCGAACGCGCTGGGACCAAGGCCGGCAACAAAGGCGCCGAGGCAGCGCTCTCGGCCCTGGAGATGGTCAACCTGTTTAAAGCGCTTCAACCGTCAAACCATGAGCAAACCTGAACGTTCGCGTCTCGTCGGTCCGCGCAGTCAGGCGCGGCGTTATGCCGCCCTTGCCCTTTATCAATGGTCCCTGACAGGCGATGACCCCATGACGATCAAGCGCCATCTGCTCGATGACCCCGAGTGGCTGGAAGCTATTGCTGCCTCGCTGAATGAGGCCAGTGAGGATGCCGAGCCGACGAGCGAGACGCGCTTTAACTTCGATCTTAAACTGCTCGAAGAGCTTCTAAGCGGTGTGCCGGCCCATCTCGCCGAGATCGACGACCAACTCAAACGTTTTCTGGATCGCCCGATCACTCAGGTCGATCCGGTCGAGCTGGCGATCCTGCGGCTTGGCGCCTATGAGATCCTGTTTGCCGATAATATCCCCGATCGAGTCGCCATCAATGAGGCTGTCGAGCTGACCAAGCTGCTCGGGGCCTATGATGGTCACAAATATGTTAATGGTGTGCTTGATAAGATCGCCCGACACAAGGTCCAACCAGCGAATTGATCAAACCCACCCAGTGTCCGAATTCCAGCTGATCCACCGTTATTTCGCCGATCTAGGGGTGGCGCGTCCAGATGTCGTGCTGGGGATCGGTGATGATTGTGCCCTGCTCGAGGTTCCAGCCGAGCAGATGTTGGCGGTCAGCATCGATACGCTCAATGTCGGGGTGCATTTCTTTCCCGATACCGATCCTGAATCCATCGGGCACAAGGCGCTTGCAGTCGGCCTGAGCGATCTGGCTGCGATGGGCGCCGAGCCGGCCTGGGCTACCCTGGCCCTGAGCCTATCTGATCCAGATGCGTCTTGGCTGGGTGCCTTTGCTCGGGGTTTCGGACGCCTGGCGACTGCCCATGGGGTGCAACTCATCGGCGGTGATACGACCCGTGGTCCCCTGAGTATCACAGTCCAGGTCCACGGCCTGGTTCCGAGAGGCAAGGCGCTGTCTCGTTCTGGTGCCCGTCCCGGCGATGCCATCTATGTCAGCGGGACCCTGGGGGATGCAGGTTTGGCCTTGCGTCTTAAACAGGCTGGT
>CALALB010000019.1 GCA_937923175.1 uncultured Chromatiaceae bacterium | reverse complement strand
TTCTGCTCGTCGGTCAGAACAATCGCCGGTGCAACTCTCACGTTCGCGCTCCACTTCATGCCAAAGTAGCAAGTTGGAGTCGGGTGCGGCAATTAAGTTCATAGGCAATTAAGTTCATATAAGAATCGAACAATACACTAGAGTGTCCCTGGGTCGGTCTGGCTGCCACCCTGGCACACCCTGGGGGCAGTGCATTGCCCTACCCCAAGCAGGTTGGGCCTGACATGGGGGCTGCGCCTCAGCCGACTGCCAGTTTGGACGGACCTCTGCCCGGGCGCGGTGGGAAGTGGCGTTGAAACCCTTGCTTCAGCTCGTCGCCCACAACAGGGTCGCTGGCACCGGCCAATGCGAACCCTTGCTCTAGGTCGTTGCCCTGGATCTGTGGCATCCTGTGTCCAAACCTCTTATCGGACTCACTCCCATGTCCGCGGAAAACGTCTTTTTTACGCCAATCAGCCGCATCTATCAGCGGGAGGTCGTGACCTGCCACCCCGATCAGCCGTTGCTCGAGGTTGCAGGGCTCATGCGCGCGCATAATATCTCGAGCGTCGTGGTGTGCGAGGGCAAGGAAGCGGTCGGTATCCTCACTGACCGCGATCTGCGCAACAAGGTGGTGGCGCCAGCTCTGGATCCGCAAACCCTGTGCGCGCGCGAGGTGATGAGTAGCCCCTTGGTCAGCATCCGCGAGGATGGCTATCTGTTTGAGGCGCTCTATCTGATGAGCCGGCGGCGTATCCATCGCCTCGGGGTGGTCGATGGGGAAGGGCGGCTGCGGGGGATCGTGACTGACACTGACGCCCTGCGTCTGCATAGCCGCTCGCCCCAGCAACTCATGAAGGCGATCGAGGAGGCCGAGTCAGCAGCGGAGCTGGCGAGGCTGCGCCGCGAGATGGAGCAGTTGGTCTTGCATCTGCATGGCACGGGGGTGGCGACTGCCGATCTGGTCCAGACCGTGGCCTTGCTCAATGACCGGTTCCTGATTCGGCTGATCGAGATCGTGCGCGCAGCCCGTTATCCGGATCTGACCAATCGTTTTGCCTTCCTGGTGCTAGGAAGCGAGGGGCGGCGTGAGCAGACATTGGCGACTGATCAAGACAATGCCATCGTTTATGCCGATGATTTATCGGACTCTGAGCTGAGACAGCTGGAGGCTTTCAGCATCGATTTGATCGATAACCTGATTGCCACTGGGCTCCCTGCCTGTCCCGGCGGGATCATGGCCAAGAATCCGCAATGGCGGCGTAGCCTGAGCGAATGGCAACAGATGCTCGATCAGTGGCTGCATACCCCGACCCCTGCCCATATCCTCTCCGGCAGCATGTTTTTTGATCTGCGGACGCTTTACGGCGATCCAGACTTTGAGCAGCGGCTCAAGTCGGACCTCATCGCCAAGCTCAGAGGCAATAATCTATTTCTGATGCACAGCGTCGCCAATGCGGTCAGCTTTCGTCCACCCCTGACCTGGTTCGGTGGTGTCAGGGGCGAGCGTCGCGGACCCTATCGCGGCTGTGTCGAGATCAAAAAGGCGGGGGTCTTTGCCATTACTGAGGGGCTGAAGGCCATGGCGCTGCAGGCAGGGATCGGCGAGGGCCGCACCTATGATCGGGTGCGCGGCCTCCAGCAAGCGGGGATCCTCGAGGACCGCCAGGCCGAAAGCCTGCTTGCAGCCTTTGATGTCCTGATTGGGCTAAGGTTGCGCGCCCAGCTGCTGGCTGTCGAACGGGGGACGGCGCCAAATAATTATCTACCCCTGGCCCATCTCAACCGCATTGAACTCGGGAGACTGCGGCTGGCATTAGAGGAGGTTAGGCGCTTTCAGGGCTTTTTGCGCCATCGCTTTCAGCTGCATCAGCTCAATCGCTGATCCCCTCTCTTAGGATCAGAGTGCGCGCCCTGTTTTACCAACCGCGCAAGGCGCGATAATGGGCGAGGGCTTCATCCGTAGGCCCAACGAAGACGATGCGACCGTGTTCCATCAGCAATGAATTGGGGCACATGCTGCGCACCAGGTCTTCGGAATGGGAAGACAGCACGATGATCGGGATCTGCTCGGTGAAGCGCTCGAGCCTGGCTCGCGCCTTATTGAGAAAGGCGGCATCCCCAACCCCGATTCCCTCGTCGAGCAGCAAGATATCTGGGATCACTGAGGTCGAGACGGCGAAGGCCAGGCGCATCTGCATGCCCGCCGAATAGGTACGGATCGGCAGATTTAAAAACTCACCGAGCTCGGTAAACTCTGCGATCTCATCCATGCGAGCGCGGATTTCTTTGCGTTTAAGCCCCAAGAACAGCCCGCGCAGGATGATATTCTCATAGCCGGTGCTCTCCAGATTCATGCCGAGGGTTATGTCGAACAGGGGTACGACCCGGCCTTCGGTGGCCACCCGCCCGCTATTCGGCTCATAGATCCCGGCGAGGACGCGCAACAGGGTCGTCTTGCCGGCGCCGTTGTGCCCGATTAATCCAAGCCGGTCACCCTCCTTGAGGGCCAGATTCACATCTTGCAGCGCCTGGACCACCGGGATGCGCTGCGAGACCGTATCGGCGCGGATTTGGCCGCCGGTTGCGCTTTGGATCAGGCGGTTTTTAAGCGAACGGGTCGCAGCGCTATAGATCGGGAAGGATACCCAAACGTTTTCAAGCACAACCGAGGCCATGATCTAGATCCAGTAGGCGATCCGCCAGCGATAGGCCGAATAGAAAAGCGCAGCCAGAGCTAAGCCGCCTAAGGTGATGAGGATAACGAAGAGCCAGTTGGCCAGGCCTGGTAGCTGACCAAGCAAAGGAGCACGCATGATCTCGACGAGGTGATGGAAGGGGTTTAGCTGCAGCCACAGCGCCCTCCCAGGCAGCATTTCAGGTTTCCAGATGACCGGGGTGATGAAGAATAAAAGCTGCATCAGGCTGCCGATGATCAGCGGGACATCGCGAAAGCGGGCGCTTAATACCCCAAAGAACAGCGCCGCCCAAAAACCATTGATCAGGATGATCAAGAGCGCCGGCACCACCCACAGTAGAACCCAATCGAGTTTGACCCCAAACCAGAACGCGACCGCCAGATAGACCCAAATATTATGGAACAAGGCGATCGAGGCCGAAGCCAGAATGCGATAGACATAGATCGAAAGGGGTGCATTGAGTTGGCGGATCATCCCCTCGGCCAGGATGAATGCCTGGCAGCCCTCATTGATGAGGCTGGCGATCAGATTCCAGACGACAAAGCCAGCGGCGAGAAAGGGCAGATAATCCTTGAGTTCTTGACCAAAGATCTGGCCATAGAGCACCCCGAGCGCCAGGACCATGATCGCCATCGAGAGGGTGATCCAAAAAGGCCCGAGCTTGGAGCGCCGATAACGCTGCCGAACATCCTGGATGGCGAGGGTGACCCATAGTTCATGCCGCGACCAACCGGCGCGAATATCATGCCACGCGCGTTTCAGCTGCTCGCGCTCAAGCCCATGCTGCAATTGGACGAGGAAGAAGGAGTCGCCAGGCTGGTAGTCGCTAGACATGGAAGAGACGCAGTGTTCGAGGATAATCCAAAAGGGCTTAAGAACCGCACCCGATCTGCCTTGGCTGCTCTGGTGCGCCTAACTATAGCATCGGGCCGGATAGGTCTGGCGATAGAGCGCAAGCGGAAAATATTCAGTGATCAGAATCACGGGCCGGCGGGCGATGATGATGCGATAGGTACGAAATACGGCGACCTGATCGTCTGCTAAACGATCCAGACCGATATCTAAGACCTCGCGATAGCTCTCAAGCCCGCTGTCGCGGATCAAGACCCCAATCCCGATCTCCCGGTCGATGAGGCGCTGGCGAAAATCAGCGGGGATAAACTCGATGCGGATCACTGAAAAGGCCTCGGCAAAACAGCGACCGCTTTCGGTGCCGCGCAGCTGGGCATCGCGGAGCATACAGCGATCGCCGCGCTCGATCTCCAGCCAAGGGACTGGGTCAGCGGCAGTTTCCAGACGCTGCTCTAGGGTGTCGACGCTCAGAGGTTCCCAAAAATAGGCCTCCAGAATCTTGGTGACTGTCCCATCAGTGGCCAAGAGTGCACGTAAGAAGGGCGGAAGCTGGCTGAGGGCCAAACGTTCGCCGTTCGGACCCGTGATCTCGCCTGCTCGCATGAAGCCCTCACGTCTGAATGGCGGGTCATCGGCTGCAAGATGCTGGCGCCCATAGTAACGATGCATGGTGTGTATCCCAAAAATGACGAGATTGATTTTGACCGCCCCCCTGGCCAGTCTGGCGCGATCCGATCCAGGCATTCCAGGGGTGGGGGATGAACCCGATATCCCTGAATTGAGGCAGGGGTCTATCTAGCGCAAGTGCCCCGCGGCGGCAAGGATGAAGCCGCATGGGCCATAGGCAAAAATGGTTTCTGATCAGTAGGATGTGGATCGCGAAAACCTTGGCGGGGCCATAAACGCGTGAATCGCGCGGCAATTTGTTGTAAAAAATCCGCTGATTGGTATCATTGTGCACTTGCTCGATCAGCGAATTTGCTCCAAGCTTTAGAGCCGAGTCAGCCTGGCCCAGGAGACCCTTCCCTAGGTGGATGCACGTCCAAGGGCTGGCAGAGACCCTCGTCATCCCATACCATCAACGGATCGCAAGATCCATCACCTCGGAGATGTTGTCATGACCAAGATCGTTAAGATGGTTTCCATTTCGGCTGCTGCCGTGCTTTTACTCGGTGCTTGCACCACCGATCAGACCGCCCGCGATATGGCCCAGCGCGCCCTGGACACCGCAAACAGTGCTCAGGCCTGCTGCAACGCCAATACCGAGCGTCTGGATCGGATGTATCAGAAGATCATGGGCAAGTAACGCCCTCTGCTCATTGAGCGCCGGTGTCCCACAACCTGTGGGACACCGCTATCCTCGCGAACCGCCCGTTCGACCGCCTGCCAATCGATGACTACCCCTTCTGCATTGACCACCGAGTCGGGAAGCACCGACCGGTAATCCTTGCGCACGCTTTTTTCGCCTGTTTGCACCTCCAGATAGAGATCATCCCCCAGCCAGCCATATTTGTAGGGTTGATCGATGATCGCCACTGGCGTCTGAATCTGGGCCAATCTATAGAGCTCTTCGATCCCCTCTGGATAAAGCCGGATACAGCCGCCGCTGACCTCCATCCCCAGACCCCAGGGCTGATTGGTGCCATGGATCAGATAATCTGGGTTGCTTAAGCGCATGGCATAGCGCCCGAGCGGATTGTCGGGACCGGGCGGGACCTGAGCTGGGAGGATATGACCGCGGGCTGCGTGATTGGCGCGTACCATAGGGCCCGGAGTCCAGACCGGATCTTTGCGTTTCTCGATGATCTGAAAAGTTCCCAGGGGGGTTTCCATCGCCTCCTTGCCTACGGTGATGGCATAGATACGCACCTCGAGCGGATCGCTCGGCGGATAGTAATAAAGGCGTTTCTCGGCGCGATTGACCACGATCCCCTGTCGCGGGACATTCGGCAGCACATACATCGCTGGCACCAAGACCTGGGTCCCTTCGCCAGGAACCCATAGATCGATATTTGGATTGGCCTGACGCATGTCATCATAGCCAAGGTTGTTTTGGCGAGCGATATCGAGCAGGGTATCCTTGGCGCGGGCGGTGAAATAAAACACCGTGCCGACGACCGAGTCCTCCGGGCTTTTTAACCGGAAGGTCTCGGCCTGGGCAACGCGATCGCTGCCCAAGCCGAACAAGGCGGCGCCAACCAGGGTCAACAGCCAGGCACGGCGCCAGCCAGATGCGAAACCTTTCTTCATCCAGTCAAGCTCCTCATCAAATTGGTGAAAACATGCTGCAAGCCTCAGCCGTCCGCAATATCGGGATCGCCGCCCATGTGGATGCTGGCAAGACGACGCTCACCGAACGGGTGCTCTTTTACACCGGCACCTCCCATCGGATGGGCGAGGTACATGATGGTACCGCCCACATGGACTATCTGGTCGAGGAACAACGCCATGGGATCACCATCACCGCCGCGGTGACGCAAGCGCCCTGGCGCGATCATCTGATCCAGATCATCGATACCCCCGGACATGTCGATTTCGCAATCGAGGTCGAGCGCTCGTTGCGGGTTCTCGATGGCTGCATCATCGTGCTTGATGGGGTGCGCGGCGTCGAGCCTCAGACCGAGACGGTCTGGCGTCAGCGGGGGCGGTTTGGGTTGCCGGCCATCTTGTTCATCAACAAGATGGACCGCCCGGGTGCTGATTTTGACCGTTGTCTTAAGGCCGTCAAGCAACGTCTGCAGGCTGAGGCCGTACCCATCACCGTCCCTATGCTCGAGGCCAGGGGTGTCGTCCATTTGATCGATCGAACCCTGATACGTTTCCAAGGAACGTATGGTGAGCAGGTTATGGTCGAGCCCTGCCCGGCCGAGCTCTGGACCAAGCAACAGGCCCGGCGCGAATCGCTTCTTCTGGCTGCTGCGGAATGCGATGAAGCCCTGGCCGAGCAGGTCCTGGCAGGCGAGAAACCGAGCCCAGACCGACTGCGCGCCGCTCTGCGCGCCGGTGTCCTGGCGGGGCGGCTGTTTCCCTGTTATGGGGGTAGCGCCTTGCGCAACCTCGGGGTCCAGGCGCTGCTCGATGGGGTGGTCGAATTCCTGCCCTCACCCCTTGAGCGGCCTCAGATCATGGCCGAGCGTCCCGATGGGACAGCCGAACCCATTGCCCTGACGCTAGATGGCCCTTTGGTCGCGCTCGTCTTCAAGGTCCAGCTCTGGGAAGGGCGGCGCCATGTCTTTGTGCGGATCTATCGCGGGCAGCTGAGGCCAGGCGATCCGGTCGAGTTCCTGAGCGCTGATGGGCGGATTCTCCATGAACAGGTCGCGCGCCTCTTTGAGGTCGATGCCAACAGACGCATTCGGCGCGACCGGGCCGAGGCGAGCGAGATCGTGCTGTTGGCAGGGCTGCGCTGGGCAACAACCGGCGACACCCTGTGCACCCCTGGCCATCTGGTGGCCCTGGAGCGGATCCGCGCCCATGAGCCGGTGCTCGGCATGGCCATCGAACCCGGCGCAGGGACTGAGGAGGAGCGGCTCTGCGAGGCACTCGATAAGGTTCTGCAAGAGGATCCGACCCTGAGTCTTGCCGAGGACCCTGAGACCGGCCAGCGGGTCCTCAAGGGGATGGGCGAGCTGCATCTCCAGATCATCCGCGAGCGTCTGGAGCGCGAATTCGGGGTCAGGGTGCGCATGGGTCGGCCAGCCGTGGCCATCCGCGAGACCATCGGCCGGCAGGCGCGCGCCGAGGCGCTCTTTGCCCCACCACCCTTGCCCGAGGCGCGCCAGCCAGCCCTGCGGGCGCGCGCTGTGCTGAGCGTCCAGCCGCGCCCGCGCGGCCAGGGTAATCGGATCCAGATCGATCCGGTCCTCAAACCCCACGGGGCTGCATTGACTGAGGCCCAACGCGCTGCCATCCAGCAGGCCATCAGCGAGACCCTCAACGCTGGACCTTTGCGGGGTGTACCCGTGCTCGATGTGGCAGTCCAAGTGGACGAGATCGAGCTTTTTGGCGCCGCCTCTACCTCAGAGGCAATCGCCGCTGCGGTCAGCCGCGCCTTGCAAAAGGCCCTGGCTGAGGCAGGCTCCTTTCTCTTGCGGCCCCTGATGCGCCTCGAGGTGATCATCCCCGGATCCAATCTAGGTGCAGTGCTGGGGGATCTCCAGGCGCGACGTGCCCTGATCCAGTCCTCAGAGATCCAAGGCGAGCAAGCGACCATCCGGGCCGAGGCCCCATTAGAGTCCTTGCTGGGTTATGCCACTGACCTGCGCAGCCTCACCCAGGGACGCGGTCAGTTTAGCCTGGAGTTCGCGCGCTTTGATGCCTAGGTTTCAGGCGATTACCACCCGGTTACGCCCATCCTGCTTGGCCCGATAGAGACCCTGATCGGCGCGTTCGATGAAGGTCTCAACGCTCTCGCCCGGGCGAAAGCGAGTGAGACCGATCGAGACAGTGATCTTGCCGATGGTGTCATGGGTGCTTTTGCGTTTGATCTGAAGGGCTGCAATCTGGCGCCGGATCTGCTCAGCAAGCACCTGCGCCCCCTCCAGCTCGTCGTTGATGATGACCGCAAACTCCTCTCCCCCATAGCGGGCGACGAAGATCCGATCGCTCTGCAATTTGCCGAGCACGCCCCCAACGATTTGCAACACCCGATCGCCCATCTGGTGGCCATAGGTGTCGTTGAGCCTTTTGAAATGATCGAGGTCCATCAGCATGAGACAGGTCGGTTCATCCTCTGCGCTCAGGGCCTGGGCGATGGCCTCGTCGAAACCGCGCCGATTCGGGATCTTGGTCAGCGGATCGATACGGGCGCGGCGTTCGCTCTCGGCGAGCTCGTTTTTCAGTTGCTCGATCCGATCGCTGGCAGCCTTCAGCTCGTTTTGAAAGGTCTGAGTGAGTCCTTCCAGATCGCGCGTCTCGGTCAACAGTTTCCCAACCAGGGCGCGGATCTGGAGGGGATCGACGCTTTGCTCAAAGATCTCGATGGCATCGCGTAGGCTGGCGCCATAGGTCTGGGTTCCTTGCAGATTGCGCGAGACGCTCCGAGCAAGCTGAGCGACCAGGCTGGCGATTAGGTCCTGGGCTTGGGGGCTTTGCGGCAGATAATGTTTGACGAAATACTCAAAGAATAATGCCTCGCTTTTGCGCGGATCATAGGAATCCTCGTCGGCGAACTCGGCCAGGAGCTTTTGGCTCAGCTCTGGATGTCCATTTTGGACATGCGCATACCAGAGCGCATAGTTATAAGGGGTTGGCGGGATACCGCGCTGCACCATCATGGGCACAGCCAGGCGCAGATAATTCGAGGCCGTCACCAAGTCATCTCGAAAATCGACGATATGCTCGTTGCCCATCGCAGAAGCTAGTATCAATGTCTGTATTGAGCTCGGCTATTCCTTGATCGATTGCTTCAGGCTAGCCGCTTGAATCGGTCTTCTCGTCCGCTTGAGCGGTGCGGGAAGGCTTGTCCTGGGTAGATCGTCTGATCGACCTAGACTGACTGAACAGCCAACCGATAGCCAGTAGGGCAATGATCAACTCGACCGCCACCACCCATGCACCGCTGATCATCTCGATGTCCCAATTGAATCTGGATAGGCGCTAAGGATGGCGGATGGAGGGCGCAAACGCAATTGAGGGAAATGCTGAGCCCGCAGCCGCACCCAGAATCTCTAGCCCAAGCTATCGGTCAGCCTGCCGTGCCTTCACCGGGATTGCCCTCAAACATAGACCCAGAAGCTGGGCCAGCAGGGTGCCACCGGGCGGTTTCGCACTCAGCGCCTCCCTGGTCAACGTCCCCTGGGGATGGATCAGAAAGGGTTCAGCAAAAAGGATGGGTAGGACAGGTAGGTGATACTCAGTGGGCACTGATCAAAACGCAAACTCGGGGGGGCGAACCGAGGGGGCAGAGGGCGGGGATCCAAAAAAGCCCCGCCTGAGCGGGGCTTAAAGGGATGGAATTGCCGATCAGTGGGCAACCGCAACGCCGGCACCGCGGGGGATGCGTACATCCTCGACCAGGTGCTGGATATGCTCGGGCGGCGGGGCGGTGAGTGCCGATACGATGGCTGCAATCAGGAAATTGGCCAGGGCGCCGACCGCGCCGAATGCCTCGGGGGTGATCCCGAAGAACCAGTTGGCGCCCATGCCAAGCTCAGGCATCAGAAACTCGGTGCCCTTGACGAAAAAGATCCCCTTGTGTTGGAACACATAGAACAGGGTCACCATGATACCTGTGATCATCCCAGCGATGGCGCCTTCCTTGTTCAAGCGCTTAAAAAAGATCCCCATGATGATAACTGGGAAGAGCGAGGATGCGGCCAAGCCAAAGGCCAGTGCCACCGTACCTGCAGCAAACCCAGGCGGATTGAGCCCCAGATAACCGGCCAACAGGATGGCGGCGATCATCGACAGACGTCCAGCCAAAAGCTCGTTCTTTTCGGTAATGGTTGGCATAAAGACCCCTTTGAGCAGGTCATGCGAGATCGCCGAAGAGATGGCAAGCAGAAGTCCGGCGGCGGTCGAGAGCGCTGCGGCTAGACCCCCAGCGACCACCAAGGCGATCACCCAGGCAGGCAAGCCTGCGATCTCAGGGTTGGCCAGGACCATGATGTCGTTATTGACCGTCACCATCTCGTTGCCCTGCCAGCCATAGCCGGCAAACTTGGTGGCGCTGTGCTTGGTCTCGGCCGCAGCGACCGCCTTTTCCGCGGCCTCGATACCGGTATTCTTGGACTTGGCATCGGCCAGTTTCAGCTTGGCCTCAGCGAGACCCCCGTCGCTGTAATACTGGATGCGTCCATCCCCGTTCCAGTCCTTGAACTTGAGAAGACCCGTGGTCTCCCAGCGCTTGAACCAATCGGGACGCTCGTCATAGACCAGGTTGCCCTGGGGATCGCCCACGGGTCCGGTCTGGATGGTCTCCATGAGATTCAAACGCGCCATGGCGCCCACTGCAGGCGCTGTGGTATAGAGGATCGCGATAAAGACCAGTGCCCAACCAGCCGAATAGCGGGCATCGCGTACCTTGGGGACGGTAAAGAAACGGATGATGACATGGGGCAGACCCGCAGTACCGATCATCAGCGATAGGGTATAGGCAAACATGTTGAGCTTGCTGCCCATTACCTGGGTCGTATATTGCTTAAAGCCCAGATCGGTGACGACCTGATCGAGCCTGGCAAGGAGCGAGACGCCGGCGCCATCGCCGACATAGTCCCCCCCGAGACCCAATTGCGGGATGGGGTTGCCGGTCAGGGTGAGAGAGATAAAGATCGCGGGGATGGTATAGGCGAGGATCAGCACGACATATTGGGCGATCTGGGTATAGGTGATGCCCTTCATCCCACCGAGGATGGCATAGATGGCGACAATCCCCATGCCGACGGCGATACCCCATTCATAGGAAACGCCCAAGAAACGCGAGAAGGCCACGCCCACGCCGGTCATCTGGCCGATGACATAGGTCACCGATGCTAGGATCAGACAGATGACCGCCACGACGCGCGCGCCGTTCGAGTAATAGCGGTCGCCGATGAACTCGGGGACAGTGAATTTACCGAACTTGCGCAGATAGGGGGCCAAGAGCAGCGCCAGGAGTACATAGCCGCCGGTCCAGCCCATCAAGAACACCGATCCCCCATAGCCGCCAAAGGCGATCATACCGGCCATCGAGATGAAGGATGCAGCGGACATCCAATCCGCGGCTGTGGCCATCCCATTGGCAACTGGATGCACCCCGCCGCCGGCGACATAGAATTCCCGGGTACTCCCTGCGCGCGACCAGAGGGCGATACCGATATAGAGTGCGAAGGTTGCACCGACGATCCCATAACTCCAGAGTTCGAGCTCAGTCATCGCGGTGCCCCTCCTAGTCTTCCTCGACGTCGTAGGTCTTGTCGAGCCGGTTCATGAGAGCGGCATAGATGAAGATCAGAGCGACGAAGATATAGATCGAGCCCTGCTGGGCAAACCAGAAACCGAGCGGATAGCCACCGAGATGGATGGCATTGAGCGGCTCGACGAGCAGGATGCCGAAGCCGTAGGAGACGAGAAACCAGACGACTAGAAGGACCACCAAATAACGCAGATTGGCCTTCCAATAGTCCGCACGCTTGTCAGGTGTCATAGGGTCACTCCGTTCAAGGGAGACGGTTGCAGCCATGGAATGGCGAGGTGACGGGGCGTTGCCTCAGGATGGCAATTGCATCTTTAGGCGCGTGAGATACTCGCAGAGGCCCCCTCATTGGTTATGATTCATCCGCTGGGTTCTGCCATGTCAGCGGACCCCAAGGATTGTCTGGTTGTGTTTGACATGCTGTCAATGTTTTCTCATTGCGCCCAAGGTTGGCTTAATCGATCTCTTTAAAGGGGCATCATGCGTTATCTCAGTACCCGCGGCGGTATGGTGCCGCTTGCATTCGATGAGGCGGTCATGATGGGTCTGGCGACCGATGGCGGTCTCTTGGTCCCGGCCGAGATTCCCCGTATCGAGCCCCAGCAATTGCGCGCCTGGTCTGGATTGCGTTTTCAGGACCTGGCGTTTGCGGTCGCAATGCCTTTTATCGGCGCTGCCATCCCTCCTGCTGATCTGCGAGATCTGATCGAGCGCTCCTATGCGACCTTTGCCCATCCTGAAATAACCCCTGTGGTTAAGGTTGGCGGGCACTGGATCCTTGAGCTCTTTCACGGTCCAACGGCTTCCTTTAAGGACATCGCCTTGCAATGGTTGGGAAATCTGTTCACATACCTGCTCGAACGCAAGGGCGGGACGCTCAATATCCTGGGGGCCACCTCAGGCGATACAGGCTCGGCGGCGATCTATGGGGTACGGGGTAAGCCGCGTATCCAGATCTTCATCCTTTATCCCAAGGGCCGCATCTCCCCGCTGCAAGAGCGCCAGATGACCACCCTGCCGGATGCCAATGTGCATCCTATCGCCATCCGCGGCACCTTCGACGATACCCAGGCGATCGTCAAGGCCCTGTTCAACGATCTGGAATTCAAGACCGCTCATAGGCTGGGTGCGGTCAATTCGATCAATTGGGCGCGGATTTTGGCCCAGACGGTGTATTACTTCCATGCCTGGGCCCGGGTGACGGGCGGCGACCCTGAGCAGCGGGTCAGTTTTGCGGTCCCCACCGGCAATTTCGGCGATGTCTTTGCCGGCTATCTGGCACAGCGGATGGGGTTGCCGATCGAGCGGCTGATCATCGCCACTAACCGCAATGACATCCTCACCCGTTTTGTTCAAACCGGGGTCTATGCGCGGGGGCCAGAGGTCTATCAAACCCTTAGCCCAGCGATGGATATCCAGGTCGCCTCCAACTTTGAGCGTTATCTCTATTACCTGCACGATGGCGATACAGCCAGGGTGCGCACCCTGCTTGAGACCTTTGCCCAGAGCGGTCGGCTTGAGGTGACAGGCGACCGCCTGCGCCAGGTCCAGGCCGATTTTGCCGCTGCGGCGGTCAGCGATGCCGAGACCCTGGGCCAGATCCGCGAGACCTATGAGACCACAGGCTATATCCTCTGTCCGCATACCGCGGTCGGGGTGCGCGCCGCGCGTGATTTTCCTGAGGCCATCTGTCTGGCCACCGCCCATCCGGCCAAGTTCAACGCAGCGATCTACCAGGCGATCGGTCGGGAGGCCCCCTTGCCGGCGGCCCTTGAGGGTCTGATGGATAGGACACCGCGCTTTATCGAGCTTGCCGCAGATACTGAGGCGGTCAAGCGCCAGATCGCAGCGAGCATGCAGGGTTGAGCGATGAGCGGGGGAGATTCTCAGCATGCGCCTCAGCGGGTCCTGATCCTGGATACCACCCTCCGCGATGGCGAGCAGACCCAGGGGGTGTCCTTTTCGCCTGACGAGAAGCTCAACCTGGCCAAGGTCTTGCTCGAACAGGTCAAGGTTGATCGACTAGAGGTCGCCTCGGCGCGCGTCTCAGCCGGCGAGCTGGCTGCAGTTGCCCGGATTATCGCCTGGGCCCGCGAGCGCAATCTCGATAGTCGGGTCGAGGTCCTGGGGTTTGTCGATGGGGGGGCGAGCATCGACTGGATCGGTCAGGCCGGCGGACGGGTGCTCAATCTCTTAGCCAAGGGCAGCGAGCGGCATTGCCGGGGCCAGCTCGGCAAAACCCTGGAGGCGCATCTGGCCGATATACGCGCCGAGATCGACCGCGCCCACTCCAGGGGCCTGCGGGTCAATCTGTATCTAGAGGATTGGTCGAATGGCTATCGCGACAGCCCAGACTATGTCTATGCCCTGGTGGCTGGTCTTGCGGACGCCGGGGTCGAGCATTTCATGCTGCCGGACACGCTCGGCGTCATGACCCCGGACCAGGTCTTTGCTGCTATCTCGGAGATGATCGCCCGTTTTCCGGATCTTCGGTTTGATTTTCATCCGCATAACGACTATGGCTTGGCGACCGCCAATGTGCTCGCTGCTGCCCGGGCCGGCGTGACCTCTGTCCATTGCACGGTCAACTGTCTGGGCGAACGTGCCGGCAATGCATCCCTGGCTGAGGTAGCGGTCAATCTGCGCGATCATCTGGGACTCGAGATCGGTATCGACGAGACCAAGCTTGCCCAGGTCAGCGAGCTCGTGGCCTCGTTCTCGGGGAAACGGATCGCCGACAATGCCCCGATCGTCGGCGCCGATGTCTTTACCCAGACCGCTGGCATCCATGCCGATGGCGACAAAAAGGGACAGCTCTATCATTCGAAACTGTCCCCCGAGCGTTTTGGCAGACGGCGGATCTATGCGCTCGGCAAGCTCTCGGGTAAGGCGTCCCTTTTGAAAAACCTTGAGCGGCTGCATATCGAGCTCTCGGAAGAGAATCAGTGCAAGGTCCTCAAACGCATCGTCGAACTCGGGGATTCCAAAAAGACCATCACTACCGAGGATCTGCCGTTCATCATCGCCGAGGTGCTCGAGGGCAAGGACTATCACCATGCCGAGCTTTTGGCCTGCACCATCTCCTCCAGCCTGGATCTCGAGTCGACAGTCAGTCTTAGGGTTCGGCTCGGCGATCAGATCCTAAGCGGCACCGGCAGCGGCAATGGTGGCTTTGATGCCTTTACCCATGCCTTAGGACGTCTGCTCAAAAAACAGGGCCTAAACCTCCCCCCCCTCATCGATTATGAGGTGCGTATCCCCAAGGGGGGACGCACGGATGCGCTCACCGAATGCAGCATCACCTGGCAGACCCCGGAAGGAGAGCTGCGCACCCGGGGTGTGCATGCCAATCAGGTCTTTGCCGCGATCTCTGCCACCCTGCGGATGGTCAATATCCTGATGCATCGCGCCCTAAATGGTGCTCAGCAGGATGGGGTGGATTCCCCCAGCTAGGGCGGGGGCAAATCCGCTTGGATTCAGTCCCCTCTCCAGGCGAGTGGGTTATTCAGCCTGCGATCTGGCCAGGACCGGCTGAGACTCAGGGGGGTGAGAGCGGCTCGAGCAGGCGCGCCTCGAAATCGGTCAGCACGCTGAACTCGACCCGGCGCGAGGCGACCGGATTCTCACGTCCCTGGGCATCGCGCACCAGGCGCGAGGACGACATCCCGACCGCTGCTATCCGTTCCCGGAACCAGTCCTCGGTACGGACCGCCTCTAGCCCATAGGCAAAGCGCAGCACCGCCTGGGTGCGCTGCTGGCTGAGCTCCATATTCAGAAAATAGGCCTCGAGTGGGCCCACGTCGCCATTCCATTCGCTCGAGGTGTGGCCCTCGATGCGGATCTCGCGGATGACGGTGCGGAAGGGTCTGAGCTGGGCCACATAGCGCGGCAGGAAATCGCGCAGGATGACCTCGAATTCGGGTTTCAAGCGGGCGGAGTTGCGGTCAAAGAGGATCTCGGGTTCGCGGAATCTCAAGGTGAGGGTGCGCTCGATCAGCTCGGCATTCCAGCGCGGTAGATCATCCCGAAACTCGCGCTCGAGCGCCTGATAGATGGCCTGGCGCGACTCGATCGCCGAGGTGCGCGCCTCGATCTCGCGCTGATGCAGGCGCTCGACCTGGAGCATGTGGAGCACCGCCAGGAACAAAAAGATCATCATCAGGGTGGCCATCAGGTCAGAGACTGACAGCCAAGATCCATCGTCCTCCATTGCCGCTGACTGAGTAGCGCGATGATCAAATAGCATTCTCATGCCGGCGCCCCCCGTAGATCGAGCCGCCCTCCGCTAGACGCAGCCAGACGCCCGATGCGTTGCTGGGCCTCGAGGCTGGAAAGCACCGCCCCTTCGATCGATTCGAGCATGGCCTTGAGACGCTGATCGATCGCCGGGAATGACTCCTTTGCGCGTTCGCGTAGCTCGGCGACTGCCCCCAGGACCGACTCGAGTTCCAGAGTCTCGCGCTTGAGCGCTTGGAGCATTGCCTGTTGGTCCTGGACCTGGGCGGTGATCTGGCCCGCCTGCTGGCTCAGGGCCTGGAGGCTAGTCTGGGTGCGCTCGACCCCCGCGATCGCCAGCTCGAGCTGACCGCCGAGTGTTTCGAGATGCAGGCGATAGCGCTCCTGCCATTCCAAGAGCCTCCCGATAGCTGCGTCGAGATGGCGGAAATTCTCCCCGAACTGGGCGCTTAGGCGGTCATTGAAGGTCCGGATCACCGATTCGAGTGCGGCGATCAATTGGCGCGACCCCAGCTCGCTGACCTTGGCGGCAAAGTCGTTGAAGGCGGCGATCTGGACCTGGTGCTGGGTCTCAAGGGTTTGGAGCAGACGCACCTCAAACTGGGCAAGCTGATCCTTGAGGGCGCGGCTGGCGACAAGCTGGGCATCGGCGAGCTGGATCTGGAGCCTGAGCAGGGCGACTGGGTCTTGGGGATCGAGGGCAGGGGTACCCTGAGCCGGGCGGCTGCGCTGCGCCCGCTCATCGCCTGCAATCTGGAGCAAACGCAACCCAATCGCCAGGAGGATCCCGACGATACTGGTGCTAAAGGCAAGCTTGAGGCCCTCGAGCAACAAGGGGATGCTCGATTCAATGCGGTTTGGATCGAAATCAAGCAGTCCGATGGCGATCCCCAGGAAGGTCCCAAGGATGCCCAGGGTGGTCAACAGGCTCGGGGCCAGCCGTTGCAAGGCTAGAGCGCGCCGGCTTAGCCAGGCGCCCAGGGTGATGACGAAGAGCGCTACCATGCCCAACGTAAAAAGCCCGCTGACCTGGTTGGCATCCAGATGATGCAGGATGAACAGGAGAAGATCGGCGATGGATTCAAACATACTGACCTCGCAACCGGGGTGCTGGTTGCGGGTTTCAATGCATGATCCAGGCCAAAAGCATCCAGCGGCCCGGCGGGGCAGCCAGGGATCTCGCGGGCTGGGCTAGCGCTAGGGCTTAAAGGGCGTCAAGGTCTCGACGCTGGCGAGCCGGATCCAAGCTGGGTTGCCTCGCGCTGGATCGCAGCATCGGCCTCGCGGGTCAGCACAATGATGTTGATGCGCCGATTGATCGGGTCGAGAGGATCCTCGGGATTAAAGGGCACGGTCGAGGCAAGACCGACCACCCGGTTCACCTTATCGGGCTGCATGCCGCCTGCGACCAAGGCCCGGCGGGCGGCATTGGCCCGTTCAGTTGAGAGCTCCCAGTTGCTATAGAGCATCCCACCGAGAGGACGGGCATCGGTATGTCCGGTGATGCTGATCCGGTTGGGAACCTGATTGATCAGTCCAGCTAGCTCGCGCAGGATGGCTATCGTATGGTCCTTGAGCTTGGCGCTCCCCAGATCGAACATCGGGCGGTTTTCCTGATCGACGATCTGGATGCGCAAACCTTCAGAGACGATGTCGATCAGGAGCTGATTCTTATAGGGCGCCAGGGTCTCGCTGTTCTCGATCTTTTCCTCGATGATCCTTTTCAACGCCGCCAGACGCGCCGCATCCTGCTCCTGGGCCAGCTCATCGAGCTGGTCGGGGGTCAGCGGCGGTTGCGGCTGGGGCGGCCCCGTATCCGTGGCCCCCTCGAAATCGATGATCATGGGTTTGGATCCAGTCCCTTCACCCTGGGCCTGGGAGGGCGAGGTGGCGATCCCCATAAAGGCCGATGGATTATTGAAATATTCAGCGATGGCGGCCTTTTGATCCTCGGTCGTTGCAGAAAGGATCCATAACAACATGAAAAAGGCCATCATGGCCGTGGTGAAATCGGCATAGGCGATCTTCCAGGCCCCGCCGTGGTGACTGCCAGGCTTGCGGACCTTTTTGATAATGATCGGTTGTTTGACCTCTTTGAGCGCCACCGGTGAACATCCAGCCTAGCGCGAACCGCGCAGAAGTTGCTCGAGCTCCCGGAAGCTCGGCCTGAACTCTGGCGGCATGGTCTTGCGCCCAAACTCCACGGCGATCTGGGGGCTGTAGCCCTGAACGCTGGCGAGGATACAGGCCTTGAGACAGCTCAGATAGCGGGTCTCTTCGTCGGCAAGCCGTTCCAGATAGCTTGCGATCGGGCCGACGAATCCGTAAGAGATCAGGATGCCGCTGAAGGTCCCAACCAGGGCCGCAGCCACCAGATGCCCGATCTCTTCCATCGGTCCCCCCAATGCGGCCATGGTATGCACGATCCCTAGCACCGCAGCCACGATCCCAAAGGCCGGCAGACCGTCGGCCACCCGCTGGACCGCATGGGCGGTCTCGACGCCGTGATGGTGATGGGTTTCGAGCTCCACCTCCATCAGGCTTTCAAGTTCAAATGGGTTCATATTGCCGCTGATGATAAGCCGCATATAGTCGGCGATGAATGCAACGGCCTCAGGCCGGCGCAGCAGCAGGGGATATTTTTGGAACAAGGGGCTGCTGTCTGGCTCCTCGATGTCGTTCTCGATCCCCATGAGACCCTCCTTGCGCGCCTTATTGAACAGCTCGTACATCAGGGCCAAGGCCTCCAGATAATGGGCCTTTTTGTATCTGGAGCCGGTAAAGAGTGCCGGGGTCGATTGGAGTGCCTTGAGGACCACGCCCATCGGATTGGCGATGATAAAACCCCCTACTGCCGCCCCGAGGATGATGATGAGCTCGAAGGGTTGCCAGAGGGCAAGCACATGTCCCCCGCCTGCGGCATAGCCGCCGAGCACCGAGCCGATAACCAGGATTGAACCTAGGATAAAGTTCGGATGCATGGGAGCGAGGGGGCCAAAGGCCTTGGATCCATATAGAAGACACAGGGTAACTGTACTATACCCCTGCCCAAGGCCCAATCAGAGAACCAGGCGTATTGAGATGGGATCACCATGGTTTGATACCCTGATCGACCAGCTGCGTCTTGAAGACCTGCCGATTCAACCGGTAACCCGCCGGATGCTAGAACCAGTCTTGGCCGACGAATGGGCGGGTCTGCGCCGGATCGCCCAGGTCGTTTTGGGCGATCCAGGCCTGGCGGTCCGCGTCCTGCAGCAGGCCAATGCGGTAGAGCTCCGCTATCCTGGTCCCGAGATCGTCACCCTTGAGGATGCCATCCATCGGCTTGGCCTGCGCCGACTGGCCGAATTGGCCCAGGGGGCGGTAGTGGATGAGTCATGCCTAGACGAGCGGCGTTTGGTCTATTACCGGCAAGGTTGCGCCCGCGCCTGGCTGGCGGCGCTTCTAGCCCAGGACTGGGCCGAGTGCGATCGGGACCGGGTGCCCGCAGAGGTCGCGCTTGCGGCCTTACTGAATAATCTCGGCGAGCTGTCTTGGCTGGTCCATGGGGATGGGCGGATCCAGCGTTATCTCGAGATCCTGGCCCATCCCGCTGTTCTGCCGCATGAGGCCGAATATGTGGCGCTGGGCGCGAACCTCGAATGGCTCGGTTATCGTTTGGCGGTCAAATGGGGTTTGCCCGAGATGGTGCGCGAGTCGATGCGTGCGCGCAATGCCCGGCATCTGCGCCCACTCTATGTGATGCTGGCCACCCAGATCGCCCGCCATGCCCTCGGGGGTTGGCGTTGTCTAGGACAGCTGGGGGATCTGACGTTGGCTGCCGAATTACTCCAGCTGGATCTCGGCTCGTTTCGGGCCCGGGTTGACAGGGTCCTGGATCATTTCAATGAGCGCGCTGCCCAATACGGTCTGGCGCAGCTCGCTCACCTGCCGCCACTGGGCGAGGGCCTTGCATCGGCGGGGCATGCATCCAGCTGCATGCCCCCCTTCTGCTTGGCGCCGCGCGCCGACGAGCTCGCGCGGGCGCGCGAACTGCTCGCTTCCGATCAGATCCAGGACCCTGCTCAGATCATCCTGGTCTGGCTGGAGGGGCTGCATCATGGGCTGGGTCTAAACCGCGTCCTCTATGCCTCCTTGGAGGCGCAGACAGGGACCCTCAATGCCGACCAGCTTATGGGGGCTGATTTCGAACTGGCCTTTAGTCGCTTTAACCTGAGACTGGATGAGGCCGGCCCATTCGCGCGTCTATTGGAGGGGTCCGGGGTGCGCTGGTTGCGCCTCGATGCAGTCAGTAGCACTGAATCCCTGCCCCAATCCGTCAAGATCTTGACAGGGGGGGTGCCCTGTCTGGCCCGCTCGGTGTGGCTGGAGGAACGGCCGGTAGGGCTGATCTATGCCGATCGCCGCGCTACGGCATGCGCGCTTGACGACCACGCCTGCCAGGGATTTTTGGCGCTTTCCGATCTGGCCGAGTCGGCCTTGGCGCGCCTCCTGCTCAGGTCCAAGGCAGGCGCGGGCGCGCCGGTTCGGGGGCAGGGGTTTCCTCCGGACGGTCTTGCCGGCGCCCGATGATCGCCAGGGCCTGTTCGACCGCGGCCTCGACTTGCTCGAGGAGTGCTGTCTGCTCGGCATCGCCTAGATGCGACCAGAGGTCAACGCTATGGCGCACATAGCGTGCTGGCAGGGCATTGAGTGCCAGACAGGCCAGATCGGCTACGAAATCGGCATTGTGCAGTTCATCTCGGCCGGCGAGACGTTTTTGGATAGACTCCAGAACCAGGCGTTCGTAATAGTTGTGGATGCTTGCAAGCATGGATTGAGAGCCAGATGTCGCTATCGGCAGGGATAGTCCATGATCCTAGCATAGCTGACATGTTTGCACATTGGGCCTTGGGTCGGTGGTTGAAGGGCGTGAAACAGGAACCCCAGGTGATGAGAATCGGTGTCTATGGTGACCCGAAGGAATGCCTAGCGACGGGTCATATCCTGGCCTTTTTAGGCCATTCGGTCGCCGAGCTGAGCGACCTGGATCAGGTCGGCGCACTGGGACTGGATGCCCTGTGGATCTGCGGCCCGAACGCCTTGCTCGCTGAGGTCATGGCGCGGGTTCCGGCTGAGCTGGGCCTGGTTCACCAAACGACCGATGGCACCACTGCCCCCGCGCCCTCTCGGGAACGGCTCTATCGGCTTGAGTCACCGCTGCGCCCTGGACTGGTGCTCGAGGTATTGCAAAGGTTGATGCTTGGCCCAGATCCCAGCGGGATCCCGGATGCGCCCGATCTCGTCGGGCGTCATCCTCGCATGCTGGCCGTCAAACGCCTGATCGCCCAGGTCGCGCCGACGGATGCCACTGTGTTGATCCTAGGCGAGACCGGCTCGGGCAAGGAGTTGGTGGCACGGGCTATCCATGCCCTCTCTAACCGGGCCGATAAGCCATTCGTCGCAGTCAACTGTGGGGCGATCCCAGGCGAGCTGTTGGAAAGCGAGCTCTTCGGTCATGAGAAGGGCGCATTCACCGGCGCCTTTACCAGCCGCGCCGGGCGTTTTGAACTGGCGGGGGATGGGGTGCTCTTTCTCGACGAGATCGGCGACATGCCCCTGCCCATGCAGGTCAAGCTCTTGCGCGTTTTACAGGAGCGGACTTTCGAACGGGTGGGATCGAACAAACCGATCCATACCAATGCCCGCATCATCTCAGCGACTCATCGCGATCTGGAACAGGCCGTGGCAGCAGGTCAATTTCGCCAGGATCTCTTCTTTCGGCTCAATGTCTTTCCGATCGAGCTGCCACCATTGCGCGAGCGCGCCAGCGACATCCCCCTCTTGATCGAGGCCTTTGCCGCGCGCCTGCGTGCCCAGGGTCAGGAACCGGCCCAGCTGACCCCGGCGGTCCTGAACCATCTCACCCAGTATCCCTGGCCGGGGAATGTTCGCGAGCTTGCGAATCTGCTCGAGCAGCTCGCGATCATGTATCCCAATGCCCTGGTCGATCTCCAGCAACTCCCCCGCCGGTTTCGCCCCGCTGGAGTCGAATCCCTGCCCCAGCCCCCAGAGCGTCCCTACCCAGAGGCGAGCGGCCAGCAGTCTGCCCTGGACGCCGATCCGCTCCTGCCCGAGGGGGTCGAACTACGCGAATATCTCAATGAGCTCGAACGGCGCATGATCCTGACCGCTCTCGAACAAAACGACTTCGTCGTCGCCCGGGCGGCACGCCGGCTTGGGATGCGGCGCACGACCCTGGTCGAGCGGATGCGCAAGTTTGGATTGGAGCGAGACGCCCGCCAGGAGGCCTCCGAACTCTGAGGCAAGTCCACACCCCCACCAGGGGCAATCCCCCCTCCTTGGGCCATTAGGCATTTAATTTGCTAGAAAGTACCCAAAGTCCCGCGCCTTCGAGACGGCCGGCTCAGCAAATCCTGGGAGTGGGTAACAAGCATGAGCGAGATGCAGATCCAACAGGTCTTGGCGCAGATGCGCGCCCTCGCCCAGTCTGGTCGGGTGGAAGGGACTGCGCCGCTTGCCCAGACCCAGCAGAAATCGGACGCTGGCGCCGAGTTTGCGGCTACCCTGCGCGATGCCATCCGCGGCGTCAACCAGATCCAGCAAGAGTCAAACAGCCTCCAGACCCGTTTTGAGTTGGGCGACAAGAACGTCAGTCTGCCGCAGATCATGGTGGCGATGAACAAATCGAGCGTGGCCTTCGAGGCGACCATGCAGGTGCGCAATCGGCTTTTGGCAGCCTATCAAGAGGTCATGAGCATGCAAGTGTGATAGAGGGGGGTGAGTTAACCCTTGGTTGAAACCGTCATGGATACCACCGTCGCCGAAAATCCGCCGCTGCCGCCTGCCCCCGAACCCGATCCCAATACCCTGGGCGGGCGTTTGGCCTTGGGTCTCAAGACCTTCCGAGAGATGCCAGTGGGCCGCCAGATCGCCCTCATCGGCACCCTCGCCGGCGGTCTGGTGGCGGTGGTCGCCATCCTGGTCTGGGCCCTCAGCCCTACCTATGCGCCACTCTTTGGCCAGATCGATCCTGCTGAGGCCAGCGAGGTCATGAAGGCCCTCGACAAACTCGGCGTGCCCTATCGGGTCGATAATGGCACAGGTCAGATCCAGGTCCCCCAGCAGCGTATCGCCGAGACCCGTCTGCAGCTTGCGGGGGAGGGGCTTCCCAAGTCGGCTGACATCGGCTTTGAGCTGCTGCAGCAGGAATCCGGTTTTGGGACCAGCCGGCTGATCGAGGGGGCGCGTTATCAGCGGGCGCTGGAGGGTGAGCTGGCGCGCTCGATCGCCGCGCTCGAGCCTGTGGATCGGGCGCGGGTCCATATCGCCAAGGCCGAACGGTCTGTCTTCGTGCGTGAGCGCATCCCGCCGAGCGCCTCGGTCGTCGTTCATCTCAAGGGCAGGGAGGAACTGACCGATGCCCAGATCAATGCCATCGTCCATCTGGTCTCATCGAGCGTCCCTGAGCTGGTCCCCGAGCGGGTGACAGTGGTGGATCAGAGGGGGCGGCTGCTTACCGCCAACACCAAGAATCGCGACGATCAGTTGACCCTTGATCAGCTCGAATATATCCATCGTATCGAGTCGCGTTATATCGAGCGGGCCGAGTCATTGCTCGCCCCCATCGTCGGTGGGCGCAATCGGGTGCGGGTGCAGGTCACCGCGGATCTGGATTTTTCGCGGGTCGAGCGGACCCAGGAGGCCTATGATCCAGAGCGCACCGCCGTGCGCTCCGAACAGCTCAACGAGGAGGAACGGCGGGGCGCCGATCCCCTGGTCGGCGGCATCCCGGGGGCGCTGACCAATCAGCCCCCAGCAGGCGGGGTCATCGGCCAGCAACAGGCCCAACCCAATAACCAGATGCCGAGTAGTCGTTCCCAGCAGACCACCCGCAACTATGAGATCAGCCGGACCCTCGCCCATATCCAGGAAACGCCGGGCAGTGTGCGTCGTCTCACTGCAGCCGTGGTGGTCGATTATGCCGATCAGGTCAATGAGGCCGGTGAGCCGGTGCGGGTGCCCCGTTCCGAGGCCGAATTAGAGACCTTGCGCAAACTGGTCCGCGATGCCATTGGTTTAAATGAGGCGCGCGGCGATTCGTTGCAGGTGAGTTCGGCGCCCTTTGTCCCCGAGCCTGAGGAGGCAGGCGAGCCGATCTGGACCCAGCCATGGTTCCTGGAGCTGGTCAAGATCATCGGTGGTCTGTTGTTGGCGCTCATCGTCATGCTGACCGTGGTCAAGCCGGCGCTCAACCAGATCCTGCCCAAGCCGCCCGAGCCCGAAGAAGAGGAGGAGGCAGGCGAAGGCGTGCCTGCCCTGACCGACGAAACGGCCCGCGCGGGCGAGGCAGCTGCGGAGGGCGAGGAAGGCGCAGAGGGCGAGGAGATCGTCTCGCTGACCCATGAACCCTCATCGATCGCCGCCCTCATCGCCCCCAAGGGTCTAGACCGTCAGCAGCTCGACATCGAGGCGGTGCGCGAGCTGGTGCGTCAGGATCCCAAACGGGTGGTCCAGGTCATGAAACAATGGTTGGCTGAAGATGGCAACTGAACCTGCAGTCAAAAAACGCCCCGGCGCTGAACGAGTGGCGATCTTCATGATGAGCATCGGCGAGGAATGTGCCGCTGAGCTCCTCAAACACATGGGTCCCAAGGAGGTGCAAAAGATCGGCATCGCCATGGCCTCGCTCGAACGGGTCACGCGCGGCGATATCGATGAGGTGCTCAAGGAGTTCTCCGAGATCATCCAGGACCAGACGGCCCTGGGGATCGGCGCTGACGACTATGTGCGCAATGTGCTCCGTTCGGCCTTGGGCGAGGAGAAGGCCGCTGGACTCATCGATCGGATCCTCATCGGGCGTAATTCCAAGGGTTTGGAGGCCCTGAAATGGCTGGATCCACGGGCGATCGCCGAGATGATCCGCCACGAGCACCCGCAGATCGTGGCCGTGGTCCTCTCGCATCTCGATCCCGACCAGGCCGCCGAGACCCTGACCTATCTGCCTGAGCGGATGCAGTCCGACATCATCCTGCGCATTGCGACCCTCGACGGTATCCAGCCAGCGGCCTTGCAGGAGCTCGACGAGATCCTTGAGAGCCAGCTCTCGGGCAAGACCACCGCCAAATCCTCACGGATCGGCGGTGTCCAGACCGCGGCCAATATCCTCAATTTCATGGAGGCCTCGCGCGAATCGGCCATCATGGATAGCGTCAAACAGGTCGATGAGGACCTGAGCGAGCGTATCCAAGAATTGATGTTCGTCTTTGCCAATCTAGTCGATGTCGATGACCGCGGCATCCAACGTCTGCTGCGCGAGGTCAACACCGAAACCCTGGTCCTGGCACTCAAGGGTGCAGACGAGGAGCTTCGGGACAAGATCTTCAAGAATATGTCCAAGCGTGCTGCCGAGATGCTGCGCGAGGACCTGGAGGCCAAGGGGCCAGTGCGGGTCAGCGATGTCGAGGCCGCCCAGAAAGAGATCCTGGCAGTGGCTAGGCGGTTGGCTGAAAACGGCGAGATCATCCTGGCTGGTAAGGGTGGGGAGGCGATGATATGAGTGCCGTGCTCTCGAGCGCGGATGGCCTGCACCTCGCCCGGATCCAGCGCTGGCTACCGCCCGATGTCAGTCTCCGCGGCGAGCCCGAGCCCGAGGCCGAACCCGAGCTGCCCCCCCCACCCCCGCCGCCGACCGAGGAGGAGATCGCGGCCATCAAGGAGGCGGCGCGGCAGGAAGGCATTGAGCTCGGCTATCGCGAGGGCTATGAGGCCGGTTATCAGGCAGGCCGCGCCCAGGCCGAGCAAGAGGCAGCACAGGAACGCGCTGAGCGGGCGGCGCGCGAGCAGGAATGGCGCCGCTGCGAGGAACAGCGGTTGGCCGAGACAGTCGCTGCGCTCGAGGGGATCGCCCATGCCCTGGCCGATCCGCTGGCTGAATCGATCGAGGTCTTGGAGCCCGAACTGCTAGCCCTGGTCTCAGCCCTAGCCCGGCGGGTGATCCTAGCCGAGCTGAACACCCGGCCTGAACTGATCCAGCAGGTGCTGGACGAGGCGCTCAAACAGCTTCCCTCGCGCAATCATCCAGTGCGGGTCCAGGTCAATCCGGAGGATCAGGCGATCCTCGAGGCCTATGCCCAGACCCATGATGAACGGATTGCTTGGATCCCGGACCCTGCTATCGAACGGGGGGGGTGCAGAGTGCTCAGCGGCCCTAGCCGGATCGATGCCAGTCTCGAGACCCGCCTAGGTCAGGGAATCGAGGCGCTCTGGGGCGAGCTCGGTTTGCCGGGGGCCGCTCCAGAGGTTTCCTCCCAAGCGGCGGACCCTTACCCCGGCGACGGCCAAGGTCACCCCGGCGAAGGCCGGGGTCAGCCAGCCGTGGCAGAAAAGGAAGGCGACAGGACGGCTGGACCCTCCTCGGAAGCGGCCGATCGAGTCGCCTCTGAGGATGGGATGGGTGTCTCTGAAGGGTCATCCTGGTTCGATCCAGGATCGCCGGCAGAGATGATCGCGAGCGAGGAGGCGCCCTGATGAGCGAGCGGATCGAGGACCTCAAACAACGCGGCTCCCAACAGATCGCCCAGGGTCTGCGCGAGCGGCTCGCCCGGTCGCGCCGGCGTCTCGATGACCTCTTACCGCCCCAACCCGAGGGTCGGCTCTCGCGCATGGTCGGCATGACCCTCGAGGCCGAGGGGATCCGCCTGCCGGTCGGGGGGCGGGCGGCGATCCAGACGATCGACGGCCGGTCGCTTGCCGCAGAGGTCGTGGGCTTTCAGGGGGAGCGGACCTTTTTGATGCCCGAGGGCAAGCTCGAGGGCCTGGCGCCCGGGGCGCGCATCGAGCCATTAGACCAGCGGCGCCTGATCCCCGTGGGTCTGGCATTGTTGGGGCGGGTGGTCGATGCCCTGGGGCGACCCCTCGATGGCAAGGGTCCGATCCGGACCGATGACTGGGTGCCGATCGAGGGTCGACCGATCAATCCTCTGGGGCGCAAACCGGTCAGCGAGCCCTTGGATGTGGGGATCCGGGCGCTGAATGGACTCCTGTCGATTGGGCGCGGGCAGCGCGTCGGTCTTTTTGCCGGCAGTGGTGTGGGCAAGAGCGTGCTTCTGGGGATGATGACCCGGCATACCAGCGCCGATGTCATCGTGGTGGGCTTGATCGGGGAGCGCGGGCGCGAGGTCAATGAATTCATCTATGACATCCTGGACGAGGAGGCGCGCCAGCGCACCGTGGTGGTTGCCGTACCTGCCGATCAGTCACCGCTTTTGCGTCAACACGGCGCCTGGGTCGCAACGACCATCGCCGAATCCTTCCGCGATCTGGGGCTGAATGTCTTGCTGTTGATGGATTCATTGACCCGCTTTGCCCAGGCGGCGCGCGAGATCTCGATGGCCATCGGCGAGCCCCCGGCGACCAAGGGCTATTCGGCCTCGGTCTTTGCCCGTCTGCCCCAGCTCGTCGAGCGCGCCGGCAATGGCGACCAGGGCGGCGGTTCGATCACCGCCTTTTATACCGTGCTGGCCGAGGGCGATGATCAAAACGACCCTATCGTAGACTCGGCGCGGGCCATCCTCGATGGCCATGTGGTGCTGTCGCGCGAGATCGCCGAGACCGGCCGCTATCCAGCGATCGATATCGGTGCCTCGGTCTCGCGGGTCATGAGCGCCATCGTCACCCCCGAGCATCTCAAGGCAGCCCATCGGTTCCGCAACCTGATGTCCACCTATATGCGCAACCGCGACCTGATCGCAGTCGGTGCCTATCGCAAGGGGGCAGATCCCCAGCTCGATGAGGCGGTGGCCATGTATCCGCGCCTGGAGTCCTATCTCGCGCAAGGGCGTCTGGAGAAGGCGAGCTTTGCAGACGCTCGCCGTCAGCTCTTTGAGCTGGTAGGCCTGCCGCAATGAGGGCCATGCAATGAGCATCAAACGTTTTGAACGGCTTCTGAAGATCCGCCAGGCCCAGGAAAACGAGGCCGCTGCCCTCCTGGGGGCGCGCCTGGCCGAGCTCAATCGGCTGGAACAGCAGCGCGCTCAGCTTCTGGAGTATCAGCAGATCTATCTGAACGCGCCGATCCCTCATGACGTACATCTCATGAAACAGCTGGCCCTGATGCATCAGCAATTGCGTGGGGCCTTGCACCAGCAAGACCTGCGGGTGGCCGCGGCCCAGGCCCAGGCTGATCAGGTGCGTACGGTCTGGATGGAGCGCCATCAGGCCACCCGATCGTTGGCAAAGCTGATCGAACGCCGCCGCCGGCTCGAGGCTATCGCCGACCAGCGTCGCCAGCAGCGCGAGCTCGACCTCTGGGCGACGCGTCAAGCAGCGCGACGGACCCAGGATGAAGCCCAATCATAGACGCCAGGCGAGGTAAAGAACTATGACCCAGACCCTAAATCCCCTGAGTCTTGCTGGCCTGTCGGGATGGTTGACCCAGATCCTGGATGAGCTGGATACGGGCGCGGCCCTGGCTGGCGTTGACTTTGGGCAGTCCTTGGCAGCCCAGATCCGCTCGCTCATGCTCAAGCACGGCGCCGATCCCCAGGCAGTCGCTGCGCTCGACGATCAGACCCTGGTGGCGCACTATCTGGCGCTCATGGCCGATCGGCAGGCGTTGCCTTTAAACGCTCTGGGTCTCGGTCTGGCTGAGCCAGCGGGCGCCCTGGCGGTACCTGAAGGCACCGAGGAACGGCTCGATCCAGATGATGATCTCGAGACCGAGGATAACCCTGTCTGTCTCGAGTGGCTGCCGACTGCTGTGCTCGAACGCCTGGGTCAGGCAAGCGCGATGCTGCTTCAGCCTGCCGACCACCAAGCAGCGGCCGGTCTCGGAGGGGGGATGACTCAAGACAGTACCGAATCCGGGACTACCCCGATCGAGGGGTGCAGGGGTCTTGCAGCCCTGTTGAGCCAGGCCGGCCCCGGTCTGCGCCGGGGTGAGGTTCTACTATCTTCGAGCAATGGAGGGAATGATCAGGCGCTCGTCGGATTGGATGCGGCTATGGCTGCAGCGGCCGGTACAACGGATCCATCGCGCGGGAATGACCGAGCGCTCGCCGGGTTGGATGCGGCGGGGGGACCTGGCCGCTTGCCCGGCTGGCTGGGTCAGATGTCCAGCCAAGGCATGGACCTCTTGGCAACCGCCGGTCAGGTCTTTGCCTCTGGTCTAGAAGAGGTCAACCCAAGGCCAATTGACTCAGACCCATCAGCAACCAAGGTCTTCGATGCGCTGCGCCCGGGGATCTCCGAATCTACCCCGGGGCCGATGCTCCGGTCAGCCGCCGATGCCGCACCAACCGCGCGCGCCCAGGTCTTGGATCTCAATCGTTTGTTGCAACCCGGCGGCGAGCAAACCCTGGCCGCCCAGGTGCGCTGGTCGGTGGAACAGGGGCTGGAGACGGCCGACATCAGGTTGCATCCAGCCAGTCTCGGCAGTCTGGAGGTGCGGATCGTCCAGGATGGCGACCGGACCCATGTGCATTTCATCGCGGCCCATCCAGTGGCGCGCGAGGTTCTGGATGCCGCTGTGCCCAGATTGCGTGAATCGCTCGCGCAAGAAGGGATTTGGCTCGGTCATGTCTCGGTCTCGGATCAGGCGCCGCGGCGCGATCAGGGCCAAGGGCGTGGCTCGTCTCCCCCAGCATCCGCGCTCGACGGGATCGATGAGGAAGACTCGGGGGCACCGGCGATTCAGGATACCCTGACGCTCCTGGCGCGCCGACTCGATGTCTTTACCTGAGGCCAGGCGGCGGAAGCTGGCGTTTCGCAGGCGCGGGTTTACAATCCAGAGGTTGAGATTCCATTAGGATTGGACTATGGCTGAAAAGAAAAAAAAGGCCGCTGCCAAGCCCCCTGCGAATGCGGGGGCTGCCAAGCCCGCAGGCACCCGCATTAAGCTGATCGTGATCCTTTTGCTCGCCCTGCTGTTGCTCGGGGGGGCGGGGTTTGCCGTTTATTATTTCTTCTTGCAGCCCAAACCGGCTGAACCGACCGAGGGGATGGCTGGCGCTGAGGGGACGGGCGCACCCCAGACACCAGCTGCCCAGTCTCCCCAACCGGCGCCAACCCCCGCGCAACCTGCGCCGCCGCCGACGCCTGTGTATCACAATCTGGGAAGCTTCACGGTCAATCTCAACTCGGCACAGGCCCGCTTTTTACGGGTGGGTCTGGTCGTTTCCACCCTAAGTCCTTTGGTACCGGCGGCGCTCGATAAACATAAACCCAGACTGCGTAACGATATCCTGAGCCTTTTGGCTACCCAGGATTTCGCTTTACTCAATACCCCCGAGGGCAAGGAGGCCCTGCGCGAGGCGCTACGCCAGACCTTGGTGCGCGCCCTGGCCTCGTCGGGCGAGCCCTCGGATATCCGAGACGTCCTGTTTAATGATTTGATCATGCAATAACCCAAGGCGATGGCCCAGCAATCCGATATCCTCAGCCAAGACGAAATCGACGCCCTGCTGCATGGGGTCGATGGGGGTGAGATCGACACCGAGCCTCCACCCCCGCCTGACGGGGTAAGGCCCTATGACTTTGCGACCCAGGAGCGTATCGTCCGCGGGCGGATGCCCACCCTGGATATGATCAATGAGCGGTTTGCCCGCTATCTGCGGGTCCATCTGTTTAATATGCTGCGCCGCTCGACCGAGATCTCGGTCATCGGTTCACGGGTGACCAAGTTTTCGGAATATCTCCATTCGCTTTATGTGCCGACCAGCCTGAATCTCGTGCGCGTCTATCCCCTGCATGGTACAGCGCTCATTGTCTTTGATCCAAAATTGGTTTTTGGTTTGGTGGAGAATTTCTTCGGCGGCGAGGGGCGCTTTTATTCGCGGATCGAGGGGCGCGACTTTACCCCCATGGAGATGCGGGTCATCAAGAATCTACTCGATGCCTCGTTTGAGGATATGCAAAAGGCCTGGGAGCCGGTGATGGAATTGACCTTCGAATTCGTCAATTCGGAGGTCAATCCGCAGTTTGCCAATATCGTCAGCCCCACCGAGATCGTGGTCGTCAACGACTTTCACATCGAGTTGGAGGGCGGCGGCGGCAATCTGCATGTCACCTTTCCCTATTCGATGATCGAACCTATTCGCGAGATCCTGGATACAGGTATCCAATCGGATCGCAGCGGGGTGGACCGGCGCTGGCAGCGGGCACTCGAGGAAGAGATCCCCCTGGCCAAGGTCGAGATCAGCTCGACCCTGACCGAGGCAACCCTGACCGTCGAGGAGTTGCTCAAGATCAAGCCGGGCGACATCATCCCAGTCAACCTGCCCGAGACCGTGGTCCTCTATGTCGAGGACATCCCGCTCTTTCGCGGTCAGTTCGGGGTCTCCAATGGGATCTATGCCCTCAAGATTACCGAACGGATCAAGCATTGACCGACGTCTGGATCGAGGATCCAGGCGAGGAATGCCTTGGAGGTGAGGACGCATGAGCGACGCAAACGGTATGTCATCCACGGTCAACCCAGACGACGCCATTGCCGATGATTGGGCAGCGGCCCTTGCGGAGCAAAAGTCAGGTACTGAGGGCGGCGGGCAGGCGCGTGCCGATACCATCCGACCCATGCAGCCCGAGGACTTCAGCGGTATCAAGAATGAGCCGCCTTCGGAGGTCAACCTGGAGATGGTCCTGGATGTTCCCGTGACCATCTCGATGGAGATCGGACGCACCCGCATCCCGATCCGCAACCTGTTGCAGCTCAACCAGGGCTCGGTGGTTGAGCTCGACCGGCTGGCCGGCGAGCCGCTCGATGTGCTGGTCAATGGCACCCTGATCGCCCATGGCGAGGTCGTGGTAGTCAATGAAAAATTCGGCATCCGTCTTACCGATGTGATCAGTCCCAGCGAGCGGATCCGCAAGCTGAGGTGAGCGATGGGGCGTGCGCTGACCCTCTGGCTGGCGGCTGTACTCCCCGCCCCAGTTTGGGCGGATACCCAGGGTCTGCCCCAGCCGCTGGCGGGGGGGTATCTTAGCCAGTTGCTGGGTAGCCTGCTCCTGGTGGTGCTGGCCATCCTGGTCCTGGCCTGGCTGATGCGCCGGCTCCAGGGCCTGGGCGCGGAAGGCGGATTGATCCAGATCCTTGCTGCCCGTCCACTCGGCGCGCGCGAGCGTCTGCTCTTGGTCCAGGTTGGCCGAGATCAGATCCTGATTGCCATCAGCCCAGCTGGGGTCCAGCATCTCCACACCCTCAGCCAGCCGGTCGAACCGCCGGCCCCGCCATCCCCCCCTGGCGATTTCAGCACCTGGTTGGCGCGTTTCAAGAAGGGGGAGGGGAGACATGCCTAGGCTGGCGCGTTTGGGAGTGATGCTCTGCGGCTGGCTTGTTCCGGGTCTGGTCATGGCCCAGATCGGCGGCCTCAAGGCCGTGACCGTCACCACCGCACCGGATGGCGGTCAGATCTATTCGATCACCCTCCAGATCCTGATCATCATGACCCTGCTGACGCTTTTGCCGTCAGCGCTGATCATGATGACCTCATTCACCCGCATCCTGATCGTGCTCGCCATCCTGCGCCAAGGTCTCGGTACGACCCAGACCCCCTCCAATCAGATCCTGCTGGGCATGGCCTTTTTTTTGACCCTCTTTGTCATGTCGCCAGTCTTTCAGGAGATGTATGACACCGCCATCAAGCCCTATATGGAGGAACAGATTGGCACAGAGCAGGCGCTTGCCAAGGCGGCTCAACCCTTGCGCAAGTTTATGCTAGCCCAGACGCGGGAGACGGATCTCGCGCTCTTTGCCAATATCCGGGGGATCGATGGCTTCGATTCGCCCGACGACATCCCCCTGACGATCCTGGTCTCGGCCTTTGTCATCAGCGAATTAAAAACCGCCTTTCAGATCGGATTCCTGATCCTGATCCCCTTTCTCATCATCGACCTGGTGATCGCCAGCGTGCTGATGTCCATGGGTATGATGATGCTCTCGCCCTTGATCATCTCACTACCCTTTAAACTCATGCTCTTCGTATTGGTCGATGGCTGGTCGCTATTGCTGGGGACACTGGCCCGAAGCTTTTATCTCTAAATCCTCCTTGGCCCTGATTTTGCGTGGGGGTTGCAGGAGGCGGCCCCTGGCTCAGCGGCTGATCGGCTGTCTCAAATCCTTCAGGAGATAAGGTGATGACCCCCGAAATGGTTCTGGATATCGGTCAAGAGGCCGGAAAGGTGATCCTCTTGATGTCTGCCCCGCCCCTTTTGGCTGGGCTCATCATCGGTCTGGTCATCGGTCTGTTTCAGGCCGCAACCCAGATCCAGGAGATGACCCTGTCGTTCATCCCTAAACTGATTGGGGTCGGCGCGGCCCTGATCCTCACAGGCCCCTGGTTGCTTTCGCTGGCCATCGACTATGTGACCCGGCTCTATGAAAGCATCCCGGCCCTGGTCAATGGCAGTTGAGGCCAGATGCATTTTCAGGCTGAGGACATCCTGCGCTGGACCCTGACCCTGGTCTGGCCCTTTGTGCGGATCAGCGCCATGCTCTTGGTGACCCCTGTCTTCGGCTCGCGTCAGATCAATACGCGCGTGCGCCTGGGTCTGGCCTTATTCCTGGCCCTGGTCATCGCCCCGCAGCTGCCCGAGCCGCCGTTGATCGATCCGCTGAGCATCCGCGGTTTACTGGTGGCCATCGAACAGATCCTGATCGGGATCGGGATGGGTTTTATCCTGTCCCTGGTCTTTTCGGCCATCAATCAGGCCGGCGAGGCCATTGCGCTCTCGATGGGACTGGGCTTTGCCTCGGCGGTCGATCCGGCTGGCGGGGTGCAGGTACCCATGGTCTCCCAATATCTATCGATCCTGGCCACCCTCATCTTCCTGGCGATGAATGGCCATCTGGTGCTGATCGAATTGCTCCTGAAGAGCTTTCAAACCCTGCCGATCGGCCAAGGCGGGCTTGAACCGGATGATCTCTGGTTTGTGGCCAGTTTTGGGAGTCAGATGTTTGCAGGAGCCTTGTTGATCGCCCTCCCTGCAGTCTCCGCCCTGCTCCTGGTCAACCTGACGATGGGGGTGATCACCCGTGCCGCGCCCCAGCTTAATATCTTCGCCGTCGGTTTCCCGATCACCATCCTGATCGGTTTTGTCATCATCCTCTTGACCCTGCCAAGCCTGACCGCGCGCATTGGCGATCTCTTGTTTGCGGCCTTGCCGCTGGTCGAACGGATCGCGAGGCTCTAGGCCATGGCCGAGAACGACGACGGTCAAGAACGATCCGAACAACCGACCGCCAAACGTCTGCGCGACGCGCGCGAACGCGGCCAGGTGGCGCGCTCGCGCGAGCTGGGTACCTTTTTGGTGATGGCCCTGGGTGCGGCCTTTCTCTTTTTTCTCGGCGGCGGGATGGCGGCGCGTCTCAGCCAGCTAATGACCCAGGGCTGGACCCTGGAGCGGGAGTTGCTCCTGGATGAAAATCTACTGGCACCGCACCTTGCCCATTTGGTGGGTCAGGCGTTGCTGATCATCAGTCCACTCTTGGCCATCCTTGTGATCGCGGCCCTCGTCGGTCCGCTGTTGGTCGGCGGCGCCAATTTTTCGACACAGGCCCTGATGCCGCAATTCTCCAGGATCAATCCACTGGCAGGTCTTAAACGGCTGTTTTCGACCCAGGGGTTGCTCGAGTTGGTTAAAGGGTTGGCCAAGTTTTCCTTGGTCGGCGGGGTCGCCTGGTTGGGGCTCAAGTCGATCTGGGCCGAGCTCTTGGCCCTCGATGAATTACCCGTAGAGATGGCGATCGCCCAGGCGGCCCATCTGGCGGCCTGGCTGTTTCTCATCGCCTCAGCCGCCCTGATCATTGTGGCAGCGATCGATGTGCCCTTTCAGCTCTGGAACTATCAGCGCCAGCTGCGCATGACCCTGCAAGAGATCAAGGATGAGTTCAAGGAGACCGAGGGTAAACCTGAGGTCAAGGGGCGTATCCGGCAGCTGCAGCACGAGATGGCGCGCCGGCGGATGATGGCCGAGGTCCCCAAGGCGGATGTGATCATCACCAATCCTACCCATTATGCGGTGGCGCTGGCCTATGTCCCGGCCACCATGGTCGCACCCCGCCTTCTGGCCAAGGGGGTCGATCGGGTGGCGCTCGCCATCCGCAGCCTGGGTGAGGAACATGGGATCGTTTGTGTCGAGGCCCCGCGGGTGGCGCGCGCCATCTATTTCACCACCGAGCTCAATCAGGAGATCCCCAGCGGTCTATTCGTCGCCGTGGCGCGTATCCTGGCCTATGTGTATCAGATCCGGCGCGAAGACCCGGATGTCGAGTTGCCTGAGGATCTGCCGGTGCCCGATGAGTATCTGGATCAGCGCCGCGCGCCGCGTCGCCGGAGGGTGCGGCGATGAGCGCGCTCGTCGAACGGCTGAATACCCTGGGCCGCTTAGGGCTGGCGACACCCCTGCTCTTGGTCGCCATGCTCGGCATGCTGGTTTTGCCCCTGCCGCCCTTTTTGTTGGATCTGTTGTTTACCTTCAATATCGCCCTGTCCCTGATCGTGGTGATGGTTGCCGTCTATACCCCGCGCCCGATCGATTTTGCGGCCTTTCCCACCGTCTTGCTCTTGGCCACCCTGCTGCGCCTGTCGCTCAATGTCGCCTCAACCCGGGTAATTCTCTTAAATGGCGGCGAGGGCACGGGCGCCGCAGGCAAGGTGATCGAGGCCTTCGGCCAGTTCGTGCTCGGCGGTAACTTTGCGATTGGGGTCGTGGTCTTCGCCATCCTGACCATCATCAACTTTGTCGTGGTCACCAAGGGGGCAGGGCGCGTCTCTGAGGTCAGCGCCCGTTTCACCCTGGATGCCATGCCTGGCAAACAGATGGCGATTGATGCCGATCTCAATGCAGGACTGATCTCCCAGGAGGAGGCGCGTAAACGCCGCGAGGAGGTCGCGCTCGAGGCCGATTTTTACGGCTCGATGGATGGCGCAAGCAAGTTCGTGCGCGGCGATGCGATCGCCGGTATCCTGATCCTGTTCATCAATGTCATCGGCGGGATCCTCATCGGCATGACCCAGGCGGGCCTGAGCTTCGCCGAGGCAGCCAATACCTTTATCCTGCTGAGCATCGGCGATGGTCTGGTCGCCCAGATCCCATCGCTGCTGCTGTCCACCGCAACCGCGATCATCGTCACCCGGGCCTCGACCGCCCAGGACATGGGGCAGCAGGTCTTCAGCCAGATGTTCTCCAATCCGCGGGTGCTGTATGTAGCAGGTGGGGTGATCGGGGTGCTGGGCCTGGTCCCGGGGATGCCAAACCTGGTCTTTTTGGGTCTGTCATCCAGCCTGATCGGCGCCGGTTATCTGATCGGGGCCAAGCCGAAGCCGGGGCCGCCGCCGACCGTCGAGCGCCTACCCGAAGGACTGGAGCTTCCGCCACCCGCCGAACGGGATCTCTCTTGGGACGATGTCCCGCCGGTCGATCTGGTATCGCTTGAGGTCGGCTATCGGCTGATCCCGCTCGTCGATCGCACCCAGGATGGTCAACTCATGGCGCGGATCAAGGGTATCCGGCGCAAGCTCTCGCAAGAGTTCGGGTTTCTCATCCAGCCGGTGCATATCCGCGATAATCTCGAGCTTGCGCCCAATCAATACCGGATCGCCATCCGCGGGGTGACCGTTGCCGAGGCCGAGGTCTTTCCCGATCGGGATCTGGCGATCAACCCGGGCCAGGTATTCGGCACCATTGAGGGGATCCCAACCAAGGATCCAACCTTTAATCTGGATGCCCTATGGATCGATCCGGCCGACCGCGAAGCAGCCCAGGCAGCCGGTTACACGGTCGTCGATGCCGCCACCGTGATCGCCACCCATCTCTCCCAGGTCTTCCGCGAGAACGCCCATAAACTCATCGGTCATGAGGAGGTCCAGCACCTGCTCGATCAGCTCTCGCGCCGCTCCCCCAAGCTGGTCGAGAACCTATTGGCGATCAAATCCATGTCCTTGGGGGTGATCCTGAAGGTCCTGCAAAACCTTTTAGCCGAGCAGGTAGCGATCCGCGATCTGCGCACGATCGCCGAAACCTTGGCGGAGCATGCGCTCAAGAGTCAGGATCCCGCCACCCTGACCGCGGCGGTGCGGGTGGCGCTAGCGCGCTCGATTGTCCAGGATCTCGTGGGTCCGGACGAGGAGCTGCCCCTGATCGCCTTGGATCCCTCACTGGAACAGCTGTTGCATAAATCTTTCCAGGGCAGTCAAGGCGAGGCTGTCAGCATCGAGCCGGGTCTGGCTGAGCGCCTGCAACGCTCGGTGATGGAGGCAGCGCGCAAACAAGAGGCCGAGGGTGCACCCGCTGTCTTGGTCGTGGCCCCCGAGATTCGCCCCTGGATCGCAAGCTGGTTGCGGGGGGCGATCCGCAATCTCACAGTGTTGGCATTCACCGAAATCCCAGAAAACCGCCGGATCCGAGTGGTTGCGACCGTGGGCAGGACCGACAGCGCTCAGGCAGCCTAACCGATCGACGAGTGGAGTTTGAGCGATGAACGTCAGGCGTTATCAGGCGCGAACCATGTCCGAGGCCATGCGCCAGGTCCGCGAGCAACTGGGCCCGGATGCCATGATCCTGTCGAGCCGGCGGGTCAATGGGATGCTAGAGGTGGTTGCCGCCGCTGAGCTGGCCGGTCAGGCAGCCACTCAGCCGCTGCAGACCCGCCACCCGGTTGGCGTGGATCCAGAACTGGCCGCGATGCGCCGTGAGCTCAAGGACCTGCGTACCCTGCTTGCCCAACAGCAGGTCTTGAGCGAACGCGATCAATGGGCAGTCACCCACCCACTGGCAGCCCGCATCGTCGAACGTCTGATCGAATATGGCCTCGGCGAGAAGCTGGCACGCTCCCTGATCGGCAGTGTCCAGGAGGACCAGGGCGAGGAGTCGGCCTGGGCACGTCTGCGGGCGCGTTTGGCGGCCTCGATCGCCATTGTCCAACCGAAGGTCCTCGAGCAGGGAGGGGTACTGGCATTGGTCGGTCCCACGGGCGCGGGTAAGACCACCACCCTCTGCCGCTTGGCCCTGCGGCGCATCCGACGCTTGGGCGGCGAGTCCTTGACCCTGGCCACACTTGATCGCCAACGCATCGGGGCCTATAAACAGCTCCAGACCTTTGGCCAGATGGCTGGGGTGCCGGTCATTCTGCTGGATGATGAACGCGACCTGCTGGCGCTGGCCAAACGCGCTGCACCGGGTCAGCTCATCCTGGTCGATACCGAGGGGCGGTCGGCGCGGGCGATGGCTGCCTGCCGGCCCTTTGCCCAGATCCGCACCCTGATCGAGCTTGAGACCTGGCTGGTCATCCCCGCCACCCATCAAGCCGGTGTCCTGCGCCAGGTTCTACACTCATTTCAGGTCTGTGAGCCATCGGCCCTGGTCTTGACCAAGATCGACGAGGCTGAGCGTCTCGGGGAGGTGCTGGCAGTCTTGCTCGAACAGCAGTTGGGTCTGGTCTTCCAGAGCGACGGTCAGGGTCTGGAGGAGGATTTCCAACCGGCCAATACCGAACATTTGGCCCGTTTGGCCTTCGGCGAGGCCTATGTCCAGGGGCAGCGGGAGATCGGCCCGATTGAGCTTGATCTGACCCCGGGATGGAGTCCAGCGCGCACTGAGCCTGCGCCTACCCAGACTGTGCGGTCAGCACCGCGCCTGAACCCTTTGGGTAGCGAGGGCCTGGTCTTGGAATCCGTGGTCCCGTTTAGGAAATCCATGCATGCCGCCTATTAGTCAGCGTCCATTTCAGAGTCTGGCCGTCGCCAGCGGCAAGGGGGGGGTGGGCAAAACCAATGTCGCGGTCAATTTGGCCGTCGCTCTCGCTCGGCTCGGGCGGCATGTCATGCTGTTCGATGCCGATCTCGGGCTGGCCAACGCCGATCTTTTATTGGGCTTGCGCCCCACCCGCACCCTGCACGACCTGGTGGCCGGGCGGGTCGAGCGTCTAGAGGACATCCTAGTCCAGGGTCCGGAGGGTCTGTTGCTGGTCCCTTCAGCCTCGGGGATCAGCGCCATGGCCAATCTCAGCCCTGCTGAGCACCTAGGTCTCATCCGCGCCTTCAGCAGCTATGACAAACCGCTCGATGTGTTAGTCGTGGATGTCGCCGCCGGGGTCAATGACTCGGTGACGAGCTTCTGTAAGGCCGTGCAACAGGTCTTTGTGGTGGTATGCGATGAGCCGGCCTCCTTGACAGACGCCTATGCCTTGATCAAGGTTTTGCATCAAGAGCATGGGGTGCGCCGCTTTCGGATCATCTGTAACATGTTGCGCGATCTTGAATCGGGTCAACGTCTGATGCGCAAGCTGATGGGCGTCTGTGCCAATTATCTGCCGGAGGTGATCCTGGAGGCCGCCGCCATGATCCCGATGGATGATAAACTCCGCCAGGCCGTCCAGCGCCGTCAGCCGGTGGTCAGCCTCTACCCAGGCAGCCCGTCGGCGCGCGCATTTACCGAGCTGGCGCGCCGTATCGAGGCCGCCCGACCAGCGCCACACGAGGTGGGAGGCATCGGCTTTTTCGTCGAGCGTCTGCTCCAGGGCGTCTGATGAGCCGCGCGCGTTCTCGGCTCGGGGGCTATGCCGATGCAGCGGGTGACGAGGTCGCGCGATTGGTCGCCGAACATGTCGATCTGGTCCGGCGCATCGCCCATCATCTCGCCGCACGCCTGCCACCCTCGGTCCAGATCGAGGATCTCATCCAGGCGGGGATGGTCGGCCTCATCGAGGCTGCGCGTCAGTTTCAGGCAGGACAGGGGGCGAGCTTCGCGACCTATGCCGGAATCCGGGTGCGCGGCGCGATGATCGATGAACTGAGGCGATCCGATTGGACGCCGCGCTCGGTGCATCGCAATAGCCGGCGGATCGCCGAGGCCATCCAGCAGGTCGAGGCGCGCGAGGGGCGCGCAGCCACCGAGCGCGAGATCGCCGATGCCCTCGGGGTGGCGCTTGATGAGTATCAAGGCATGCTCCAGGATACCGCAAGCTGTCAGATCCTCGAGCTCGATGAGCTGTTCGGTGAGGATGCTGAGGCCGATCGGCTTTTACCAGGCGATAGTAAAACCCCCCTGGAGCAGCTCGAGTCCGAACAGTTTGCCGATGCCTTGGCCCGCGCCTTGGCTGAGCTTCCGGAACGCGAGCGTTTGGTGCTTGCGCTCTATTATGATGAGGAGCTCAATCTGCGCGAGATCGGCGCCATCCTTGAGGTCACCGAATCTCGGGTAAGCCAGATCCGCACCCAGGCCCTGCATCGATTGCGCGCCCGTTTGCGTGATTGGATCCAGACGGATTCCGTTCAAACCCAATAGAGGCGAGGTGGAGCGTCAAGTGGACAAGAATATGAAGATTCTCGTCGTGGATGATTTTTCCACCATGAGAAGGATCATCAAAAACCTGTTGCGCGAGCTTGGATTTAATAATGTCTCCGAGGCGGATGACGGCAGCACAGCCCTGCCCATGCTGAAAACCGGCGGATTCGATTTTCTGATCACCGATTGGAACATGCCCAACATGGAAGGGATCGCGCTTCTCAAGGCCGTGCGCGCCGATCCCATGCTCAAATCCCTGCCGGTGCTGATGGTCACCGCCGAGGCCAAGCGCGATCAGATCATCGAGGCAGCCCAGGCGGGGGTCAATGGCTATATCGTCAAGCCCTTTACTGCCGAGACCCTCAAGGAGAAGATCGACAAGATTTTTGAACGCATCGAGGCCCAGGGATGAGCCATGGACAATACCGAAGCCCTCGATCAAGACGCAGAGCGTCGAGCCTTGCAGCTTGAGTTTGCCCGCCAGCTCGTCGCTCGCCTGGAGTCATCTGAGTGGGAAGAGGCCGATGCCCTGATCCGGCAGTTACGTCTGCCCTATGAGCAGCAGCTTTTTGAAGAGCTCGGCAAGTTGACCCGCGAGTTGCACGAGGCGCTCAACAGCTTTCGCGGCGATGCGCGTCTGGTCGAGCTGACGCGCGATCATATCCCTGACGCCAAGGAGCGCCTGAACTATGTGGTCTCAATGACTGAACAGGCGAGCCACCGGACCCTGAATGCGCTCGATGAGGCAATGCCGATCACAGAAGCGCTCCACGCAATGGCGCTGGATCTGCGCGCGCGCTGGGCCCGTTTTCGCAATCGCGAGCTGACCATCGATGAATTCCGCGATCTCGCGCGGGGTGTTGAGACCTTTCTGGAGAGCGGCATCCAGGACACCGAGCGGCTCAAAGCGCTAATGTCCGAGATCCTGATGTCCCAGGACTATCAGGATCTCACCGGCCAGATCATCCGTCGGGTTATCCGTCTGGTCCAGGAGGTCGAGGAAAACCTGGTCGAGCTGGTGCGTCTGTCGAGCGGACGTCTGGATCTGCAAAGACCTGCCAAACCCTCCCCATCTGAGTCTGAGCCCGATGCCCTGGACGCGCTGCGTGGACATGGGCCGGTCGTCCCCAATACCCGGGACGCCACTGCGGATGTCGTCAGCAGTCAAGACGATGTGGATGCATTGCTCTCAAGCCTAGGTTTTTAGCGCGCCGATGCTTCAAGGTGATCCTGCATGGCCATCGATCCCAATGATGAGATCCTCAAAGATTTCTTGGTAGAGGCTGGCGAGCTGCTCGAAGGCCTGAATGAACAGCTGATCGAACTCGAACAAAACCCGGACGACCGCGATCTCCTCAATGCGGTCTTTCGCAGTTTTCATACGATCAAGGGGGGGGCGGGGTTTCTTAATCTCAATGAGCTGGTCGTTGTCTGCCATCACGCCGAGGATGTCTTTAATCTCCTGCGCAACGGGGAGCGCCGGGTCGATCCCATGCTCATGGATGTCGTGTTGCGGGTGCTCGATGTGCTCAATGTCATGTTTGGCGACCTCAAGGCCGGACGCGACCCGACACCTGCCCCGCCGCTTTTGATCAAGGCCCTCGCCGCCCTGGCTGTGCCCGAGACAGCCGCAGTTCAGCCCGCTGTCCCCCCATCGCCTCCGCCTCCCCCTGCCGAGCCTACCCTGCCGCCTGAACCCGAGCCTCAACCTCAGGCGGCAGAGGGTGGCGATGAGATCACCGAGGCTGAGTTTCAGGCGTTACTGGATGCCCTTGCCAAACCAGACTCTGAGTCTGCTGAACCTTCAACCGAGGGGCCGGGATCTGAGTCAGTCGCGATAACCGCCCCCGCTGGGGCCACTCCGCCCGCCGAGTCGACCACGGAGAGCGATCTGATCACTGAGGATGAATTCGAGGCGCTGCTCGATCAGCTGCATGGCGCCAAATCAAGCGAACCGGCGCCAAGCGAGCCATCCAGATTGCCGCCAGGGCAACCGCCCGCTGCCCCGGTCAGTGCGCCGGTCCCGGCCGAACGGGATGAGGCAGGCAAGACAACCCAGGCTCCGCCTGCCCCCGCCGTCGAGACCTCGGTGCGGGTCGATACCCAGAGGCTCGATGAGATCATGAACCTGGTCGGCGAGCTGGTGTTGGTGCGCAATCGCCTCAGCATGCTGCGCACCCGGGTTGCCGATGAGGAGATCGGCAAGGCGATCGGCGCCCTGGCCCTGGTGACCTCAGATCTCCAGGCGGCGGTTATGAAGACGCGCATGCAGCCGATCAAAAAGGTCTTCAGCCGTTTTCCCCGGGTGGTCAGGGACCTGGCGCGCAACCTCGGCAAGGAGATCGAGCTTGAGACCTTTGGCGAGGAGACCGATCTTGATAAAAATCTGGTCGAGGCCCTGGCTGATCCCCTGGTCCATCTGATCCGCAATGCGGTCGATCACGGGATCGAGGACCCCGAGGAGCGCATGGCTGCTGGTAAGCCCAGGCGGGGCACTATCATCCTGGGGGCGGCCCAGGAGGGCGATCATATCTCGCTGATCATCCAGGACGATGGGCGGGGGATGGATCCGGAAAAGCTGCGGGCCAAGGCGGTGCAAAAGGGTTTGCTCGAGCCTACCCAGGCCGAGCGTCTTTCGCCCCGCGAGTGTTTTGATCTGATCTTTATGGCAGGTTTTTCGACCAAGGAACAGATCTCGGACATCTCGGGTCGAGGGGTGGGCATGGATGTCGTCAAGACCCGGATCGCCCAACTCAATGGCAGCATCGAGATCGACTCCAAGGTTGGCATCGGCACTAAGCTCAGCATCAAGCTGCCCCTGACACTCGCGATCCTACCGGCGCTCATGGTCATCCTCGATGGGCGTCGTTTCGCCATTCCCCTGGCCTCGGTCTCCGAGATCCTGGACCTGGATCTGACCCGCACCCATTGCGTCGATGGTCAGGAGGCCATCATGGTCCGCAATCACGCCTTGCCGCTTTATTATGCCGCGCGCTGGCTCTATCCGAATCGCCCCATCGAACCCAGGCGCGAGGCCCATGTGGTGGTGGTCTATGTCGCCCAGCGGCGGGTGGGGCTGGTGGTCGATGACCTGGTGGGTCAGGAGGAGGTGGTGATCAAGCCCTTGGGCAAGGGGTTGCACGGTGTCCCTGGCCTTGCCGGCGCCACCATCACCGGCGACGGCGGGATCGCGCTCATCATCGATATCCCTGCCTTGATCAAGCTCCTGGGCCAGTCCGCCTATAGCGGTCGGGCCAGCCCCGGCTGGCGCCGGGGTGACGGTGGTGCGGCGTATCTACTGGAAGGAGGGGCGGGGTCATGAGCCTGCGTGTCGTTGTGGTGGATGATTCGGGGTTCTTTCGCCGGCGCATCGTCGAGATCCTCAATGCAGATGCCGGGATCGAGGTCGTGGGCACGGCGGTCAATGGTCAGGAGGCGATCGAGCTCGTCAAGCAGCTCGATCCAGATGTCGTGACCATGGACATCGAGATGCCGGTGATGGACGGGATCACCGCAGTGCGGCGGATCATGGCCGAGTCGCCGCGTCCGATCCTGATGTTCTCGACTCTGACCACCGAGGGAGCCAAGGCGACCCTGGATGCGCTCGATGCCGGGGCCATGGATTTTCTTCCCAAGCGCCTGAGCGATATCGCCAGGGATGAGGAATCGGCCAAGACGCTGTTGCGCCAGCGGGTGCGGGCGCTCGGGCGCAGCCGGCTGTTGCGCCGGGCGCCGGTCGCAGAGCGCGCCACCCAGCCGATGCCCCACCCTGCTGCGCCGGTTGTGCCTCGTCCCTCGGTGGCACCGACCGCCTTGCGCCATCTGCGCGCGGTCCTGATCGGTACCTCGACCGGTGGACCCGTGGCCCTGCAAGAGGTACTCAAGGTCCTGCCAAAGAACTTTCCATTGCCGATCGCCCTGATCCAGCACATGCCAGCCACCTTCACCCCTGCCTTTGCCGAGCGTTTGAACAATCTCTGTCAGATCGAGGTAAAAGAGGCCAGCACCGGCGATTTGTTAAAACCTGGATGTGCCCTCTTGGCGCCGGGCGGGATGCAGATGATCCTGGAAGGCGGTGCCCAAACCCGGGTGCGCATCGAGGACAGCCCCCCTGGAACCATCTATAAGCCGAGCGTGGATATCACCTTCAAATCGGCCGTTTCAGCGCTGCGCGGTCAGGTCTTGGCCATTGTGCTTACCGGCATGGGTGCCGATGGGCGTGAGGGGGCGCGCGAACTGAAGGCCAATGGGGCCCAAATCTGGGCTCAGGATGCGGCAAGCTGCGTGGTATTCGGGATGCCGGCGGCCATCATCGAGGCAGGGCTTGCCGATCAGGTCTTGTCACTCAAAGAGGTTGGACCGGCCTTGGTGAAGGGCTTTTGCTAGACGATGGATATCCTGAGCCTTACCGGGCTTTCGCTCGGTTTGGTGGCCATCCTCGGCGGGATCCTTGCTAAGGGCAGTTCGCTGGGGGCACTCTGGAATCTAGCCGCCTTTCTAATCGTGATCATTGGGACCCTGGGGGCCACCCTGGTCCAGACCCGGGCCCCGGTCTTCGTCCGCGCCGTCCGGATGTTTCCCTGGGTCTTCAGGCCGCCGCGGCTGGAGCTCGAGGCCATGATCAAACAGATCATCGAATGGGCACACATCTCACGCAAGGAGGGCCTCTTGGGCCTGGAGGATCGCTCTGAGCGCGAGCCCGATCCCTTTGTGCGCAAGGGTCTGCAACTCCTGGTCGATGGCGCCGAGCCCCAAGCCCTGCGTCAGGTCCTGGAATCGGACCTCGATAACAGCGAATCCTTTGATCTGCAGGGTGCTCGAGTCTTTGAGAGTATGGGGACCTATTCGCCGACCCTGGGGATCATCGGTGCGGTCATGGGTCTGATGGCGGTGATGCAGAATCTCACCGAGCCGGGGCGCCTGGGTCCGGGGATCGCTGCGGCATTCGTGGCGACCATCTATGGGGTGGGTCTGGCCAATCTGTTTTTTTTACCGGTAGCCAATAAACTGAAATCACTTATCCAGGCGCGCATCAATTATCAGACCATGATCATCGAGGGCTTGGTTGCGATCGCCGAGGGCGAAAATCCGCGCAACATCGAGCATAAACTTGGCGGCTTCATCCAAAGATGAGTTGCAAGGATACGCCGGGATCTCATCCCCAGGGGTTTGAGTAGCCAGACCTCTGGTATTACCTTTCATTCGTAAAGCTGGATCACAGCACTCATGTCGAATACCCTGAGCACAGGCAAGGCGGCCCCACTGCTTGGCGTCTCGGTCAAGACCCGGCAGCTGGGCGCGCAGGGCGGCTGATGACCGGCTTGCCCGCGCCATCAGCGAGGTGGGCTTGGGGTGGTTGCGCTTGCAGATCGAGTACAAGGCCAAAGGCTATGAGATCCCCCTGGTCATGGCCAACCGCTGGTCTCCCAGCAGCCGTCTCGTTCGGTCTGGGGCTGGAAGAGCGAGACGCTGATGCTTAAGGAGCGATGGATGTGTCCAAACTGCGCCACCCACCCTGACTGCGACCGCAATACAGTGCGCAATCTCGAATGGCTGGCAACCGCAACTGCCCTCCCCGGGACAGTCCTCCGGCAACGGCGGCACTGGGGCAGGGAGGGTCTCGGTCGCAGCCGGGGAAGTGACGCCTGTCAGAGACGCATGGGGGCATCAAGACCCGTCGGGGCAGGAAGGAAACGGTGCGGGTAATTGCGCAGGTTCTTGATAGCAGGGTGTCGGATGAAGGCTAAGGCCCTGAGGGTGGTAGGTCTCTTCGGCAAGAGACCCGCTTTGGGTGGCGACTGGGGTGACTGAATGAGGCGGCGCAGACACAGCGAGGATCATCTCAGGCATGAGGCCTGGGCGATCCCCTATGGCGATCTCCTGACCCTGCTTCTGGCCTTTTTCGTGGCCATGTATGCCGTCTCAGTGGTCGATGCCGACAAATATCAGGTGCTCTCTCAGTCGCTGAGCACGGCGTTTAGCGTTCCAACTGCGGTTGATCCCATCCAGATCGGCGAGCCGACGCTCGAGGAATCGCCGATCAGCGAAGACGTGCCGCGTTCGCTCAGCCCGCCCGAGCTGATCTCGGCTCAGATGCCCCAAAGGCAAGCGGAACCAAACCCTGGATCGCCGACTGCGGTTGCCCTGGCCGCCATCCTGGGCCAGGTTCCCCAGGAGGAGCGCGAGCGGCTTGCGGGCGAGATCCAGACGATGGCAAATGAGCTCCAGCTCGCCATGGGCGAGCTGGTCGAGGACGGACGTATCCAGATCAAGCGCCAGCCTTACTGGATCGAGGTAGCGATCAATAGTAACCTGCTTTTTTCGAGCGGCTCGGCGACCCTGGATCAGACAGCCCGCCCGATGCTCGCCGAGCTGGCGCGGGTGCTCAGGGGCCATGATGTGCGCATCCATGTCGAGGGCCACACCGACAATCGCCCGATCAGCAATGTGATCTATCCCTCCAATTGGGAGCTGTCATCCGGGCGGGCGGCGACCGTGGTTAATCTATTCGCCCAAAACGGCGTCGATCCCAAACGCATGGTCGCGATCGGCTACGGCGAGTTTCGCCCCATCGAGAGCAATGCCACCGAGGCGGGGCGGGCGCGCAACCGGCGGGTCTCGATCATCGTTTTGCCGAGCCTGATCCAGACGCACTCGACCACTCTGGTTGAGCCCGAGCGTCTGCGCGCGGACTGGGAGTCGGATTCTGGCTGACAACCCTAAGGCGCGTTTGCCGGGTGATGCTCGCATCACCACGACCGCGCGAGGGGCCCTGGCCGAGGGCCTTGGAGGTAGGGCGCCAGCAGTCTAATGGCTGTAGTGGCCCATATCTTGCCCGATAGAGCGATATTGTCTGGCATACAGGGTATGAAGCCAAGTCTGAAGACCCAGCCTGTGCCCACGCCGGAG
>CALALB010000018.1 GCA_937923175.1 uncultured Chromatiaceae bacterium | reverse complement strand
CCCACCTGCGTCTCTGCCAGGGGTCACTTTCCAAAGTATCGCAAGACCCCTCTGCCCCAGCGCCGCCGTTACCGGACGGACTTGCCCCGGGTAGGGCCGTCAAGGTCGCCAGCCATTTGCGATCAAGCACTGCATTGCGGTTGCGTTCAGGGTGGATGGCGCAGTTTGGACACATCCATCGCTCCTCAAGCATCAGCACCTCGTTCTTCCAGCCCCAGACCGAGCACAGACGGCTGCCGGGATACCAGCGTTCAGCGACGACCAGGCGTGACCTTGGCAGACTCAAGCCTTGCAGCTGAGCCGACCCTGGGCAGGCGGATGGTTGCGCCCTCCAGCCTGAAATTGCCTTGTGCGGGCCAGCCCATTGGGTGGGCGCCCGGCCGCATCTTGTCTGTTTCCCTGATCCAGCGCCCAGTTCCAGACCCGAAGCACCCCAAGCGCGCTTGAATAGTCGTTCTCCTTGGGCGTCGGATCCAGGGTAATTTTGCGGGTCAGGGGCAGGGTGTGACACCTCGACTGGGCAAGCCGCTGAACTCGCCCAGTGGGGTGGCGGGGTAAAGGTGGCGCTTGCTGCCCTTGGCCACTGGAATCAGTGGCCCTCGCCCCGCTGTCGGGTCTTGTCCGAGAGGCCAAAAGGAGGGTGCGGCCTGTGCTCAGGGTGTTTGGTATGAGCATAATGATGCACTATAGTGTATTACATTGAATATTAGAGTTTGGCTCCCTGACCAGGCCTATGACTTTATCCGCACTCCCCGAAACAGCAAGCAGGCCCCCTGCTCTATCACGGGACCTTGGCCCTACGCAATCCGGTTTCAGCTGAAACCCCGAGGTACCTGAAACAAACAGCTAGGCTTGCTTTCTTCGAGGTCAATCTGCCTCCGCCCTGGTGGTCGCCTGCAGCAACCCGCTCGCTGCTCGATGAGGCCCAGTAGCTCAAGCTGAATCATGCCAAATTGCGTTGCCTGGTGGATGATGGAGACCGCCCCATCCCCGAGCTTGCCCAACGCTTGCTAAAACGCCATCATCTCGTTGTCCTATTCGCGACCCTGGGTGCAGGGGGGCGCTGGCCCTGACGGCTGAGAGGGCACCGATCAGGGCGCCGGCAGTGCCAGTTCCGAAGATCATCGATACGGTCGGCGCCGGCGATGCCTTTGCTGCCATTGCCCTAATCGGACTGATGCGAGACTGGCCCCTGGCAATCATCCTGGAACGCACCCAAGCATTTGCCGCCAGGATCATTGCCCAGCGCGGGGCGATCAGCCGAGATGCCGGACTATATCTCGATTTTATTGCCAGGTGGCGTCAGGATATCCAATGACTCGGACCGGTGCCCGTATGTTCGAATGCAAAAATGACTGGATATCTACTGGGACACTGGCAGACCCTGGCTCAAAGCCGATCATGCCCTGCTGCGATCGAAGCAGGTTTTTGGGGCCATGTTGACTCGACATCCGGTCATTTAACACCTTAGCCTCTTTTTTTAGCTGGGACCCACCAGGCATGTTTCTGCCCAACCGCCATCCGCCCCTGTTACGCCTGGCTCTGGCACTCCTGGCCATACTGCTCTTCGTGTTTGGCTATCAATGGGGCAATCAGATCAAATGGGCGCGTTCCGGCCCGCCCGCCATCCAGGGGGTGCGGGTCGAACCACCGCTCGATCTACCTACATTGACAGTGCGCGACCCCTTTGGGATCAGGGTCGCTGATTCGGCCTTGGCCAAGCATTGGACCCTGCTGGCCATTGGCGATCTTGCCGAGGCATCGGGCCAGCGCGCTATCCACCGCCTCATCGAGACGCGCAATCGCCTTGCCGATCAACCGAGATTACTTGAAACCCTCCAATGGGTCCTGATCCAGAACCCCGAACGTCTGGAGCTTGCGCGCGATTTTGCGCGTCTCTCCCCTGCCCTGCGTCTGTGGGCCGCTGATCCGGAATCGATCGTACACCTGCGCACTGCCTTGGGTCTTGCGGCAAGCGATCGCCCTGATCTATTTGTGATCGATCCCGGCGGCCGCTTGATCGCCATCCTGCCCGTCTCAGAGGACGGTGCAGCACTGGCCGAGGACCTCAAGGCGTTGATCGGCGGCCTGACACCCTAATCCGTTCCGCCGAGGTGAATCACCCGCCTGGCCCCCTCGCTCATTGCTTAGCATCCCCAAACAAGTCCACAGAGGCCATTGGCGGTCATGATCCGCTGTGTCATATTCGCCGATCGAATCAGGCACATCCGTTTCTCGGTCGATCGCTCGCTTGTCACCCTCAACCCTAGGTTAATCTGTCTGATCCGAACCCTAGTTTGGCCTCCGATGATGCCCCGGCCTTGCCAATCCTTATTGGATGATCTTCCCTGCTCACCCTCTCCCAATGGATGATCCCATGTCATTGCGCCTAGTCGAGCGTTTATTTGTGGCCCTACAATATCTCATTCCCCAGCGCTGGCTTTCGACCCAGTTCTATCGACTGGCACGCCTAAACTGGTCGCCGCTGAAGGATCTGATGATCCAGGCGTTCATCCGGCGTTATCGCATTGATCTGAGCGAGGCCCTGGAACCCGATCCGCGCGCCTATCCGCATTTCAACGCCTTTTTCACCCGCACGCTTAAACCCGATGCCCGCCCGCTCGATCCCGACCCCCAGGCCGTCTTGTGTCCGGTCGATGGTATGATCAGTCAGATCGGGACGATCGAGGAGGGGCGCCTGCTCCAGGCCAAGGGGCGCAGCTATCGGATTGAGGATCTGCTCGCGCTTGCCCCAGGTGAGCTGCATTCATTTGCGGACGGGCGTTTTGTAACCCTGTATCTGTCGCCGCGCGATTATCATCGGATCCATATGCCGCTAGCAGGCAGGCTTGAACAGATGGTCTATGTCCCGGGCCGGCTGTTTAGTGTCAATCGCGTCACGGCGGCTGCCGTACCCGATCTATTTGCCCGCAATGAGCGCCTCATCTGTTGCTTTGCGACCCAGGCCGGCCCAATGGCGGTGATCCTGGTGGGTGCACTCATCGTAGGGGGGCTGGAGACCGTCTGGGCCGGTGAGATCACCCCACCCCATCGCGGCCCACTCCCTGAACGCTGGGATTATCCCGCAGACGCCCCCCCTCTCCAGCTGGCGCGCGGCCAGGAACTCGGCCGTTTTAACCTGGGTTCGACGGTGATCCTGCTCCTGGGGCGCAAGGCTGCCGATTGGGCGCCAGATCTGACACCAGGCAGCCGAGTGCGGGTTGGGCAGAAACTGGGCGTTTACTATCCAGCCGCTCCAGGTACAGGATGATCCCTGTCCAAAACGTCCACCTGAGATGCCTCGCCTGTTGGATGGCGCTGTTGCTCCCAAATCCGATCCCCGACATGCCAAAAGGCAAGCCGGGTGGGGGCGGTCGGATACAATTGACTACTGATTGCAGATGCCGTCTATTTGGCCGGCCTGAACGCCCCTTTCTGACCAGCCTTTCGCAGCCTCAGGAGATGCAGCATAGAGCCGGCGCACGTCTTAAACTATCTTAGCATCCGGCAGGGGTTGACAACCCTGCTGTTTCCCAAAACCGATTGCGCCTATTTCCAACCTGGAGGAACCCTAGCTTGATGTCATCCCTTATCCGTCCTAGCCTGATCGCCCTCGTCCTCTCCCTGTCAGCCGGCCAGATGCTGGCCCTCGCCTCGGCCGATGATCCATTGACCGAGGAGGCCAAGGCGCTGGTCAGGGAGTTTGCAAACCAGTTGCAGTCAGAGCTCAAATCAGCGCTCGAGGCCAATGGTCCAGTTCAGGCGATCGCGGTTTGCAAAGAGCGGGCGCCAGCTATTGCCGCCGAATTGTCCGAGTCCAGCGGCTGGGAGATCGGGCGCACCAGCCTCAAGGTGCGCAATGCCGCCCTCAACAGTCCAGATGACTGGGAAACCAGGGTTTTACAGACATTTGAGGAGCGGCGGGCAGCGGGTGAACCCGTGGATCGTCTCAGCTTTGCCGAGACGATTCAGGGTGAGGAGGGTCGGGTGTTTCGCTTTATGAAGGCGATCCCCACCCAGGAGCTCTGTTTGGCCTGTCACGGCGATCAGATCAGCGAACCAGTGCTGAAGGCCCTTGCCGAACATTATCCGCAGGATCAGGCGCGCGGGTTTAAGATTGGGGAGATCCGCGGCGCTTTTACGCTGGCTAAACCGCTCGTCGAATAACGCGGCTCCGGCGCACGCCGGTCCACTCACCCCTGGGAGGGGAGCAAGCGATGTCTGAACCGCGTTTTGATGTCCTGTTTGAGGGTGTCCTGCAACCGGATGCCGATCCGGTGCAGGCGCGCGCCCGTCTCGGTGCGGCCTTTAGGCTCGATGCTGCTGCGGTCGAGCGACTCTTCTGCGGCAAGACCTTGGTGATCAAACGCGATGCCGATCCTGCCACAGCCCAGCGCTATCAACGGATCTTTGCCGAGGCCGGGGCCCTGGTCAGGCTCAGGGCGCTCGGCGACGAATCGGTCTCTCAGACAGAAACCCCAGCCTCTCCACGGCTAGCGGTCGAGTCAGCCCCACCTCGGCCCGAGCAGCCAAGCCAGCCTTTACCTGGATCAAGCCCCTCAGCGTCTACCCTTTCAACCAGTGCCGAATTCGACCAGCTCGAGGAGCCGCCTCCTGTCCAGGCACCTGCGCTCGATCTGAGCCATCTCAGCCTAGTTGGGGGTTCTGATTGGGATCTCAGCGATTGCACCCCGCCGCCCCCAGCAACCCAGATCCCAGATATCAGCCATCTGAGTCTCGCCGAGATTGAACCATCCCACTCAGAGGACGATCCCCTTAAATCCTCCCCCTGAAATCATGAGCCACACATTCGATCACATCGTCATCGGCGCCGGCATCAGCGGGCTGGGCGCAGCCCATCTCTCGGCCCGTCAGGGCCTTAAGACCCTGGTGCTCGAGGCCAGCGAGCGCGTCGGCGGCTGTATCCATAGCCTAAGGTTTGAGGCGCTCGACGGCTTTTGGATCGAGGCGGGAGGTCATACCTGTTTTAACAGCTATGGCAATCTACTCTCGATCCTGGACGACCTGGATCTCACCCGCCAGGTCAGGCCCAAGCCGAGCCTCAGTTATAGACTCTGGAAGAACGGGAAGCGTCGATCGATCCTCTCTGCCCTGCATCCGCTCGAGGCGCTCGGATCGCTTCCGCGGATCCTCAGGGAACCCAAGGCAGGGCGGTCGGTGCGCGACTATTACAGCGCCATCCTGGGGAGGCGCAATTACCAGGATTTGCTCCGCCATGCCTTCCAGGCGGTTATCTGTCAGCCGGCGGATCACTATCCAGCTGAAGCACTATTTCGGCGCAAACCACGGCGCAAAGACGTCGTCAAGGCCTTTACCTTTGCGCGAGGGGTCTCGACCATCCCTGAAACCCTTGCTGCCCAATCCGGCCTTGAGGTGCGCACCAGTCAGCGGATCGACCGGATCGAGGCGCTTACGACAGGCTTTCGGGTCCAACTGGCGGACGGACAGGCCCTTGCTGCCGCCTATCTCACCCTCGCCGTCCCGCCCGATGCCGCTGCCCAATTATTGCCCTTGGGTTTTGATGAGCTGCGGGCGCTTGTTGGCAACATCGGTATGTCTGAGATCGAAACCCTGGTCCTGGCGGTGCGACGGGAGGATCTTCAGCTTGCCCCCTTTGCCGGACTCATCGGGGTAGATTCGCCCTTTTATTCGGCGGTCTCGCGCGACTTTCTGCCGGATGAACGCTATCGCGGCCTTGCCTTCCATTTTCGGCCCGGGATGCTCTCCCTCGAGGAACAGGTGCGGGTTGCCTGCGCCTCCCTGGGGATTATCCCCGAGCGCATCCTCGCCCAGGCGCAGGTTCGCAATCGCCTGCCCGCCCTACGCGCGGGGCATCTGGCGGTGGTCGAGCGCATCGATCAGGCCCTTGCCGGAAAACGGCTAGGTCTGACCGGTAACTGGTTTATCGGGATCTCGATGGAGGATGCCCTAACCCGTACCCGATCTGAGCATCAGCGTCTGTTTGGGGATTAAAAACCATGCGGACACAGCGTGCCTTGCCAATCGCCCTGGTCGCCCTCCTATCCAGCCCAAGCGGGGCAGAACAGATCGGCGGCGTCTCGACCAAGTTCAAATGGGTAGGGCCCAACGACAAGATCGTGGTCGAGGTCTTTCAGGACGAGGACATCCCGGGGGTGGTCTGTTATCTGAGCCGCGCCAAGACCGGAGGGGTCTCGGGCGCGGTGGGGGTGGCCGAGGATACCTCGGACGCCTCGATCGACTGCACTCAGATCGGGCCGATCGCGCTGCCCGAGGATATCCGGTCCGGCAGGCGCAACGGTGAGGAGGTCTTCAAAAAACGCACCTCGCTGTTATTCAAGACTCTACAGGTGGTGCGTTTTTACGACGCCCCGCGCAATGCCCTGGTCTATCTCACCTATAGCGATCGATTGATCGAGGGCTCGCCTAAAAACAGCATCTCAGCCGTCGTGATCCGGCCTTGGGGTACAGCACCGACTCAATAGCTAGGCGGTGTGCCGCCTGCGCCAAGCGGCCAGGTATTCTCAAACAGGACCGCCTCAAGCGGCAGGCGCCTACCCCAGCCGGCATCCTCGAATATGAGGTCTGGGGTAAAAGGCCGGGACATAGCCGAGGCACAGGACCGCCAGCGGACGCGCACCTGCAGGCATCTGCAGCAGTTCAGCCAAGGCATCTGGGTCAAAGAACGACACCCAGCCTAGTCCTACCCCTTCGGCGCGTGCCAACAGCCACATGTTCTGAATCGCGCAGCCGACCGAGGCGACATCCATCTCCGGCAGGGTGCGCCGGCCGATGAGATGGCGCTCCCGCCCGGGTATCAGGGCGACGACCAGAAGCTCGGCGCATTCCAGGATCCCCTCGATCTTGACCTCTAAAAACTCGGCATTGCGACTGGGTAGGGCGTGGGCAGTCGCTTGACGCTCGGCCTCGACCAGGGCATGGAGACGCAGGCGCAAGGCCTGATCGGTGATCCGAATAAAACGCCAGGGCTGCATATAACCAACCGAGGGGGCAAGATGCGCTGCCTCGATCAGACGCATCAGCAGCCCCTCAGGCAAGGGATCGGGCAAAAAATGACGCATATCGCGCCTTTGGCGGATGACCCGCTCGATTGCGGCGATCTCAGGGTCTGGATAACGGTGGTTTGGCAAACCCATGCGTTCGTTACCTTCAGCGATCATTTACCACCCTCAAGCGCCGAGGACCGCTTCGCCAAGAGCCCCTTATAGCCTACCCTGGTCTGGATCTGAATGACCCTCTTGCTCAGAGCGATGTCGTCCCCCCCTGAGGGTGAGGCCCGCCCGCGTCAACTGGACCCCCCTGTCCAGGTCGGGCAGAGGGATAAACTCGCTGTTCAAGGGGATCAGCTTATAGAAGGCTACACGGATCCGCTCGGCCGGTTGATCGAGCAAGACGCGAACCCCTGGATCGCGTCCATAGATATCGCGGCGTACCGCCAAACGCCCTGCCGAATCGGCACGGGCCGTCAGATAATATAGCAACACCGGCAAGGGTCGGGTGAGACTGATATAACGGGTTTTGGTACCCTCGAGAATCCGATCGATGCGGGCGCGGTCCCACTGTGATTCCTCGAGCAACAGATCAGCAAGTTTGAGCGGGTTTTGCACGCGCACACAGCCATGGCTGAGCGACCGCTCTGACCGAGCAAAGAGCGACTTGGCGGGCGTGTCATGGAGATAGACGGCATGACGATTGGGAAACATAAACTTGATCCGCCCAAGGGCATTCGTGGGACCAGGCTGCTGAACCAGCCTATACCTTTGGTCATCGGCGACATTACCGCCGATGACCCGCCGACCGGTACGCCGATCGATCAACACATAATCGGATGGAAGAGCCGCCAATGTCTTTTGAATCGAGGCCGGCACGGTCCAGGTCGGATTGAGCACCAAATGATCGAGGACATCGCGAAACATGGGGGTCTGGGAATCCTCCTTGCCGACGATGACCCGGGTGCTCCAGGCGATGGTCTCACCCCGCACGAGATAGGCCATGTAGTCTGCCACATCCACAAAGATATAGTCGGGTGGCAGATCGGCATACAGCCAACGCATGCGCTCCAGATTGAGTCGAATCAGGTCGATCCTGGAGGCATCGCCTGGCTGATTGAGCCGGGCCAGGGTCTGGGGACCGATTGAGCCATCTGGATTGAGACCCTGATCCAGCTGGAAGGCGCGCACAGACTCGGTCAGTGCCGTATCGAACACCTCAGCGGGTCCAGAGGCTGCCGAGGCATAACCGAGACGCTGGAGACGTTCGCGCACCAAGCGTACCCGTTCGCCGCGGCTACCCTGGGCAAGGGTCGGGCCGGCTGGCACCTGGGGCAGTTCCGCCAGACTCTGCATCTGCCGCTCTTTGGAGAGTGCGCCCTTGAGGTCCTCATACCAAAAGGGTTTGCGGAAACGCCCATCGAGAAAGGCAGCTAGATCCGGCGCCGCCAGCGCAGCCTGCATATCGGCGATCAATCGCTCCTCGGGGACGGGGTCGCGATCATTCCAGCGGGCATCGACCAAAACCGGATCGAGCTTGCCATAACGGGTATGGTGGACATAACGCAACAGGGCGTCGCTCAAGAGGATATCGGCGGTTAGGCGCGCCGAGCCTTTGAGCCGATCGAGCATCCCCGGCTGACTGAAGCGGCGCAAAACGCTGACATGGAAATCCTCCGGCTTAAAACCCTCCTCGACGCTGCGCTCCACCTGGGCAAGCAGGGCAAAGATCCGAGCTGGCTCGGTCCAGGCCAACCGGTTGCCGCGCTGAGCATAGAAATCGGCGAGTACCGGGGGGGAAAGCAAGGGCAAGTCCTCGATCACTAGCGTCCGGGCGGTGCGGAATGTCTCCAGGGTCAGGGGCAACAGCTCGCTCGCAATCGCCCCATCTGGGAGGGTAACGGCCAACCAAGACAGCAAGGCGAGGGGCGCAAAAGGCTTCATCCAATCCTCCACAGGATTATGTCACTCACTCATGATGCATCAATGGGAACTGGGGCCAGCTTAGCGCTCATCCCCAAAGCGCGCCCAGCATCATCTAGGGGGCGGCCTGGCCAGCTGACCTTGGGTGCGGGTCTGTAGCCCCCGCTGACGGCTGCCGTTTCAGCAACCCAGCGAGACCACCGTGTGCCTCCACGGTCGGGCCAGGTGCGGATTGGATCGAGCCCCAGGATATTAGACCTCACCGATCAGCTCAACCCGCCCATTTTCATGGACAGTTTCCAGACGCACGGTAAAACCCCAGAGCCTGCGGATATGCCGCAACATTTCGGGCACCGAATCGCCCAGGCGGCGGCGATTATGGGCATAATGACGTAGGGTCAGCGACCGGTCGCCGCGTCGATCGACCCGATAGACCTGGATATTGGGTTCGCGGGTGCCGAGATTATACTGCTCAGCAAGCGCTTGCCTTAGGGTGCGATAGCCCTGTTCGTCGTGGATCGCCTTGACCTCGAGATATTCGTTTTGATCATCATCCCGAATGGCAAATAGATGAAACTCGCGCATTAGACGCGGCGAGAGAAACTGGGCGATAAAGCTCTCATCCTTGAAATTGCGCATTGCAAAATCCAAAGCCCTCCGCCAATCGCTACCCGCAATATCGTGAAACCAATAGCGATCCTCATCGGTCGGCTCCTCGCAGATGCGCCGAATATCGCGCATCATAGCGAATCCCAGGGCATAGGGATTGATCCCGCTATAATGAGGCGAATCAAAAGGCGGCTGATAGATGACGCTGGTATGCGACTGCAAAAACTCAATCATAAAGCCATCGCTGACCAGACCCTCATCATAAAGATGATTGAGCAGCGTATAGTGCCAAAAGGTAGCCCAGCCTTCATTCATCACCTGGGTCTGGCGTTGCGGATAGAAATATTGGGCGATCTTGCGCACGATGCGCACGATTTCACGTTGCCAAGGTTCGAGGAGCGGTGCGTTTTTTTCGATGAAATACAGGATATTCTCCTGCGGCTCGGATGGCCAATGTTCGTCGGGTTTGGATTCCTCTTGATGTTTGGCTGCCGGAAGGGTACGCCAGAGATCATTGACCTGGGATTGCAGATAGGCCTCACGCTCCCGCTGCCGGCGTTTTTCTTCAGCCATTGACAGAGGCGCCGGGCGCTTATAGCGATCTACCCCGTAGTTCATCAGAGCATGGCAGGAATCGAGCAGTAATTCGACCTCTTCTTGACCATAGCGTTCTTCACATTCAGCGATATATTTCCTGGCAAAGACCAGATAATCGATGATAGCATCAGCACTGGTCCAGGTCCGAAAAAGATAATTGCCTTTAAAAAAGCTGTTATGCCCATAGCAGGCATGGGCGATCACCAGGGCCTGCATCGGCAGGCTGTTCTCCTCCATCAGATAGGCAATGCATGGATCAGAGTTGATGACAATCTCATAGGCCAGACCCATCTGACCACGGCGGTAGGTCTGTTCGGTAGCGACGAAATGTTTACCAAAAGACCAATGATGATAAAAGATCGGCAGACCTACTGATGAATAGGCATCGATCATCTGCTCAGAGTTGATGATCTCGATCTGGTTGCGGTAGGTATCCAGACCATAGACCTCATGCGCTAAACGCCCGATCTCGCGGTCGAAACGCTCTAAGAGCGGGAATGACCATTCGGATGAATCAGTGATCAGTCTATTGGTCATACCATCTGCCTCTTGAACAGCTCGCGAAACACGGGATATATATCCTCAGCGCTGGAAATTTCTTGCATCGCAAAATGCGGATGCACAGCCCGAACCTCCTGATAGGCATACCACAGGCTCTGATGCTGGCGGGGAGTAATCTCGACATAGGCGTAGTAACGCATCAGCGGCATCAGCTTTTCAATCAGGAGATCACGGCAAAGCCCAGAGTCTGAATCCCAATTATCACCATCGGACGCCTGGGCAGCATAGATATTCCAGAGAGCAGTATCGTAACGCTTACGGATGATTTCATAGGCGAGATTGAGTGCGCTTGACACCACTGTCCCGCCAGTCTCGCGGGAATAAAAGAACTCCTCTTCATCCACCTCTTGCGCGATCGTGTGATGACGAATAAAGACCAGATCAATCTTCTCGTAATTACGTTTCAGAAAAAGATACAATAGGATAAAAAACCGTTTCGCGAGGTTTTTGCGTACCTGATCCATTGACCCCGAGACGTCCATGATGCAGAGCATCACCGCCTGGCTGGTCGGTTTTGGCTGTTTGATAAAACTTTGATAACGCAGATCAAAAGTATCGATGAATGGCAGCGCCGCCAAACGGGTTTTCAAGCGATCGATCTCGGTACGATAGGCAATGATTCGGTCATCGGTTTCAGGTACACCAGAGGCCAACAGGCGGGCGATCTCTTCTTCGAGTTCGCGGATACGCGCCCGCTTGCCGGCGCCGAGGGCAGTCCGCCGAGCAAGCGCGCTTTTTAGCGAGCGGACCACGTCAATATTGCTTGGCGCGCCCTGAGTCGTATAGCCGGCGCGCACCGTCTTGAACTCACTGATACCCATTAGCTGGTTGCGCACTAGATTGGGGAGTTCCAAATCCTCAAACAGCAGATCCATGAACTCCTCGCGCGAGAGTTCAAACACGAAGTCATCCTCACCCACTCCATCACGGCTTGCTCGCCCGCGACCGTTGCCGCTGCCCTCGCCTTGTTCGGGCCGGCGAATGCGATCGCCTGCTTCGAACTCCTTATTGCCTGGATGCACCAGATCGCGCACCCCTCCTTTGCCATGATGGAAGATAGGTTCAGAGATATCGCGCGCCGGGATGCTCACCTTTTCACCGGCATCGATCTCAGTGATGCTGCGTTTGTCAACCGCATCCGCCACGGCCCGCTTGAGATGATCACGATAACGCCTCAGAAAGCGCTGCCGATTGACCGCGCTCTTGTTTTTGCCATTCAAACGCCGGTCGATGAAGTGTGACATGGGTTGACTCGCTGGACGACTCCGGATCTGGCTTGCGCCCTCAGGCGCGGTCAGTGCGATTTACGTACCCGTAGATACCACTCGGACAATAGGCGCACCTGTTTGGGCGTATAGCCCTTCGCAACCATGCGATCGACAAATTGCTCGTGTTTCTTTTTCTCTTCCGCCGAGGCCTTTGCATTGAATGAGATAACAGGCAATAGATCCTCGGTATTGGAAAACATCTTTTTCTCGATCACCACCCGCAGTTTTTCATAACTTGTCCAGCGCGGATTGGCGCCAGCATTGTTGGCGCGGGCACGCAGGACAAAGTTTACAATCTCATTGCGGAAATCCTTGGGATTAGAGATCCCTGCTGGCTTTTCGATCTTTTCGAGCTCTTCATTGAGCATGGCGCGGTTCATCATCTCACCGGTATCCGGATCACGATATTCTTGATCCTGGATCCAATAATCGGCATAGGTGACATAGCGGTCGAACAGGTTTTGACCGTATTCGGTATAGGACTCTAGATAAGCAGTCTGGAGCTCCTTGCCGATAAACTCAGCATAACGCGGCGCCAGATATTGCTTGATAAAGCCAAGATAACGCTCTTGGGTCTCAGGTGGAAGCTGTTCACGCATGATCTGGCGTTCAAGAACATATAATAGATGCACTGGGTTAGCAGCAATCTCGCTGTGGTCAAAGTTAAAGACCTGGGATAGAATCTTGAAGGCGAATCGCGTAGAGATACCGCTCATCCCTTCATCAGGCCCAGCATAGTCGCGGTACTCCTGGACCGACTTGGCCTTGGGATCAGTATCCTTAAGATTCTCGCCATTATAAACCCGCATCTTCGAATAGATGCTCGAGTTTTCTGGTTCTTTAAGTCGGGTCAGAACCGAAAACTGAGCCATCATCTCGAGGGTTCCAGGCGCGCAGGGTGCATTGGCTAGCGAGCTATTGCGCAAAAGTTTTTGATAGATCTTCACCTCCTCATCGACCCGCAGGCAATAGGGTACCTTGACGATATAAACTCGATCCAAAAAGGCCTCATTGTTTTTATTGTTCCGGAAGCTTTGCCACTCGGATTCATTGGAATGAGCAAGAATAATCCCTTGGAAAGGCAAAGCTGACAGACCCTCAGTGCCATTGTAATTGCCCTCTTGGGTCGCGGTAAGCAGCGGATGCAAGACCTTGATCGGGGCCTTGAACATCTCTACGAATTCCATTAGACCTTGATTGGCGCGGCACAGGGCACCCGAATAGCTATAGGCATCTGGATCGTTTTGGGGAAAATGTTCGAGCTTACGGATATCGACCTTGCCGACCAATGACGAGATATCCTGGTTATTCTCATCGCCCGGTTCAGTCTTGGCGATTGCGATCTGCTCTAGAATCGATGGATAGAGCTTGACAACCTTAAATTTGGTAATGTCTCCGTGATATTCCTGGAGTCGTTTAACCGCCCAAGGTGACATGATGGTGCGCAGATAACGGCGCGGGATTCCATAGTCATCCTCAAGGATAGGACCATCCTCCTCAGGCGAGAACAATCCCAAAGGGGATTCGAATACCGGCGAGCCTTGGATAGCATAGAATGGGCGCTGTTCCATCAATTCCTTCAGCTTTTCGGCCAAGGACGATTTGCCGCCGCCAACCGGCCCTAGGAGATAAAGGATCTGTTTCTTTTCCTCTAGACCCTGGGCAGCATGTCTTAGATAAGAGACAAGCTGGTCAATCGATTCCTCCATGCCATAAAAATCGGCAAAGGCTGGATAGCGGCGGATGACCTTATTTTGAAAAATACGGCTCAGACGCGGATCATCACGGGTATCGATCAGCTCCGGCTCGCCGATGGCCATCAGCAGCCGCTCGGCCGGTCCGGCATAGGCCGAAGGATCGACCTTGCACAACTCCAGATAATCGCGCAGGCTCATCACCTCCTCGCGAGAGGCCTCATAACGAGACTGATAGCGTTCAAAAATCGACATAGGATGACCTCATTCGGTAAGCAGCCTTTGACCCCTGGGGTCGCAACATGCCAATCGACATCGGGCGCGGCAGGCGGCGTCTCGATCGACCTGAGCGGATCAACAGAGGAGCGAGCGATGGTGGATGAGAACAGGCAATGATTGAACCATCGGCTACCCAGACGGACACCGCGCACTCCCCGCGCACGACGCCTCACTTAAATCAACTCTAATCCGTGCAGAACAATTACGCCAAACATCCCAGTCAGCAAGAACTTAAAATCATGTACCGAAACAACAGCGATTCAAGATCAGCCGGATGGATCTTCGCCTTCATGCCCTCGGTATTGGGGCCAGCGATGAAGGGTTCATCGCGTTTATTATAAGATGGATCCCTTCCCTCCTCAGTCCAAGCGCCTCGTGGCACCCTGCCCCTCGGTCCTCTATCATCGCCAATCTCGACGAGCCGATCCATACAGCCGATGCCGGACTCCTATCTCGATCGTATCCTCAAGGCCCGCGTTTATGAGGTCGCAGTTGAGACCCCTTTGACCTTGGCTGCGCGCCTTTCGAGCCGCCTCGGTAACCGGGTCCTGCTCAAACGGGAAGATCTGCAACCTGTATTTTCGTTCAAACTACGCGGTGCCTATAACAAACTCCACGGTCTAGACCCTGAGGCGCGCGCCCGCGGGGTTATCGCGGCGAGCGCCGGCAACCATGCCCAGGGGGTTGCACTGGGTGCAAACCGCCTGGGGATCCAGGCGACCATCGTCATGCCGCGCACCACGCCTGCGATCAAGATCCAGGCAGTGCGCGCCTATGGCGGCAGGGTGATCCTCCATGGAGACTCCTATGACGAGGCCTATGCCCATGCCTTGGAACTCGTCTCCGAAAAAGGGCTGGTCTTGATCCACCCCTTTGATGACCCAGAGGTGATCGCCGGCCAGGGGACGATCGCAATGGAGATCCTGCGCCAACACCCTGAACCGCCGCGGGCCATCTTTGTGCCCGTCGGCGGCGGTGGGCTGATCGCGGGGATCGCCGCCTATGTCAAATGGCTCTACCCCCAGGTTCAGATCATCGGCGTCGAACCAGAGGACGCCCCGACCCTTTATGCGGCACTCCAAGCCGGCCATCCTGTCAATCTTCCCCAGGTTGGCCTCTTTGCCGACGGGGTAGCGGTTCGCTTGATCGGGGAGGAGACCTTCCGCATTGCCCGCGCCCAGGTGGATCAGGTGATTCTGGTCAGTGCCGATGAGATCTGCGCCGCCATCAAGGATATCTTCGATGACACTCGGGGGATCGCCGAACCTGCCGGTGCCCTGGCTGTCGCCGGTCTGAAACGCTGGGTTGAGATCACAGGGACACGCGATCAGGATCTCATCGCCATCGAGAGCGGTGCCAATATCAATTTTGACCGCCTGCGCCATGTCGCCGAACGCGCTGAGCTTGGGGAACATCGCGAGGCCCTGTTTGCCGTTGAGATCCCTGAGCGCCCCGGAAGTTTCCTAAACTTCTGCCGTATCCTCGGCAGGCGCCAGATCACCGAGTTCAATTACCGCTATGCCGATCGCCAGCGCGCCCAGGTCTTCGCCGGTATCGAACTGGTCAAGGGCGAGGAAGAGCGCGCCGAGATCATTGCCCGTTTAACTGAAAAGGGCCTTCGAGTGCTCGATATGACTGACAATGAGACCGCCAAACAACATATTCGGTTCATGGTCGGCGGACATGCCCCTGGCCTACGGCATGAGCGGTTATTTCGCGTTGAGTTCCCCGAACGTCCGGGGGCCTTACTCGATTTTCTTTCCGGCATTGGCAAGCGCTGGAACATCAGCCTGTTTCATTATCGCAACCATGGCGCTGCCTATGGGCGGGTGCTCATGGGGATCCAGATCCCGGATGCCGAATACGAAGATTTTATGGATAACCTCAGGTCTTTAGATTACCCCTATTGGGAAGAGACCGATAATCCAGCCTATCGGTTGTTTGCCGGAAATGGTCTGATGCCAAGCGATTGAGTCCAACTGGAGTAGCCAGACCCCAGCACTGCAGAGACTGCGTGATCATGTAATTCCCATGTTAAACACCAGGGGCCCAGATCAGGCGGCGGGCCTGCTTGGCATATCGATCAAGACCCCAGCGCTGGCGCGGGGGGCGACTGATTCCGGTGGCCA
>CALALB010000017.1 GCA_937923175.1 uncultured Chromatiaceae bacterium | reverse complement strand
GCAACTCCGTTCCTACGCTAACCTCATACCCAGCCATCGCTTCTTCTCCTTCGGTTATCGATCGTCTCGCAACGTCAATTTACCGAATCGAAGCGGTGGCTACCTACCCACCCGATTTACAGCAGTTTAGGGACTCAATCGGATCCTCGGGCGGTTTGAGGCACAGGCAGGCAAGGGGACACGGAGGTCGCCGATTGGGGTTCCTTTGATTCGAGGTTTGGTGGAGAAAAGCTATGCTCGAATTGGAGCATCCTGGTTAGCCCGCCACTTCATCTCTGGTTTGCAGAAACGCCTCCGATCACTATCTTGAGCCCAATCGAGACGAAGGAGCTCTGCATGTCTACTGATTCGCCCGTTGCACCCAGCATCGACCCCGCCGAGATCGCCTATTTCGAGCGTCTAGCCAATCGCTGGTGGGATGCTCAGGGTCCATTTTGGCCGCTCCATCGGCTGAATGCCTTTCGGGTGGGTTATATCTGCCGCCATCTATGCGCCCTATTGGGTCGTGATCCTCATGCTGATCAACCGCTCAGCGGCTTAAGGCTTCTCGATATCGGCTGTGGCGGCGGTATCCTCAGTGAATCCATGGCGCACCTGGGTGCATCGGTAATGGGAATCGACGTTGTCGATAAAAATCTCCAGGTGGCCCGTCTCCATGCGCAACGGGGTGGTTTGGCGATCGACTACCAACTGACCAGTGTTGAGCACCTGGCTGCAGCTGAGTTGGAGTTTGACGCTGTGCTTAACCTTGAGGTCGTCGAGCATGTCGAGGGACTGCCGGATTTTTTGGCCGCTTGTGCGCGCTTGGTGCGGCCGGGCGGGGCTATGATCGTGTCCAGTATCAATCGCACCCTTGCTGCCTGGTTCATGGCCATCCTGGGTGCTGAATATCTCCTGCGCTGGCTACCCCGCGGCACTCATCGTTACCGCAAGCTGGTGCGCCCAACTGAGGTCATTCAAGGCCTGGGCCCTAACTATCGGCTGATCCATCGCACCGGTGTGCGCCTGAACCCCTTCACCCGCCGCTTTGCCCAAACCCGCTGGGAAGGGGTCAATTATATGTTGGTCATGCAACGCCTTGCTAACTGATTCTGGATGGTGGTCAGCAAGCCGCGTTGGTCGCGAGGGTGTATGATTAGAGTCAATTGTCTAATCCTGTGGCGCTGGAAGAGCCTCCATACGCAATGGATGAACACTGTCCCAATTGTTTTGGCCCCCCCCATTACCCCCTGCCCACGCTGTGGGTGGCGCCCGGGCCTAGACAATCCTCCCCCGGCCTTGCCCCTGGGTACCCTGCTCGATGGACGGTATCGCTTGGGACGCGTGCTGGGGCATGGCGGTTTTGGCATTACCTATCTGGCCTGGGATGAAAATCTTCAGGTCAGGCTGGCGATCAAGGAATATCTGCCGCGCAATAGCGCAACCCGCGCCCCCGATGGGATAACCTTGACAGTCTACCTATCACCCGCAGACGAACAGTTCTCTTATGGTCTGAAGCGTTTTCTTGAAGAGGCGCGTGCTCTGGCCCGTTTTGACCAGCACCCCGGGATCGTCAGCGTCAAGGCCTTTTTTCGCGCCAATGGAACCGGTTATTGCGTCATGGACTATGTTGAGGGTCTAACCCTTAAGCAATATCTCGCCAAGCAACCTGAGGGGCGCATCTCCTTCGAACAGGCATTGCGCTTGCTTTTCCCCGTGATGGAGGCTTTGCGAGTTGTCCATAAGGATGGGTTGCTCCACCGGGATGTCACCCCGGACAACATCTATCTCTCTCGGAGCGGGCGGGTCAAGCTGCTTGATTTTGGGGCAGCGCGTTTTGCGTTCAGTGAGCGCAGCCATAGCCTATCGGTGATCCTCAAACCCGGTTATGCCCCTGAGGAACAATATCGTAGCCGCGGCCAGCAAGGTCCCTGGACCGACATCTATAGTCTGGGTGCAACCTTCTATCGAGCGATTACCGGCCAGATCCCACCCGACGCATTAGACCGACTTGAGCAGGATACCCTGATCCCGCCCTCGAGGTTGGGGGTGACAATCAGCCCCCAGCAGGAGGATGTCTTGCTCAAGGCCATGGCAGTGCGCGCGCCTGATCGCTTTCAAAGCATTGATGCCATGGAGCGGGCCTGGGCGAAGGCCTCGGCATTCAGGCTCAAACAGACCACCTCCTCACCAGCGCCAGCCGCTGAGCCCCTGCCAGCCCCAGTGCGCTTTGATGCCAAGTTTACCGAGGGTTGTGCGGCCTATGAACGCGGCGATTATCAAGGTGCCATCGATCATTGGCAGCCGCTTGCTGAACAGGGCGATAAAAAGGCCCAATACAACATCGGCATGCTGTATGTGCGCGGCCAGGGGGTTGAGCGGGATGAATCTAAGGCAGCGCATTGGTTGCAGGAGGCGGCGCGTCAAGGCGATCCCGAGGCCCAATACAATCTCGGATTGATCTATGCCGAGGGAAGAGGCCTTACGCAAAACTATGTGCAGGCAGCTTATTGGTGGCATGAGGCCGCCAAACAGGGTGAGGTGCTGGCCCAATATAACCTGGGGGTAATGTATGCCGAGGGACGGGGCCTGGGTCAGGACTATACCCAGGCGGCCCACTGGTGGCGACAGGCCGCCGCTCAGGGCCTTGCCGAGGCCCAGATCAACCTGGGCTGGCTCTTTGAGAATGGGCTAGGGATTGCTCAGGACGATATCCAGGCCGTCTTTTGGTATCGCCAGGCCGCCGAACAGGGTCTGGCAACAGCCCAATATAATCTCGGGATGATGTATATGATGGGACGGGGTGTTTTGCAAAGCGATGCCCAAGCTGGGTTGTGGTGGCGTAAGGCTGCCGAACAAGGTCTGGCAGAGGCCCAATTCAATCTGGGTATCCTGTATGAAACGGGTCGCGGCGTCCCCCAGGACGAGTCCCAGGCCGCCTATTGGTATGGCCAGGCCGCCGAACAGGGTCTGGCCACTGACCAATACCGCCTAGGTCTCATGTATGCCGAGGGGCGGGGGGATTGAACGCGATGAGCTCACCGCTACCCATTGGCTGGTAAGCGCAATCTCCCAGGGTTATGAAGAGGCACGCATGGCCCTGGATCAATTATTCACGGATGCCGCCCCTTGAGATCCGCACGCAAGGTCAGTGGTTGCGCCGCATTATCCCCTTGATCCGGCCCCATTGCCCGGCGTTAATAGAGTGCGCTCATCATCTTGGCCCGGTAGCGCGTCACCAGCTCATGGCCGCTGCCGAGCAGATCGAAGATCGCGATCATTCCTTTGCGCCCAGCGTCATCCCCATAGGCACGATCGCGCCTGATCAGTTCAAGCAAATGTTCGAGTGCACCTTCATAATCGCCACGCAACACCAAATAGGCGGCGAGCTGATAGCGCGCCTCACTATCCCGGGGATTGCTGGCGAGCCGGGCGGTGAGCTCTGACTCGGCCGGCGCCTGTTTGACAGCCTGGGCAAAATTGAGCCGGCCGCGCAGGGCCGCAACCTCAGGGTCATCGGCGAGCTCGATCGATAGATGATTGATTGTCGCAAGTGCCTGATCGATCTCGCCCGAGGCTGCTAACCACTGGGCCTCGACGATCGGCAGCCTTTTATGCCCCGGATCCTCGCGGCGCACGCGCTCCAAAAACGAGCGAGCGCCGGCAAGATCGCCAGCAGCGATAGCCGCTTGGGCGTGTTCGAGCAATCCATCAGAGGCGCGAGGCAGGTGATTGTCCAAAAAGGCCCGCACCTGCCCCTCGGGCAAGGCCCCCATGAACTGATCGACTACCTGCCCATTACGGAAGAGTTGGACGGTCGGCAGGCTACGGATACCGAATTGAAAGGCGAGTGCCTGCTCCTCATCGGTATTGACCTTGGCCAAGAGGAAACGGCCCTGGTATTCATCCGCGAGCTTGGCTAGGATCGGCATCAGCATCCGACAGGGCGCGCACCAGTCGGCCCAAAAATCAACCAGGACTGGGCGCTCGTAGGAACCCTGGATGACGATCGATTGAAAATTGGCAGTAGTGACTGCAACAACATGGGCTGAATGGGTCATGGCAATGACAATAACCTTAAAGCGTCAGTGAGGGTATCAGGCATGTGCCTAAATCTATCTGCGGCAAACGACCGCCTTGAGGCCGCAAAATAGCCGTGCCCCCGCCATGATGCAAGGGTATGGATGCTGTCTAGAGATAGACGCAGCCTTTCCGCTGGAGTCTGGCGCACCCCTGGAGAACTGAGATCGTGTCTGAATCCATGCATGTGGTTTGTCCTCACTGCGACGCAGTCAATCGCGTGCCGGCTGAACGTCTGAATGCCTCGCCCAATTGCGGCAAATGCCATCAGCCGCTGTTTAGCGGCCATCCCTGGGCGCTCGACGAGCGGCGTTTTGACCACCATTTAAACCGCAGCGATCTTCCGCTTTTGGTCGACTTTTGGGCCCCCTGGTGCGGACCCTGCCGGATGATGGCGCCGGCATTCGAGGTAGCAGCCAGACGCCTGGAACCCCGGGTGCGTCTGATTAAGATCAACACCGAGGATCATCCAATGCTTGCAGCGCGCCTTGGGATTCGCAGTATCCCCACCCTGATCCTATTTCGCCACGGCCAGCCGATCGCCCGCCAGGCGGGGGCAATGGATGCAGCTAGTATCGAGTCTTGGGTACGTCAGGCGCTCTGATCGGCTGTTCTCTGCTCCCTGCTGTTTTGATGGGATCGGCAGGGGAGGGCTTGGGTCCCCGAGAATCTGATCGGTCAGCCCGCCTCAATGACACGCCTATTCATCACCGGGGGGCGCGAGGTCAGCATCCGGATCACCCCAAGATCCTGGGTGACGACAATCATCGATACACCCAAGCGGGGGTGTCAGAATTTCTGTGGGTGAGGTGGAGAGAGACTTTTCCACAGGGATGGCAGCCGAAGCTCTGTCTAGACCTTAGGTGGACGGTGCAGTGGGAAAGTCGGTGGTCGTTCTATCCTCGGGCCGCTTCAAAGCATTCGGTATAGAGGATGGCGAATGGGTTCATTGCCTCCGTCCAGTCCCTGGCCGCCTGTCCCCAGTCGGCGGTGATGCTCTTCAAGGCTGGCCATATCAGCTGGGTGGCTGCGTCAGCGCTCGGGAAGTGCCGCTGGGTCTTGAGACCAAAGCGCAATTGGGCATGGATGTTCTCGATGGCGTTAGTGGTGTCGATCATCTGGCGGTTCGGCGGGGGAAACACTAAGAACGGAATGATCCGGTCTGAAGTCCGCCGTCAGGCGACCACGGTCGGAATCTTCTGGCCCCAGGGGGCCGCCTCCCAGGACTCCAATTCGGTCAGCGCGGTTCGGCACTGGGCGCCGGGTAGATCGGTTTGATCGGCGCGGCGAGCGCGTTGCGATCCTTCCGGCTGGCGTCGTCCAGGCTGTTGCGGATCAGATGCACGAGGCGGGTTTGCCGTCTGGCGGCCGGGAATACGGCAGTGAGCGTCTCTGGCATCCCCTTCAGGCCATCGGGGACGGCAGTCAGGATGTCGGCCAAGCCCCGGGTCTTTAAATCGTTAAAGACCTTCAAAGACCTTCATCCGGAACTTGGCGCCTTCGGTGTTCTCGATCCACCGAGAGAATGTCATACTCAACAATCGCATAGCCTTACCCGAAAAACAACAAATAGATTTATTCGTTCACTTTTATATTCCTGCTTAAGGAGATCACCGGTGATCACACTTGCGCTCATATTGTTTGCCAATGATGCGCGGGAGCAGCGAGGAGAATTTGTACACAGTGCTGATGTAGCGAGTCCGACTTTATATCATTGTTAGATTAAATAGGCATAAAACCCAGTCTTTAATCCATATACTCATACCTTAAATCAATAATTTTTCCATCGATGCCGTCAATAAAACAGACATGACGCGAGAATGGAGGAATCCCTGTATAGATGACAAACACAGTCTTTTTCCCATCCCTTTCAATTATATCTTTTCTGGCTTCTGCAGCCGCATTTGCCGCTTTAATAGCCTCTTCAAATCGCCACCAATCACGAAACGCGAGCAGAATGTTTTTGCATTCATTTTGGCACGGTGTTCGGAATATACACAACTTCCGAAACTTGCAGTGATGGCCACGAAAACTGCTAAGCTGCTGATCCAGCGATTGATTTTCATAGTTGTTCAACCTTACTTCCGAATTCGGCGGAGCGCTTTGGCGTGTCCGCTGGAAGGATCTGTTAGGCGAGTGGACTTGGTGGAAAGCGCGAGCAAACCGACGAGCGCTTGAGCGAAAGCTTCGGCAGTGGAGATATGGCCTTGGCGATCCGATCATCAAGCAAGATCAAATTCGTTTGTTCCGCATAACGGGCGATATACTTGCCCTCTATTCCTTTGCAGCGCGCATGTCATCTTCGGCCTTTTTTATAGATATCTCATTCATGTCAGATTGCTTTTCTGCTGGAAATAATCCGAATTACTTGACCGCGCTTGGTAGCTGCTATGACAAGCAACCGGTCGGAATATAAAACACCGAATGTCGGCCAGTGTTTCTCGCCCACAGAATATCTGGATCAGAGAAAGTTAGACCCAGCAGCTCACTCAATACTGAGGCAGCTTCCTCGAAGGATACGCCTTGTTTGGCATGATTGGCCTGCATCTTGGCATCATCCCATTCAAATTTTAGCACTTTCTACCCTAGGTTTTTTATATATAACGTCCAAACTCAGGGGCACGCAGTTGGCGGAGCGTCTTGCTGAAGCCTCATGTTAGACGCTGACGCCAGCGAGAGGGCGAGAGGTGAAAACCGCGACCCCCAACCACGAGCAGTGGAATAAACCGCCGCAGTGCCAGAATGCACGGCGAGAAAGCTGCGGCCAGCCCCGCGCGGTGAGCGGGGCGGGCAATGAGTCAGTTCGCAGGAGTCCTCTCAGGCAGCCGCCAGTTCTGTCTGGGATAGCAAGGGGTGCAGATTCGCAGGGTAGGGGCGGCTGGTTTGGGGTATGCGGCCCTGGTGGATCGGCTCTGGCGAGTTACAAGGGCGATGAGGCAATCCGAAATTACCCTGCTTTGGATTGATCGCCGCGGTTTGTCTCAACGGCCAGGGGAGCACACTATCTAAGGCGGTCATCAGCAGCAGGCCTGGGGCACTGCCCGGGATTGCCTGGACAGCTTGAGGCATACTACCTAAAATATTTAGGATTTTGCGCCTAGCTTTAGGCAAGTCGATCTCCTGGGTGCAATCCCTCCTCATACCCTGCACCCCCTTGTCCTCGTTCGTTCCGGAGAGACCTTTGAAAGAGTCTGCGGTTTTGGTTCTGGAAGACGGTTCGGTCTTTCGGGGGAGTTCGATCGGCGCAAACGGCCAGGCCGTTGGCGAGGTAGTCTTTAATACGGCCATGACCGGCTATCAGGAGATCCTCACCGATCCCTCCTATCTGCGCCAGATCGTGACCCTGACCTATCCGCATATCGGCAATATCGGCGTCAATCACGAGGACGAAGAGTCCGAAGGTATCCAAGCTGCCGGCCTGATCATCCGGGATCTGCCAGTGCGCCCGAGTAGCTTTCGGATGCACGAACCGCTCGATGTCTATCTCAGGCGCCAAGGGGTGGTGGGGATCGCTGGGATCGATACCCGGCGTCTAACCCGTATCCTGCGGGAAAAGGGTGCGCAAAACGGCTGTATCCAGGCAGGCGAGGGGATCGATGAATCCGCGGCCTTGGATGCCGCCCGCGCCTTTCCCGGTCTTAAAGGGATGGACCTGGCCCAATATGCCTCGACCGCTAAGCCCTATCTTTGGACCCAGGGCAGCTGGACCCCAAATGGTGGCCTTCCCCAGCCTTTGGATCCTGAGGATAAACGTCTGCCTTATCAGGTCGTCGCCTATGACTATGGTGTCAAGCGCAATATCCTGCGCCTGTTGGTCGATCGCGGCTGCCGGATTAGGGTGGTTCCGGCGCGTACCCCAGCCGAGCAGGTCTTGGCGCTCAAACCCGATGGGGTCTTTCTCTCCAATGGGCCCGGTGACCCTGAGCCTTGCGACTATGCCATCGCTGCCATCCGCCGGCTGTTGGAAACCGATCTTCCGATCTTTGGCATCTGTCTCGGCCACCAGCTCTTGGCTCTGGCCTGTGGGGCGCGTACGGTCAAGATGAAATTCGGCCATCATGGTGCCAATCATCCTGTCCAGGATCTCAGGACTGGGGCGGTCATGATCAGCAGCCAAAATCATGGCTTTGCGGTGGACGAGGCGAGCCTGCCGGCTGAGCTTGAGGCGACCCATCGCTCGCTATTTGATGGCTCACTGCAAGGGATCCATCACCGCACCCGGCCAGCCTTCAGTTTCCAGGGACATCCTGAAGCCAGCCCAGGTCCGCATGATCTTGTGCCCATCTTCGATCATTTCATCGAACTCATGGCGAGGGGCAAGACCTGAGGTCGGCTGATTCCCTCGCCTTGTTTCGCCTAGCTATCGGTTAGACCCCCATGCCCAAGCGTACCGATATCCACAGCATCCTGATCATCGGCTCTGGCCCGATCGTGATCGGTCAGGCTTGCGAATTCGACTACTCAGGCGCTCAGGCGTGCAAGGCGCTGCGCGAGGAGGGCTATCGGGTCATCCTGGTTAATTCCAATCCAGCGACGATCATGACCGATCCCGAGATGGCCGATGCAACCTATATCGAGCCGGTTACCTGGCGGGTAGTGGCGGCCATCATCGAACGCGAGCGTCCCGATGCCCTGTTGCCGACCATGGGGGGTCAGACTGCGCTCAACTGTGCCTTGGATCTGGCGCGCGAGGGGGTGCTCGATCAATTCGGGGTTGAGCTCATCGGCGCCTCGCGGGCGGCGATCGATAAGGCCGAGGATCGGGATCTCTTCCGTCAGGCGATGCGCCGAATCGGGCTCGAGGTGCCGCGTTCGGCCATTGCCCATAGCCTGGAAGAGGCCATCCAGGTCCAGGCCTCGATCGGCTTTCCCACTATCATCCGTCCTTCCTTTACCCTCGGGGGAAGCGGGGGCGGCATTGCCTATAACCCAGAGGAGTTCGAAGAGATCTGCCGGCGCGGTCTGGATCTCTCGCCCACCCATGAGCTCCTGATCGAGGAATCGGTACTCGGTTGGAAGGAGTTCGAGATGGAGGTGGTGCGCGATAAAAAGGACAACTGCATCATCGTCTGTTCGATCGAGAATCTCGATCCCATGGGTGTGCACACTGGCGACTCGATCACGGTGGCGCCGGCCCAGACCCTCACCGATAAGGAATATCAGCGGATGCGCGATGCCGCCATCGCTGTGTTGCGCGAGATCGGGGTGGAGACCGGTGGCAGCAATGTCCAGTTTGCCATCAACCCAGACAATGGGCGCCTGATCGTCATCGAGATGAATCCGCGGGTCTCGCGTTCCTCGGCTCTGGCCTCCAAGGCCACAGGTTTCCCGATCGCCAAGGTCGCTGCCAAGCTTGCGATCGGCTATACCCTGGATGAACTGCGCAACGAGATCACGGGGGGCACAACCCCGGCCTCATTCGAGCCAACGATCGACTATGTGGTCACCAAGATCCCGCGCTTTGCCTTCGAAAAATTCCCCCAGGCCGAGCCGCGTCTGACCACCCAGATGAAATCGGTCGGTGAGGTCATGGCCATCGGTCGCACCTTTCAAGAGTCGTTACAGAAGGCCCTGCGCAGCCTTGAGATCGACCGCTATGGTCTCGAAGAGCTGGTTGATCTCGAAGATCCGGCCGCCATCGAGACGATCCAGCATGAACTGCGGCAAACAGGTCCTGAACGAGTCTTTTACCTGGCTGATGCCTTCCGCGCTGGTTTTAGCATCGAGGAGGTCTATGAACTGAGCCGGATCGATCCCTGGTTTCTGGGCCAGATCGAGGATCTGGTGCGCAGCGAGCAGGAGGTGCGCCTACAAGGGCCGGCACGCTTAAGCCCTGAGCGTTTACGCGCCCTAAAGCGCCAAGGATTTTCGGACCGGCGCCTTGCCCAGCTCGTTGGGATCCAGGAATCCGAGATCCGCGCCCTGCGCCATCGGTTTGGTATCCGGCCAGTCTATAAGCGGGTCGATACCTGTGCGGCCGAGTTTGCTACCCAGACCGCCTATCTCTATTCGACCTACGAAGAGGAATGCGAATCCGATCCTACAGATCGTGCCAAGATCATGGTCTTAGGCGGAGGACCGAATCGGATCGGGCAGGGGATCGAGTTTGACTATTGCTGTGTCCATGCTGCCCAAAGTCTGCGCGAGGCAGGCTTTGAGACGATCATGGTCAACTGCAACCCTGAGACTGTGTCAACCGATTATGACACCTCGGATCGGTTGTATTTCGAGCCCCTGACCCTCGAGGATGTCCTGGAGATCGTCGCGAAAGAAAATCCTCAGGGGGTCATTGTTCAATATGGGGGGCAGACTCCATTGAAATTGGCATGCCTGCTCGAGGCTGCCGGTGTCCCCATCATTGGAACCTCCCCTGATTCGATCGACCTGGCCGAGGATCGCGAGCGTTTCCAGCAACTGATCGAGAGGCTCGGCCTGCGTCAGCCCCCTAATGCCACCGCGCGCAGCGAGGAGGAGGCATTGAGGCGTGCTGCCGATCTTGGCTATCCGTTGGTGGTACGCCCCTCCTATGTACTCGGCGGGCGGGCGATGGAGATCGTTTATAACGAGGGAGAACTGAAACGCTATATGCGCGAGGCGGTCAGGGTTTCGAATGACTCGCCGGTTCTGCTCGATCGGTTTTTGGATGATGCCATTGAGGTCGACATCGATGCGGTTTGCGATGGCCAAGAGGTCTTAATCGGGGGGATCATGGAGCATATCGAGCAGGCAGGGGTCCATTCAGGCGACTCGGCCTGTTCCCTGCCTCCCTATACCCTGAGGGCGGCTATCCAAGAGCAGCTGCGCCTCCAAATGGTCAAGCTTGCCCATGCCCTTGAGGTGGTGGGTCTCATGAACGCCCAGTTTGCCATCAAGGGCGATGCGATCTATGTCTTGGAGGCCAATCCGCGCGCCTCGCGTACTGTCCCCTTTGTTTCTAAATCGATCGGCCTGCCCCTGGCCAAGATCGCCGCCCGCTGTATGGTCGGCCAAACATTGCGGGAACAGGGGATCCAGGGCGAGATTCAGCCCAAGCGTTATTTCGTCAAGGAGGCGGTCTTTCCCTTTATCAAGTTCCCGGGTGTCGATACCCAGTTAGGGCCAGAGATGAAGTCGACCGGCGAGGTCATGGGGATCGGCCTGACCTTCGGCGAGGCCTATGCCAAGGCCCAGGAAGGGGCAGGCAGCTTGCTGCCGCGCAAGGGCGGTAAGGCCATGCTCAGCGTGCGCGAGGCCGATAAACCGCGCCTAGTCGAGGTTGCGCGCACCCTCATTGAGCTCGGTTTTAGCCTGTACGGAACCCATGGCACAGCGGCTGCGCTGCGCGCTGCGGGTCTGCCTTGTATCGGGGTCAACAAGGTCGCTGAAGGCCGCCCGCATATCGTGGATATGATCAAGAACAGGGAGGTGAGCTTTATCATCAATACGACCGAGGGTGCTAAGGCGATCGCCGATTCGGCCGCCATCCGTCGCGCGGCGCTGCAATACAAGGTCCCTTATACCACCACTATCGCCGGTGCCGAGGCGACCTGCATGGCCTTGAAACAGCTAGACATCCTGCGGGTCAATCGGTTACAAGATTTGTACGCAACGACTTGTCAGGACGCCCCCTAAAAAGGGGCGCTCTCCCAATCGACCAGCCTGCAAAGGGTGCGCTTCGGTTCGCTCGCCGAGCGCGCGGATCTGTTTAGAGGATTTCATTGATGAACAAGATCCCTCTGACCGTCAGAGGCGCTGAAAAATTGCGTGAGGAATTGGAGCGTCTGAAACGGATTGAACGCCCGCGGATCATCGCGGCAATTGCCGAGGCGCGTGCCCACGGCGATCTTAAGGAAAACGCCGAGTATCACGCCGCACGCGAGCAACAAAGCTTCATCGAAGGCCGCATCAAGGACCTCGAATCCAAGCTGGCGCAAGCCCAGATCATCGATGTGAGCAAGATGCCGCATAACGGCAAGGTGGTGTTCGGGGCAACCGTGCGGGTCTTGGAGCTCGACACCGACCAGGAGCATTGCTATCAGATCGTTGGTGAGGACGAGGCGGACCTCAAGCAGGGTCTGATCTCGATCAGCTCGCCGCTGGCCCGTTGTCTGATCGGCAAGTCCCAGGGCGATATCGCCGCGCTCAATGCGCCCAATGGGATGCGTGAATTCGAGATCCTGGAGGTCCGATATCTTTAGCACCCAGGGCAGGGGGCGACCCTGTTCGAGCCGCGGTCTAGCTGGATCAACAGGCTCTGATCGCTCAAGAGCAGGACCCCGCCTCGGCTGAGTCAATGCCCGGCGCAAACCCAGGGATTCGACCTGCCAGCGAACCAGGGCGATGGCGGGATGCCGAACCAGAGGGTCTCGCGGCCCTCGCGTCGCGACTAGACCCAGGGGCACCTCCCGGGAGCGCGATTGATCGACACCTGTGGTTTCCATGAACAGCAGGGTCAGTGGTTCCCGGCTCGGCAAGCAGTGCGACCTTTGCCTTGGGTCGAGGTACGCCCTCCCCAGAGCTGCCCTATTCCCGATCTATCCTGCACCGCCGCGGGAGACCTGGGCCATGACCCAGTCGAGACCCGCCGTCGGCAGGAATCGTTTCAAAGCCCCAAGCAACTGGGTCGGGATGGTGACAGCATAGCGCGCCCTGGGGTGTGGGCTTTCTAATGCATGGATAAGCTTGGCAAAGACCGCCTCCGGCCCCCGGGTGAAGGGTTGGGGGGGATCGGATTGGGTCAGGCGCGCCTCGGCGCGTTGGTAGGCGGCGCGATGCGGGCTGTGCTCGCGGTCGATGTTGGCTAAAAAGGCCCGATAGGCGTTCTCGCGAAAATGGCTTAGGATCGGCCCGGGCTCGATCAGGGACACCCAGATCCCTGAGCCACGCAATTCCAGGCGCAGGGTATCGGTCAGTCCCTCAAGGGCATATTTGCTGGCCACATAGGCGCCGCGGTAGGGCAGGGGAACAAATCCGAGGATCGAGCTGTTTTGGACGATCCGCCCCTGTCCCTGCCGGCGCATGATCGGGATGACCCGACAGGTCAGATCATGCCAACCGAATAGATTGGTTTCGAACTGGGCGCGCAGCACCGCCCGGCTGAGATCCTCGACTGCACCAGGTTGCCCATAGGCGCCGTTGTTAAACAGGGCATCGAGTCGCCCGCCGGTGACCGCCAGGGTCTCCTCTAGGGCCTGAGCAATGCTTGCCGGGTCATCGAGATCCAGCTGCACGGCGCTGAGTCCTTCGGACTGAAGACGCTCGACGTCTTGGAGACGACGCGCCGAGGCGATCACCTGCCAACCGCGGCCTGCCAAGGCATGGGCGCAATAATAGCCGATGCCGCTTGAGCAGCCGGTAATCAGGATAGAGCCTCTAGCGGGGGGAAGTGGCATGAGCTTCGTCGATCAAGCCGGGTGCAGTGGGCGCACCTGCACTACCAGCGCTATTAACCCCGAACCGGGGTCTGGGCGCAACCGGTTTTTTTCGTATTGCCGGGGCCCAAGCGCGGGATGTCCCGCGCCATTCCACCATCAATCTGCAAATCATCAAAACCTAATCTAAAACAGGAGGTCGCTGACTATGCCGATCTACGAATATCAGTGCATGAGCTGTGGTTATGAACTCGAACGGATCCAGAAGATCAGCGATCCGGCGCTCACTGACTGCCCGGCTTGTCAACAGCCAGCCTTGAAAAAACAGGTCTCGGCAGCGGCTTTTCGGCTGAAGGGCAGTGGCTGGTATGAAACCGATTTCAAAAAATCCGGCGACAAGAAACGTAACCTGCATGAGTCAAGCCATCAGCCGGTCTCATCGGACAAGGCGAAGCCCGCTGCGGCTCAGGATAAGGCCGCCTGATCCTGCTGTCATCCGGCATGATCGGAAAACGACCCGGTGCCCGGGTCGTTTTTGGGATGGTTTCCTTGCACCAGACGCGCCTGATCAGTAGGCTTAGCCGTTTCGGCAGCGAGGGTTTGAGAGCGGGCCTAGTGCCAATCACGGGATCTAAAAAGGCAATGCGCACACATTATTGTGGTGAGTTAAACAGCGGGCAGGTGGGTCAGGAGGTTGTGCTGTGCGGCTGGGTCCAGCGGCGGCGCGACCACGGCGGGGTGATCTTTATCGACCTGCGCGATCGCGCGGGTCTGGTCCAGGTTGTCTTTGACCCAGACCGACCAGAAACCTTTGCCCGCGCCGAACAGGCCCGCAACGAATATGTGCTCAGGGTCAAAGGCCGGGTACGCCAGCGGCCGGAAGGGACTCTCAATCCAGAGCTTGCCACCGGCGAGATCGAGGTCTTGGGACAGGAGCTCGAGATCCTCAATACCTCTGAGACACCGCCGATCCATCTCGACAGCCATGCCGCTGAGGCCTCCGAGGAGCTGCGCCTGAGATATCGTTATCTCGATTTACGCCGTCCCGAGATGCAGGCCCGTCTGCTCACGCGAAGCCGCATCACCCGCATCCTGCGCCGCTTTCTCGATGATCACGGATTTCTGGAGATCGAGACCCCGATCCTGACCAAATCCACACCCGAAGGGGCGCGCGACTATCTGGTCCCCAGCCGCACCCATCCAGGTACCTTCTATGCCCTGCCGCAATCGCCCCAGCTTTTTAAGCAGTTGCTGATGATGGCGGGGTTTGATCGCTATTATCAGATCGCCCGCTGCTTCCGGGATGAGGACCTGCGTGCCGACCGCCAGCCCGAGTTCACCCAGCTCGATATCGAGGTCTCCTTTATGGATGAGGGGGGGGTCATGGGACTGATGGAAACCATGATCCGCACCCTCTTTCGCGAGGTCCTAGCCGTCGAGCTGCCCGACCCCTTCCCCCGTCTGACTTATGCCGAGGCCATGCAGCGTTTTGGCTCGGATCGGCCAGATCTGCGGGTGCCATTAGAGCTCGTCGATATCGCCGACCTCGTCAAGGAGGTCGATTTTCAGGTCTTTGCGGGCCCGGCCAATGATCCGGAGGGGCGGGTGGCGGCGCTGCGCCTGCCGCGCGGCGGCGAGCTGACCCGGAAAGAGATCGACCAATACACCCAGTTCGTCGGCATCTATGGCGCCAAGGGGCTTGCCTATATCAAGGTCAACGACTGGGCCAAGGGACGCGAGGGTTTGCAATCGCCGATTCTAAAATTCCTAACCGATGCGGCGATCGAAGGGATCATGACCCGGACTGGGGCCCAGGATGGCGAGCTGATCCTTTTTGGTGCGGATCAGGCGCGGGTGGTCAATGAATCGCTCGGGGCGCTGCGGGTCAAGCTCGGGCATGATCTGGGGCTGCTCCAGGGTGACTGGCGTCCGCTGTGGGTTGTTGACTTCCCGATGTTCGAGTATGACCCCGAACATCAGCGCTGGGTCGCCTTGCATCATCCCTTTACCTCGCCCAAGGAGGAGCATCTGGGGCTTTTGGAGATCGACCCAGGGGCTTGTCTCTCGCGCGCCTATGACCTGGTGCTCAATGGCACCGAGATCGGCGGGGGATCGATCCGCATCCATCGCCCCGAGGTCCAACGCCAGGTTTTTCGGTTATTGAACATCAGCGACCCCCAGGCCGAGGAGCGGTTTGGCTTTTTGCTGCGGGCGCTGCGCTATGGTTGCCCCCCGCATGGAGGAATCGCCTTTGGGCTGGATCGGCTGGTGATGTTAATGACCGGGGCGCATTCGATCCGCGATGTGATGGCCTTCCCCAAGACCCAAAGCGCCGCCTGCCCCCTGACCGAGGCACCTGCGCCGGTCGATGAATCGCAGTTAAAGGAGCTGGGTTTGAAATCGCGGCTGCGCACCTGAGCCAATCCGGGGGTGTACAGGCTTGGTAGATCAGATCCATGAATCCGTTGCGTCTGGGGTGCAGGCAGCTCTAGGCCAAGGGGTTTTGACTCGCAAGCGTCCGCAGTCGATATTGGTCGTGGTCTGTACCCGCGCTGGTGAGTTCTTGCTTCTGCGCCGGGTCTGGCCACCTGGGTTTTGGCAATCGATCACCGGGAGCCTCAACCCAGGTGAGACACCCAGGCAGGCAGCGGTGCGGGAACTTTGGGAGGAGACTGGACTGCGGGCGGGTGGAATGATCATCGATCTCCGGCAATCGAGCCTGTTTCCGATCCTGCCGCGCTGGCGCCAGCGCTATGCGCCGAATGTCTGTTTCAACCGCGAATACCGTTTCGCCTTGCTGTTGGATTCAAGGCGCCTGGTGCGGCTCAACCCCCGGGAACATAGTGCCTATCGCTGGTTTGAGGCAGCCGAGGCCGCAGCGCTCACTGGCTCCTGGACCAATCGCGCCGCCATTGAGCATCTGGCCGCCCGCTGGGGTTGGCGCTGATCGCCCTACTCCCGCGCGCAGGGTAGGGCGAAGGTTAACAGGCCCTCCCGATTGTCCTGGAGGGCAGATCTCAGGGTGTGAGGAGGCTCTCGAAAACCTATTGGACTGCGTCCCTGCCCGGCCCTTGCCCGTTGCTAGGCACCGCTGGCTAGAGGTTCAATCGAGCCGGATTCCGGCCGAGTCCAGAATGGCAGGGCGCCTTTTGCTACTTCCCAGTGAGTCATCAGTGTTATCCCAAACCCCGGGCTTGAGGATCAGCGATGAGCACAGGTCGAACCATCAGGGTCCTATTCGTCTGTATGGGCAATATCTGCCGCTCGCCGACCGCGCAGGGCGTTTTTCGCAAGCTGGTTAGGGAGGAGGGTCTCGGCCATTGGATCGAGATCGATTCTGCCGGCACCCACGCCTATCATCTGGGTGAGTCGCCAGACCCGCGGGCCCAGCAGACCGCCCGTGCCCGGGGGATCGATCTCAGCGACCTGCGGGCCCGTCAGATCGAACCGGGGGATTTCCAGCGTTTCGACTATATCCTGGCGATGGATCGCGACAACTATGCCTATCTGCACCGGCTCTGTCCGCAGGGGCTGGAAACCAAGGTCCAGCTATTGATGGACTTTGCGCCCCAACTCGGAATCCGTGAGGTTCCGGATCCCTATTATGGTGGACAGCGCGGCTTCGAACAGGTGTTTGACCTGATCGAGCAAGCCGCGCGCGGTCTATTGGATGACATCAAGCAGCGTTATCTGGCCCAGGGGTAGCGGCTGAGTGGCGCCTGGACGGGGCGGCGCGCATCCGGCGCCTGCCTTTTCACCCCTAGGGGTGAACCCACGCCCCGACCAGAGGGCTGGGCTGCCCGGGCCATTGCGCGCAGCCTCCACGCAGACCTGCAGATCGCGAGGCAATCGACCCACTCCCTGCTCACTGCCTGACCGGAGCGCGGGATTCCACGGACTGCGCACGGATCGGCCCTGCCCAGGCAGACCAGGTGTCCACTTGGCGCCTATCCTTGGGGCTCGGTCTGTCCCGGGTTTGGATCAGAGGCAGGAGAGAGGGTCTGCACCTGCGGCTCAGGGGAGGGATGGCTCGCCGCTGTTTCCTGAGCCGGATCCCTGGTCTCATCATTGCCTCCCGCCTCGATGCCGTCTCGAGCAGCCTTGACAGACCGGCGCCGGTGGCGCCCACCGCGCCGCCGGCGCGGCGAGCGTGGACAGGGGGCAGGTTGCAGACCATTTGCACCTTCACCAGGCAGCGCCGATGACTCGGGCCGATCCTGGGCAGATCCATCCTCCTCACCTTCTGCAGAGCTGGATGGATCGCTCTGGAGGATTGGGCCCTGATCGGCCGAGGATTCATCAGGGCGGGTGAGGCGCCGTGGCTGACGCGACCGGCCATTCGGACGCGACGATCGGACCCGCGGCTCATCATCGATCTGCTCCCCAAGCGCCTCGGCCTCGGTCGAGAGCAGCCGATCGCCCGGTTCCTGATCTGGTCGCCTGATCGCTGTCTGAGGCGCTGGTTCGGGATCCACCCCCCCTGTCTTGCAGGCGGGGTCAGGGGTTTGAGCCGACTGGGCGCCTTGGCTGGATCTGTCTGCGGTTGAGGCATCGGCAGACGAGCCTTCGGACAAACGCGACTGAAAGAGCCCAGTCCAGATACGTTTCAGCAGGCTCTCGGACTCACCGCGCCCAGCCTCGGGACGGCTTGCCGATGACCCTGGGGGTGCGCGCTCCGGTTGACGCGGTGCCGGGACGCTCGGGGCTATGAGCTTGACCGCTGGCTCCTCGGGGCGCACCGGCTGGATCGGCTTGACATAATAGGACAGGGTGGACTGGCTTGGTTCAGGGGCCTCCTTGAGCCGATAGCTCGGCTGATCCTCGGGCGGCCTGTTGGCAAGGTCCTGGCTGCGGATGCGTTCGATTGTGTAATCGGGTGTCTGGAGATGCTCGTTGGGGATCAGCAGGATCTCGACGTCGTGACGCTGCTCGATATCGAGGATGGCGCGGCGCTTTTCATTGAGCAAAAAGGTGGCGACACTGACCGGCAACTGGGCGTGGATGCGCTCGGTGTTCTCTTTGAGCGCCTCCTCCTCGATGAGACGCAGGATCGAAAGGGCGAGCGATTCGACGCTACGGATGGTGCCCCGCCCCTTACAACGCGGGCAGATCTCCTGGCTGGATTCGCCGAGCGACGGACGCAAACGCTGACGCGACATCTCCAGCAACCCGAAACGCGAGATACGCGAGATCTGGACCCGGGCGCGATCCTGTTTAAACGCCTCGCGCAGTCGTTCTTCGACGGCCCGCTGATGCTTGGGAGGGGTCATGTCGATGAAATCAATGACGAAGAGCCCCCCCAGATCGCGTAGACGCAATTGACGGGCGATCTCGTCGGCAGCCTCCAGGTTGGTGGTGAGTGCCGTCTCCTCGATGTCCGCCCCCTTGGTGGCGCGCGCCGAGTTGATATCGATCGAGGTCAGGGCCTCGGTATGATCGATGACGATGGATCCGCCCGAGGGTAGACGCACCTCGCGCTGAAAGGCCGATTCGATCTGGCTTTCGATCTGATAGCGGGTGAACAGCGGTACCTCATCCTGATAAAGCCGCAATTTCTTAAGATTCTGCGGCATTACCTGGCGGATGAAGTTCTCGGCCCGCTCATAGACTGCCCGGTCGTCAATGACGATCTCGCCGATATCGGCGCGCAGATAATCGCGGATCGAGCGAATGATGACATCGCTTTCCTGATAGATCAAAAAGGGTGCCTTGCGTCCCTCGCTCGAATGGAGGATGGCCTGCCAGAGCTGAAGCAGATAGTCCAGATCCCATTGCAGTTCCTCGAGGCTTTTGCCGACACCGGCAGTGCGCACGATCAAACCCATGTCCTCGGGGATCCGAAGTTGGCTCATCACCTGACGCAGTTCGGCACGCTCTTGACCCTCGATACGCCGTGATACCCCACCGGCGCGCGGGTTATTGGGCATGAGGACCAGATAGCGCCCAGCCAGGGAGATGAAGGTGGTCAGGGCCGCGCCCTTGGTGCCGCGTTCCTCCTTGTCGATCTGGACGATGACCTCGCGGCCCTCCTTGACGGCCTCCTTGATATTGATCCGGTTGCCCGGTTTGAGCGCCTCTGGCTCCAAATAGGTCCGGGCGATCTCCTTGAGCGGCAGGAAGCCGTGGCGCTCGGCGCCATAATCGACAAAGGCAGCCTCAAGGCTGGGTTCGACGCGGGTGATGATACCCTTGTAGATATTGGCCTTTTTTTGTTCGCGTCCGGGTGTCTCGATATCGAGGTTGTAGAGCAACTGCCCATCGACAGTCGCCACCCGCAACTCCTCCGGTTGAGTTGCATTGATCAGCATGCGTTTCATGTGATGTTTTATCCTGCTTATCGCGGTGCAGGACCTGCCAACTATCTGCGTACGACTCACAGGCAGATCGCTTGCCGACCTTGTCGCGGATCGCAAAACCGCGCCTGTACAGTCTGGGGCGCAGGCAGGTCTGCGCCGATGAATCATGATTGACGGGTCCAGTGGGGAGGCCCGCCGCTCCTGCGGGCAGCCTGCCCGCTGGGAAACGGCTCACGTGATACCGGCAGCGCTGGCCGATACACCACCCATCCCAACAGGCACTCGGTGTAGAATGCACCCGCGCTCGGCATAAGGCGCGGGAGGGAGAGCATGGATGCGCCCGGTGCATTTGGATAGGGGTCGGGTGCCGGCGTGAGGGATTGATGGCAGACTGGCGCCGTTTGGATAGGCGTCGGGTGCGAATCCCTGAATGCACGTGCCGCTCCGGTCTGGATCTGTGCTCGCTAGGCCAGCGCAAGTCGTTAATGGTATCAATGAACCCTATTGACAGCAATTGAGCGATTGGCTCGGTTTTGGGATTGAGGCGAGCGAGGCCCTGGTATCATTGGTCCTGGCAGCGAGGATGCAGTGAGTCCATCAGTATTGAATTCAGCTAGCGTGCCTAGCCTTGGAGATGAGGGCAGCACCCCAGGGGTGCAATATATTGCGGTCGATGCCGAGACCGCAGGCCAGCGTATCGACAACTTCTTGCGCCGGGTACTCAAGGGGGTGCCGCCGAGCCATCTCTACCGGTTGCTCAGACGCGGTGAGATCCGGGTCAACAGGGGGCGGGTGCGGGCCGATCACCGGTTATGCGTCGGCGACGAGGTGCGCATCCCGCCAGTACGTCTTGGGGTTCCGCCTACTGGGGTAATGCGCGCCCCCAATCGGCTCGCCTGGTTGGAACACAGCGTCTTGCATGAGGATGAGCGCCTTTTGATCATCGACAAGCCGGCAGGTCTGGCGGTGCATGGTGGCAGCGGCCTCAGCCTGGGTCTGATCGAGTCTCTGCGCCTGCTGCGCCCAGGTCAGGAACTGGAACTGGTCCACCGGCTCGACCGGGAGACCTCGGGGTGTCTTCTGGTCTGCAAGCGCCGCAGCGCCCTACGTGCCCTCCATACCCTGATCCGCGAGGGCCGAATGGACAAGCGCTATCTGGCCTTGCTCGTGGGCGACCTGGAGCACCCGAGGATTCTGGTCGATGTGCCGCTTAGAAAAAATGTCCTGGCGAGCGGCGAACGGATGGTGCGGGTCGATCATCGGTCCGGCAGGCCGGCACAGACCCGCTTGCGGCGGCTGGGGCGTTTTACGTTGGAGGGGCGGACCCTGACCCTGGTCGAGGCAGAGCTCTTGACCGGCCGCACCCATCAGATCCGCGTCCATGCCGCCCATCTTGGGTTGCCTTTGGCCGGCGACCCCAAATATGGCGATGAATCCGCCAATCGCTGGCTCAAGGCCCATGGATTGACGCGACTTTTTCTCCACGCCGCCTTGGTTGGTTTTCAGCTTGACTCCATGCCCCGACCGCTCCGGATCCAGGCCCCTTTGCCAGCGCCTTTGCGAGATTTTTTGGCGCTGCTGGAGGGGCGAACCGGGCGCTGCTGGCAAACGGGTCAGCCATGAATCTGGCACTGATCGTCTTCGATTGGGACGGGACCCTGATGGATTCGGAGGCCCGAATCATCGCCTGTCTGCAGACTGCATTCTCCGACCTCGGCCTGCCTGAACTCCAGCCCGATCTGGCCCGGGAGGTGATTGGTCTGGGGCTGGATGAGGCACTCGCGCGTTTGTTGCCCCAAGGCGATGCTGCCCTGCGCGCTGAACTGGCGCACCGCTATCGCCATCATTTCTTAGGCGATGACCAGATCCCCTCAGAACTCTTTCCCGGGGCGCGTGAGACCCTGAGCTGGCTCGATGAACAGGGATATCTATTGGCCGTGGCCACCGGCAAGAGTCGGGTTGGTCTGAATCAATCTTTGGCTAAGACCGGTCTTGCCGGGATCTTCGCCGCCACCCGGACCGCCGATGAGACCCGCTCCAAGCCCCATCCCCAGATGTTGATCGAGTTAATGGAGACCCTAGGGGTAAAACCCAGTGAGACCCTGATGGTCGGCGATACCGAATATGATCTTGAGATGGCGCGCAACGCCGGGGTCGCCGCGCTTGCGGTCTGTCACGGGGTGCATCCCCCTGATCGCCTGCTGGCCTGGAGACCTCTGGCTTGTCTGGATTCGCTCTGGGCAGTGCGTGCCTGGCTCGCTGCCCATGCCCGTTGTAACCGCTGACCCTCCAACCCGCTGGTCCCTATGAAACTGAATTGGAGATTTTGGAAGACTCCAGAGACGCACCTGCCGGATCCCAGCCATCCCGAGTGGGAGCGTGCCCTGATCAACCGTTTGGCGCTCGAATATTTGGCCGAGCAGCGCCGACGCCAACGCTGGTCGCTGATCCTCAAGCTGGGGTTGCTGCTGTATCTGATCGGACTCTTGATCGTCGCTAACCTGCCTGACCTTTCCAATTTGAGCAAGCTCAGTGAAGACCATACCGCTCTGATCGAGGTCAAGGGGCTCATTGTCCCCGAGGCGGATGCCAGCGCCGACCGGATCATCGCCGCCCTGCGCGCCGCCTTCGAGAACAGGCATGTCAAAGGCATTATCCTGCGGATCAATAGCCCGGGTGGTAGCCCGGTCCAGGCTGGCTATATCTACCAAGAGATCAAGCGGCTCAAGGAAAAATACAAAAAGGAGCAGGGGCGCGACCTGCCGGTCTATGCCGTGGCCATGGATCTGTGCGCCTCTGGCGGCTATTACATTGCTGTGGGTGCCGATGCCATCTATGTCGACCAGGCCAGTCTCGTCGGCTCGATCGGGGTGCGGATTGACAGCTTCGGCTTCCAGAAGGCGATGGAAGAGCTGGGTATCGAGCGGCGTCTGCTGACCGCCGGCGTTAACAAAGGCATCCTGGATCCATTCTCCCCCCTGACTGAGACGCAGCGCGCCTTTGTCCAGGGCGTGCTCGATCGACTGCATCAGCAGTTTATCGCTGCCGTCAGGTCCGGGCGGGGCGACCGGTTGAAGGGGGGCGATGAGCTATTCAGCGGTCTGTTCTGGAGCGGCGATAAGGCCGTTGAATTGGGTTTGGCCGATGGCCTAGGCAGCGCCTCCCAGGTTGCGCGCGATTTGATCGGTACCGAAAAGATCGTGGAATACACCAAGAAACGCGATCTGCTCGAGACGTTTGCCCGCCGCTTTGGGGCCCTGCTCGGCCTGGGATTGATGGAATCTCTGGGCCTTGCGGACATCGGGCTTCCCCGCTATTGATCCAGCCTGGGCGCAGACAGGGCAGGTGATCTGTATACTGGCCAGGCTAGACCGCCCTCAATCCTCTGTCTGCCGATCTGCGCCCTAGGTGGAGGTGGTCTGAATCAGCGTCTCGATCAGACGCCATCCCTGCACCCGGTCTGGACAGAGGATCACCGCCACCCGATCAGGGGTTGTGGGATCTGGATAGACCCTGGCGCCTGAGCCAGCGATTACCGCAAGCTCAGTCCTAGTCAGCCCCTCCCTACCAAAGACCGAGATCACCAGCCCGCCGGGGGGCGGCGGGGGTGGGCTCAAAGCCCCCCCATCTACCAGGGTCACCCAGGCAGGGATGAACTGCGGTCCATAGAGGTCGAAAAAACCGGTCGAGCCGCGCAGATGCGCCTCGATCGGTCGCCCGCCGATGAGCTCGAGGTTGCATAGACCCGTATAATCGGCGAGATAGCGCTCGACCCAGGCGCATACGATCGGCTCGAGTCCGGGACGCTCGACCCCCACCTCCCAATAGAGCGGGCGAGCCTTATCCTTGCGCTCGGCGGCCAGGCTATGCCCCATCCATAAGACCTCGCCCTCCCTGACCAGGCAATCGGTGCTGGTGTGCTCCCCCTGGAGATATTCGCACCAAAATAGCCCCGGCTCAGGCGGAACCTCGGCGGCGCGATAAAGACCCGCCCGCCGGGCGGCCCCATAGAGATTGATGATCGGTTTGACAAAGACTGGTGCATCCGGCGTCACCCCACAATCGCCGGGATCGACACCACAGGGGGCAGCCAGCAGGCCAGTGTCCAAGGCGAGTTGCAACCGATCATAGACCCGGCGATGATCCGGATAGAGCCGCCAAGCGGCTGGATCAGTGACAGCGACCGCTGCGCGCGGTTGGGGATGAAAGAGATGGCTGCGCTCAGGGGGGATACCGAGGAACATGATCACCCGGCCCGCTCGACCTGACAAAGGCTAGATTTAAAGGGAGGAAAACCGCTGATCGGATCCAGATACCGATCATCGGTAAGCTCATTGACATTGGCCTCGTTCCAGCCATGGGGGCAATGGACCACCCCTGGTTTGATCGCATCCGTTACCCGCGCCTGGAAACGCACCCGACCGCGTGGCGAACGCACCAACACCCAATCGCCGTCGCTAATCCCACGCGCTGCGGCATCTAGTGGATGGATCTCGACCACTGGCTGGGGGATGAAGGCGCGCAGCCGGGCAAAGCGCTGATGCTGGGAGTGGGTGAAATATTTGGTGCGCGCCCCGCTCGTTAAGACCAATGGATAATCGCGGGCAAGCTCAGGGGTGGACAGCGGGCTTTCAGCCGGCTCGCGGTAGAGGGGGAGTCCATCATGGCCAAACGCGCGCAGCTCGGATGAATCGAACTCGACCTTACCGCTGGGCGTTGGAAAGCCCCGCAGCCGATACAGCCGATCGGCATCCAGAAATCCATGTTCGACCAAGTCTTCGATCGCCTGGGCATAGACCTTGACCCCCTCAGGGTTTTCATAGACCTCTCTGCGGATATCCTCTGGCAATCCCAGGGCGGCCTCGGCCCAGCTTGCCTCCAGATCGCCGTTCCAAAAGAGATCGGCCATGCCCAATCGCTTGCCGAGCTCCAGAAAGATCTCGGCATCTGGACGCGCCTCGCCCCGGGGTTTGACCACTGCCCGCCGATAGCGCAGCTCGCCCTGATAGGCGCAACCTGGATAGGCGATCAGGGCAGGGCGCTCGAGGTTGGTGGCTGCCGGCAGGACGATGTCTGCTTGAAGGGTCGCCGGATTATGAAAGAAATCGCTTGCCGCAAAAAACTCGAGCGCCCCCAGCGCCTGCTCCATGCGCTTGGAGTTCGGCCACATGCCGGTATTGATCCCCATCGCAAGCAGCGCCCGTACCTGTTGCGGGCGACCCTCGAGGATACAATCAGGCAGCAGCATGCTTTGGCCTGCTGGCCAATATTTGGTCCAGACTGGATAGATCTCCTCGCCGATGCGCGGCGGCAGGTTTTGGCGGCAATGCTCGAATAGATCGATGGATTTGGGCAGGACCTTGTCGTTAAAGAACCGATTGCCGCCTTCGCGGTCCAGATTACCGGTCACTGCCGACAGCAGGATCACCGCCCGATGGTTTTGGAATCCATTGCTATGCTGGACGGTCGCAGTCGGCGAAAGGCTGATCTGTGCCGGCAGGGTGGTGGCAAAGAGCTCGGCCGCCGCGCGCAGGTCATTAGGCTTGATCCCGCAGATCGCGGCCACCCGTTCCGGCGTAAACTCGGCAACATAGGCCTTAAACGGTTCGACCCCGCTGCACCATTGGTCGAGAAACTCCTGGTCCTGCCAGCCGTGGGCAAAGATCAGATGATGAAACCCGAGCGCCAGCGCCCCGTCGGTCCCCGGCCGGATCTGCAGAAAGACATCGGCGCGCTCGGCCAGGGGGGTGCGGCGCGGATCGACGACGATCAGCCGGCGCTCTGGCCTTGGGTTTGCCAGGCCGTGACCTTCAAAGGGTGGGATGGAACCGCGTGGATTGGTTGACCAGAAGAGATGGCAGCGCGTCTTGGGCGAGGGCACGGTTGAGGTCGTCTTGATCCGATAGCCAAAGGTGACCTTCTCGGCGACCAGGGTCGCCGAGAAACAACAACCGCTTTCGGTGAGATAATTCGGTGACCCAAAGGCATGGGCCAGACGCTGTAACTGGGGCCGTGCCTCCTTGGTATAGCCGGCGAAAAAGGCCACTGCAGGGGCACCGTAGCGCGCGCGGATCGCTGTCAGGCGCTCAGCGATGGTCTGCAGCGCCTCATCCCAGGAGATCCGTTCGAACTGCCCGCTGCCGCGTGGCCCGACGCGTTTCAGCGGATAGAGCAAGCGCTCGGGGTGATTGCGTCGATCCAGTTGCACGACCCAGCGCGGGCATTCCGGTGGTCCCTGGACGGCCACGGGTTCGCCCTGAGCATCGAGCTCGACCTGGATCGGACAATTGGCATCGCATTCGTAACAGGTGCTGGGTACAGTCGGCATCATCGGCATAATCCGAGCTCTCTGTGAATTGGGGGCGCAGACGCCTGCCCTCACCCTAGATGGGGCAGATCAATCGATCTGCAATATCCCCCCCTCTGCCCGAGCAGGCCAGGGGTTGCAAGCCGCTAAAGATCCGATAGGCCTTATCCCATGTCGCGCTTTGGTTCTCTGGTACAACCCGATTATTCAGGCCAGGGCCTTTTCAACCTCATCAGTACCCTCATCCAGGCCCGGGGTGGGGTGAGTGAGTATCCGTCAGTGTTAGGGCTGGATCTCGAGGCGCTGCAGCGGGCAACCAATCTGATCCTCTTGATCATCGATGGCCTGGGCGATAACTGGCTGACCTGCCAGGCGCCCGCTGGGGTATTGAACCAAGCGCGGCTCGGTGCGCTCAGCTCAGTTTTCCCGTCGACCACTGCCACGGCGATCACCACAGTGCTCACCGGCTATGCCCCCCTGCGACACGGCCTGACCGGCTGGTTTACCTATTTTGGCGAACTGGGCTCGGTACTGGCCGTCCTGCCAGGGCGACCGCGCTATGGGGGGGTGCCATACCGCCAGGCGGGGATCGACCCGCAGCGTCTACTGGGTCTACCCTCGATCTTCGATCGCATCCAGACCCGCGGGATTGCCCTTGCCCCAAGGTTTATCGCCGACTCGGATTTCAACCGCGCCATGCTCGGGCGCGGCAAGGTCTATGGTTTTGACTCATTGGAGGGGATATTCGCGCAGGTACTTGCCCTCATCCGCCCGCGCCGGCGCTGGGGGCAATGGCGGGTGTCTCGGGAGCGGCGATATCTGTATCTCTACTGGCCGAGACTGGATGCCATCGGCCATGAGCAAGGGATCGAGGGAGCGGCGGCACTGGCCCATCTGGCCGAGATCGAACAGGCGCTTGCCGAATTCATCGCCCAAGCCGCAGGGACGGATACAGTGCTTTTGGTCACCGCCGATCATGGTCAGATCGATACCAACCCTGAGGCGGTTATCGATATAGCCCAGCATCCCGAGCTTGCCGAGTGCCTGGTGCTGCCGCTGTGCGGCGAGCCGCGCGCCGCCTGGGCCTATGTGCGCGCCGGGGCGAAACGGCGATTTGAGGACTATTGCTACGGCGCACTTGGGGAGTGGATCGAGGTCATCCCTAGCGAGCGCCTGATCGCCGAGGGCTATCTGGGACCTGGACCGGCGCACCCGCGTATCCGCGAGCGGGTCGGCGATTATTGCCTGCTGCCGCGCAACAACCGAGTCATCCGCCATACCCTGCCGCTGGAGGATGCAATCAGCCAGATCGGGGTGCACGGGGGGTTGAGCGCCGCCGAGCTCTGGGTGCCCCTTTGCGCCTTCTGGTTATAGGCTGGGCCTGGCGGACCCAGGCATGAAACCCTGCCTACCGGCTGGGAACATCGACCATCCCCTGCCCAGGGGCGAAAGGCACATATTTTCGGGCCAGGGCACAGGGATCCATCCAGGCCGTGCCAGGCGCTGGATTCCGGTCTGCGCCGGAATGACGGGGCGGCATATGCCAAAGGGTCCAAGTACCCTCTCTGAGCGACGCGGCTTACATCAGGCCTAGCTGCAAGCGCGCCTCGTCGCTCATGCGCTCGGGGCTCCAAGGCGGATCCCAGACGAGACGGACATCGACCTGACCCACATCCTCGACCTGTTCGACCGCGCGCTTGACCAGCATCGGCATCATGCCAGCAACCGGACAGCCAGGTGCGGTCAGGGTCATGTCGATCGCCACATCGCCGGTAGGGGCAATGTCGATGCGATAGATCAGGCCCAGGTCATAGAGATTGACCGGAATCTCAGGGTCATAGACGGTACGCAGGGCAGCGATGATCGGCTCGCGCAGTGCTTCTGGATCCAGGCGCTTGACCCTGGTTTTCGGAGCTGGGTCAGAGGGGGAAGGATCAGGTTGCCGAGCATCATCGCTGTCACGACCAAACCCCATCAGACGCGCCAATCTGTTCATGATCGTTTTTCGCCTCATCAAAACCCGAGGTGAAGCCAGACAGCTCGATCCACCTCAGCCCAAGCGTTGGCCAATGACCGAGTTGAGATGGCCGCGCAGCGATTCATCGGCGATCTGGTCGATGATCTCGCTGGCAAAACCCAGACAGAGTATCCGCCGCGCTAATCGGGCCTCGATCCCGCGCGCGCGCAGATAAAACAACAGCTCTGGCTCGATCTGGCCGACCGTGGTCCCATGGCTGCATTGTACGTCATCGGCATTGATCTCGAGCTGAGGTTTGGCATCGACCTCGGCCTCTTCGGAGAGCATGAGGTTACGGTTGGTCATGGTGGCATCGCTCTTTTGAGCGGCGCGCGCGACCAGGACCCGTCCATCGAAGACCGCCCGCCCTCGACCAGAGAGGATGCCCTTGAAATGTTCGAGGCTGCGGCAGGCAGGGGCCCGGTGTTCGATGTCCAGATGATAATCGAGCAATTGCCCATCGCCCGCCACATAAAGCCCGGAGAGCAGGCACTCGGCATGGGGCCCTTGCAGGCGGACGTTGAGTTCGGTGCGCGCCCAACGCCCCCCCAGGCCGATCTGAATCCCCTGATATCTGCTGCCAGGGTCTTGGACGAGATAGAGACCGCTGAGATGAAAGGCCTGGTTGGATTCGGTCTGGATACGTTCATGCCGCAAGACCGCATCGCGTGCCAGCGAGACCTCGATGACCGCATTGGTACAGGTCGGGGTTTTGCCCAGCCCCACATAACGCTCGATCAAGGTGGTCTGGGCCCCTGCCTCGAGATGGACGAGGAGGCGTGGTTGAGCGACCGGGGGTTCAGCCTGCCCCGAGCAGATATGGATCACCTCGAGTGGCTGCTCGATGACCAGGCCGCGCCCCACCCAGATCGCCAGGCCGTCCGCAAGCGTGGCCTCATTGAGCAGGGTAAAGAATGCTGCCTTGCCATCAATCGCCGTGCCCAACCAGTCCTCGAGCAGATCAGGATCATCGGCCAACCAGTTGCTCAATCCCCCGATCCTGACCGCCTCCGGCAGGGGTGTCGATGAAGAGAGCTCAGGCGCGAAGCATCCATTGACCAGAACCAGGCGGTGGGTGTCTAGGCCCGGGATCAACAGGGCATCGAGTTCAGCGGGCGGCGGGGTGAAGGGTTGAACGGGCGCCGTGAATCCCTGGTCGAGCAGGGCGTTCAAACTAGTGTAGCGCCAGGATTCCTCCTTGGAATGGGGCAGGGGCCGCGTTTGCAATGACTCAAGGGCGCGGCGCCGGCGCTCCTGCCACCAGGCAGGTATGGGCCCTGGGTCGATTGCCCTCAGCCAGGGCGCTAGACCAGCGTCCAGCAGGGCATTCATGCTGCAAGCTCCGCCTCGATCCACCCATAGCCCCTTTGCTCGAGCTCCAGGGCAAGCTCTTTGCCGCCCGAGCGGATGATCCGCCCGCCTGCCAAAACATGGACATAATCGGGCTGGATATAATCGAGTAGGCGCTGATAATGGGTCACCAGGATCATGGACCTCTGGGCTGAGCGCAAGGCATTGATCCCATCGGCCACGAGTCGCAGGGCGTCGATATCGAGTCCAGAATCGGTCTCATCCAGGATGGCAAGACTGGGTTCAAGTATGGTCATCTGGAAGATCTCGTTGCGTTTCTTTTCGCCGCCCGAAAAGCCGACATTGACTGGGCGTTTCAGGAGTGAATCGTCCAGATGCAGGATCTTTAATTTCTCACGCATCAGGCGCAGAAAGGAGACCGCATCGAGCTCAGGCTCACCGCGTGCCCTGCGGATACTGTTGAGGGCGGTTCTGAGGAAATAGGTGTTGTTGACCCCCGGCAGCTCGACTGGATACTGAAAGGCGAGAAACAAACCCCGTTGGGCGCGTTCCTCAGGGGCAAGCGCTAAGAGATCCTCGCCGAGGAATCTGATTGAACCTGCCGTGACCGTATAACCCTCGCGCCCGGCCAGCACATGGGCCAGGGTGCTCTTGCCCGAGCCATTGGGACCCATGATTGCATGGACCTCCCCCGCACCGACCTCCAGATCCAGACCCTGAAGGATCTCCCGTTCGCCGACATTCGCCCGCAGGCCCTTGATAGACAACATGCTGGTGACCCCAGATTGACTCAACCGATCGCCCCTTCTAGGCTGATGCTTAACAGCTTCTGCGCCTCGACGGCAAACTCCATCGGCAGCTCATTGAAGACCTCTTTGCAAAAACCGTTAACGATCATCGAGACTGCATCCTCGGCATTCAGGCCCCGCGCCCGGCAATAAAAGAGCTGATCCTCGCTGATCTTGGAGGTCGTGGCCTCGTGCTCGACCCTGGCGGTTGGGTTCTTGACCTCGATATAGGGGACGGTGTTGGCGCTGCAGCGATCGCCGATGAGCAGCGAGTCGCATTGGGTATGATTGCGCGCCCCCTGGGCGCGTTGGGCGACCCTAACCAGACCGCGATAGGTCTGGCGTCCCCACCCGGTGGAGATCCCCTTGGAGACGATGGTCGAGCGTGTGTGACGGCCGAGATGGATCATCTTGGTACCTGTATCCGCCTGCTGACGGCCCTTGGTAACCGCAACCGAATAAAAGGCACCCACTGAGCCTTCACCGCGCAGGATACAGCTTGGATATTTCCAGGTGATCGCCGAACCTGTCTCGACCTGGGTCCAGGAGATCTTGGAACGCGCGCCGCGGCAGTCACCGCGTTTGGTCACGAAGTTATAGATCCCGCCCCGACCCTCGGCATCGCCTGGATACCAGTTCTGGACCGTGGAGTATTTGATCTCGGCGTCATCTAGGGCAATCAGTTCGACGACTGCGGCATGGAGTTGGTTTTCATCGCTCTGGGGGGCAGTACAGCCCTCGAGATAGCTCACATAGCTGCCCACATCGGCAATGATCAGGGTGCGCTCGAACTGACCCGTATTGCGGGCATTGATGCGGAAATAAGTCGAGAGCTCCAACGGACAACGCACCCCCTTGGGGATATAGACAAAGGTCCCATCGCTGAATACTGCGGCATTGAGACAGGCATAGAAATTATCCGTATAGGGGACCACGCTCCCGAGATATTGGCGGACCAGATCGGGATAGGTGCGCAGGGCCTCTGAGATCGAACAAAAGATCACCCCTGCCTGGGCCAGGGTCTCGCGAAAGGTGGTCGCCACCGAGACGCTATCGAAAACCGCATCCACCGCGATCCCCGCCAATACCTTTTGTTCTTCAAGAGGGATGCCGAGCTTGTTGTAGGTCTCGAGCAAGGCCGGGTCTATCTCGTCTAGGCTTTTGGGACCCTCTTTCAAGTGTTTGGGGGCCGAGTAATAGGAGATCGCCTGAAAATCGATGGGCGGATGATCGACGAATGCCCACCTGGGTTCCTGCATGCTCAGCCAATGGCGATAGGCCTTAAGCCGGTATTCGGTCATGAATTCAGGCTCAGCCTTGCGCCGAGAGATCGTGCGGATCACCTCCTCGTTGAGTCCAGGCGGCAGGGTATCGGACTCGATCTCGGTGACGAAGCCGTGCTCATAGTCTGATTTGACGATGCCTTCGAAGGCTGGAGATCCGCTCATGGGGATTGGCTCCATCTGTCTGTTCAGTCATCTCTAGAATTGCTTCGCGATATGCGCCCATCGGTGGCCGAATCAATGGCTAAAAGGCCGCCTGAGCATCGGGTTTTGGTTTTGAGACGATTTCCATAACCGTTGGATTATATTCTGGTGAATCGGGTCGATCCCAAGACCTTCAAGGGGTGTCAGGATTAAAATGATCCTGCCCTGGCATCCCTTTGCAACAAGCAACCGCTATCCTTGAACCCATTCCATCGTCACCTACCTGTCGAGATAAGGAATGCCATGACCCAGAGCCATGCCCTGATCGAGGACGACAATAATCAGCTGGAGGCAGGGCTTACGGCACAGCCCGTCGCCCGGGAGCATTCGGCAGCCGAAATCGACCTCAATGATCCTAGCCTATATCTCAGCCGCGAGCTAACCTGGTTAGCCTTCAACCGCCGGGTGCTCCATGAGGCTGAGGATCCGCGTACCCCCCTGTTGGAGCGGGTCAAGTTTCTAGCAATCGTCGGCAATAACCTCGATGAGTTCTACATGAAGCGCATCGGGGGCTTGAAACAGCAGATTGCCGCCGGCGTCCATACGCCGGGGGTCGATGGTCGCACCCCTCTCCAGCAGCTCAAGGACTGTCAGGCAGAGGTCCGCGCCTTTCTCAACGATCTTGAGCGTGCCTATGTCGAGGTAATGCGTGAGCTCGATGCCCATGATATCCGCATCTCGCCCTATAGCTCATTGCCCCAGGAGACCCGGCTCAGACTGCGCGAGCATTTTCGCGCCAATATCTTTCCGATGCTCACCCCCCTGGCGATGGATCCTGCCCATCCCTTTCCCTTTATCTCGAACCTGGCGCTCAATCTCCTGGTCACCTTGCGCTTTCCTGGCGGGACCGAGGTCCATATGGCGCGGGTCAAGGTCCCGGTTCACAAGGATGTCTCCAAACGCTTCATCGCCGTCGATGGGACCCAGACCTATGTCACGCTGGAAGACCTGATCGTCAATAACCTCGATATGCTGTTTCCGGGGATGGAATTCGTCTCCTGTGAACTCTTTCGGGTCACCCGCAATGCGATCGTCGAGGCGGATGTCGAGGCGGCCAATGACCTGCTAGAGCTCATCGAAAGCGAGCTGCGCGAACGTCATTTTGCACCCATCGTGCGTCTGGAGATCGAGCCGGGTATGGACCCGACCCATCGCGGGATGCTGGCTGCTGAACTGGGTCTGAACGAGACCGAGGATGTGATCGAGGTTCAAGGATTGATGGCGATGCGCGATCTCTTTGAGCTGGCGACGCTCGAGCGCCCCGAGCTTCATGACAAACCGCATCGCCCGGTCGATCATCCGCTTCTGGCCAACGACCGGCGCAATATCTTTCATATCATCCGCGAACACGGGCCGATCCTGCTCCAGCATCCCTATCAGCCATTCAGCACCTCGGTCGAGCGGTTTTTGCGCACTGCGGCCGAAGACCCCAAGGTGTTGGCGATCAAGATGACCCTGTATCGCACCTCGGGCGGGGCCATTCTGGATTCATTGATCCAGGCAGCGCGCAACGGCAAGCAGGTCGCGGTGCTGGTCGAGCTCAAGGCGCGGTTCGATGAGGCAGCCAATATCCAATGGGCCAGACGCCTGGAGTCCGAGGGCATCCATGTCAACTATGGAGTGATGGGCCTGAAAACCCATTGCAAGCTGATCTTTGTGGTGCGCCGCGATTATTCGCAGCTCAGGCGTTATTATCACATCGGGACCGGCAACTATCATCCGGGCACGGCCAAGCTCTATGCGGATCTGGGGATACTAGGCTGTGACGAGGAGCTCGGTCAGGATCTGACTGAGCTTTTCAATTATCTCACTGGCTATTCGCCGCCGCCGAGCTATCGCAAGATCCTGGCTGCCCCCCATACCCTCAAGCGCGCCATCCTGGACAAAATCCATCGCGAGATCGAGCATCACAAACGCGCTGGCAATGGTCTGATCCAGATGAAGATGAATGCGCTCGAAGATCCGGATATCACCCGTGCCCTCTATAAGGCCGCACGTGCCGGTGTCCAGATCGATCTTATCGTGCGCGATACCTGTCGGTTTCGCCCAGGAATCCCGGGTTTGAGCGAGCGGGCCCGGGTCCTCTCGATTGTCGGGCGTTTTTTGGAACATGCCCGTATCCTGTATTTCCACAATGGCGGCGATGAGGAGTATTACATCGGCTCGGCGGATATGATGCGGCGCAACCTGGAAAGCCGGGTCGAGGTCCTGGCCCCGGTTGAAAACCCTGATCTGCGCCAGGAGCTGCGTCTGATCCTGGATGTCCAGCTTGCCGACAGCCGCTCGGCCTGGGAGATGTGCCCCGACGGGACCTATATCCAGCGCACGCCCGTGGATGAAAACCAAAAAGGGGCCCAGGAGACCCTGATCCTCCTGTCCGAGAAACGTCTGGCCGCGGCGGCCAAACACAAGGAAAAAAAGATCCGCTCGCGCCTGTTGAGCCATTTCCAATGGCGGCTGCGCGAATTGGCAAGCGGGGATTGATAAGGCCAAAGTGGGCGGGGTAGGGCATGCGCAGTGAAGACCTTCTGAGTCGAACCTTCTGAGTCGACTCGCCCTTTGCCATTCGTTCCTGGGGATCGATCCCGATGTTCAAAAGGCCGCAAGATCTGCTGAAACGCCCGCTTAGCGCTTTGCTCCGTAGACGCCTAGGTCTGTCGGTAGCCGCAGCCAGCGCCCTGGCTGCTGCCTTGATCACCTGGGCGGCGGATCTGCTCCCTGCCAGCTGGACCCTGGGTTGGGGCAGCCAGACCTGCCGGGTCGAGCGGATAAACGATGGCGATACCCTGCAATTGCGCTGTGGGGTCAAACCGGTCAAGGTCAGGCTCTATTGCATCGACGCCCCCGAGCTGGGACAGCACCCCTGGGGCGAGCGCTCGCGCGCCCATCTCGAATCGATCACCCCGCGCGAGGTCAGGCTGGTCAGGATCGACCGCGACCAATATGGACGTATCGTCGGCGAGATCTATACCCTTGGCCCCAGCCCGCGTTTGCTCAATCTCGAACAGGTCGCAGCAGGCCAGGCAGCGGTCTACGAGCGATTTTGCGACAATCCCCGCTATGCCCGCGCCAAGCGCGAGGCCAAACAGGCCAAACGCGGGATTTGGAGTCGCCCTGGCGAGCAACAAACGCCCTGGCGCTATCGCCAGCGCACCCACTGAAGAGGGTTCGCTTGAGCTGGGAAAGGCGAACATGGTGACCAATCTCCACTCCCGTCACCCCGGCGAAAGCGGGGGTCCAGGAGACTTTACCGGCAGCGCCAACGATTCTGGCCTTTGCGCTGCATTCCGGATCCTGGGTTCCGGCTTGCGCCGGAATGACGGGGTAGAGGGCGCGCCGGAATGCTACAGGGGAATAAGGCCAAAATGACTTGGCTGGCTTGCGCTGGAATAACGGCGCCGCAATGACGCCGCGGAAAGATGAACGGGGATAAGCCAACAGCGGGTTTGGAAAAGCGAGCGGGGAGCGATCAATCACCGCCCGTCGCCCGCCGTTCGCTCCTCAGGCAGCGTCTTTTGACCCTCTTCAGCATCGCCCTGGTGCTTTTATTTTCCCCCCTGGTTGGGCGTCATGATCTGCTGGGTCCCTGGTTGGGGATCCCCTCGCTGGATCTTTATCTCTATGGCGTTTGGGCCCTGGTGATCCTGGGGGCGGCCTGGATCACCGCCGCGAATCGCGATGACCCATGATCCTCAGCCTCGCGATCATCGCCATCTCGCTGGCCTATGTGGGTCTGCTCTTTGCCATCGCCTATTGGGCCGAGCGGCGCGTCGAAAGGGGGCGCTCGGTGATCGCCCAGCCGACCGTCTATGCCCTGTCGCTGGCAGTCTATTGTACCGCCTGGACCTTTTATGGCAGCGTGGGTCAGGCTGCGGAGACCGGGATCGGTTTCTTGCCCATCTATCTCGGGCCAACCCTCTCGGCGTTGCTCTGGGCCTCGGTCTTGCTCAAGATGATCCGGATCAGCAAGTCGGCGCGGATCACCTCGATCGCCGATTTCATCGCCTCGCGCTATGGCAAGAGCCAACTCTTAGGCGGTCTGGTCACCCTGATCGCCGTGCTCGGGGTCATCCCCTATATCGCCCTCCAGCTCAAGGCCGTCTCTTGGAGCTTTGAGATCCTGCGCCACTATCCGCAGGTGCGCATGCCCGAGACCACCGCCTTGCCCCTGTGGCATGACTCCGCCTTTGCCGTCGCTCTCTTGCTCGCAGCCTTTGCGATCCTGTTCGGTACTCGCCAGCTCGATGTCAGCGAGCGTCACGAGGGCCTGGTTGCGGCCATTGCCTTCGAGTCCTTGGTCAAGCTCTTCGCCTTTTTGGCGCTGGGGGTCTTTGTCACCCTCGAACTCATGGCCCCGGATGGACTCTCCTTGGAGACCCTGGTGTCAGACCCGGCACTTGCCCAGCGTTTGGCGCCGGTTCTCTCGCCTCGGCTCCCTCCCTTGTATGACTGGTTTGCGGTCAATCTGCTCGCCGGTCTGGCCATCATTCTATTGCCGCGCCAATTCCAGGTGGCCGTGGTCGAGAATAGCGATGAACGCCATCTGCGGCGGGCGATCTGGCTGTTCCCGCTCTATCTTTGGTTGATCAATCTGTTCGTGATCCCGATCGCCTTGGCTGGACTGTCTATCTTTCCGGACGGATCCACGGCCGCCGATACCTTCATGCTGACCGTCCCCATGGCCATGAAGCGGCCGGATCTGGCACTCCTGGTCTTCATTGGCGGGTTGTCGGCCTCGACTGGGATGGTGATCGTCGAGACCGTCGCGCTCTCGACCATGGTCAGCAATGATCTAGTCTTGCCATTATTGATGCGCCTGTGGCCGCGCCATCAACCCCGGGCGCATCTGGGCCAGTTGTTATTGATGATCCGGCGTCTAGCGATCCTCGGTATCCTGGTATTGAGTTATCTCTACTACCGGCTGGCCGGCGAGGCCTATGCCCTGGTCAATATCGGGTTGATCAGCTTTGTGGCCGTAGCCCAGTTCGCCCCGCCCCTGATCGGAGGTCTTTATTGGCGTGGCGGGACACGCGAGGGCGCCCTGGCCGGGTTGCTCGTCGGTTTTCTGATCTGGGTCTATACCCTGTTGCTGCCTTCATTTGCCAAATCGGGCTGGCTACCTCCGGCATTCATGGATTCGGGGATCGGCGGGCTGGCCTTCCTAGCGCCCCAGGCGCTCTTTGGCCTGGAAGGCTGGAATCCGATCACCCATGGGCTGTTTTGGAGCCTGACTGCCAATCTGTTGATGTTTATCGGGGTTTCATCATTGCGCACCCCGCGGCCCATCGAGGCCGCCCAGGCCCGTTTATTCGTCGATATCCTGCGTGACCCCAGGCGCAATCGCACCTCGGTTTGGCGCGGCCAGGCCGATGTCCGCGAGCTCCTGGCCTTGACCGAACGCTTTCTCGGCCCGGAACGCACCCGGCTGGCATTTGCCAAACATGCCCGGACGCGAGGTTTCAGCTCGTCTGATGAGCTGCCAGCCGATCCCGAGACAGTCGGGTTTGCCGAGACCCTGTTGTCGGGGGCGATCGGCAGCGCCTCGGCGCGCCTGATGATCGCCTCGGTCACTCAGGAGGAGTCGTTGGGTCTGGAGGAGGTGCTCGCCATCCTCGATGAGGCCTGGCAGGTGCGACTCTATAGCCAACAGCTCGAACAAAAGTCGCGCGACCTCGAGGCGGCCACCGCCGAGCTGCGGGCAGCCAATGAGCGTCTCCAGGAGCTGGATCGACTCAAAGACGATTTCATGTCCTCAGTGACCCATGAACTGCGTACCCCCCTCGCCTCGATCCGGGCCTTTGCCGAGATCCTACGCGATCATCCAGACCTCGATCCCGAGCAACGCCAGCGCTTTCTCGCGATCCTGGTCAGCGAGGCCGAGCGCCTATCGCGTCTGGTCGATCAGGTCCTGGATCTAGCCAAGATCGAATCCGGTCACGCCGACTGGCACACCGAGATCCTGGCGCTGCAACATCTCGTCGAAGATACGGTGACCATGACCGCGCCCCTTGTAAAAGAACGGGGGATCAGCGTCCAGCTTGATCTACCTCCTGAACCGGCCTGGGTCTGGGGCGATCGCGACCGCCTGATCCAGGTGCTCGAAAACCTCATTGCCAATGCTGCCAAGTTCGCCCCTTCGGGATCTGGCCGGATCGAGATCGGTCTCAGACGCCTGGGTCCGGTCTGGCGGCTCAATGTGGCCGACAATGGCCCAGGGATCCCGGCCGCCGAGCTCGAGCTGATCTTTGAACGCTTTCATCAGAGCTCGGCCGGCGGTGCCAAACCCTTGGGGACCGGCCTGGGATTACCGATTAGCCGCCGGATCATCACCCATCTCGGCGGGCGCATCTGGGCTGAAAATCGCCAACCAAGGGGTGCTAAGCTTTGCGTCGAACTCCCTGCCTGTCATTCTGACGCTATCATTCCGGACAAATCCGGAAGCCAGCACCCCTAGACCCAGGCCTGTGCCGGTGTGCCCCGGCTTACGCCGGGGTGAGGGGCCCCATGATCCAGCAGGTTCTGACCATGAAGTCCATCCTGATCATTGATGACGAGCCCCATATTCTCATCGCCCTCGAGTTTTTGATGAAACGCTCTGGCTATGAGATCCAGGTCGCTCGCGATGGTGAGACAGCGCTCGAGGCGATCCGCACCCACCGGCCTGATTTGGTGATCCTGGATGTTATGATGCCGAAGCTTGATGGCTTTGCCGTGCTCGAGTCGGTGCGCGCCGATCCAGGGCTTAAACATCTGCGGGTCTTGATGCTCACTGCCAAAGGACGCGCCACCGATCGCGACCGAGGTCTAAAGCTTGGTGCCGACGCCTATCTCACCAAGCCGTTCTCGACCCATGAGCTGATCGAGCGGGTGCGTACCCTGCTCGAGACCCCGACCTGAGGCGACGCTGGGGGGGGCAATCGACCTATGGTGATGAGCAAGTCTGCCTGGACTCCCTCAGAGGCGACCGACCGCGACAGTGTGCGCGCGCGCATCCGCCAAGAGGCTGTAGTGGTCACCCCTGAGACCAGACTGCGCGAGCTGCTGTATCGTCTCAGCCAGGAGGAAAAGGACGCAGCTGTGGTGGCCGATCCCTACACCCAGCTGCCTCTGGGTCTGGTGACCCTGCGCGATCTGCTCCATGCGATCGGTTTCGAGGGGGGCACGCTCGAGGATCCCGTGACCAACCACATGCTCGGTGCCCCCCCAACCTTGGTCGCCGATGCACCCATCCATCGCGCCAAGGTGATGATGGCCAAGCGCGGCGTCCGCTATCTGATCCTCACCGAGCCCTCCGGTGCCCTCTATGGGCTGCTTTCCCAAACCGATCTCCTGGGTCTGCCGGCGACCGATGCGGATGAACTGATCGCCGAGATCGGTCGGGCGCGTGACCTGCTGGCGATGCTCAAGGCCGTTGACCGCATCAGACGCCGAGGGGTCGAGCTTTTCCGGGCTGGATTGGGGATTGAGTCGCTTGCCCAGTGGCTCTCCGGACTCAATGACCTCATTGCCATCCGGGTCATCGAATTGATCGAAGACGAATCCGATCTGCCACCTGTTTCCTGGTGCTGGATCACCTTGGGTAGCGAAGGGCGGCTCGAGCCGAGCTTTAGGATGGAGCAAGACAATGCCCTGTTGTTCGTCCCCCCCGACCCAGCCAGCACCCCTGAGGTGCGCCAAGGTTTGCTAACCTTTGCCCGCGCCGTCAACGAGGCGCTCCATCGCTTGGGGTTCAGCCATTGCCCCGATGGGGTCATGGCAGGGCATCCCGATTGGTGTTTGAGCGAATCTGAATGGCAGGCGCGTTTTTTGCGCTGGCTGCAATCCCCCACCCCTGCGAACGATCATCCGGTCGGTTGTCTTGACTTTCGCCCGCTCTATGGTAGCGCTGAGCCGGTCGATCGCTTGCGCGCCTGGCTGATCCAGATCCTGCCTGAGCATCCCGAATTTTTGCGCCATCTCGCCGTCCATAGCCTCAGGAGTGCACCGCCCTTGGGCTGGATGGGGCCTCTGAGGCTCGGCCGCCTGGGCCAGGGTCTGCCGAGGTTCGACCTCAAACGCCAGGGTGCCCGCTTTTTCATCGAGGCAGCGCGGATCTGGGCCCTGAAGGATGGTCTATGGGTCACCCATACCGCCGATCGCTTGCGCGCAAGCGCTGCCAATCGGCAACTGAGCGCTGAGACATGCGCCGCTGAGATCGACTGTTTCCAATTCATCGAGCATCTGCGTCTCGAACAGCAACTGAGGGCGCCCGCCCAGGACTCGCCTGAGCGCATCAGGCCCGAGGCGCTGAAACCATTACAGCGCCTGATGCTCAAAGAATCGCTCAACCAGGCGCGCGCTCTGCAAACCCGTCTGCGCCGTGAATTTACCTGATGAGTGAGGATCAGCCGATGCCAAGACTGCGTATTCGAACGCTCGTGCTCGCCGCCGCAGCCCTGTGTTCAAGCCCGGCAGGCGCCGATGAGATACTCGACCGGCTGGATGCAGCGCGCCGATTCTATGAGTCTGGCCAATACCGATCGGCAGTGGATGCGCTCAATTTTGCCATTGGGCAAATCCAGGAACGGCTGGCTGCCCATCTCATCCGCCTATTGCCCGAACCCCTGCCGGGTTGGACAGCGGATGCAGCTGAGACCCAGACGGCCGGACTAGCGGCCATGATCACCGGGACCACCCTCAGCCGGCGCTATCGGCGCGGGGATGGCGCTGAGATCGAGCTCAATCTGGCTGTGGATTCGCCCCTGCTGCCCATGCTGACTGCTGCACTCTCTCTACCCGTGGTCATGCAGAGCACGCCCAATATGAGACCCTATGCCTTCAAGGGTCAGCGGGGATTGCTCGAACATGCCCCCGGCAGCCAGGATTACAGGCTCATGTTCGTGATCGACAATCGGCTGCTGGTCCAGGCTAAGGGTCAGGGCTTAAACGATCCCCAACCGCTTGAGGCCTATCTCGAACGCCTGGATCTGGATGCCGTCCGCGCGGCCCTGATCCCTTGAAGACCCTTACCGGAACAACGTCATTGCGAGGGCCAGCAGGCCCGAAGCAAGAGGTCGATCCCGGTCTCGGTTTGCACCGGGGCGATATTCCTGGACCGGAATGACACCTTCTTGGGTCACACGGCAGGCGGGCTGGCGGCAGTCGGGCGACATTCCTGTGCCGGAATGACACCTGCTTTGTCACCCCGGCGAAAGCCGGGGTCTAGAAAACCCCTGACACCCCTGACGCCGCCGATGGCTTTTCCTGGATTCCAGCTTATTCCGGAATGACAAGGGGAGGGTACCCCGGAATGATGAAGATGCAGGGGCGGCCGGAATGACGGAGTAGAGGGCGCGTCGGATGACCTGCCTCTAACGGCTGCGCAGCCTTGTCTGGAGTTCCTCATACAGCGATAACAGTGCAGGGGTAAAGATCAAGACCAACACGGTCGCAAAGCCGACGCCAAAGGCCAGGGAGACCGCCATGGGGATCAAAAACTGCGCCTGGAGGCTTTTTTCAAAGATCAGCGGGCCGAGACCGACCACAGTGGTCACTGAGGTGAGCAACATGGCTCGCAAGCGGGCGACTGCGGCCTCGACCAGTGCCTCCTCGACCGGCATCCCCGCTTCACGCAGCTCCTGATACAGGCTGACCAGGATGATCGCGTTATTGACCACGATCCCAGACAGCCCAAAAAGACCAAAGAGAGATAGGATGGTCAGATCCAACCCAAGCAACCAATGGCCGGCGAGTGCGCCCACCAGACCCAAGGGGATAGCGGTCATCACCACCAACGGCCAGCCCCAGCTCCCGAAGACCGCAGCCAAAATCATGTAGATCAGTATCAAGCCCAGAACGACGCCAAGCTGCATATCGCCCAGGGTCTCGCGCTGGTCGGCAGCACGTCCTTCGAAGCTATACTCGATCCCATAGCGCGCGACCAGCTCGGGCAAGAGTTCACCTTCCAGGGCAGCGCGGACATTGTCTGGGGTATTGAGTGCCCGATCCACATCGCCCGAGACCTCGACCGCCAGTCGGCCATTGGCATGGCGCAGGGCCTCAAACCCCCGCCGCGTCTCCCAAGAGGCCACGCTGCTCAAAGGCACGAAGCGTCCGTCGGGGGCGCGCACCAAAAGCTGCTCGAGGGTATCCAGGCGCTCGCGCTCGGCGCGCGGCAAAAGCACCCTCACCTCGAGCTCATCCTGGCCCACCTGGACCAATTGGGCGAGATAGCCATCGAAGGCCGCGCGCAATTGGCGACCGAGCGACTCGGTGGTCAACCCCAATGCCAGTCCTTGGGGGGTCAGGCGATAGATCAATTGCTCGCGCCCGAATGGCAGATCATCGACCAGATTCGAGACCCCGGGGACGGATTCCAGGCTTTGGGCAAGTTCAAGTGCTGCGGTCTTCAGGCGTTCGGCGTCCTCTCCGACCAGACGGACGGTCAGATCCCGCCCAGGTGGTCCTGGCCGGCGCTCCGAGATCACCAGGCTTTCAAGACCGGCGGGCAGGGGCGTCTTGGCGCGCCAGGTGGCGATGAAGCGCTCGTTACGCACCCTGCGCTGTTCTGAGGGGACAAGCTGGACCAGGATCGAGGCGAGTTGATCGCCGCTCGGCGCAGCCCCCGCCTCAACCATGACCGTGGTCCCCAGGCGCGCGACCGCCGACTCGATCAGATGACCGCCGAGCTCGTCTTCGGCGGCGATGAGGGTGCGCTCGAGCTCAGCCAGAAAGGCCGCGGTCTGTTCGCGCGGGGTGCCGGCGACGAAGGTGATATTGGCAAAGATCAGTTGCGACTCAGGCGTCGGAAAAAAGACGAATGGCACCCGCCCACCGGCAAGCAGACCCACCGCCAAGAGCATCAAGGCGATGACCAGGCTCAGGGTCACCCCGCGCCAGCGCAGCGCCCAGATCAGGATGGGGCGATAGATCTGCTCGCGGAAATGCTCGAATGCGGCATTGACCTGCTCGCGCCAGCGTGGGGCCTTGACCGCCCGATGCTGCTCAAAGGCCATGCGCAGATGATTGGGCATCACCAAAAAGACCTCGACGAGCGAGGCGGCGAGCACAGTGATCGCGACAAAAGGGATATCGCGCAGGATATTGCCCATGATCCCCCCGACCAGCATCAGAGGCAGGAAGGCGGCGATCGTGGTCAGACCCGAGGCCATGATCGGCCAGAACATCCGCTCTGCCCCGAGGATCGCCGCCTCTGCGGGAGCAAGCCCTTGACTGAAACGCATCTCGGCGTATTCGCCGACCACAATGGCATCATCGTCGATGATGCCCAGGGTCAGAAGCAACCCAAATAGGCTCATCATATTGATGCTGCCGCCCAGCGCCCACAGCAGCGCCAGCGCCGCCAGATAGGCAGTGGGAATACCCATCGCCACCCAAAAGGCCACCCGACCGGGCAAAAAGATAAACAGCAGGGTCAAGACCAAGACCAGACCCTGGAGGCCGTTTTTAACCAAAAGATTGATGCGATCGGCGATGACCTGCCATTGGGCATCAAAGACCCGAAGATCGATCGAGGGTGGCAGGATGGGGCGGGTTTCGGCAAGCCAGCGATCCAAGATCCGCGCTGCGCGCAGCGAATGGCCTTGCTCGGCGCGCTGGAGCAACAGCTCGACCGTCACCGGTTTGTCGGCAAGCGGCCCGGGGTTTTGGCCGACAGGGATGGAATGGAGCGCGAGGCTTGCGGGGCGGGACTCACGCACGATGGTTGCGATATCCCCCAGACGTACGAGGGTGCGATCGCTCGCGATGATCGGCAGGTCTAGAAACTCCGAGGCCTGGCGGCGTTGTTCAAGACCGCGGATCTCACGCGCGCCGTCCGATTCGCCTGCGATCCCTGCCGGCAGGTCGCGGGCCAGACGCCCCAGCTGCTCGCCAATGCCATCGAGCGCCAGGCCTAGGGTCTCGAGTGCGGCGGCCGGCACCTGGATGGCGATCCGCTCCTCGGGAAGACCCGAGATGTCTACCCGATCGATCCCGCGCGCGAGAAGCTCGCGCTCAAACTGCCGCACCCAGGGGCGCAGGGTCTCAAGATCCGGTCCCGAGACCAGGAGACGCGCGACCGGCTCATAGCGGGAGACGCGAAAGATCTGAGGGGTCTCGGCATCCTTGGGAAGATTGCGAAATTCGTCCACCCGCTGGCGGACCTGATCGAGCGCGAGCAGGGGGTCTGTGCCCTCCTTGAGCTCCAGGGTCATGCTGGCGATCCCCTGGGCAGCGGTGGCGGTGAGTTTTTTGAGACCATCGACCGTTTTAAGCCGCTCCTCGAGTGGGATGATGATGCCGCTTTCGACATCCTCGGCGGAGGCCCCGCTCCAGACCACCCGTACCGCGACGATATCGAGAGCAAAGCTCGGGAAGAACTGGATATTCATCCGCGCGAGCGCTACGGCGCCCAGAATCAACATCCCCGCCATCAGGAGATTGGCGAGCAGCCGGTGGCGGACGAAGAGTGCGATCATTTATGAGGTTGGCGGCGAGACGACGGCGTTGCGCGAGGCATCGGCGCTTCCCCCGACGATCTCGACCTTCAACGCATCGATCGCATGCGGCAGATGGGTGACCATGATGGTCTCACCGGCCTGAAGCTCAGGGACGCGCAACACCACCCGCCCATCGGTAAGCTCGCCGATACGCTCGCAGGCGAGTGCCCGGAGGCGTCCAGCGCGTACGGCAAAGATACGGTTCGACCCATGGAGGGCGGAGAAGGGCAGGGCGATGGTTGATGGAGTAGGGGGACGTTGGAGCCGAAGCTCGGCCAATGCGCCCAAGGGCAGGTCGACGCCGGGCTCGACCCGCAGTAGGGCATCGACCCCCCGGGCATCGGCCTCGCCAGCCAGCCGCTCCAGGGTGGCGCTAAAGGGCTGGCCCCCAGACTCGCCCCGAGCCGCAAGCTGCTGGCCTTGGGTCAATGCCTCTCTGAGCTCAGAGACATGACTACCGGGGACCTTGGCGCGTACATAAAGACCTGCGCTCGGATAGAGGGTCAGGATCGGCTGATTGGGCTGGAGCTGCTCGCCGGCGGCCGCCTCGACCGAGGCGATCCGCGCGGCAAAGGGTGCACGGATCCAGGCGCGTTCTCGGTCGCGTTCGGCCTCGGCGAGTGCTGCCTCCAAAACCGCCAAACGCGCCGGATGTTCGGCAAGCGATTGTTCGCGTAAGGTCACCGCCAGACGGGCGCGGGCATATTGCTCGCGGGCGCTGTCCACGCTGGCCTCGGAACCGAGCTGCTTGGACTGCACCGACTGGGCGCGGTCCAAGGCGATCTGGGCCAGGCGCAGGATCTCGCGTTCTTGCTCTAGGGCTGTGCGGTCATGGATATGGCGCAAGCGTTCGCGTTCGACCTCAGCGCGCGCCTTGGCGATCCGGGGTTCGATGTCCTTAGGGTCGAGACGCGCAAGCAGGGTGTCTGACTCGACTGCATCGCCGTCGCGCACCCGCACCTCCAAGAGCCTGCCGGCGAAAGGGGCGGTTGCGCGGATGCGGTCAGGGGCCTCGATACGCCCAAATAGAACCAAGACCGGTTGGTGTTGGGCAGGGGTTGGATAGATAACCGACACCCGCCAGATCCGCTCTTGCGCCGGCACCGGATGGGGACGGGGGCGGGTTGACTTGAGCACGATCAGCCCACTGATCCCCAGCGCCAGGATCAGCAGGGGTAGGAGCAGGTGAACCACAAGAGGCGCAATCCGCCGCCGTGGTTGAGGAAGTGGTTGCGCCTTATCCATCTGTTTCAGAGCCTAGGGTACGTCATTGCGAGGGCAAGGGCCCGAAGCAAAAGGCATGACCGAGCGAGGGCGAGGATCGGGCGGTCATGGGCGCGGGGTCTGGCGGGGGGGAGTAGCGGGGGTGCCGCTGTCTTTACCCTTGCTCAGGTCAAGGGCAGCTGGCTGATGAGCAGGCGGCGAGGTGTCGGTACGCCCAGGGTCTAGGGAGACAACCCGATGGGCTGGTTCATCGAGGATGGTCTCCAATGGCCGACGCCTGGCCTGTTCATCGAGGACCCGCTTCAGCTCCTCGGCCTTCAGCTCGCGTTCGATCTCCTGCTGGACACTGATCAGGGTACGGCGCGCCCGCCCGATCCATTTTCCGGCCATCCGCGCGAGCTGCGGTAGGCGCTCGGGCCCCATCACGACCAGAGCCACCACCGTCACGAGTAAGAGCTCCTGAAAACCGATATCGAACATGCAGCGAATCTGTCCGGCACGAAGGCCCAATCAAGGACGGTCGCGTTGGACGCCTGAATCGGCGGAGCGGGCCTGGGGTTCGCTGGCGCGTGATTCAGGGGCTTGGTTGAGATGGGCTGGGCCGCTGGCCTCCTCCTTCTCCTTGTCTGAGTTGGCGAGCGAATTGCGAAAACCGCGGATCGCCTCGCCTAGGTCTGAGCCGATGTTTTTTAGACGCTTGGTTCCAAACAACAGGATGACGATCAAGAGGATGATCAAAAGCTGCCAAATGCTGATGCCAGCAACACCCATGGAGGTTCTCCGTTCGATCTGAGACGCTGCGGGAGGGGCCAAGCGAAGGTATGGCCTAAACCCGCGGATGGCAAGATCATAGCGCAGGCAGGAAGCGCTTGGAAATCGACGCGCGCCCGGGTTTAAAGCGGTCTCGGGAAAGGCACCCCAGCCTGACGGGGGGATCTTGGTGAAGACGGATAACTGATGAAATTGCATATATTGTGTATCGGCCGGCGGATACCGACCTGGATCTCGGAGGGTTATCGCGAGTATGCGCGGCGTCTGCCACCCGAATGCGCGCTCAATCTGATCGAGATCGAACCGGCGCAACGGGCACGCAATCTGCCGGCCGACCAGGTGCGCGCCGAGGAGGGGCGAAGGCTGCTCAAGGCCGCGCCTAAGGGTGCCGAGCTCATCGCCCTCGATGAGCATGGGCAACCCTGGAGCACCCAGGATTTGGCCCAGCGTCTGCGTCTGTGGCTTGCCGACGGGCGCGACCGCGTCTTCTTGATTGGGGGTGCAGAGGGGCTGGCTGATGACTGTCTAAAACAAGCCAGCGCCATCTGGTCCCTGTCAGCACTGACCTTGCCGCATCAACTGGTCCGCATCCTCCTGGCCGAGCAACTGTATCGGGCCTGGAGTCTCATCCAGGGCCATCCCTATCATCGGGCTTGATCCAGACCCATGAATGTTCCAGATAAAACCGATGCAGGGTCCCAGCAAACCCACCAGATCTATCTCGCCTCATGCTCGCCGCGCCGCGCCGAGCTTTTGCGCCAGATCGGGGTCCGGTTTGTGCAGATCGCCTCCGAGGTGGATGAGCGCCGGCAGGGCGGCGAGTCAGCCGAGGACTATGTCCGGCGCCTGGCGCTGGCCAAGGCCGCCTCAGGGCGCGCCTGGATCGATCCTGGGGATCCGCGTCCGGTGCTTGCCGCCGATACCGCTGTGGTCATTGGCCAAGAGATCTTGGGCAAGCCGCGCGACTGGCCCGATTTTCAGCGCATGATGACCCTGTTATCTGGTCAGACCCATCGGGTGCTAACCGGGGTTGCCTTGGCTGACCCCTGCGCAACCAGGTATGCGCTGAGTATCAGCCAGGTGAGATTTCGGACGATCACCTGGTATGAACAATGGAGCTATTGGTTGAGCGGTGAGCCTCAGGATAAGGCCGGCGGCTATGCCATCCAGGGCCTGGGTGCCTTGTTTGTGGTGGACTTGCAGGGCAGTTATTCGGGGGTCATGGGTTTGCCGCTGTATGAGACCGGCGGTCTACTGCAGCAGGCTGGGGTTACACTACTCGCACCGGATTCTATGTCAACCTTTCCCGCTGAGACCTAGCCGTGACTGAAGAGGTCCTGATCAATGTCACCCCCCCCGAGACTCGGGTGGCCGTTGTCGAAAACGGGGTGGTGCAAGAGATCATCATCGAACGCGCCGAACGCTGTGGCCTGGTCGGGAATATCTATAAGGGCCGGGTCTGTCGCGTCCTCCCGGGAATGCAGGCGGCATTTGTGGATATCGGGCTTGAACGGGCCGCCTTTCTTCATGCCTCGGATATCCATAGCGTCTGCAGTCCAAACGGCGCCCAGATCCATGAGCTGGTCCATGAGGGCGATCTCATCGTGGTCCAGGTAGTCAAGGACCCCTTGGGTACCAAGGGGGCGCGCCTGACCACCAACCTCTCGATCGCCTCGCGTTATCTGGTTTATATGCCCAAGGTGGCGACGACCGGGGTGTCACAAAAGATCGAGGATGAAGAGGAGCGGCGCCGGCTGCGCGAGATGCTCCAGCGTCAGGTCGAGTGCCAGGGCATCGAGGGAGGGTTCATCGCCCGTACCGCCGCCGAGGGGGTCAGCGAAGAGGCAATCGAAAAGGATATCACCTTTTTGCTCAAGCTCTGGTCGGGGATTCGCGAGCGCTGCGCCAATACCAGCCAGATCGCCCTGATCCATGGCGATCTGCCCCTGGCGTTGCGGGCGCTGCGCGATCTGGTCACCCCTGAGGTCGAGCGCATCCGTATCGATTCGCGCACCATGGTCGAGAGGGCGCTGGATTTTGCATCCAACTATATTCCAGACATAGCCTCGCGCATCGAGCATTATCAGGGTGAGCGCCCCCTGTTCGATCTCTATGGCGTCGAGGAGGAGATCCGCAAGGCACTCCAGCGCAAGGTGAGCCTCAAATCCGGCGGGCATCTGGTCATCGACCAGACCGAGGCCATGACGACGATCGATGTCAACACCGGCGCCTTCGTCGGCCACCGCAATCTGGAAGAGACCATTTTTAAGACCAATCTCGAGGCGGCCCAGGCGATCTGCCGGCAACTGAGGTTACGCAACCTCGGTGGGATCATCATTATCGATTTCATCGATATGATCGAGGAGGAACACAAGCGCCAGGTCTTGCGCGCCCTCGAGAAGTGCCTGGCCCGCGACCATGCCAAGACCCAGATCAGCGAGGTCTCATCCCTGGGTCTGGTCGAGATGACCCGCAAGCGCACCCGCGAATCCTTGGAACACATCCTCTGTGAGCCCTGCCCGTGCTGCGGGGGGCGAGGCTCAATCAAGACCGCCCAGACGACCTGCTATGAGATCTTCCGCGAGATCCTGCGCGAGTCGCGCCAATTCGAGGTCAAGACCTTTCTGGTCTTGGCCTCGCCCGAGGTGGTGGACCGGCTGCTCGATGAGGAGTCGGCCCATCTCGCTGAGCTCGAGGAGTTCATCGGGCGCCCGATCAAGCTCCAGGCCGAGGCACTCTATACCCAGGAGCAATATGACATCGTTCTCATCTGAATGCCGAACAGGAATCCATTGACCACTCTGATGCGAGGCGCGGCCCAGACTGCGCCTGGAGAGGGCGCATCATTCCGGCGCAAGCCGGAATCCAGGGCTGTCGGCACTATCGGGTAAGGACTCCTGCACCCGGGTTTTCACCGGGGTGACGAGCCTTCTTCACGACCAAGCTGAGCGCTGCATTCAGATCCGCTGGGTCAGCATCCGCCTCCAGCGCCCTATAGCTCGCGGGTGGCCAAAAAGCGCACCTCTGGCCAGCGCTCCTCGGCTAGGCTGAGATTGACCAGGGTCGGGGCAAGATAGACCAGATGGTCATCCCCATCGAGGGCGAGGTATTCGAAGCATTTCTCTTTGAATCGCTCCAGGACCCGCGGGTCCTCGCAGTGGATCCAGCGGGCAGTCTTGATCCCGACCGGCTCGATCGCTGCCTCAACCCCGTATTCCGAGCGCAATCGATAGGCAGCCACCTCGAATTGCAGCATCCCGACGGCACCGAGGATCAGATCGTTGTTTTTAAGCGGTCTAAATGACTGGGTGGCGCCCTCCTCGGCAAGCTGCATGACCCCCTTTTGCAATGCCTTCATCCGCAAGGGGTCCTTGAGCACAATCCGCCGAAAGAGCTCAGGGGCAAAATAGGGGATACCTTCGAATTTGAGATCCTCACCCTCGGTAAAGGTATCGCCGATCTGGATGGTGCCATGGTTATGCAGCCCGATGATATCCCCAGGCCAGGCCTCCTCGGCCTGACGGCGTTCGTCGGCCTGGAAGGTGAGGGCATTGGCCACCTGGAGGGTCTTGCCGGTGCGTACGTGACGCATCTTCATCCCCTTGCGATAGCTGCCCGAACAGACCCGCACAAAGGCAATCCGGTCACGGTGCGCCGGGTCCATATTGGCCTGGATCTTGAAGACAAAGCCGGTGAATGCGGGCTCATCGGGATCGATCCGACGCTGGCGGGCCAGGCGCGGGCGCGGGGGAGGGGCGTATTGGACGAATGCGTCCAAGAGCTCGCGCACCCCGAAGTTGTTGAGCGCAGACCCAAAAAAGACCGGGGTCTGCCTACCGGCCAGATAATCCTCGAGATCCAGGGCATGGCTGGCGCCCTCGACCAGCTCGAGCTCGGCGCGCAGCTCATCGGCCTGCTCGCCCAAGACCTCATCTAGACGCGGGTTGGCAAGCCCCTCGATGATCTCACCCTCGGCAATCCGCCCGCCATGCTGGGCGCTAAACAAATGGGTACGGTCGGTGCGGCGGTCATAGACCCCTTTGAAACGCCGCCCCATGCCGATCGGCCAGGTGACCGGGGCGCATTGGATCTTCAGGATCCTCTCGATCTCATCCAGGACCTCAATCGGGTCTCGCCCCTCGCGGTCGAGTTTGTTGATGAAGGTCAGGATGGGGGTGTCGCGCAGCCGACAGACCTCCATCAATTTAATAGTGCGTTCCTCGACCCCCTTGGCGATATCGATCACCATGAGCGCTGAATCGACCGCGGTCAGGGTGCGATAGGTATCCTCTGAAAAGTCCTCATGGCCTGGGGTGTCGAGCAGATTGACCACTGCTCCACCATATTCAAATTGCATGACTGAGGAGGTCACCGAGATCCCGCGTTCCTTCTCCAAGGCCATCCAGTCCGAGGTCGCATGCCGCGCTGCCTTGCGCCCCTTGACTGTGCCGGCAAGCTGAATGGCTTTGCCGAAGAGCAGGAGCTTTTCGGTGAGCGTGGTTTTACCTGCGTCCGGATGCGAGATGATGGCAAAGGTGCGGCGTTTGGCGATCTGTTTCTGAAGTTCGTTCATAGCTGGTTTGATGAGGCTACAAAAAATCGGTAGGCCCTGGGGGGCCAAAGCGATAGTCAACAAGATCGATTGCCGCAATGGATACGGGCGCATCCCCCTGGATCAGGGTGTAGTGATCCCTCACTATCCTGAGAGAAAAGGATGCGCGATCCGATCTTACGGTCCATAGGCAACACTCAGGGGGCTCTGACTGGGGGCCGCCGGCCTGAGGGCGGATCCAGCGACCTTTTTGGCTGACCGCTGAATCCTTATGCGGCCAGGCGTCCTCGTGCCCGCGCAATGGCCGCCCGAACCTGATTCGGTGCCGTACCCCCAAGATGATCGCGCGCCGCTACCGATCCCTCCAGGGTCAGAACCGCAAAGACATCGGATTCGATCAATGGTGAAAATTGCTGGAGCTCGGCGAGCGTTAGCTCAGCGAGATCGCGTCCGACCTGGATCCCATAGGCCACCGCCCGCCCAACGGCATGATGGGCCTCGCGGAAGGGCAGGCCCTTGCGCACCAGATAATCGGCAAGATCGGTGGCAGTGCCAAATCCCTGCTTGGCCGCTGTCCGCATGCGTTCGCGGTTGATCCGGATCGCCTTCATCATCTCGGCAAAGATCCTGAGCGAGCCTTTCAAGGTATCCACCGTATCAAACAGCGGCTCTTTATCCTCCTGATTGTCCTTGTTATAGGCCAGGGGTTGGGACTTCATCAGGGTCAACAGGGCCATGAGATGCCCAAAGACCCGACCGGTCTTGCCGCGGATCAACTCCGGCACGTCTGGATTCTTTTTCTGGGGCATGATGGAGGATCCGGTACAAAAGCTGTCCGCAAGCTCGATAAAGCCGAATTGGGCCGATGACCAGAGGATCAGCTCCTCGGCAAAACGCGACAGATGCATCATCAGGATGGAGGCTGCGGCAGCAAACTCGATGGCAAAATCGCGATCCGAAACCGCATCGAGCGAGTTTTCAGCGGGCGCATCGAACCCCAGCAACTCAGCCGTATAGTGCCGGTCGATGGGATAGGTGGTTCCGGCAAGGGCGGCGGCACCCAGCGGCAGAAGATTGACCCGCCGCCGGCAATCTGCCAGACGCGCGCGGTCGCGCTCCAACATCTCAAACCAGGCGAGTAGATGATGCCCGAAGGTGATCGGCTGGGCGACCTGGAGATGGGTGAACCCAGGCAGGATGGTCTCGGCCTCGCGTTCGGCAAGGTCCAGCAAGACCCCCTGCAGATACGCGATCGCCTGCCGGATGACATCGATCTCCTCACGCAGCCACAGGCGCACATCAGTCGCGACCTGATCGTTGCGCGAGCGCCCGGTGTGGAGCTTCTTGCCGGCCTCACCGATCTCGGCGGTCAAGGCCGACTCGATATTCATGTGGACATCCTCGAGCGCGATCGACCACGCGAAGTCACCGGACTCGATCCGCGCCTGGATGCGCTCGAGACCCTGGATGATGGCCTTGCACTCGGCCTCGGTCAGGATCCCCTGGCGGGCAAGCATGCGAGCATGGGCGAGCGAGGCCTGGATGTCATGGCGATAGAGCCGCTGGTCAAAACCGACCGAGGCGGTGAAGGTCTCGACCAAGGCATTGGTCTGGGCCTCTAGGCGCCCGGACCAGGGCTTTTCGGGCAGGTTGGATGAAGGGTGCGCTGGGTCTGACATCATGTAAGCGGCAGTGGTTGAAAGGAACGGGATTCTATATCCTTGGCCTAATACATTCTAAATTTAAGGCCGATTTTGTGGTTTACCCCGCAGCCCTACCGAGCCTCGCCCATGACCGACGACGAACTCATCCGGTATAGCCGCCAGATCCTATTGCCCCAATTCGGGGTCGAGGGTCAGGAGCGCCTGCAGGCGGCGCGTGCGCTCGTGGTCGGGCTCGGCGGCCTGGGTTCGGCGGCCGCATTTTATCTGGCTGCAGCCGGAGTAGGGCGTTTGGTGCTGGCCGATAACGATCGGGTGGAGCTTTCGAATCTGCAACGCCAGATTTTGCATAGCGCTGAGCGTCTCGGTATGCCCAAGACCGACTCGGCGTATCAGACCCTGCATGGGCTCAATCCAGACATCGAGATCCAGACCTATCCCGTGCGGGTTTCGGCGGAGAACCTGGCCGAACTGATCGGCTCGGTCGATCTGGTCCTGGATTGCAGCGACAACTTTCCAACCCGCTTTGCCCTCAATACCGCTTGTCAAAGGGCCCATATCCCTTTGGTCTCGGGCGCGGCCATCCGTTTTGAGGGTCAGGTCAGCGCATTTAGCGGTAGGCCGGGCGGACCCTGTTATCGCTGTCTGTATCCGGAGGAGGGGACGATCGATGAGACCTGCACCGCCAATGGTGTTCTCGGGCCGCTCCTTGGGGTCATCGGTAGCCTCCAGGCCATTGAGGCAATCAAGATCCTCACCGGAATCGGCGAGCCCCTGTTTGGCCGTTTGCTGCTGTTCGATGCCTTGCGGATGGAGTGGCGAGCCTTGCACCTACCACCGGATCCCAACTGCCCTGTCTGCGGGGCTGGCCTGGCCCAATGATCGCTGCCTCTGACTGAGATCCTGCCGCTGACCCAAGGAGGCCCCTGGGTTATGGTGGATAGCCGCAGCCGTCCAGACTGCTGGGCGAGCGATCTCCCCCTCGCTTGGGTTCAGCGAGAGGGTCGGTTTGCCCTTGCTAAGCTGGTCGGGTCTGAGTGGATCAGGATAACTCAAGGTGTTGAGGTGGCTTTAGTGTTGGTATTCAAGTAGAATCTAAAATAGTCTAACCCTCATGGGAAGGGACCATGGGCCTATTAGCAATCATCGGCGGTTCCGGGTTCACCAAGCTGCCGGGATTGGTGCCGATCGAAACCCTGGCGATTGAGACGCCCTATGGGGCAACCTCAGCACCCCTCATACGGGGTGAGCTGGGGAGAGGCGAGGTGCTCTTTTTGCCGCGCCATGGAACGGAACACCAGATCCCCCCCCACTGCGTCAATTATCGCGCCAATCTGTGGGCGCTGCATGCCGCCGGTGCCGAGCGGGTCATTGGATTGGCGGCGGTCGGCGGGATCACCCCCCTCTTTGCCCCGCGGGTCCTCGCAGTTCCGGATCAGCTGATCGACTATACCTACGGGCGCGCCCATACCCTCTATGACGGGACCAGTCATCGCGTCGAACATATCGATTTCACTGAGCCCTATTGCGAACCACTACGCCAGGCGTTGATCGAGGCCGCAGCCTCTCTGGATGAACCCGTCGTCCCCCGCGGGACCTATGGTGCGACCCAGGGTCCACGGCTTGAGACCGCCGCTGAGATCCTGCGCTGTGAACAGGACGGCTGCGACATGGTCGGGATGACCGGGATGCCTGAGGCCAGCCTGGCCCGTGAGCTAGGTCTGTGCTACGCCAGCCTCGCCTTTGTCGTCAATTGGGCCGCCGGTAAGAGCGGTGGCATCATTACCATGAAGGAGATCGAGGAAAACCTGGGCCTATGCGTCGAGCGGGTGCTCTTGATCCTGAAGGCCGTCGCGGCAAGGGTTTAACCACTCGTCCCGGCGAACCTCTGTTCATTAATGTTCTAACCCATTTCGCTGGAGTCAGCCTATGTCTAGCTCAGACGAAAAAACGCCTCCCCCTCAGGGTCTTGGTTGGTTTGCCAAATTCATCCTTTGGGTAGCGGTTATCGCCTTCGGCTATGTCTATCTCAGTTCGGTTGACCGCGAAGGCGGCGGCGTCCGGGAGGGCTCGATGCTTGATTCCCTGGCCAAGCTGAGCTCGGTCTCGCTGGACTCTCTCCCTGGTTTCTCTACCAAACAGGAGCAACAGACCGAAACCGCCCAGACGCAGGTGGCTGTCGAGCCAGCCCGGCTTGAGCCGGAAAGGACGGCGGTTGCAAAGACCGAGGCAGCTCAGCCGGTCCCTGCGGTTGAATCCACTCAGGCGCCTGCCCCAGCCGAGCCGGCTGCCGAAACCAAGGCCGCCTCAGCGGTTGCTGAGGCCCCGGCATCCCTACCCAAGTCTCTACCGCCCATCAGCTATGAGGCCCTGGCGGTCAGATCGCCATCCAGGCCGGTCGAGAAACCGGCAGCCGCTGAGCCTCCACCCCCGGTAACCGCGGTACAGTCCCCGCCCGCTGAACCGCCGGCCCCGGTTGCTGAGCCGAGCTCGGAGGGATCGGCGTCCTCGGCTGTTGCTGCGGCGCCCGCCTCTAGACCCCAGGCGCCGTTGGCCGAGCAGGTGCCGTTTAGCCAGCCGCCTGCTGGCGTTGCACCCTTGGATGCTGACTGGTTGGCCAAGCAGCAACAGCGCCATGCCGGGATGATAGCGCGCTATGAGGCCATGCGCCGCGAGGCCGAGGAGCGGATGCGGCGGTATTGGGAGGAGCGACGTCAGACTATGCCGCCGCTTCCCTATGGCTATCCAGCCTATGCGCCGGGCTACTATTGGCCAGGCTATGCCCCTGGGGTCTATGTTCCAGGGCGCTAGCGTTCGGATCTCAAGGCCTATGCGCAGCCCTTGCAATCACAGGGTGCTGCGCGTATAGTTTGAGTAGTTCTAAGGAAGGCGGTTCAAAGAGCGTTCAATCCTTGTTTGTAAAGGCCCCGCGATGGGGTCTTTTGCTATCTGAGCGCATGCGCCAGCCGGTCACAAGAGGCTGGATAGTTTTTTGCGTTGGGCCGAAGGCCCAATTTTTGTTTGTAGGTCATGATCATGCTGCCGGCTGATAGCCAACTGACATGCCTGGTACGAGGGGTGGTCGAAGCCATGGGCTACGAGCTGGTGGGTGTTGAGTACCTCAGGACCCGCGGTACCACCCGTTTACGGGTCTATATCGATCGCGCGCAGGGCATCACTCTGGATGATTGCGCTGCGGTCAGCCATCAGTTAAGCGGGTTTCTCGATGTTGAAGACCCCATCCCCGGGCAGTATGACCTCGAGGTGTCCTCGCCCGGGCTTGATCGCCCCCTGGTCTTCGCTGAACATTTTGAGCGTTTTGCGGGTCATCGGGTGCGGGTGCGTTTACACGACAAAATCGAGGGGCGGCGCCGGCTCGAGGGGATTCTGCTGGGCGTTGCGCCAGGCGGCGTGAGGCTGCGGGCCGATGAGCGCGACTGGGAGATCCCTTTGACAAGCATCGATTCGGCGCGCCTGGTCCCTGATCTCTAAAGACCTTTTGGTTTTGGGATCCGTCCTCCTCTTGCATATCTGCCGCACCTTGAGTGGGATATTGGGTGGAATGAGTAAAGAAATTCTGAATGTCGTTGAGGCCGTCTCTAACGAAAAAGACATTCCTCAAAACGTGATCTTTGAGGCCATCGAGTCGGCGCTCGCCTCGGCAACCCGCAAGAAACATGGCGGCGATATCGATGTGCGGGTTGTGATCGATCGCAAGACCGGCCAATACCGGACCTTCCGGCGCTGGCAAATCGTCCCCGACGACGCATTGGAGGCGCCCGCCCGGCAGATGACTGCCTCGGCGGCAGCGCTTCTGGAGCCCAAGCTTGGCATCGGCGATTTCATCGAGGAAGAGATCGAGTCCGAATCGTTCGGCCGTATCGCCGTGCAAAGCGCCAAGCAGGCGATCATGCAGCGGGTGCGCGAGGCAGAACGCGCCAAGGTCGTCGAGGCCTTCATGGCGCGCAAGGGGCAGCTAGTCACTGGTATCGTCAAAAAGGTCGAGCGCGGGGCGGTCTATCTCGATCTGGGTAATAATGCCGAGGCGATCATCCCGCGCGACCATCTCATCCCGCGCGAATCGGTGCGTTCAGGCGACCGGCTGCGCGGTTATCTCTATGACGTGCGCGCCGAGCAAAGGGGTCCTCAACTCTTTGTCAGCCGCACCATGCCCGAATTGCTCATCGAATTGTTCAGGCTTGAGGTTCCAGAGGTTGGCGAAGGTCTGATCGAGATCCTGGGCGCTGCCCGTGATCCAGGTTCGCGCGCCAAGATCGCGGTGCGCAGCCGCGATCCCCGCATCGATCCGGTGGGTGCCTGCGTGGGGATGCGCGGCTCACGTGTTCAGGCCGTTTCTAATGAGCTCAACGGCGAACGGGTCGATATCATCCTTTGGGACGAAAACCCGGTGCATTTTGTGATGAAGGCCATGGCCCCTGCTGAGGTGGTCTCGGTGATCCTGGATGAGGAGACCCATAGCATGGACGTGGTCGTCAAGGTTGAGAATCAGGCTCAGGCCATTGGGCGCCTCGGCCAGAATGTCAAGCTCGCTAGCCGCTTGACCGGCTGGGAGCTGAATGTCATGAACGAACAGGAGGCTGCGGCCAAGAAGGATCAGGAGACCAGATATCTGATCGAGCAATTCAAGGCGCGGCTCGGCATCGATGGCTCCTTGGCCCGGCTGCTGGTGGAGGAGGGCTTTCTGGATGTCGAGGATATCGCCTATGTCTCGGTTGAGGAGCTGCAAGCCATCCCGGGCCTGGATGAGGAGACAATCCGGATCATGCGCGAACGCGCCCATGATGTCTTGTTGATGCAAGCGCTCGCCGCCGAGGAGGTCGTCGAGGTCGGTGCCCAGCAACTCATGAGCCTTGCCGATATGGATCAGCAGCTTGCCACCATGCTCGCCGAACGCGGCATCAAGACTGTCGAGGATCTCGCCGACCTGGCGGTGGATGATCTCATGGAGATCGAAGGGATGGACGAGCAGCGCGCCGCCCGGTTGATCATGCAGGCGCGCGCGCCGCTGTTTGCGAATACGCCCGGGGAATAGAGATTAAAAAGGTCATTCCATGAGTGAAGTCACGGTTAAGCAACTCGCCTCCACAGTCGGCATCCCCGTTGAACGGCTTCTGAATCAATTGAAGGAGGCGGGTATCAGTGCCAGCGATGCCGACGCCACCCTGACGGAAAAGGAAAAGCTCCAATTGCTCGGTTATCTAAGGCGCAGCCATGGCAAGGATCAAGACGAGCTTGAACCCGTCAATCCGGTTGCCGTCAAACGCAAAACGCTCAGCGAGTTACGGGTGACGCCGGCGACACCGCCGCGCAGTATGGCGGGTTCGCGGCCAGCGCCGGTTGCCCGGGGAGGTAAAACAGTCAGCGTCGAGGTCCGCCATAAGCGCGCCCTCAAGCGCGATGAGACAGCAGCCAAGCCTCCCGCCGAGACCCGCCGTCCGACCAGCGAGGCTGGGCGCAGCGGGCGCGAGCACTCTGGCTCGACTGCAGCCACCATCGAGGAGATGCGTCGGCGCGCGGCCCTGGAGGCCCTGCGTGCCGAGCAGGAGGCGCGCCGTCTTGCCGAACAAGAGGAGGAACGGCGGGCACGCGAGGCCGAGGAGGAACGGCGCCAATTGGCCGAGGCGCGCCGGCGTGCCGAGCAGGAGGCGCGTCTCGAGGCCGAGCGCGCGCCCCAGGCGGCGCAACAAGCGGAGGAGGTCGTAGAGACCGGGTCGAGTCCTGCAGAGCCCCTGGTTGCGCCTGAGGATCGGGCTGAGATGCGCCACGCTGAACCGACCAAACCGAAAAAGGCCATCAAAAGGACCAGCGAGCGGGCTGATTCCGAGTTCGAAAGGGACAAGGGGCGTTCGCCCAAAAAGACTGTCCACAAAGAGGTGGCGCCGATTCGTTTACGCGCCTTGGATGTGGGCCCAGGCGACTATGATGATCTGGATGCGAGCCTGACCGAGCGCGCACCGCGCCGCCGGAAAAAGCCGACCAAACCCCAGCTTCAGGACAAGCATGCCTTTCAAAAGCCAACTGGACCTGTGGTCCGCGAGGTCGAGATCCCTGAGACCATTACCGTCGCTGAGCTGGCCAGCCGGATGTCGGTCAAGGCCTCCGAGGTCATCAAGGAGCTCTTCAAACAAGGGATGATGGTCACCATCAATCAGGTCCTCGACCGGGATATCGCCATCCTGGTCGTCGAGGGGATGGGTCATCAGGCGATCCTTGCCGAGGAACGCGACGCCGAGATCTCGCTCCAAGAGGAGCTCGAGGAACAGAAGGGGCAATTCGAGGCCTACCCGCGTCCGCCGGTGGTCACCATCATGGGGCATGTCGATCACGGCAAGACCTCACTGCTCGATTATATCCGCCGCACCCGGGTGGCCTCAGCTGAGGCTGGCGGCATTACCCAGCATATCGGTGCCTATCATGTCGAGACCCCGCGCGGCACCGTGACCTTCCTAGATACCCCGGGCCATGCTGCATTCTCGGCGATGCGCGCGCGCGGCGCTAAGGTCACCGACATCGTGGTCCTGGTCGTCGCCGCTGACGATGGGGTCATGCCCCAGACGGTCGAGGCCATCCAGCATGCGCGCGCCGCTGGGGTGCCCCTGATCGTGGCGATCAATAAGATCGACAAGCATGAGGCCAATCCAGACCGGGTGATGCAGGAATTGACCCAACACGAGGTCCTGGCCGAGGAATGGGGCGGGGATACCCTGATGGTCAGGGTCTCGGCCAAGACCGGCGCCGGGATCGATGAGCTCCTGGAGGCTATCCTGCTTCAAGCCGAGGTCCTGGAGCTCAAGGCGCCTGTAGAGGGTCCAGCGCGCGGGACCATCATCGAATCGAGTCTCGATAAGGGGCGTGGGCCAGTCGCAACCGTCCTGGTGCAGGCGGGAACCCTAAAACGCGGAGATATCATCATTTCGGGGACCGAATATGGCCGGGTGCGCGCCCTGTTCGATGAATCGGGCCGCTCGGTTGAGGCAGCGGGTCCGTCGATCCCAGTCCAGGTCCTGGGTCTCTCGGGCACCCCCAATGCCGGTGATGAGGTAGTCGTGGTCAGCGATGAGCGGCGCGCCCGCGAGGTCGCTGAGCTGCGGGTCAGGCGTTCGCGCCAAAACCGTCTCGAAGAGCAGCGCGGGGTCAGCCTCGATCAGCTCTTTACCCAACTCAAGGAAGGTGAGCAGAAATCGGTCAACATCATCCTGAAGGCCGATGTTCAGGGCAGTTTGGAGGCGCTCAAGGAAAGCCTGCTGAAACTCAGCACCGACGAGGTCAAGGTCGCGATCATCGCCTCTGGTATCGGCGGGATCACCGAATCCGATGCCAATCTCGCAGTCACCTCCAATGCCATCTTGCTCGGCTTTAACGTGCGCGCTGACGCTGCGGCGCGCCGGGTGATTGAGGAGCGCGGGCTGGACCTGCGTTATTACAGCGTGATCTATGAGCTGATCGACGCTGTGAAACAGGCGATCGCCGGTCTCCTGAGTCCGGTCGTCACCGAGGAGATTATCGGCCTGGCCGAGGTGCGCGAGGTTTTCCGCTCATCCAAGTTTGGAACCGTGGCCGGCTGCATGGTGGTGGAGGGTGTGGTCAAACGCAACAATCCGATCCGTGTCCTGCGTAACAATGTCGTGATCTATCAAGGGACGCTGGAGTCGCTGCGCCGCTTCAAGGACGATGTCAATGAGGTTAAGCAGGGCTTCGAGTGCGGGATTGGGGTGCGCAACTATACTGACATCCGGCCGGGCGATCAGATTGAGGTCTTTGAGCGCACAGAACGGGCGCGTGTCCTGTGAACAAGCAGTCCTTCGAACGAACCGAGCGGATCGGCGCTGAGCTTCGGCGCGTGCTGGCGCTATTGATCCGCCATGAGGTCAAGGACCCCCGCCTGGCCAACCTGACGATCCATGAGGTGCGGGTCAGCCGGGATCTGGCCTTGGCCTCGGTCTATTTCACCTGTTTCCCCGATGACGAGGGTGCCAAGGAACAGGAGCGTCTGTTGAACGGACGTCTTGCAGGATTCCTGCGCCGTCGGCTCTCCCAAGAGATCCGTTTGCGCGTCATCCCCCAGCTCCATTTTGTCCATGATGAGTCGATTGCCCGCGGCGAGCGTCTGGTCTCGCTTATCGACCAGGCAGTCAATCAGGATCGGGCCCGGGATCGGGAGGAGGGCTAGAATGAGAAGCCGCGCCCCTGGACGCCCGGTCACCGGGATTCTGTTGCTGGACAAGCCGCCGGGTCTGACCTCAAATGAGGCGCTCCAACGCGTCAAGCATTATTATCGCGCGCGCAAGGCCGGTCATACCGGTAGCCTCGACCCCTTGGCCACAGGTCTTTTGCCCTGCTGCCTGGGCGATTCGACCAAGTTCTCGGCCTTTTTGCTCGATGCCGATAAACGTTATCGGGTGCGCATCCGGTTGGGGATCAATACAACCACCGGCGATGCCGAGGGTGAGGTCGTGGCAACAGCGCCGGTTGACAACCTCGCCGAGGATCAGGTCCGCAACCTATTGGCGCGCTTTGTTGGACCGCTTGACCAACGGCCACCGATGTATTCGGCGGTCAAGCATCGGGGCGAGCGCCTCTACCGGCTGGCCCGCCAGGGGATCGAGGTCGATCGTCAACCGCGCCGAATCCATATCTATGCGCTGACCCTCGTGGCATTTGCCCTGCCCGAGATCGAGATCGAGGTGCACTGTTCCAAGGGGACCTATGTGCGCACCCTCGCCGAGGACATTGGTCAGGCGCTGGGCTGTGGCGCCCATGTCAGTGCCCTGCGCCGGACGGGGGTCGGGCCCTATGTCGAGCCCCAATCGACCTTTATCGCCAGCGAGCAGTTGGCCATGCTTGCCGAAAACGGCGATCTCAGCGCCCTCGACGCGTTGCTCCGGCCGCTTGACAGTGCGCTCGAGCACTACCCAGCGCTCAGGCTGCCACCTGATGCTGCCTTTTATCTACAGCAGGGACAGGCAGTACTCGTGCCTCGAGCCCCTACCGAGGGTTGGGTCCGCTTATATGATCCAAACGCGCGATTTATTGGCGTCGGCGAGATCGGCAGCGATGGCCGGGTTCAACCGAGGCGTCTATTGTGACCAGCCCTAGCTGGTGTTTTCGGTCAATCCTGTTCGTGCGCAGCTAGGGAGAGCAGTGCCAACCCGCCCCTGAGGTCATTGTTGGGGGCGAGTCCGATGCCAGGATGAGGGTCATCCTGGCATCTCGATCAACCGCATGGGCCACTGCCCTTGAGGGCGGTGCAATTTGAGTTCAAAGCGAACAATCGGAGAAACAACCAATGACGATGACCGCTGCCGACAAAAAGAAGATTATCGATGAATATGCACGCGGCGAACGCGATACTGGCTCGCCCGAGGTTCAGGTCGCCTTGCTGACGGCGCGTATTCAGCAGCTGACTGAACACTTCAAGATCCATGCCCAGGATCATCACTCGCGGCGCGGCCTGGTGCGCATGGTCAATGCGCGGCGCAAACTGCTCGATTATCTCAAACGCAAGGATCTTGATCGCTATCGCGAGCTCATCGCCCGCCTAGGTCTGCGTCGCTGAACGCTTGAGGGCAGGCTGGACGTACCCGACTGGCTGGCCCGCACTAAGCCGAGGAGTCATCTGTGATCCCCAAGCCCATTGTTAAAGAGTTCAAATACGGAAGCCAGACCGTCAGGCTGGAGACCGGCGAGATTGCGCGCCAGGCGGATGGTGCCGTTATGGTCAATATGGACGATACCGTGGTCCTGGTGACGGTCGTGGTTGACAAACGTCCGGGCAGCGAACGCGACTTTTTACCGCTGACCGTGGAATATCAGGAAAAGACCTATGCCGCTGGACGGATCCCCGGCGGTTTTTTCCGACGCGAAGGCCGCCCAAGCGAGGGCGAGATCCTAGCCGCACGTCTGATCGATCGTCCACTGCGTCCCCTGTTTGCCAAGGGATTCTGCCACGAGGTGCAGATCATCGCCACGGTCAAGTCATTGAATCCAGCGGTCAATCCCGAAGTTCCCGCCATGATCGGCGCCTCGGCGGCCCTGATGATCTCAGGGGTGCCATTCAATGGGCCAATCGGCGCGGCGCGGGTCGGTTATAAAGACGGTCAATATATCCTAAACCCGCCGATGGTGGGGCTCAATCCGGATTCGGATCTGGATCTCGTGGTCGCCGGTACGGATAAGGCGGTCCTGATGGTTGAATCCGAGGCGCGCGAGCTGTCCGAGGAGGTCATGCTCGGGGCGGTGATGTTTGGTCACGAGCAGATGCAGGTCGTCATCCAGGCGATCCGTGAGCTTGCCGCCGAGGTGGCCAAACCGCCTATCCCCTGGACGCCTCATGTCATCGATCCGGCCTTGGTCCAGGCAGTCAACGAGATCGGCGCCGAATCCATCGCTTCGGCCTATCGGATCAAGGAAAAACAGGTCCGCTATGCGGCGCTTGAGGCCGCCCGCGCTGCTATCATCGAGCAGCTCTGCAGTGGTGAGACCCCGACCTGGTCCGAGGCTCAGGTGCGCCAGGTGATCGAGGAGCTGGAGGCGCGTACAGTGCGCCAGGCCATCCTGGCCGGTCAGCCCCGGATCGATGGACGGGACAACAAGACCGTGCGCCCGATCAGCATTCGCACCAGCGTCTTGCCACGGACCCATGGGTCGGCGTTGTTCACGCGCGGCGAGACCCAGGCCCTGGTGGTCACCACCCTTGGCACCGAGCGCGATTCGCAGATCATCGACGCCCTTGAAGGCGAGCGTAAAGAACACTTCATGCTCCATTACAACTTCCCGCCCTTTTGCGTCGGCGAGATCGGCCGGGTCGGTAGTCCCAAGCGCCGCGAGATCGGGCATGGACGCTTGGCGAAACGCGGCGTCCTGGCGGTGATGCCGAGCATCGAGGAGTTTCCCTATTCGGTACGGGTGGTCTCCGAGATCACTGAGTCGAACGGTTCAAGCTCGATGGCCAGCGTGTGCGGAACCAGTCTCGCCCTGATGGATGCCGGTGTGCCGATCAAGGCGCCGGTCGCAGGCGTCGCCATGGGTCTGATCAAGGAAGGCGATCGTTTCGCGGTGCTCACCGACATCATGGGCGATGAGGATCATCTCGGGGATATGGATTTCAAGGTGGCTGGCACCGCTGCCGGGGTCAATGCCCTGCAGATGGACATCAAGATCGAGGGGATCACCAAAGAGATCATGGAGATTGCCCTTGCCCAGGCGCGCGAGGCGCGGCTGTATATCCTCGGCGAGATGAACAAGGTGATGCCCTCGCATCGCCCAGAGATGTCCGAGCATGCCCCAAGGATCATCGAGTTTCGCATCCACCCCGAAAAGATCCGCGATGTCATCGGCAAGGGCGGCTCGGTCATCCGCGCTATCACCGAGGAGACGGGGGCCACCATCGATATCAGCGACGATGGCCTGATCAAGATCTTCTCGGTTGTTAAAGCAGCTGGCGAGGAGGCCAAGCGGCGCATCCAGCTGATCACTGCCGATGTCGAGGTCGGCAAGGTCTATGAGGGTCGGGTCTCGCGCCTGATGGAGTTTGGCGCCTTTGTCACCATCCTGCCGGGACGCGATGGCCTGGTGCATATCTCCCAGATCTCGGACGAACGCGTCCAATCGGTGAGCGACAAGCTCAAGGAGGGCGATGTCGTGCGGGTCAAGGTCCTCGAGATCGATAAGCAGGGACGTATCCGCCTGAGTATGAAGGCAGTGGGTCCCGACGAGTAAGCCTAGGCCCGAGGCTGGGGGTGCCTGGCGCTTCTACGAGGCTTGACGAGAACCTTGGGCAGTGCCGGGCAAGTGGTTTAGAGAATCGGGCGAGAGACCTGTCATTGCGGCGCCAGCCGGAATCCACTAGGCGTCGGCCTTGGCCGCCGGGACGGCTTCCCTGTTCGGCTGCCTCGGCCAGGCTTGCCTGTTCAGACTCCCTTGGTAGGATCAACCAGGGCGGTCATTCCGGCGTAAGCAGGATTCTAGACAAACAGGATGCTGCTATATCCCAAGGCCAATCCGATCAGAATGCCCATAAGGACATCGCTCGGATAATGCAATCCTAAAATGATGCGCGACAGGGCGATCAGGGTGGTCAGGGGGATGAGTATCCAACCAAGCCCAGGGAAGTAAGAGAGGGCGACAGTAGAAAAGGCCACGGCGTGCAGGGTATGTCCGGACGGAAAGCTATATCGATCGAGCGGCGGTACCAGGGCAGTGATATCATGCACCTGGTCGCAGGGGCGGGCCCGGCGGGTTGCACCCTTGAGCAATTTATACAGCAGTAGGGCAAGACCGCCGGTCATCAGCATATGCAGGCTTGCTTGGAGTCCGGTCAAGCCATAAACCAGCGGCAAGGCCGCCATGAGGCTATACCAGAAGATACCATCGCCGAGGCGACTGGCGATCGCAAAGGGGCGATGAACCCAGCGATGCCGCCCAGATCGGCTCCATGCCCGACAGACGCTGACCTCGAGATCATTCAGATGTCTTAGCCAGGCTTGCATGACAGGACTCCGTTGGCAGGATTCGTCCGCCGTTGATGAATCACCGCGTATAACAATTCCTCCACCCGAGCAAGCACGCGTTCCCAACCACTGTCCTCCATCGTTTGGCGTGCCTCGCCCCCCATCAGGCGCAGTCGTGCTGGGTCACTGGCGCATTGCACACAGGCTGCAATGAATGCCGCCTCGTCCCCAAGCCCAACAGTGACCCCATTGACCCAGGGTTTGATATAGGTACCTGCTGCGGCATAGTCGAAGGCGATGACCGGTAAGCCGCTGGCCATGGCCTCGGTCACTACATTCCCAAAGGTCTCGGTAAGGCTGGGGAACAGAAACAGGTCGCCAGAGGCGTAGTGGGCAGCCAATTCATCGCCTACCCTTGCCCCCGTAAAGATCAAGTCGGGGTTGTGCTGTTTGAGGGCCCCGAGCTCAGGCCCATCGCCGACCAGGATGAACCGGGCGCTTGGAAGCCGTTGCTGGATGGCGCGAAACCCGGCCAGGGCGAGCGCTAGATTCTTTTCCGCAGCCATGCGACCGACATAAAGCACCGCCAGATCCTCGGGACTGCATCCCCAGGAGCGCCGCAGCGCCATGGAACGGCGATGCGGTGAGAAGCGTTCGGTATCGACCCCTCGCCCAAAGACAAAGACATTTTTAAAACCCTCAGCCATGAGCGTCGCGCGCAACTCTTCGGTGGGGACCAGGGTGGCGTCGGAATGATTGTGGAAATCCTTGAGCCGCTTTTCGATCTGGCGGGTGAATAACCCCAATCCATAATGCTGGCTATATCGCTGAAAATGGGTATGGAAACCGGTGACAGTCGTGATCTTGAGCGAACGGGCAGCAGCAAGCGCGGCATGGCCCAAGGGACCCTGGGTAGCGATATACACCAGATCAGGGGGCTGAGGTTTCCAGAGACGGCGCAACCGCCAATAGACGGGCAGACCAAAACGGAGGCTGCGATAACCTGGGATGGGCAGGCCCGGAACCAGATGGTGTTCACAACCACTAGCAGGGGTGCAGCTGGTGTCTGCAGGCTGGCGTGGCCGGATGACCTGCACCCGGTGACCGCGCGCCGCCATGCCCGTGGTCAGATAACGCATCGTATTGGCCACCCCATTGATCTCGGGTGGATAGGTCTCGGTCACGATGGCGATTCTGAGCTGGCCACCTGAGAGCACCTGGTTTTTATCGAACATAAGGGATCAGGCCGCTTTGGTCTCGCTTTGGCGTAACAAGTGACCGGGATGCGCCGGCAGTGTAGTGCCCGCCTCTTGAGCCAACGCCCTGAGTGCGGCGACGATCGAGGCACGGGCGCGTTGGGCGAGGGCGCGGCGCGTTTCACCCGCGCTCGGCTTGATAGGATCTAAGAAAACGACCTGGGCAATCAAATCCGGGTGACGCATAACCCGCCAGAGATTGGCTAACAGACTATCATCCCCGATATAGGGGACCCTCAGGTCAGGGCCTGGGTCATCCGATGTCCGATAGCGGATCGCCACTGGCTGGATGGGTGTGGCACTTACCTGGGCGATGGCGAATAGCCGCGGATGAAAGGGCCTGACCTCTCGGCCGTCGGCCGTCGTCCCCTCGGGGAAGATCATCACAGTGTGCCCCTGGTCGAGATCGACACCAAGCTGACGGATCACGGACCCGGCTTGATAGGCGCCGCGTTCGATGAAACGGGTGCCGGCCAGTTCGGCGAACCAACCGATCAACGGCCAGCGTCTGACCTCGGACTTTGAGAGAAAATGAATCTCTCCCTGCGCCCCTAAAACGGGGATATCGAGCCAAGAGATATGGTTGGCGACCAATAGACAGTTTGGTTCCAGTCTACCGCTCACCCAGACCTGCACCCCCAGGGCGCGCAACAGGCGCGCGTGCCACCATCGCACCGCCCGCGGCAACCAGACTACTGGCTGAGGGTTTGCAAGACTTGCGTACCAGCCCACTATCACCCCCGTGAGGAGATGCTCAGTGAGTCTGAGCGCACGCCAAAGGGTGCGCGCGCTCGTTATGGCAAAGACCAGGATCTTACTTAGCGTCACGACCTGCCGCCGTCAACCTCTAAAACACGCCTCAGATCCAGATGGGATCATGAGAACTCACGCCGATCGAGAAAGTGCCGCGAATAGACTGGATTGAGATGGTCGAGATTGAGCAGGATCAACACATCCGCAACCCCGAAATCGGGGTCACGACAGGGTTCACCGCATACCTTGGCACCTAACCGGATATAGGTGCGCAACAAGGGAGGTAAAGGGGCGTCCAGGACCTCATCGGCAACCTGGGTGGTCAGCAACGGAACCCGCGGCGTCACCCGATACCCCTCTGGCGCCAGGGCCTGCCGGCGCAGTCGGTTCATGATCGCTGCTGCCTGAACATCATGCTCCCCAAGCGGTAGACTCGCACAACCGAAAAGATAATCGAAACCATGGATCTGGATGAACCCTGCTAGACCCGACCAGAGCACCGCGATCGCCGGACCCTGCCGGAATTCCCGGGCAATGCAGGTTCGACCGACCTCCAGCAGACGCCCCTTCAGGCGTTTGATGGCGGTGAGATCGAATTCCCCCTCAGAGTAAAAACATCCGATCTGCTGGGCACTGGTGTCGGTAAGCAGCCGGGTACAGCCGACCACGCGCCCCGTGCGGGAATCGCGGACTAGGAGATGTTGGCAGTAATCGTCGAATTCATCATGATCATAGCCGGCCTCCCCTTTGAGTCGGGCGCCCATCTCCTCACCGAAGACCTGGTAGCGGAGTGCCTGCGCCTCGCGGACCGCGGCCCTTGAGGTTGCGATCTCAGCGTATAAACGCTCGCCGCGTTTAGTGGTAGACGCAGAAACCGTCGCGACCATCGAATGCCCTCGCCGAGTTAGGAGTTGTCTAATGCCTAAAGGTCTATCTTAGGCGGCAACTGTTACCGATTGATATGAATAAGATGACGAACTGATGACGGCTGGAGCAGTGCCAGCGCGGCTGCGGCGGCTGCGCCGGCTGGGTTTTGCCGAGACCTCAAACGAACATTTGTGCCAACGATAGGGCCATTCGGGGGCTTGGCGATCCCGGGTGCCGAGACGATGGGGTAGGCGAATGGAATGGTTTAGGTCCCCAGCCACAGGATCGGCCAGCCGCGCTGTTCGGCGATCGTCTTGAGCTTGGGATCGGGGTTGACGGCACGGGGATGATCGACCCGCTCCAAGAGCGGTAGGTCGTTATGCGAGTCGCTATAAAAAAAGCTCCCATTGAGATCCAGCCCTCGTTCAGCCAGCCAATGCTCGAGCCGGATGACCTTGCCCTCGCGAAAGGCAGGGATACCTGCAACCTCGCCGGTGTAACGCCCAGCCCGTTCCTCGGGCTGGGTGGCGATCAGATGTTCGATCCCGAGGCGCGCCGCGATCGGCGCGGTCACAAAGGCGTTGGTGGCGGTGATGATGACGAGGGTATCGCCTGCCGTGCGGTGATGCTCGACAAGGGCGCATGCCGGGGCGGTGATCAGGGGCGCAATGACCTCATCCAAAAAGCGCCGACGCAATGATTCCAGAAGATCTCGGGGGTGCTCGCGCAGAGGCCGTAAGGCAAAGCGCAAAAATGCCTGGATATCCAGGGTCCCCTCGCGATATTCGCGATAAAAACGCTCATTTTCCCGCTCATACCAGGTGCCATCGAGCAGACCCTGCTGGACCAGATAACAGCCCCATAGATAATCTGAATCGCCAGCAAGAAGTGTATTGTCGAGGTCGAAGATGGCAAGCGGCACGGCAGTTTTCCGAGTCAATCCAGACTAGATCTAATCCTCCCAGGGTTAGCCCCTGATCCGCAAGGGTGGGCTAGGGGGGAGGTAGAGGGGTCGGTCCGGCTAACCGCCTGATTCAACAAGTGCTTGATTCAAAATCGCTATATGCACTGCGCCCTTGCTGCATCCAAGGGGTCTATGAAAGAATAAATACAAGCCACCACCCAAGGAGAGACCGTCCTTGATCGATCATGACGGCTTCAGACCCAATGTTGGCATCATCCTGACCAATCAGGAACGCCGCCTCTTCTGGGGACGCCGCATTGGCCAAAACGCGTGGCAATTCCCCCAGGGCGGCATCAATGCCCATGAAACGCCTGAACAGGCCCTTTTTCGCGAGCTTGAGGAGGAGGTCGGACTGCGCGAACAGGATGTGACCATCCTCGGCTGTACCCGCAGTTGGCTGCGTTATCACCTGCCCAAGCGCTATATCCGGCGCCATGGCTGCGGGCCGACCTGCATCGGACAGAAGCAATTGTGGTTCATGCTGCGCGTGCACTGTGGTGACGATGCCTTTTGTCTCAACCGCACTGCCAAACCCGAGTTCGACGCCTGGCGGTGGGTGAGATACTGGCAGCCGCTCTATGAGGTCGTTTATTTCAAACGCCATGTCTATCAGCAGGCCCTAGAGGAGCTGGCACCGCTGCTCTACCCAGAAGGGATGCCCGAACCCCATCCCCATCGTGTGGATCGGCCAGGATTGCTCAAGTCCAGTTATCTGTGAGTGACTCGATCCATGGATACCGCCGTCTCGGGGACCGCCGTCTCGGGGCCTGAAGGGACACCTGTCCAAGGGGACGTCCTGGGGCAGTGATCCGGTCTGGTACAAATCGAGCGAGACGTGACTGAATACCCATCCCCTATCGGGCCTGCAGCCTCGCCGAGCGTGCTCGGCTCATTGCGCCGGATCGTCCAAGAGGTCAATGACGCGCCCGATCTCGAACAGGCGTTGGCGATCATCGTACGGCGGGTCAAACAGGTGGTTGGGGCGGATGTGTGTTCGGTCTATCTGAATGATTATGAGCATCAGCGCCATGTCCTCCAGGCCACAGATGGTCTGCCGCAAGAGGCGGTGGGTCGGGTTCGGATCGAGCTTGGGCGGGGCTTGATTGGTTTGGTGAGTGAGCGTGCTGAGCTGGTCAATCTCGATGATGCCGCCAATCATCCCCGTTATGAGCGTATTATCGACAGTGGCGAGGAGCGTTATCACGGGTTTCTCGGCGCCCCAATCATCCAAAACCGCAAGGTCCTAGGCGTCCTGGTATTGCGCCAGCGCCAGAGCCGGCATTTCGGGGAGGATGAGGTCACCTTCGTCATGACCCTGGCCTCGCAGCTAGCGGGGGCCATCACCTATGCCCGAACCAGCGGTGAATTGAGCCGCTTGCAGGATGGCGGCATCCCCCAGCGTTTCCTGCCTGGTCTGGCAGCATCCCCAGGGATTGGAATTGGCCAGGCGGTGGTGGTCTATCCACCGGCTGATCTGGACGCGGTGCCCGATCGGATCGCCGATGACATCGAGGCCGAAGTCGAGGGGTTTGAGCGGGCGTTGGGCGCGGTTGCCCAGGAGCTTGAACGTTTTGCTGGACGCAGTCGCGATCATCTAGGGGCCGACGACCTGGCACTGTTCGATGCCTGGCGCCTGATGCTTGAAAGCGACACCCTGATCGATGGGACCCTGGCGCGCATCCGCGCCGGCAATTGGGCGCCTGGGGCCTTGCGTGAGACCATTGCTGAACATGCGCGCGCCTTCGAGGCGATGGAGGATCCCTATCTGCGCGAGCGCGCCGCAGATGTGCGCGACCTAGGCCGCTGCATCCTGATGCATCTGCAACATCGGGTGGCTGCACCTATCCAATATCCGCCCCAGACCATCCTGGTGGGTGAGGAACTCAGTGTGCTGCAGATCTCCGCCGTGCCGCGTGAGCGTCTCGCGGGGATCGTCTCGACCGCAGGCTCGGGCTCGTCCCATGTCGGGATCCTGGCGCGCGGCATGGGCGTGCCCGCGGCCATGGGGGTCGCTGATCTGCCGCTTAGCCGGGTTGAAGGGCGCGAGATGGTGGTGGATGGCTATCGCGGACGGGTCTATGTCTCACCGGGGCCGGCGGTGCGCGCTGAATATCAGCGGCTCGCTGCCGATGATGCCGCCCTCACCAACGAGCTTCAGGCCCTGCGCCATCTGCCCGCCGAGACTACTGATGGCTATACGATCCCCCTTTATCTCAACACCGGCCTGGTCTCAGAGAACCGCCCGCTCGGCATCGAGGAATCGGCAGGCGTGGGTCTTTATCGCACCGAGCTGCCCTTTATCGTGCGCGACAGCTTCCCGAGCGAGGCGGCCCAGATGTCCAATTATCGCTCTGTCCTGGAGCTCTTTGCCCCCCGCCCGGTGACCATCCGCATGCTCGATGTCGGCGGCGACAAACCACTGCCCTATTTCCCGGTGCAGGAGGCCAATCCATTCCTCGGCTGGCGCGGTATCCGCGTGACCCTGGATCAACCTGAGATCTTTCTCACCCAGGCGCGCGCCCTGCTGCGCGCAGCCATCGGGCTGGATAATCTCCAGATCCTGATCCCGATGATCAGCACCGTCGGCGAGGTCGATGATGCCTTATCGCTCATCCGGCGTGCCCATGATGAACTCCTGGAGGAGGGTTATCAGGTGCGGATGCCGCCAGTTGGGGTCATGATCGAGGTCCCGGCGGCGGTTTATCAGGTTGAGTCCTTGGCGCGGCGGGTCGATTTCTTGTCGGTTGGGACCAATGATCTGACCCAGTATCTCCTGGCTGTCGATCGTAATAACCCCCATGTCGCCAAGCTCTATACCGAATATCATCCCGCCGTTTTGCATGCCTTGGTGCAGATCGTCAATGGCGCCAGGGCCTATGGGCGCGAGGTCAGTGTCTGCGGCGAGATGGCCGGCGACCCCCTGGCCACTGGTTTATTGCTTGGGATCGGCGTTCACAGCCTCAGCATGGGTGCAGGCAGTCTGCTGCGGGTCAAGAAGGTGATCCGCAGCACCAGCCGCGCCCGGGCGCGCGAGCTGCTCAATCTGGCCCTGCAATGCGAGGATGCCAAATCGGTGCGCCGTCTATTGATCACTGCCCTCGAGGATATCGGGCTCGGCGGCCTGGTGCGGCCAGGGCGCTGACGCGCCTCAGGCAAGCGGCAGTGTCTTACCTGGATTGAGAATCCCTTTTGGGTCAAATTGGGACTTGATGGCCCGCATGAGGCGAAGCGCCAAGGGATCGAGCTCGCGGGCGATGAACTCGCGTTTTTCTAGACCGACCCCATGCTCGCCCGACAGGGTCCCACCCAGACGGAGCACCAGGGCGAAGACCCCATCCAGACACTGGGCGGCGCGCTCAAGCTCCTCGGGATCCTCTGGGTCGATGAGCAGATTGACATGGATATTGCCATTGCCGGCATGGCCAAAATTGACGATACGGATCCCGGTCTCTTGTCCCAGTCGTTCTAGGCCATCGATGAAGGTCCCGAGCTGCGAGACCGGTACAGCGACATCCTCGTTGATCTTTTTCGGGGCGATCTGGCGCAATGCCGGCGAGAGCGCCTTGCGCGTCTGCCAAAGCGCCGCGACCTCGGCCGCGGTCGCAGCAAGCCTGAGTTCTATAAGCCCAGGCGTACGCGCTGCTGCAGCGACCGCTTGCTGGGCCTCGGCAATGCAGGAGGCTGGTCCATCGACCTCGATCATCAACAACGCCCCTGAATTTGCGGGGAGATCGAGCTCGCGATAGGAGCGGGCTAGGGCGATCGCCGCACCATCCATGAACTCGAGGGCGCAGGGGACCACCGGCTGGGCCATGATCGCGGAGACCGCGCGCGCTGCCGCATGGGCATCGGTATAGACCGCGCGCAGGGTACGTTTGGCCTCCGGCAGAGGGGTCAGTTTCAGGGTCGCCTCGGTGATGATGGCGAGCGTGCCCTCCGAGCCGATCAGCAGGCGCGTCAGATCATAGCCCACCACCCCCTTGGTGGTCAGCACCCCCGTTTGGAAGATCTCGCCGATACCATTGACCGCCCACAGCCCCAGGGTATTCTCGCGGGGTGTGCCATATTTAACCGCGCGTGGTCCAGCCGAGTTATGGGCCAGGTTTCCCCCGATGGTGCACACAGCGGCGCTGGTCGGGTCGGGCGGCCAGAAGAAACCCGCTTGGGCCACTGCCTGTTGTAAACGGGCATTGGTGAGCCCTGGCTCGACGATGATCAACCGGTCTTTGGGCGCAAAATGGCGGATCCGGTCCATCCGCTCGAAAGACAAGACGATCCCGCCTCGATCCGGTACGCTTGCCCCCGTGGTCCCTGTACCCAAACCGCGGGCAATCAGCGGCAGTCCGGCCTCGGCGCAGAGGCGCACGAGACGGGCGATCTGTTCCTCATCGCGGGCGAAGACCACCGCCTGGGGGAGGGCCTGGCGGCGGCTATTGTCATAGCCATAGGGCCAGCAATCGGCAGGGTCGGTGAGCAATCCGGCAGGTCCGGCAAGGCGCGCCAATTCGGCCCGCAGGCCTTGGGTTAAATCAGGCATTCCAGTACTCGAAAAGCAAGACTAAGGTTTTTACCCCGGGAATCCGGCGGGCGCGCTCGGCGACCGGCTCGGCCTCTTGCGGGGTGACCAGGCCAAGGAGATAGACTACCCCCTCGGCGACCACTGGCTTGACCCGGGCTGGATCGAAGTCGGGCAGGGCGATGCCGGCAAGCGCGAGCTTGATCCGGCCAGCGAGCGCCAGGTCCTCGGCTTGCCGGGCTGAGCTCAGGGGGGTCCGACACGGATCTCGTCGATCACCTGGGCGACCTTGGGTAGGTGGCCGATCCGGCTGGCAGGGCGCTGCGCCAATCGTGCCGATTTCGGCGACGGCAAGGAGCTGCTGAGCGGCGAGTTCGATCTGACGATCGTCCAGGATGGTTTGAGCGGGGCGGCGATCATCAATGACCGCCGCCAGCCGGATCAGCCGACCTGCCTGCTGCAGCAGATCGGGGCCCTGGGCGATTGGGCAACCGAATCCCTGGTGCATGTCTAGAACCCGAGACTGAATGCCTGTCTGATCCATTGGATCTCATCCGCAGCGCCGATTGCCACGACATCGAAGCGACAGGCCAAAGGGGTGGGATGGCGCATGAGATAGTCGCGCGCCGCCTGAATCAGGCGGTGTTGTTTGTGGGTGTCCACGCTCGCTGCCGCCCCCCCGAACCGATTGGACCGCCGATAACGCACCTCGACAAACACCAGGGTATCCTGCTCGCGCATCACCAGATCGATCTCGCCAAAACGACAGCGATGGTTGCGCGCAACCGACCGCAGCCCCTGGGCGATCAGAAAGGATTCAGCAAGCCGTTCCTTCCGTTGCCCAAGGGCGCGCCGGTCGGATCTACGGGGGCGGGGTAGATCGGGTTTAGTCATGGCGCCTGGTATCCAGCGAGTATCATGGGTAGGCGAACCACTCGAACGCCTTCATAACCTGTTTATAACCTGTATTGGGTCCATCGCGGGCGATGGGGACAAGGGTTGATGCAAGTTCAGAGCGGAATACTCTATGTGGTGGCGACACCGATCGGTAATCTCGGGGATCTGAGCGCACGCGCCCGTCAGGTGTTGGCCGAGGTTGTTGCCATCGCCGCCGAGGATACGCGCACTACCCGACAGTTGTTGAGCCATCTGGGGATTGCAACCGAGCTGATCGCCTATCATGAACACAATGAATCGGAAATGACCCCGCGGCTGCTAGCGCGGCTGGCGGCAGGCGAACACCTCGCCTTGGTCTCGGAGGCAGGGACACCTCTGATCAGTGATCCGGGTTATCAACTGGTTGCAACAGCCCGGGCGCGGAGTATCCGCGTCGTTCCGATCCCAGGTCCCAATGCCGCAATCTGCGCCCTGTCTGCAGCCGGTCTGCCCAGCGATCGATTTTTGTTTTTGGGCTTTCCGCCGCGCACCCAGTCCCGTCGGCGCGCCTGGCTCGAGGCGGTCGCCGCGGAGCCCGGCACCCTGATCCTCTATGAAAGCCCCCAGCGGGTGCTAGAGACCCTTGCAGATCTGCAGGCGGTGTTCGGTGCAGGGCGGCGGCTCGTGATCGCCCGCGAGCTCACCAAACGTTTTGAGACCTTTTTATGCGGATCGGTGGGCGAACTGAGCGCCTGTTTGCAGGCCGATGCCGATCAGCGGCGCGGTGAATTGGTGATCCTCATCGAAGGCTGTCCTCCCTCTGAGCCGAAGGCCGTCTCCGGCGAGGTCTTGCGTACCCTGCGCATCCTAGCCGAAACCCTCCCTCTGGCTCAGGCCGCTGCCCTGACCGCCCGCTTGACCGGTGTCCATAAATCCGAGCTGTATCGGCTTGGCTTGGAGCGCGGTCTGGGCGCTCGCCGCTAGCGGTCTTGGATCGCATTCCTGGCTGGAGGAGCGGTTCAGGGTACTGGGTTTTGTTAATATTATTTCGGGAGTTGGCCAGACAGTCGCCCTTTCTATCTGGAAGGGGAGGAAAGTCCGGGCTCCAGCGGGCAGGGTGCCAGGTAACGCCTGGGGGACGCGAGTCCACGGACAGTGCCACAGAAAACAAACCGCCGGCTGGGCTCCAGTCGGTAAGGGTGAAAAGGTGCGGTAAGAGCGCACCGCGTTGGTGGTAACACCAACGGCAGGGTAAACCCCACCCGGAGCAAGACCAAATAGGTCCCGCTTCTCCCCGTCCAGGGGGATAAGAACTGCCCATTCAAATTTATTCCGGTAGAATGGAATAAGGGCGGGACGGGTTAGGTCGCTTGAGGTTCTGAGCAATCAGAATCCCAGATAAATGGCCATCATTTCGACCTATCGGGAAAGAGAAGTCGGAACACAGAACTCGGCTTATTGTCCCTTTCGAATCCCCTCTATTTAAAAAACGAGAACGTGGAAGGATGTTAGGGGAGGGTGACGAGACTTGTTTCGATCATAAAGGGTTTCAGGGATGATCTCGTCATTCTTTTTGCCTAACCGTTAGCAAAGGTCGATAAGCACTGAACAACGAGAAAAAACGATCTTCGTCGCCCTTACCCTAATCTACATGCCTGTATGACGAAAAAGGAACTCACTGCAGATCAGAGAAGACGACGGAACGAACTCATCATCATCGGTATCATCGCCATCCTAATCGTTCTTCTCACCACTCTCGAAATGAAAATCCCTCTGGTGGGGGAACAGATTCCAATTGCCAACAACATCATCATTTTCAGTCTCATCAACATCAACATCATCCTTATCCTCCTTCTCATCTTCCTTGTGATCCGGAACCTTGTCAAACTGGTCTTTGAAAGGAAAAGGGAGATTTTGGGGGCTAAACTCAGAACCAAACTGGTTGTCGCTTTTATGAGCCTCACGTTTATCCCCACCTTTCTTCTCTTCTTCGTTGCTGTTGGATTTATTACCAACAGTGTGGACCACTGGTTTAAGGCTCAGGTCGAACAATCTCTCCAGGGATCTTTAGAAGTCGCCCAGACCTACTACCGAGATTTTGCAAACCAGTGCGTCTCCTCTGCCAGGCAGATCAGCAAGCATCTGGTTCATCAATCCATGGTGAAGAACGGTAAATTCACGGCTCCACTGAAAGAAACGCTTGAATTAAAACGACGGGAATACCATCTGAGCGCCCTCGGACTCTTTATGAAAGACGGAGAGGGAGCAATTCGAGTGGAAGACCCTACTCTGAAGACCATCTCGATACCGCCGCCCAAAGACCTCCTGGAGGTGGGTTTTTCGGGGAAGGAAATCTCCCGAACTCTGCCCGTTGGAGAGGGAGAAATGATTACAGGGATTGCTCCCCTCTTCCCCTCCTCGGATCAGGGGGAGGTGATTGGCGTAGTGGTAGCATCATACTTTATTCCGAAGAGCCTTGCGGGAAAGATGCGTGAGATCTCACAGGCCTTTGTTGATTATAAACAGTTGAAGGTTCTGAAAAAGCCTATCAAGTTCAGTTATATGATGGCGCTGTTGATGGTCACCCTTCTCATTGTCTTTTCAGCCATCTGGTTTGGCATCCGATTGGCCCGGGATATCACGGGTCCGATTAAAGAACTCGCAGAGGCCACCCACCGGATTGCTGAGGGAGATCTAAATGTCCGAATTGAGATGAAGGCAAGCGATGAGATTGGAAAACTCGTCCAATCCTTTAATCAGATGACGGGGGATCTCCAGGTGAGTCGTTCAGAACTGGAACAGAGAAAAAAATATATGGAAATTGTGCTTAAGAACGTAGCCGCAGGGGTTATCTCCATAGACAATCGCGGGGTGATCACCACCATCAATACTTCTGCGGAACAGATGTTGGAGGTGAAAGGCCAAGACATCCTTGATAAAAAGTTTACTGAAGTATTGAATCCAGAATATGTCGTGAAAATCGAGGAAATGCTGGAAGAGCTCCGGATGTCACAAAAAGATTCGATCGAAAGGCAGGTGACCGTCCGATTAGGTGGGAAATCCCTCTCCCTGCTCATCAATCTGACCACCCTCAAGGACGAGGAGGGGAAACCCCTCGGGTTTGTAGCGGTCTTTGACGATCTGACCCAACTGATGAAAGCCCAGAGGGTGGCTGCCTGGAGGGAAGTCGCTCGGAGGATCGCCCATGAGATCAAGAATCCCCTTACCCCGATTCAGCTCTCTGCTCAACGGTTGCGAAAGCGTTATCTGGAAAAACTCGGGCAGGATGGAGCCGTGTTTGATGAATGTACTTCTACCATTGTAAAACAGGTTGAAGAGTTGAAGGGGATGGTCAATGAATTTTCAAATTTTGCCCGAATGCCCGCATCGAACCCAACTCCCAATCACCTTAACGAGATTATTCAAGAGACACTCATTCTCTTTAAGGAGGCTCATAAAGAGACCCGATTTGATTTTGTCCCCCAGGAGCTTCCTGTTTTAAATCTTGATCGGGATCAGATGAAGCGAGTGATGATCAATCTCATCAAGAACAGTCTGGCAGCTATTGAAAAGGACGGAGAGATCAAAATCCAGACCAGTTATGATCCAAAGCTACAGATGGTCCGCCTCGAGGTAAGCGATAATGGATGTGGAATTCCAGACGAAGACAAAGGGAAGCTCTTTGAACCCTACTATTCCACCAAAAAGAGCGGAACGGGGCTGGGATTAACCATTGTGAATGCGATTATCGCAGACCATAATGGATACATCCGGGTTCGGGACAACAAACCCAAAGGAACGACCTTTCTCATCGAACTCCCTGTCCATGTGTAAAAGAAAGCAAAGCGCTTAGCCCATGGAGCATAGCGTACCCCCCGACGATCTCTTTTCTTCTGGAATAAGAGGAAAACCCGTTGGCTGAATGAATCCGTAACCCCTCAGTGATGGGGTGTTTTCGGTTTAAAAGGGTTGGAACGTTCCTCCTCCAAAACCTTGAATAGCGGTTATAATTATAGAAAATTACCCTCATCAGGGCCCTTATGTCCTTTGAATCGGTTTTTTTGAATCAGATTGGGTCGTTTTGACGAACAGAGGTTTCGCTTCAAGGTTTTTCCGAAGCAACCTCCCAACCCTTTTTTATTTCTTTAACTGAGGAGTTACTGGTCAAGTCACCATTCAATTGACAGTCTCCCTTTGTTAGGTTATTCGATAACAAATACGGTTCAATCGGGGGGGATGATGAGCAAAATAATAGAAGGCCTCTATATGATACCCGGACAGGATGAGATGATGCCGGATTCTCATACCTACTTAATTGGCCACCCCTCTTCGAAAGATCTTTCCCTGATCGATCCAGGGCTTGTTGGGAAGGGGAATGATAAGATCGATTCGATTTTGAAGATGGGAATCGAATTGGAAGACATTCGAAGGGTGATTATGACCCATACTCATTTCGATCATATTGGTGCCCTTTCAGAGATTCAGAAGAGAATTCCTTGGGCAGAATTATGGGTGCATCAGGCAGAAGGAGATCCGTTAGAATTAGGAGACGAACGGTCGGTCTATGGCATGGAGATGTTTCAGCAGATCTGCCAGATGCAGTATAAGATCAAGGGAGGATCGTTTCGGTTTCGTATTGACCGCAAATTAAAGGGAGGGGAGATCCTCAAGATCGGAGGAATGACATGGGATGTAATCCATATCCCAGGACATTCTCTCGGGAGTATCGGTCTTTATTATGCTCCTGAGAAGGCTCTTATTCCTGGGGATGTCATCTATGCAGATCATGCGATCGGTCGCTTCGATCTCTATGGCGCAGATGGAACGGTCCTCAAAGAGTCCTTAATGAGGCTTTCGGAATTGGACGTGGCCATCCTTCTACCGGGTCATAACCGCACCGTCACAAAACTGCCGGCGGGGTACATTCTTGAAACCCTGCAACATTGGGAGCCTTTTCTGACTTAGGAAAATGCACCGTCTCTCTTTTCTGTTCTTCCTCATAATCATAATCATTGGGTTTATTGGCCTGGTTCTTTTTCCCTCCTCTGTGACGGGGCAGCCAAAACAAGAGATCTGGTATCATACGGGCTACCCTGGGGGGCTGATAGGGCCTCGATCAGGTATGTCAGCACTTACAGGACCGACCAAAATGCCTATGATCTTTGAAGCGATATGGCGAAACCGCCTTATCCATCCAGAGCAGATTCACACAGACCACCCCCTGGTCATTGGAAGGTCAGCCGAGGCACCCCCCATCGATCTTGAAAGCCTCCGTCAGGTTCATACGGATCGCTATTTAAAGGCCCTCTTCACCGGAGAACCTCTTCATCTGGCCACTTCCCAGGGACTTCCCTTTTGGAATGAAAGCATCGCAAGAGGGTGGCTCCTCAACGTGGGCGGACTCTATGCTGCTGCTAAGACAGCCCTTGTGAAGAAGACAATTACAGCCAATCTCGGCCACGGATATCATCATGCTACCGCAAACCGTGGATCTGGCTTCTGTACGATCAATGGGCTGGTCGTGGTCGCTCATAAGCTCATTCGAGAGGGGATGGCAAAACAAGTGATGATCATTGACCTCGATCAACATGAAGGGAATGGAACCGCAGAATGTATCATCGGACATTCCAGGATATGGAATGTTTCCATTTTCGGCAGTCCTATGGGAGGGCCTCCCACATCAGAAAATAACCGTGTCTTTCAGGTTCAACACGGAATGTTTGAGATCGGTGAAAGACGAGATGTCCATTATCTCGCGGTCATTTCGGAGATTCTCCCCAAGCTCATCAAACATCAGAACCCGGATCTGATCCTCTACCAGGCGGGAATGGATCCTTACGACAGTGCAGGGATCACCAAGAAAGCTCTTGCGATCAGGGACGCCTATGTCTTTGCTTTGGCACGGTTGCTTCATATTCCAGTAACTTGGGTATTGGCAGGAGGCTATTCGGATATGGATACGCTCATTGAACTCCATACTGGCACGGTTCGCATGGCTCATGAGGTGCTGGCAAAAGTGAATCCAGGAGATCGAATGACCCACCGAGGGATAACCCCCTATGAGTGGAACGTCCAAGATGGGACCTTCTCCTTTCCAGACTGGACCTCTCTCTTAAGTGGAAAACTACAAATGGATCAGCCTCCTTTTATGCGTGAGAGTCACATCAAAGAATTTATTAAGTCCCGTAACGCCTTATTCAAAGAAGAGAAATTACCAGACGATAAAATAGACTCTGCCTACAGGAGGCTTTTCTCCTGGAAGCCTCTCCCCTGACTCACCGGTGTAACCATCCCCTTCATCTTAAAAAGTGACCGGTATCATTTGATGAAGGGGGTCAATCTCCACTATGGGAAAAATGGGCCAAACACAAAGGCCCTCCTTTTATAAAATGAGGAGAGAAAGGCGGGATGAGATGATGAGAAACTGGTTTTTCATCATTTTTTATCAAGCCTTCAATGATACCCGAAGAAGCCCATCCTGCCCAGACTCCGAGAATAAAACGAGAAGGCAATGGTGTGTTCATCGAATCCCAAGGGCACATTCTTATGATTGGCTACCTCATCATCGAGGCAGAATCGATCGCAGTAACGACTTTTGCAGGGAAACCGGTTAAAGCTACCTTCAACAGGATACGACCCTGCCACGGGATTCGGGCTTTTGAAGACGCGGAAACTCCTCTCCAGGTAAAACCAATCAAACTGGGGCAATCCTAAAAGGTTGAGGAGGGAGAATCGCTTGTGATTGCAGGGTATGGAGAAGACAATGCTGTTCAAGCGGTTCGCGTGATCAGTCGTAAGGAATTTACAGGATATTGGGACTATCTTCTTGATGAAGCAATCTAGATGGTGCCCGCTCTGGCTTTTCTTTATGAAGCTAAGAAAGCCAGGACGGCATGGATCGTGGCGCTGATTAAAAGGATTGTGCCTGTTTTTCGATGGACTCCAAAAGGGACCTTAATCCATCGACGCCCCGAACTTAACTGAAAGAGGATTAACAGAAAGTTTAAAATTCCCAAAATCAGAATGATCGATATCCCACCCAGAGTCATGAAATAAACCCTCCTTCACCCCATTGAATCATTTTTGATTCTTTGATAGGGTTCCTTATGGAGTCTATCCCCTGACAGCAATCTTTACTGTCGCGGGTCCGGTGCTTCCATGGATATTACAATGTGCCTCAGCCATTATTTCCGTGTCTTCAAGGACGGTTAGTTTGACCTCTCTGGTAAAGATCTCTGACTCAGGTCTTTCGTTTGCCGAAAAATCCCATCGAGCAATCTCCTTTTTATTGGCTCCGACCTGGAGGGATTTAGTGTAGTGAAGAAAACTGTTTCCTTTATGGGTGACAGTCACACGAATAACAGCCTCCGACCCTTTGGGGACAACTTGAGGAGCTTCGATAGAAGTTGAAGCTTTATTTGCGAGTGCAACTCCTGCATGGAGGGTAAGGAAAAAGAAAGGCAAGGATAAAAGAAATTCTCTTCTTTGCACAGTACACCTCCTGATGAGATTTTTACATAATTTTAACTTATCTTTTTCCCAATGCAATGAGGAAGTTGCCTAACGATAACCGGATCAGTTACACATAAGATAGTGATCCGGAAGGGGTCAGATCAACCATGCAGGATTTTACCCGAAGAGATCTCTTAAAAAAAGCCAGTCAAATGGCTCTTGGGGTGGGGTTATTCCATCAGGCCCTTTGGAGTTGTACCGGAAAGTTTGCTGGAAGCCTGACTCCCAAAGAGCCCTTCCTTTATGAATATGATGAACGGTTCTTAAAATATTGGGATCCCATTTATGGCCCTCCTCTTCGCTGGTCAGCCGCCTATGGAGGGCCAAGCCATTTTCATGGACATATCCAAGGGGGAGCCACGCCAGGAGTCGATTATGATGTACCAATGAACACGCCACTGGTTCCAATGATGGCTTCTTATTTAAGGCAAGCCACAAAGGATAAGCATGGTTCCATCTATATTTTATTGATCAACAAGTATCGTCCCTCCTATCGTGTCAGTTATGGTCACTTAAATAAAATTTTTTCTGATCGCAGGTATTTTTTAAAAGGAGAGGTGAAACAAGCTCCAGAAGAGGGAGTGAGGCCTCTCTTAAGGGGTCAGATCGTCGCACTCTCGGGGAATTCGGGGACAGGGTTCTTGAGGAATCGTTTTATCCAGACTCCTCACCTTCATATTACGCTTTATTATCTCAATATAGAGAATCGAACCATGGCCTATCTTGATCCCGAAAAGTTCGGGTTGGATGGAGGCCCTCCTGTGTTCTGGGATGGAGAAACTCATTTAGATGTGGAACCAAAAGAGAGAGTGTTTTGGCTGGACCATACCCTAAAAACCCTAAAGGAGGAACTCCGTCATTGGGTGGGAATCTCCGACTGGGAGGAGTTGAAAGGCACCTTGCTGGAATATCGTCATCTTCTTGAGGGAGTTGAGGGTCGAGAGATTTTAAACTCAAAGCATTTTCATGATATGAGATCGTTGCTAAAAAAGGTGATACTGGAAGAGAAGAGGTTTCTTCCGGGGACAAGGCCTTATTCCCTGATGCTAAAGATCGTTGGGTACAGCATGGATGAAAATCAAGACATCATTCTCACCTTACCGTTTATTGCGCCAGGTCTTGAAATTGGTTATCGAAAACCGTTTGAAGAGTGAACATGTTATCCTTTAAAACATGGAGTCCTTTGGGGTACTTCATGAACCTTTAGGAGAAAAAGATGCGTATGAAAGTGAACCAGATAGAAGTTCATTATGAACTTTCCGGACGAGAGCGCCGTCCTACCGTCATGCTGAGCCATTCTCTGGCTTCCAGTTTTAAGATGTGGGAACCTCAGATGGAGGGGTTAAGATCTCACTTTCAGGTTCTCCGTTATGACACTCGGGGCCATGGGAAAAGCGAGGTGACCCCCGCACCCTATACGCTTGAACTCCTGTGCGAGGATGCGATCGGATTATTGAATTTTTTAGGGATTGATCGGGTTCACTGGGTGGGGCTCTCGATGGGAGGAATGATTGGTCAAGCGGTAGCACTCCATTATCCCCAGCGCCTTTTAAGCCTAACCCTTTGTGATACCTCGGCCGTGATTCCTGAAGAGATGCAACCCATCTGGGAGGAGAGGATTGAAGCCGTGCGAACCCAAGGGATGTTCTCCCAATTTGAGGCGACCATGGACCGATGGTTCACGCCATCCTACCGCAGATTGAATCCTCCCATGCTCAAAGTCATTGAGGAAGAATTTTTGGCTACCCCCCCGGAAGGTTATATCGGATGCGCCTCTGCTATTCGAAAGCTCAATTATCTTGATCGCCTCCGTGACATATCACTTCCCACAATGGTCCTCGTCGGAGAGGATGATCCTGCAACGCCAGTTTCTGCTTCACAAGCCATCCACGGGCAGATTAAAAATTCGACATTGGTCATCCTTCCCCATTGCCGTCATCTTTCCAACGTGGAACAGGCTGAGGCATTCAACACCCATCTGCTTGGGTTTTTAAAAACTTTCTCTTGGAAAGAGGATCTTCAATGAGCGAGACGGAGGGAACCATGGACTCCAAAGAAGATGAACACCCCTCCGATAAGCTGCTGGAGAAAAATTGTCTCGCCCATCCAGAAATAGTTCACCCAAATGGCCCATAATGGAATGAAATAGAGGTAAACCATAGAACGGGTGACTCCGAGTTTTTCGATTCCGCCATAATAGAAGACATGGCCGACAATCCCTGGTAGAAAAATAGCATACACCAAAGCCACCCACGATTTTAGGCTCACCTGATGAAAGGCAACAAAAGGCGCCATCACAGGAACAGCCAGCCAAAGCACGAATGCACCGATCATCATGCAGTATCCCATCAGTCGAAGAGGAGAATAGATCTTCAAAAGGGGTTTCGACCAGACCGAAAGGAAGACGGCGGCGCAGAAGGCAGCCACCAGGGATAGGAGATCACCTGGAAGCGTATCAAGAGAGAGTTGGAGCCTGGCTGTGGGTTTGAGAATAACGAGCGTGACTCCAAAGAGAGAAGTGAGCATATAGAAGTACTGTTTCCAGGTGACGGTTTCTTTCTCGACGAGATGAACATAGAGGGCGCCCCAGAGAGGTGTGCTCGAAAGAATCAAGGCGGAATTAGAAGCAGAAGTCAAATTTAGACCGACGGACCAGAGGATCTGGTAAACTCCAATACCCAAGATCCCAACCCAGGCTACCTTTCCGATGTCCTGCTTTTGAATAGAAATGGTTCCTTCCCTTTTTAAGGTTAGAAGAAGGACAAGTAGACCGCAGAGCGTAAAACGAATGGCTCCAAAGAGAACAGGTGGTAAATCAACAAAAGCAGATTTAACAATCCCGTAGTTTGCTCCCCAGGTTAAGATGACAATCATCAGGAAAAGATGGCCAATACGTTGGTTCTTTGCTGACATCAGGCATGATCCATCTCAGGAGGTCAACTTTTTGCAGAGTTCAGCCACCCGTTTCCCTAATTTGCGGCCATTCTCTGAGGCTTTTTCATCCGGAGCGCCCACACAGGCCACCCCGTAATGACCGGTTGCTTCCATCGGGTCTCCAACGATGATCATTCCATAGATGAGCATGCACTGTAGGATGGACATCATTGTTGTCTCTTTTCCTCCCGAGGGATCTCCTGAGGTGGCGAAAGCAGCTCCGACTTTGTTCTCCATCTTTTTTCGAATCCCTACATACTCGTCGAAGATCCGCTTCAAATCCCACGCCAGGGCTCCAAAATAGACTGGAGAACCTGCAATGATGCCGGCGGAGTTTAAAAAATCGTCCTGGGTTACTTCCTGGGTTGATTTAAGAAGCGCCTGAACCCCTGCAACCGAGTTTACCCCTTCCGCAATCTTTTCTGCCAATTTACGAGTATGTCCGCCTTTTGAATAATAGAGAATCAAGACTTGCATGCTCACACCTCCTCCATGGGTTGTGAAAAAGAAATCCTTTTGATCCTTGGTTGAACGTCAATACCATTAAACATACTATTAACCCTCACAAAAATCAATCTCCGTCTGTTTATGGTTTGCGTAGAGGTTGATCTAAAACTCATCTTGCTCGGGCTTCCCGTAGATCCTTCCATGAGGAAGAACCGAGGGTGTTCCCTTTGTAACCCCTCAGTGATGGGGTGTTTT
>CALALB010000016.1 GCA_937923175.1 uncultured Chromatiaceae bacterium | reverse complement strand
GGGCACGGCCCGCTTTGCCTAAACTGGGCGTTGACTGAGTGGAACGAGCAGTATGAGGCATGGAAGCGCGACAACCGCCTGCCCAAGCCCTCCGAGGCCGTTCTGCGGCGGCCGTTGATGGTGAGGTCTGCGTAGGTATTGTGGAACAGTATGCCTGGCTGGATGCGTAGATTCAGCGCGCTATTCCTCGGTCTTTATCTGCTCGTCAGCTGCTCCAGCATGCCGCCGGGGATCGAGTCGCGTCTGCTGCGGGATGGAGGCTTGCCGCAGCGGATCTTTTGGCAGGGCGATCTGAGCGCCCCTTGTGTGCATGTCTATCTGGAGGGCGACGGTAGGCCCTGGATCAGAGAAAGGGAGATCGCCGCTGATCCAGGTCCACTTGATCCCTTGGCGCTTCGCCTCATGGCGCGCGACCCAACCCCTGCGTTGCTCGTCGGGCGGCCTTGTTACCATGGGTTAGCGCACATGCCAGGTTGTACGCCCTGGTTGTGGACGCATGGGCGTTATAGCGAGCAGGTCGTCGGCATCCTAGCCCAGGCCATCGCCCGGGCACTCCCTCCTCAGCCGGGACGCAAGCTGGTGCTGATCGGGCATAGCGGCGGGGGGACACTCGCCGTTTTGCTTGCGCCATCTCTGCCAGGGGTCAAGGCGGTCATCACCCTCGCCGCCAATCTGGATGTGGCGGCCTGGGCTGAGCACCATGGCTATAGCCCATTGAGCGGCTCGCTTAACCCGGCTCGGTTACCACCCTTGCCGCCTAATATCCGCCAGGTCCATCTGATCGCGGAGCGGGATGAAACGGTGCCACCCGAAACGATTGCCAGATATCTTGCGCATAACCCCCAGGCGCAAATCCAGAGGATACCTGGGACCGATCATCGGCACGGTTGGCTCGAGCGCTGGCCACACCTGCTAACGACAATGACCAATTGTCAGGCTGCAGGGGATCAACAGTGATCAGCTGATGCAAGCCGATCCTGGCCCGAAACTCTATCTCCTTCGGAAGGATAGGCATCTTGTAAATAACCCGCACCTGAGGTCACAGGCCTTATCGTAGGGACAACGGGTAGGCCCGCTGGGGCAAGGCGACCCGGTTCCAGATCCGATGTTCGCGTCCGACCGACAGCAGCCGGATACAGGTATTAGCCTAGTCTGCCTGCACCGCAACAAGCCTCAACCCGGATCGACCCCGGGTCCAGCATGGCTCATCGCCCCTCAGATGCTCGGAACCCGCGAGACAGCGGCAGAGAGGCTCGGCACTGAGCTTTCCTGCGCCCGCCCCCGCTCAGCCGAGCACGCCGCTCGCTCGGGCCAGATCCCAGGGGATGCCGTTTGCTAGACCCGATTGCGGTTGGTGACGGGATGGTCGAGTATGTGCCCTTCCCCCGCTACTTCAGGGGCGGGTTTAATTGCGGGGAGGTCTATGACCGAGGGAGGCAATCCCCGCCAGTCTGTCTAGACAGCGCCTTCTTGGAGTTGGGGCAAGCGGCCTTCGGCCGGGCGCACCTTTGGCGCTTGACCGGCTAGGCAGCGTCTGACTGGGCCCTAGCGAGATATCTCTTGGCCTCCTGCTGGATCGACCGTCCCTTGAACATCAGGTGCCAGCGGGCGCCGCCGAGCTGGCGCCAGAGACGGGCGGCACGCACTGCAGCGAGCAAAAGGGCGCGGATGCGGTCTTGATTGCGGGGGTCGCGCAGATATTGCGGATCGCCATGGACCAGGATGCGCGGTTCCAGTCGGCTAAGGCTTTGGGTATAGAGCTTGGCGAGATGGCCGATCAGGTCTGGAGCGAGTAGATCGTCCCCTTGCCGTGCCTCGCCAGCCAGAATGCCGTTGCGGATGATCCCTTGTAGATCCTGGCGCTCATTGAGCCTGCGTTCGAGCTTGATGACCTGAACCAGATAGCGGGCAAGCTCCAGGTCGAATTGACCGGACAGGTGCTCGATAAGCAGGCGCGCGCCTGGTATCACCGCGCCCCGTTCGCCGAAGACTGCCTCGACCGTGGGGGCATCGATCTGAAAGAGGCTATACACACAGGGACGCAGGATCTCGGGTTCAACAGCGCCTGTGTGCGCGCAGCTGGTCACGCCCTGGATGGCTTGATAAAGCCCAGCGAGCGCGATTGCTCGCTCATGGTCGGTATGCGGCATGGCTCTTAAGATCAGGTGCTTGAAGGGTCTTGAATCTTATCAGGCTTGAGTCAACCCGCGTTCGATGATCGCCCCGCCCAGACAGCGGCTCCCCTGGTAGAAAACGATCGACTGACCCGGGGTGACTGCCCGTTGAGGCTGGGCAAAACGCACCCGGCATATCGACTCATCGAGGGCGATCAGCTCACAGGATTGTAAAGGCTGGCGATGGCGCAGGCGTGCCAGACAGCGCAGGGGTAGGGGCGGGGGAGAACCGCTGATCCAATGCGGCTGCCTGGCTTCAAGGCCTATCGACATCAGCAGGGGGTGCTCGCGACCCTGAACCACGATGAGGCGATTATGGAGAGGATCTTTAGCCGCGACATACCAGGGCGCCTCCTGTTTACCCTTGACCCCACCGATTCCCAGACCCTGGCGCTGGCCGATGGTGTAATAGGCAAGCCCGCGATGCTCGCCCAGCCGGACCCCCTCCGGGGTCTCGATGGGGCCAGGCTCGCTGGGCAGATAACGCGCCAAAAACTCGTTAAAACGGCGCTCACCGATAAAACAGATCCCAGTGCTGTCCCTTTTGTCAGCATTGGGCAGCCCAAGCCGCCTGGCCAGTGCCCTGACCTCTGGTTTGGTGAGATCTGCCAGGGGGAAGCAGGCGCGGCTAAGCTGTTCTTGATTGAGGCGAGATAAAAAATAGGTCTGATCCTTGTCCTCATCGCGAGCGCGGTGAAGCTCATAGCCTCCCTCGCCCTGGATGAGCCGCGCATAATGGCCAGTGGCGATGGCCTGGGCCCCGAGACCCAGGGCATAGTCCAGGAATGCGGCAAATTTGATCTCAGAATTACAGAGCACATCGGGATTTGGCGTGCGCAGCGCCCGATATTCGCTCAGAAAATAGGTAAAGACCCGATCCCAGTATTCGGCGGCAAAATTGACCGTATGGAGTCGGATCCCTAGCCGCTCGGCGACCGCGCGCGCAGCGGCGAGATCCTCAGCCGCCGCACAATAGCCGGGGCGGTCGTCCTCCTCCCAGTTTTTCATGAAGACGGCCTCGACGCGCTGGCCTGATGCAAGCAGCAGATAAGCGGCGATGGCTGAATCCACGCCACCGGAAAGACCAATGATCGTTTGTGGGGGAGGGGTAATCATACGCTTAGCGATACCCTAAGCTGGTCGGCTATGCCATCCAACCGCACGCCTGGATTAGGTAACCTCTTTTCGGTAAATCTCTGGGGTACAGGTTATGACCTCTGGGTGACCAGTGGCGGTTGAGATAACACTTGCCGGTCATCCATTTGTCGTCCAGCTTGGCGTGTAAGACAAAGACGAGGTGAAGGCAAGACTTTGGGTTGGGGAAGATACTGGGCATCCCCGGGCAGCAGTACAGCTCTCACTGCTCTCGAGAACCTGCGCTCTTGGGCGCAGGCTTTTCTTCCTGCCCCGCCGGGTCTTATTGGCCGCGTTCGTTCCTGACAGACAGGACCTTCCCAACTCTCGCAGAGA
>CALALB010000015.1 GCA_937923175.1 uncultured Chromatiaceae bacterium | reverse complement strand
ATTTGGCCTCCGACCTCGATCGCCTCGCGACAATCCGGGCCAATCTCCGCGCCGAGCTCGAGTCCAGCCCCCTGCGCGATGAGCCAGGATTCGCCCGCGCCATGGAACGGGCCTATCGCACAATGTGGCAACAATGGTGCGAGACAGTAAAAACCTAAGCTGGGTGCAAGCCGAGGAGGGAGGTGCCTGGATGCGCCGTGCACGCCTTAATGGAATATCCCAGCGCCTATCCTAGGAGTAAAGGATTCAGGTGACAGATTGTATGAACATTTCTAGAGATTGCCTGAGACATCATCCTTCAAGGGAGAGTATGAGCTGATGAACGAACCCCGCTGGCCGACCCAACTGGCTGCCTATCCCTACGCCCAATCCTCGCTGATCGGCTGGCAGATCGCCGACCGCGAGGGCGATCCCTATTGGAACGACTATGAGCAGGCGCTGGATGCCTATCTCGCCTCCCGAGATGAATCCTTAAGCGATGAGGAACGCCGCGCCTGGCTTAGGCAAAGCCGCGATCGTTTCCAGGCCCTGGCGGACAGGGGCGACCGGCATATCGGGACCAGTCTGGCCTTGATCCGCATCCATTCCGAGCTCAATGAACCCCAAGCCGTTCTGGCGGCTCTTGAACAGATGCTTGGACTCATGCCCTGGTTTGCCGAACCGCTCCCGGATGGGCTCGAGCTGCAAATCAACCGGCCATTTGTCGCACCCCTTGAACGTTTCGAGCAGGAGGAGACCCTAGAAAACGAGCTGGGGCAGTGGTTGCAGCGAGGGATCATGGCAGCGCTGGCGGCAGCGGATCAGGCCCTGGCTGAAGGCAGGTAGCGGCTCGGGTCAGCTGGGCGGCCCTGCAAAAGATCGGCTCCGGCGGACCAGCCGCCCACCCTTGCCAGGGCTTGGCTCAGCCAGCTTTCAGTGCCTGCTAAGATGCTATGAGCCACTGCCCCCTCAGACCCTGGTCACCAAGGCGCCGGTGACCTCAATCAACCCATTGATGCCAATCAGGGTTGAGCCCTGGCGATGCTGAATCCCCATGAGGGCGGCTCAGGGTGCCGGCAGGACCGCCCTCGTCAAGCTGCTTTAGATATAGGGTGCGCCAGGTGCACCCCCTGCTGATCAGTCGGTCTTAAACCCGATCTCGCGATGGGTGCCGTCGCAGAAAGGCTTGTTTTTGGAGGCCCCGCAGCGACAAAGCGCAGTCTGGGTGCCCTCCCAGGCGAGACGCCCTGAACCCGAATACAGACTGAGATTGCCCTCGATCTTGAGCGGGCCATTCGGGATCACCCGTACCTTGAGCGGCCCGCCTCGTTCCTGTAGCCCAGTTCCCTGTAGACCCACGGCGCCGGCATCTTTAAAGCCGACCTCGCGGTGGCTGTTGTCACAAAAGGGTTTATTTTTCGAGGCGCCGCAGCGACACAGGGCCGCGCGTCGCCTTACCCCAGGCATGTCCTCAGGTACCCCCTCGATTGCAAGCTCGCCGGTGAAATACAAGGGACCATCGTTGGCCACCAGGACGCGATTCTCAAGGGGTGCAGCCTCGGGCTCACCGGTCTGGTCAACATAGCTGAGGGCGCCGGTCGGACAGCGCTCGACGACCGCGCGCACCTGCTCGCGGCCTGCCAGATCCGGTTGACACCAGGGATCGCGCCCGCTCACAAAGAGCTCGCCCTCGGCACGCACGCACTCGCCAATCTGGATGCACAGACGACCATCCCAGGTCACCTCGACCTCTTGGCCTGGATAACGGATGATTGAATCGCTCATCGGTTTACAACCCTCTAGATTGATCTCGATGGATTAAGGACCGGTTTCAGCCCCAGGTTTTGTCTCTCGGCGGAAGATGGATTGATCCCTGGCAAATCCAAGCCCCTCCCCTGCCCAGCCGGTTAGGGTAGGTAGGGTGAGCCCTATCTGCCAGGCGTTTCGAGTCCAGCGCTGCTGGGGTGCAAAGCCTGATCATCGGCGAAGATAGCGCCTTGGTTCAGAAACACGAACGGGAGCCATGACCAGGCCGATTGTTTCTTCTGGGCTCTCCTGAGCTTGGGTGCCAGTTGCCGCCCCGCCGAGCCGAATCCAATAACAGCTCTCTAGGGCGCATGGTGCACCGCCTGCACCCCCAGGTTCAGCTCAGCGCCCCTTGTTCACCGGGGATTCGAGACCGACAGGCCAGAGGCGTTGATCTCGGGGTCGAGCAGATCGGCCAAGTCAGCCAATTCAAACAGCGCGCGCCGATCGAATACCTGGATCCGTTGGTTATCCACCTGGATGATAGCCTGATCGACCAGCGCCTTGATCACCCGCGAGAAGGTCTCAGGCTGGATCGACAGACGCGAGGCCAAGACCGCTTTGCGCACCGGCAGTTCGAGCGTATCAGTTTCTGCCGGCAGACGTAGGGCCAGATAACGCGCCAGGCGGCTGGTTGCGGTATGTAGGCTTAAGGCATCGATCTCAGCGATGAGCACACGCAGGCGCTGGCTAAGGGCGCCAAGGAGTACAAAACAGGTCTCGACCGATTCGCGTACCATGGCCGCAAAATCGGCAGACTCGATGGCAATCAGCTCAGAATCGACCAGTGCCGCTGCACAGACCGGATAACGGGGTGTATTCAGAAACATCAGGGCCTCGGCAAAGGTCTGATCGGGGCCAATGAGTTCAATGACCTTTTCAGCACCCTCCGCCGAGAGGCGGAATAGCCGGACCTGACCTGCAACGAGTAGGTAAAAGCGCTCTGCCGGCTCGCCTTGGCGAAACAGCAATTGCCCGGCGGCCAATCTGATCCGTCTGGCCTGCCGGACAACCCGCTCGATCTGGGCTGGCTCAAGACGCGCCAGCAAGGGCGCCCGTCTGAGCGCCTCGCGCAAGCGTCCCTCAAGCAAACGCCTTAGCCCTCCTGGTGATAAGCCAGGATCCGCTCGACCTCATTCTTGGAGCCCAGGATCACTGGCACGCGCTGGTGGAGTGATTCGGGCTGGACCTCAAGGATACGTTCGCGCCCGGTGATTGCCCCGCCGCCCGCCTGTTCGACGATAAAGGCCATGGGATTGGCCTCATAGAGCAGGCGCAGCCTGCCGGTCTCGCCCTTGGCCTTGATCTTGGCATCCAGGGGATACATAAAGACCCCACCGCGGGTAAGGATACGATGGACATCGGCGACCATGGAGGCGATCCAGCGCATATTGAAATCCTTGCCGCGCGGCCCTTCCTTGCCGTCCAGACATTCCTGGACATACCGGCGGATCGGCGGTTCCCAGAAGCGCAGATTGGACATATTGATCGCAAACTCAGCGGTATCGGCCGGGATCTGCATCTTGGGATGGGTGAGGATAAACTCCCCGATGTTCTGATCCAGGGTAAAGCCATTGACCCCGTTGCCGGTGGTCAGCACCAGCATGGTCGCCGGCCCATAGATGGCATAGCCTGCAGCTACCTGCTGGGTGCCAGCCTGAAGGAAATCGCGCTCGCTGACCTCGCCCCCCCCTGGACGGCGCAGGATGGAAAAGATGGTTCCTACTGAGACATTCACATCGATATTGGATGAGCCATCGAGCGGATCAAAGGTAAGCAGATACTTGCCGCGCGGATATTTCTCGGGGATAGGATAGATACCCTCCATCTCCTCCGAGGCCATGGCTGCTAGATGCCCGGCCCATTCATTGGATTTGATGAAGATCTCATTGGAGAGGACATCGAGCTTTTTCTGAACCTCGCCCTGGACATTCTCTGTACCTGCGGTGCCCAGGATCCCGACTAGGGCGCCATGATTGACCAGATTGCTGATCACCTTACAGGCGGTGACGATGTCATTGAGCAATGAGGTGAAATCGCCGGTCGCGCCTGGGATGTGGCGCTGTTCTTCAATAATGAATTGAGTCAGGCTGGTGCCGTTATGCATTGGGTCTCCTCGTCATGGATTAGGTATGGATTGCGCTGATTGACTGCACAGTATAAGCCCAGCGGCGCAATCCCAAAACCGCTGAAGAATCGACCCCGACCCTGATCGGGTTGACCTTCCTGCTGCATCGCACCGGCTGACCAAGGTGGATGAGCCTCAAACACCAGCAGGTGTAGTCTATACTGTAATAATCCGCGGAGCCCAAAAAACCGATCTGTATCCTCAGTCTAGGCATTGCGCGCTGCCAATCGATACCTCAACAAGGCCCTGTCTCGCTGAAGCCTGATGTCTCGCTGCCCTTTTGGCCCTGAAGGGGGTTGTTATCCAACCAATCAACCTTTGGGCGTCTGCATTTTGGACCCGGAACTCTGTGTTCTGTTCGTTGCTAGCGGTCTCGCCGATCACCTTGGTTTAGGGACCCAGGATCTGCTTGGTCAGCCGCTGATCGGCCTGATCGACGCGGGTGAAGCCAAATCCCTGGAGCAGCGTCTCAAAACCCAATCGACCGTCGGTCTGCAACTGCCGGTCTCATTGCTTGGGTCGCATCGGCGGCTCGAGACCCTGGCTATCTTCCAACCGCTGGCGGGACAGATGGGGAGGGGCTACTGGTTAGCGGCATTCTATCCGCTCGATTTCCTAACCCCCCACCTAGACAGGGCTAAACCGAGCCTCCCCCAGGGGCATTCCGCAGCGCATGCCCTGACCATGCTGGCGGCTGTGCCCCACCCGATCGCCTTACTGGACCGCGGCTGCCGGTTGCTTGCGGCCAACCCACCCTTCCTGGCATTGCTCGGTGCTGAGCAGTCGGCAAGCAAATCATTGGGCCGGCCGCTCCTGGCGCTTGACCTGGATCCAGCCTTGATCGGCCTGGTCTATCGCCATCTGAGCCGCTGTCTGGATCACGGGGAGAGGGTGAACGAATGGGTCAGCTGGACCACCGCAGAGGGTCGAGAGCGCGATTATCAAGTCAGCCTGATCCCTGATTGGGCGAAGCGAGGTACCTCGGCCAGCCTGACCCTCCTCATCCAGGATATCACCGCTGCCCGCCAGGCCGAACGCCGGCTGTTGCAATCCAAGGCCGTGCATGCTGCGACCTCAGAGGGGATCGTGATAACTGATCCCAAGGGGATCGTGATCGCAGTGAATCCTGCCTTTACCCGCATCACCGGCTATGCCGAATCCGAGGTGCTGGGCCAAAAACCCTATCCCCTCAATGCCCAGTGGCACACTCGGGCCTTTTTCATCCGGCTGTGGCGACAGCTGCGCAAATGGGGTCGATGGCAAGGTGAGGTCTGGAGTCGGCACAAGGGCGGCGAGGTCTATCGCCAGCGTCTGACTATCTGCCGGGTCCTGGATCAAACAGGACGTCTCAGCAATTTCGTCATGCTTCTGGCTGAACGCGGCGCCCACCTGGGCCTGAGCCGCCCTTCGGCCTCCCTGATCCATTATGATCCTCTGACTCGGCTGCCAAACCGCTTGTTGTTTGAATTGCGTCTGGAGCACGCGATCGCCCAGAGGGCCAGACGGGGGACGTTGCTGGCGGTCCTGATGATCGATCTCGATCATTTCTCGCATATCAACGCCAGCCTAGGCTACCGGATCGGGGATGAGCTCTTGCGGACCGTTGCCCTGAAGCTGCGCGAGCTCATCCATCCCTCGGATACCCTGGCACGGCTGCATGCCGATCGCTTTGCCTTACTGCTCGAAGCAGTGGAGACGGCCGAGGAGCTAACCCGGCTCGCCGAGCATATCCGGGCCTGGATGGAGAGGCCTATCTGGGTCCGCGGCTATGGACTCTATGTCAATCTCAGCATCGGTATCGCCCTGATGACTGAGCTGGGTGAGGATGCCCAGACGCTGATCTCGAGAGCGGAATTCGACCTAAGACAGGCCAAGCGTCACCGGCACAACGCCGCCTTGACCAGTCCAATCAGTGCCTTGGCTCAGGTGAGATCCAGCCAACAAGGCTGGACGGAGCGACTGCGCGCCGCCTTGGAGCAGCTAGAGTTCCAGATCCGCTATTACCCAGGCTGTGATATGAATAATGGTCATTATGATGCTGTCGAGGCCATTCCTCATTGGAACCCCTCTGATCTTGGCCCAGTGACGACCGAACGGCTGTGGACCCTGGCTGAGGAAAGCGGTCTAAGCCGAACGCTGGGCGAGTGGTTGCTCGCCAAGTCCTGCGAGCAGTTCGCCCGCTGGATCGACTCTGGTCTGGCGCCCGACCGCCTGGTGATTGCCATCGGCGAGACCCAGTGTCTAGAGGGCAATCTATTGCGATCTGTGGAACATCAGTTGCTGAAGCATCCCCTATTGGTCAAGCATCTAGACCTGGCGTTCAGCGAGCATCTGCTGGTCAAACATTACGAAGCCCTGGCAGACCTATTCCAGAAGCTGAATGAACTGGGGGTGGGGATCTGGATCAGCGAGGTCGGGCTTGGCTGGACATCGCCGGCATTGTTACAACGCCTACCGATCCGGGCGCTCAAGATCCATAGCAATTTCATCGAGGCCCTGCCTCAGGGCTATCACGAATTGGCAGTGATCGAGACCTTGATCGCCATGGCCCAAGCGCTGAAGATCGAGATTCGCGCCGATGGGGTGCGCACCGTCGAGCAGCAATATCAACTCCTTAACCTAGGCTGTGCTAAGGGCCAGGGCGATCTCTTCGGGGGGGTTATGCCCGCACCTGCGTTTGAGGAATGGTTAAATGCCAACAGGGTCGCCCCCCTGATTGCGCTCGAACACTAGCCCGGGCATCCCCCAGATGGATGGAAGGATGTCTCGGCGATCTGAGCGCCGAGCGAGTCAGGGGGTCGGCTCAGGCTGCCTCAATCCGCTACAGAAAATCGAACAACGATAAGCGGCTGGTCTGCACATAGGTCTGCTGGGCGGCCTTGAATACCACCTGCTGGAGCTCAAAGCGGCTGATCGCCTCGGCATAGTCCAGATCCTGGATCTCAGACAGGGTGCTGTTGAGATCGAGCAGACGCTCGTCGTTGAGCGTGCTGTGCATCTCAAGCGCGCTCAAACGCAGCCCGACCGAGGTGCGCACCTCATTGAGACGTTCGAGCCCCGCGTCGAGATTGCGCAAGGCGATGCTGGTAGCGCGCGAGAGTTGCTCGCGACCTTGCGCATCGGTCAGCGGCGCCTCGAACGCCTTGGCAATATCATCCAGGGTCTGAAAGATGCTGATCTGAGGGAGTGGGCGCGAGAGGATCTCATCGCCATCGGCGGGCAGGGTTGGGGGGATGGTGTCAGGCAAAAGCAGGGTGACGCGCCGGCCGGCAAACTCGATCGGCTGATTGGGGACATAGGGGCCGCCGATCACCTTACCCTGATCGTCTTTGATGGCATTGCCGTCGAGATCTAGGACTCGATACATCAGGGTCCCGGCCTGGTCCTGGAACTGGATGCGGAAGGTTTTGCCCGCATTGTTCAAGGCCTTTTGCAGATCGGCGATCTCGTTTTTGAGTTCGACGTTGGGAACACCGATGAGACTGTTGCCTGGACGCAGGACGGCCTCGGTTACAAGCCCGCTGCGTTCGGGGATCTCCATGAATACATAGGCGCCAGTGTCGCCGATAGCGATCCGCCGGTTATTGCCGATATCCAGCTCACGCACCGCCCCTGGCCCAGTTGCCCCGACATAGATGACCCGCCCGTCATCGCCTATCCGAAATGGTTGAGTGTCCGAGCGGGCGCCCGCGAAGAGATATTCGTCATTGGCATCACGGCTATTGGCAAGGCCGAGCAGATCCTCGCGCAGCTTGCGGATCTCGCTTGCTATATAACGGCGATTTTCGGCGTTATAGGTGTCATTGTTGCCGGCAATGATCAGCTCGCGCGCCCGCTGGAGCAGGTTGCCCGTCGCCACCAATTGCGCCTCCTCGTATTCAAGCCTCGGGAGGGCAACATCGGCATTACGCTGATACTGTTCGGTGGTCTTGATGGCGGCGTTGAAATAGACCACCTGGGTCGCCCCACCAGGGTCATCGGCAGGGGTGAGGATACGCCGGCCGGTCGCCATCTGCAGCCCTGTTTTATTGAGCTTGGATTGGGCGTTCTGGATGGCCGAGATGCCTGACTGAAAGGCCTGAGTGGTCGAGATACGCATTGCCTTCTGACTCCTGCTGTCTTAACGGCGCACGGCGTTGAGCAGGGCCTCGAACATGGTATTCGAGGTCGAGATAATCTGGGCTGCCGCCTGGTAGGCCTGCTGAAAACGCAGCATATTGGCGGCCTCCTCGTCCAGATTGACCCCTGAAATCCCCTCGCGTTGTTGCTTAGCCGACTCGAGCAGGGCATCGGTTGCATCACGGCTGACCTGGGCGCGCCGGGTCAGCGTACCCACATCGGTGATCAAGGTGTTATAGCCACCTTGGAGGGTGGTGCGGCGCTCGACCAGCCTTTCGGTCTGGATGCCGGCCATCATGAGCATGTTGCGGTTATCGCCCGGTCGGTTTTTGCCCAGCTCGACCGTGTAAAGATCGCCCGGGGCCGGCGTGCCGCGTAGATCGAGCTCCCAGCCCGGACCCGAGATGGTGGTAACCCGCGGCGGGGTCTCGGCAGAGACAGAGTCGACATTGAGGTCGAGCACCGCACCTTCGTTGGGCCGACCATCGATCTTGAGCTCCCAACCGTTATAACGGATGGTGGTGGTCCCACCCGGATCGAGCGGAAAACGTTCCTCGCCGATCATGAAATGATCGCGCTGCGCATCAAAGGTGATATTGATGGGTGTGGCAAGATCCGGGTGCTTGGAATCCAGCACCTGGAATGACTTGACCGTCGCTGAACCTGCATCCGCGCCATAGGCCAAGCTCAGTACATCAAAGCCATCGCCTGCTGCATTGCCGACTACCGCCGCCGGCAGATAGGTCTCAGGCGTCGGCGGATCCTCGGTCAGGCGCAGCGCTACCGGATGTGCCGTGCCGCTATTGCGCGCATTCGCCAAGACACCCGAGGCGGCAGCCAGTTTGGCGGGGTCGGTCATGATGAGCTCAAGCCCGCTTGCGGCAAAACGGGTCGGCTGGATCAACCAGTGATCATTGCGCTCTGCACCCCCCAGGGCTCCGATATCGATGCGCAGGCCATCGGCCACCAAGACATCTGGGTCATCCGGGTCTGGCTCTAGGGCCACCGGGATGTTATCTGGCAGCCGGGTCAATTGAAATTCGCTGCCGTTATAGCGCAGCCGGTAATCGCTCGGGGTCAATTGGGTAACATCGCCGATGGTCACGGTCGGACGGGCATCCGTGCTGTTTTTGAGTCCCCCCTGGACCACGACCTCGGGTAGCTTAAACAGCTCGGTCCCGAGCTCGCCATTGAGATCTAGTCCCAGGCGGTTTTGCTCGTTGAACCGGGTCGCGAGATTCAGCCCAATCAACCCGAGCTGGTTTTGCGCCCGATCGAGCAGACTGCTGCGGGTTTCCAAAAGCCCCCCGATCCTGCCGCCAGTCACAAAACGGGTGATATTGAGCGGTTCATCGGCACGCAATGTCTTCAGGCCGATATCTGGGTTATAGAGATCGGCTGAGAGATTGGCGAGGACGAGCTCATTGGCATTGCCGCCGACCACCAGGGACTGGCCGGTGCCGATAAAGACATTGATCGCGCCATCATCCTGGGTAGTGATTGTGACCTCGACCTGCTCGGCGATCTTGCGGATCAAGAGATCACGCTGATCAAGCAGATCATTGGGTGGAGAACCTGCAGTCGAGCGGGCTAGGATCTCTTTGTTGAGGGTTGCCACCCCCTTGGCATAGTGGTTGACTGCCTCGACCGCATCCTTGAGCTGGCCGTTGACGATCTGACGCTGTTCATCGAGCCGCTTGTTGATACTGTCCAGCCGCTCAAGCAGGGTCTGGGAATCATTCAGCAAGGCCATACGCGCTGGCAGGGTGCTCGGATCAGCGGCCACATCCTGAACAGCGGCAAAGAGATTCTCCAGGGTTGGTGCCAGACCTGTGCTGCGGTCAGCCAATAGATTATCGATCCGTTCAGCAAAATCGGCGCGCGCCGTTGCCTGGGCACTGTCGCTGGTGCTGGTGCGCAACTGCGCATCGATCCAGGCGTCCTGGAGCCGGCGGATGCCGTCGATCCGCACCCCCTGCCCCAAATAACCGCTGCCCAGACGCTGCGGAATATTGGCAGTGAGATCGACCCGCTGGCGGCTATAGCCCTCGGTCGCCGAGTTGGCGATATTATGACTGGTGGTTGCCAGGGCGCGCTGGAAGGCCAACAGACCCGTGATCCCTGTTCCTAAGACGCTCATCGTTTATTCCCCCGGCATATCAGCCTGCGAATGGTTCATCGGCCTGAGCTGGTGAAACTTGAATGGATTGGGCGGATGACACCTGGGACCCCGCCCCTGTCAGTCCAGCAGCTGCTTGGTTTCCCTGGGCCTCAATCGCCCCCCCATGGCTAGATTGGCCGATTGTCAAGACCCGTTCGCGCAAGGCCAAGACCTTGTCCGCATAGCGTGGGTCCGTCGCATAACCGGCTCTTTGCAGACTGCGGATAAATGACTCGGCGGTCGGGGCCTCAAGCGCAGTACGATAACGCGGGTTGCTCTTAAGAAAGCGTACATAATCGATAAAAGAATCGGCCGGATCGTCATAGGCGCGGAAACGCGCCTGTTCGCGCCGGGCAACCCCATCGCGATATTCAAGCGTGCCTACGGTCACGCTCTCACCCTGCCAACTGCGGTCGGCCTTGATCCCAAATAGATTGAAACTGCTGCGCCCATCGGGGCGGCGTGGGATGGCGCGGCCCCAGCCGGTCTCGAGCGCGCTTTGGGCCAGGAGCACGCTGGTATCCATCCCCAGGACAGCTGCCGCGCGATCCGCATAGGGCCTGAGATAGGCGACAAACTCCTCGGCAGTGCGCGGCGGCCAGCGTCCAGCCAGACCCTTGGCTGAGGTCGAGTCGCCATCCCGCGCTGCTTCAGCCTGAGCGAGTGCCGTTTCGAACGCCGAGACCCTTGTCTCCGATTCGGAAGACCCTCTTGAGTCTCGGTCCGGCGTTGGCAATCGAAGCGGCCTGAGCCAAGGATTGCGTTCAGGGACAACCAAGGCACCCGGGTTGCGCTCCCCGGCCTGAGTATCCTTGGTTCTAGGCGCTAGTTGTCTCAGTAACGCCTTGCGGATCCCTAATCCATCCCCTTGACCGATCAGGGCGGCGATCTGCTGGTCATAGAGATCCTGATACAGCTGGGTGTAAGCCGAATCGAATAGCCCGTTGCTTAAGGCCGCCGAGCGCATGTGCTTGAGCATCTGGCCGATCAGGAGCGATTCAAAGGCCCGTGCAGCGGCATCCAGAGCCGCCTCGGGATCACCCGAACGCGCCACTCTAGACAATCCCTGATAGGCGGTTGGATCGGCAGCCAGGCCGCTCAGCAGGGTTTGTCCGCCGGTCAGGCCCAAGACAGAACTTGCCGGGATCATGGCCTAGATCACAATCAGCTCGGCGCGCAGGGCACCTGCCTCGCGCAAGGCCTCGAGGATAGCGACCAGGTCGCTAGGCGCAGCCCCCACCTCATTGACCGCCTGCACGATGTCGCCGAGTTTGGTGCCAGGGGCAAAGAGGAACATCCGGTTCTTGTCCTGTTTGACCTCGATATTGCTTTGCGGGACAGCAGCGGTTTGCCCGCGCGAGAGGGCAGCCGGTTGAGAGATCGCTGGGTTCTCGCTGATGGTCACGGTCAGGTTGCCGTGGGTGATCGCTGCTGGACGCACCGTCACCCCTGCCCCCATGACCACTGTGCCCGTCCGGGCATTGACAACCACCCGCGCCGGGGGTTCAGCGGCCTCCAGGGTGAGATTCTCCAGCATGGAAACAAAGGTCACGCGCTGATTGGGGTCGCCCGGGGCGCGGACTTGAACCGAGGCACCATCGATTGCCTGGGCGATCTCATCGCCGAAGCTGGCATTGATTACATCGGCCATGCGATAGGCCGTGGTGAAATCGGGGCGGTGCAGGTTCAGGGTCAGGGTATCGCCCTGGTTGAAACTGGTCGGGACCTCGCGCTCGACGGTAGCACCATTGGGGATACGGCCGACGCTCGGCACATTGACCGTGATCTTGCTGCCATCGGCAGCGCCGATCCCTAGACCGCTGACCGTTAGATTGCCCTGGGCGATGGCATAGACCTGGCCATCGGCGCCCTTAAGCGGCGTCATCAAGAGTGTCCCGCCGCGCAGGCTTTTGGCATTCCCAAGTGATGAGACCGTCACATCCAGACGCTGACCGGGCTTGGCAAAGGGTGGTAGCGTAGCCGTGACCATGACCGCTGCCAGATTCTTGGTCTGGGGATTGACGCCCTCAGGCAGGGTCACACCCAGCTGGTTGAGCATATTCTTGAGGCTCTGGCTGCTAAAGGGGGCCTGGGTGGTCTGATCGCCCGTGCCATCCAGCCCAACCACTAGGCCATAGCCGATCAACTGGTTATCGCGGACCCCGCCGATGGTAGCCAGATCCTTGATCCGCTCAACACCGCCGCTGTTCCAGTTGCCATATTGATTTTTCATGTCATCAGATGACTGGGCGTAGCCGGCAGGCGGCAGGCTGAACATCAAGCTGAACATCAAGGCCAGGACCAGCATTAGCCCAGTTGCAAACGGTGCGTGTCTGGCAATGGGCCGCCCTAGTCCCCGGGGTAGCTGTACCTGCCCGCGCCGCAGCAGAGGGGTCGGAAACGGGCCCACCCCACTGATCGTATTGGTCCGATTGTCCATGAGTGACCTCCTGATCTGGGCTAGATCGGCCAGATCGGGCTATTGAAGAATCGCGTCAGCCAGCCGGCGGTATTGCTATCATTGAGCATCCCTGTCCCGCCATAATAGATTTCGGCATTGGCGATCTGGGTCGATTTGACGGTATTTGCAGTGGTGATATCCGCTGGACGTACAATCCCGCGCAGCCGGACATATTCATTGCCCTGATTGATCCCCAGCCATTTCTCCCCCTGGATCACCAGGTTGCCATTGGGCAAGACCTCAGCCACGGTCACAGTGATCTGGCCGCTGAATTGATTGCTTTGGCTCGAATCGCCCGACCCATCAAAGGCGCGTTTGCTCGAGCTGGAAAGCCCCAACAGCTTGGCATTGCTGTCTGCCAGGAGGGTATTGCCGAGCACTGTGATATTACCGAGATCCGCCTCATCGCTTGCGTCTTTCTTGGTCGAGGTCGAGGATGATTTCTTGGCATCGGTCTTTTCCGAGAGGATGACCGTGATGAGATCCCCCACCCGCTTGGCCTTTTGGTCCTCAAACAGGTTCATCCCCACCGCAGGCTGATAGATCGCGCCGTTATTGGCTGCAGCAGGGCGAGGTTCAAGCGGTGCAGCAGCACGATAGGCAGGCGAGTCACCCGGTTTAGGGGGATTCAGGGTCGCGCAGCCGCTGAGCAGGGCGGCCCAGAGCAGAATGAACAGATGCGGGCCATTCATCTCATTGACCCTCACCGCGCCAGATTATTGTTGACGAATTGCAGCATGCCATCGACCGCGGCGATCGCCTTGGAGTTGACCTCATAGGCGCGTTGGGTTTCGATCATATTGACCAGCTCTTCGGCCATATTGACATTACTGCTTTCCAGGGCACCCTGCATCAGTTTCCCCAGGCTATTTTCGCCTGGGTTACCCTGTTGGGGGGCGCCTGAGGCAGCGGTTTCGACGAACAGGTTTTCGCCGATCGGTTGCAATCCAGCTGGGTTGATGAAATCGGCCAATTGGATTTGACCGAGCTGTACCGGTGCGGCCTGGTTCGGGAGCTGCGCCGAGACCACCCCGTCGCGACCGACGGTGATAGTGAGCGCGTTCTCAGGGACAGTGATCGCCGGCTGCAAGGCATAGCCATTGGCCATCACGATCTGACCATCGGCATTGAGCTGAAAGCTCCCGTCGCGGGTATAGGCGATCTCGCCGGTTGGCAGCAGGATCTGGAAGAATCCCTGACCCTCGATCGCTAGGTCAAAGGCATTCTGAGTCTGGATCAGATTGCCCTGTTCAAAGAGCTTTTCGGTAGCGACCGTGCGCACACCCGTGCCCAGGGTTAAACCGCTCGGCAGTTGGAGCTCCTGGGTATTTAGGGCGCCCGGCTGGCGGATGGTTTGATAGATCAGATCCTCGAATACCGCCCGGCCCTTTTTGAACCCAGTGGTGTTGACATTGGCCAGGTTGTTTGAGACCACCGCCATACGGGTCTGCTGGGCATCGAGCCCTGTTTTGGCCACCCAAAGTGCGCGGTTCATAAACGACTCCTCCGCTGTTTTAAACGATCAGCCAGTCGCCAACAGGCGATTATGGGTCTGCTCGAGCTTGTTGGCCGTCTCCATCATCTTGATATGGGTCTCGAAGGCGCGTGACAGCTCGATCATCCGGGTCAAGGCCATCACTGGGTTGACATTGCTCGTCTCGAGCATCCCATTGATGACCCGGACATTGGCATCTGGCGCAACCGCTACGCCGTCCTTGGTGCGAATCAGGCCATCATCGGTGCGTTTGAGGTTTTTGGTATCCGGATTGACCAGACGCAGCCGTCCCACAGCAACCAAGGCATTGGCCGGCGAGCCCGGCGGGCGGATGCTGATGGTCCCGTCGCTGCCGATCGCAAGGGTCTCGTATGGGGGTACGGTGATCGGCCCGCCATCGCCGAGCACGGCAAGTCCACGATCATTGCGCAACACCCCAGTCGCATCGACATGGAAATTGCCATTCCGGCTATAGGCCTCGCCGCCATCAGGGGTCTGGACGACGAAGAACCCCGGACCCTGGACCGCGACATCCAGCTCGCGCCCCGTGCTTTGCAGGGTGCCATAGCTAAAGTCGATCGCCTCATTGCCGACCTGGACATAGTCGCGCGAGTCATAGACCGGCCCGCGCACCGGCGCGGTATAGGCATCGGCCAGGGCCTGCCGAAAACCGGGCGTATTAGCATTGGCCAAATTATGGTTATTGATCGACTGCGCCAACCCCGTCTCCTTGGCGCCGGACATCGCAAGATAGAGGACGCGATCCATAGGTTAAACCCCGCTGTCACTGATCAACGCAGATTGATGATGGTCTGGGTGATCTGATCGGCAGTCGAGATGGTCTGAGCATTTGCCTGGAAGTTGCGCTGGGCAGTGATCAAATTGACCAGTTCTTCAGTGAGATCTACATTGGATGCCTCCAATGCCCCAGATTGAATCAATCCCAGATTGCTATGACCCGGGGCATTGTAGACAGGATCACCTGCAGCCAAAGCGAGCGCCCAATTGTTATCACCGACCTGCATCAGGCCCTGGGGATTTTTGAAATTGGCAAGCGCGACCTGACCCAGGATCTGCGACTGACCATTGGTATAACGGGCATAGACAATCCCATTCTGATCCACATCAAAGCTGCTCAACCGACCCGTCGTATAGCCATCCTGAGTGAGATCGCTCACCGAATACTGGGTCCCATATTGGGTCAATTTACTGATATCCAGGGTGACCACATTAGTCCCCACCGGTGGATCGGCATTGGGGTCAAGCGGACCAATGGTCGCTCCGTTATTTGGATCGATTGCGGTCATATCGAACTCGAGTTCGATGCTGTTTTCCGATGATAGATTGCCGTTTGAATCGAATGTGATGTCGAACTGGATCGGTTCACTGCCATCTAGGCTAGCATAAGCTGTCCAGTTCAGTGGCTCTTCACCCTTAACAAAATACAGGGTCAGAACGCGAGGTGTCCCTAATGAATCATAAACGGTCAACGAAGTTGAATAATTATAGCTATCCGGATTATCGATGCTGAACTCGATCGGTTCGCCATCTGCATCGACTGGCTGAGTGGCATCCGATCTCAGATTGATTTGAGCATTAATCTCGGTCGTCGCTTTCGGCGAGATATCGCCAAAATCAAGTTTAAGATCTTCCAGGCGGCCGGTATCAAATGTCGTCTTAGTGACACCAATGATACCTATGTTTGGCGGAAAGACCTGTAGGCGCTGTCCAAAGGTATTGACCACATAGCCATCGCGGTCGACCTGAAAGGCACCATTGCGGGTATAGTATAAACCGCTGGCATCCTCGACGACGAAGAAACCCTGGCCATTGATCCCGAGATCCAAGGCATTTTGGGTATATTCCAGATTACCCTGGGAGAACTGTTGGGTGACTGCGGCCAAACGCACCCCTGATCCGATCGAGATTTTATTGATATAGGCATAGGCCTCAGAATAGACATTGGCAAACTCGGCCCTGGATTCTTTGAAACCAACGGTTGCGACATTGGCAATGTTATTGCCAGTCACCTCCAGGTCAGCCGCTGCTGCTTGCAGACCACTTAAACCGATACGGAATGGCATGATGATCTCTCCTCCACTGATGCTATCCACTTACCCGCAGGACATCCGAGAAACTGGTGCTACCGATTCCCTGTACATCGAGCATGAGACCAGTTGCTGAACTCTCGGCTGAGACGCTGCGCACCTGACCATAGAGATAACTCGGAAGCGCCTGGGTCTTGCCATTGACCTGGGCGCTGATCTTCACTTCATAGGTCCCGGCAGGCGCTGTAGATCCATTGGCCAGCTGGCCATCCCAGGTAAAGTCCTGAATACCGGCATTTAGTGAACCCAGATCCAGGGTTTGGACCAATTGACCGCTGGTGTCATAAATCTCTACCTTGACCTGATTGGCCGACTCACTGAGATCGATTGCACCGCTGATTCCCTGTCCCTCACCCAGCTCGATCCTGCTTGCTGGCACCAGGACCTTTTTACCGACCAGGGTCGCAGCATTCAGTGCCTGACCTTGTAATAGGGTCTGAGACAGTGACTCAAAAGAAGTTTTTAATTCTTGGATACCGGTGACTGATGAAAACTGGGCCATCTGGGCGACGAAATCTTCGTTTTTAACAGGATTGGTCGGATCCTGATAGGTCAATTGGGTGATCATCAATTTGAGGAAGTCTTCTTGACCAAGCTCGTTGCTCTTTTTGGTGGAACCACTGGTCGATCCAGAGCCATAAGGGGTGAGACCCAGTTTTTTTAGATAATCGCTCGTCAGTTCAGTCATGGCGGCTTATCCTAGATCCGATCAGGCCTTTCCCACTTGCAAGGTCTTTTGCAACAGGGCGCGGGTGGTCGTGATCACCTCGACATTTGCCTCATAGCTACGCGCCGCCGAGATCATATTGGCCATCTCCTCGACGACATTGATCGCGGGCCGATAGACATATCCCTGGTCATTGGCCTGTGGATGATTGGGCTCATAGGTCGGAATAGGCTCGTCTTTACCATCGACGATTCCCGAGACCCGTACTGGCATAGCCACATTTGTAGGGTCATTCTCATCCAGAATAGTCTGAAACAAGACCTGCTTAGAGCGATAGGTCTTTTCTGGTGTTGGCGCAGCAGTTGCAGCATTGGCGAGATTGGATGCTACGGTATTCAAGCGCACCGATTGGGCAGTCAGCGCCGATGCAGAGGTATTGAAGATACGAAAGAGATCGGTCATTGCCTTACTCCTTTCTCAAGGCGGCTCGCAGGCTAGCCACCCGGCGATCGAGAAACTCGAGCGTACTTTGATAATGCATGGTGTTCTCGGCAAATGCCGCGCGTTCTAATTGTGGATCGACTGTATTGCCATCCAGCGAGGGTTGGGCGGGGATGCGATAGAGCAATTCAGGTTTGAGCGCCTTTTCCTTATTTGGCTTATTGGTCAGATGATTGGTATCAGTGGTGACAAGCTCCATGCGATCGATCAGGTCCTCGGCCTCAGCCAGAATCCGGGTGAAATGAAAGTCGCGCGCCTTGTAATTGGGCGTGTCGATATTGGCGAGATTCGAGGCCAGAAGCTCTGCCCGGCGGGCCTTGATCAGGACCGCAGAGGGCAAGACCCCAAAGGCCTTATCGAGTGACAGAGTGCTCATGAGACTGACATCCGGGCCAGGTTTTGCCCGAATCAAATGCAAACAGGATGCCAGAGACGATGAATGGACCGGCGAGTGGCCCTCGAGTGGAACACAGGTCCAGGCTGGGTGTTTCGATCTAAAGCCTCCCTGCCCGCTCAGCCTAGGATTGGGGGGCATTCAGCCTGACACCAGACCTTAGGGTGATACTCCAAAAGGCGGCGCCCTCTTGGGGAGCGAGTAGATCGGCAGGTCCAGACTCGACTGGTCTGGATTCCGTTCCGGACCACGCCGCAATGAAGGGATTTTTCAGAGCGACTCTTCAGCGGCGGCGCATGACGCTGCCATAGGGGGTGCGAAATAGCTCGAAGGCATCGGTATAGGCGGTCACCGCCTCGGATGCGCCGACGAAGAGATAACCGCCGGGGTCCATCTGCCGCGCCATGCCGTCAAGGATTTGACGCTTGGTTTGGGCCGAGAAATAGATCAGCACATTGCGGCAGAAGATCACCTCAAATCGCCCCAGCGCGGTGTAGGGCTCAAGCAGATTGAGCTTTTGAAAACGCACCCGTTGCTGGATCTCGGGCTTGATGCGATAGCCCTTGTCGGTCTTATCGAAATAACGCTGGAGACGCTCAGGGCTTAGGCCGCGCGCGATGCTCAGGTCGTCATAGATCCCAGCGCGCGCCTCAGCAAGCACGCTTTCGGATAGATCGGTCGCCAGGATGCTGACGGCTGCGGCCTTGGGTGGAAAGCTGGCCTCCCATTCGGCAACCACCATGGCGATGCTATAGGGCTCCTGACCGCTGGAACAGGCGGCTGACCAGATGCGGATGGGCCTTTTGCGTTTTTCAAGTTCGGGCAGAATCAGCTGGCGCAGGATCTCAAAGGGATAGCCATCGCGAAACCAGGAAGTCTCATTGGTCATCATGGCATCGATGACCCGGGATTTGAGCTTGGGGTCATTCGATTGACGCAGGGCCCGCAACAGATCCTCGACCCGCTGATAGCCGAGCTCATCGAGTAGGCGTGACAAGCGGCTGGCGACGAGATACTGGCGGTTTTCGCCCAGCACTAGCCCACAACAATCGGCCAAGAATCGGGCGAACTCGGCGTAATCCTGGGCATCGATCACACGAGGTTACCTCGAATCATGGCGTGCATATTTCAAGACAGCCATCCCCAACTCGGTTGGATCGAACTTGGCGAGAAAGTCATCGGCACCGACCTGGCGCACCATATCGACATTAAACTGGCCGCTTAAAGAGGAATGCAGGATCACACACAGATGTTTCAGCTTAGGATGCTCGCGGATCTTGCGGGTGAGTGTATAACCATCCATTCGCGGCATCTCGATATCCGAGATGATCAGTTCGATCGACTGATCGACCAGATCGGCTGCAGCGAGCTCTTCGAGATAGTCGAGCGCCGCCTTGCCATCCGGCCAGCTCTCGGTGCGAAAGCCGAGCTCGGTGATCGTCCGTTCGATCTGTTTGCGCGCAACCAGTGAATCATCGACCACCAGGATGCGCCGGTCATGGGGTAAGACCGCCGCCTCGGCTTGCACGTCAGGGGCGACATGGGTGTCGAGGTTGTTGATCTGGGCAAAGACCCGCTCGACATCGATGATCTCGACAAGCTGGCCATTGACCTCGGTCACTGCCACCAGATAGCTCTCGCGCTCGGTCCCGCGTGGCGGTGGCTTGACCTGTTCCCAATTGACATTGACGATGCGCTCGACTGCCGACACCCAAAAGCCCTGGACAGCGCGATTGAACTCGGCAACGATCACCTTGGCGTCATTGTTTTGATCGACCGGCATCGGGGCAAAACCGATGGCCCGCGCCAGATCGATCACCGAGACCGTGCGTCCCCGGATGGTCGCTACCCCGCACACCAGGGGGCTTGAACCCGGTAGGTGTCTTAAGGTCGGCTTGGCGATCACCTCGCGCACCTTGAAGACATTGATCCCAAAGAGCTGGGGGGTCCCTAGATAAAACAGCAGGAGTTCCATGCGGTTTTGCCCGGCCAGCCGGGTCCGCTGATCGACATCCGAGATGAATTGAACCATGTGTGCAACCACCGCTTTTGCAAAGGCCCAGGGGCACTTGCTGCACAGTGTAACAGCCGCGCCTCGCTTCAGGCGATTGGGTTCAGAGAGTCCAAGTCCGCCTGAACGGTCTATTTCCTGCTTGATATTCGGTTAAAACCCCGGTTGATCGCGGAGCCTTGGATGAATTCGATCCTGTCTGATCGAGATCGCGCCGTACGCTTTGCCTGGGTCGTCCTGTTGCTGGTTGCCGCTGGCATTCGCGCTGAGCCTGAGGGACAGACCGAGTCCATCGCCCGTATCCGGGCAATAGCGCACGATTTTGCCGTTACCCTGACGGACGGTCTCGATGGTGAGATCGAGATTCAGGTTGGACAACTGGATCAGCGCCTCCAATTGACCCGTTGCGCTCAGGTGCCAACCGCTCAATTGGCACCTGGGGCGCGGCGCGAGGGCCAAACGACCATCCAGGTCCGGTGTGCAGGCCCGGTGAGCTGGTCGCTGTTCATCCCGGTGCGTATCGAGCGTTATCTCTCGGTCGTAGTACTCGACCGCCCAGTCGAGCGCCAGCAGATGATCGGACCCGCTGATCTGAGGCTGGAACGCCAGGCCGTTTCATCCCTGACCAGCGGCTATTTCAGCGACCTCGAATCGGTCATTGGGCTTAGGACACGCCGGCGCCTGGCAGCAGGACAGGTCCTTATCCCAGCCCATGTCGAACAGCCGCCCCTTATTAAACGCGGTCAAGAGATCACAATCTATGCGGTCAAACCTGGTTTGACCGTGCAGATGAAGGGTATTGCGTTGGAGGATGGACGCCTTGGCCAACGCATTCGGATTCGCAACAGCTCATCCAAACGCATCGTCGAGGGCTATGTTGAATCCGCTGATACTGTGCGAATCGCTGTACGCTGACTGCAACAAGAGCTACAGTTTTTTCGAGCCTCGCCGATATTCAAGGCGTAATCCAACGACTTCGGACCAATCCCATGGACATCAAACCTCCTAGCGGAACCAATCTGCGCACCGAACCCCCGGTCTCCAGCAAGGCGCGAGCGAGCGCATCGACGCAAGAGATAGGCAAGGGTGAGCCCAGGCTGGCTGCTGAGGATTCGGTCACGCTCACCACAGCGGCCAAAACCCTTAAGACAGCGCGCGGCGAGGCCCAGGGCACGCCGATCGACGAGCAGCGTGTTGCTGCGCTGCGTGCGGCAATCGCGGAAGGGCGCTACGAGATCGATAATCAGCGCCTGGCCCAGCACATCCTCCAGTTTGAAGGTTCATTGGTGTGAACCCCGCCTCGGCCAATCAGGGTGTCTCCACTGAGACCTTCGCCGATACCCTCGGACAGGTGCGCGAGGGGATGCGCCGTTTGGCGGTGCTGCTGGAGGAGGAGGCACAGGCCATTGAGGCCAAGGATCTCCAGGGGCTCCAACACCGGCTCGATGCCACCCGACCTTTGGTCGCTGACCTGGAATCAAGAATCGCGGCATTGCGTGCGGCGGTCGAGAGAAACGGCTTTGCCTTTACGACCGAGGGGATCGAGCGGTTTATCGAGGCGCAAGATCCAGGCGATCGGACCTTGGATCAGTGGTCCGAGCTACTTGAGGAGGCCCGTTACTGCGAGCGCTTGAATCGCGAGCTCGGGCGCTTGATCGAGCGCCAGCAGCGGCGGATTGCGCTCGGTCTGAGCCTGCTCTTGGGCGAGGCGGCAGAAGCCACGACCTATGATCCACGTGGCCGCCCGGTGGGCAGCGGCCAAACTGGGCGCACCCTCGATCAGGCCTGAGTGGGCGATCATGGACGGCCCCGGCCAGATTCCGGATCTGACCAATGCGCATGCTGCGCGCGCCCGTCTCTCAATCGAGGCGCTCAATCTGAGCCGGCAGTTTCAGGTCGGGATGCAGGTCGAGCTCATCCCCACGCGCGCCCTCGGCCGAGGCTTGGTGGAGATCCAAGTGCGTCCCTCGGACGCCTCCACGGTCTGGATCACCGGCATCCAGGCGCGGCTCAGCGGGGTCATGCCAGAGGCCAACAGCGGTCAGGCGGCGATGCCTATGCGCGCTGAGGTGATTGCGACTCGCCCAATCCTCAGCCTGCGGCTTATCCCTCAGGCTGCTCAGACCTTGCCCAATCCGAGCCATACACTGCTGGCCGAGGGTCGCGCCTGGCTGGATCAGCAGTTTCGCCAATTTTGGCCCTCAGCCCAACCGCTTGCCTCTACCCTAGCGCGCCTGGCTGCCCAGTTTGGGCTCAGTGATCTCGGCAATCAGTCGCAGGGCGCAATCCACCCCCTGTTCAGTCATTCAGGCACCCACCAAGCCACGCTAACTCAGGTTCAGCAGGCATTGCTGAGCGTGCTCAATCAGTTGGCCACGGTCGCTGAACTGACCAAGCCAGATCCCTTGGCCCGCGCCATCGAACGGTCAGGCCTCTGGCTTGAGGCGCATCTGGCTCAGGTGGCGCGCGACCCAGGGGGGGTGGATAGATTGACCTCGGATCTCAAGGGCCAGCTCCTAGCCCTGGCCCAGGCGCTGCGGAGGGCAGGGGCGCGCCCAGCGGATCTGCCGGCTCAAACCGCCGATCCGGCCCCTGGGGACCCAGAGCCTGGGCCATTGCAAGGTCAGCCGCTGCCCTTGGCAAGGGGGACCGCTCCCCCTGCCAGCACGGGTTCAGGAGCGCCCAGCTTAATCCCTAGCCGAGAGGGTTCCCCAAACGGCGATGGTGGACCATCCCTTCTGACAGCGACCGACCCGGCGGTTGAACCCGCTGCGGCCGATCGCCAGCCGCCTGATCCAGCCTACCCTGAAGATGGAGTCAGCGCCGCCCGCCAGGGAGTTGAGCAGGGCAATCCCCGCCTGTCTACCCCAGACCTCTCTGAGCATGCCGCCTCCCGTGTGCCAGCCTTGCCAGACGAGCTGGGCCAACAACGCCCTGTCCCAGAACAGCTGCGTCTCAATCAACTCGAACGCGAGGTCGAGGCCATGATCAAGCAGGTCATCACCCGCCAACTCCAGTCGCTCGACAGCCCAGCGGGTCAGCTGCACTGGCTTATGGAACTGCCTTTTCAGACCGCAAGCGGCGTTCTGGCGTTGGAGGCGGATATCCAGCGCGCGCACCACTCCCCAGAGGCTCAGCCCTCATGGACCATCCAGTTGCGCCTGGATCTTCCCCAGCTCGGCCCCCTGCAGATCCGCTTGACCCTGTGCGAGGCTCGTTTGCACGGCTGCTTTCAGGCGGCTGAGTCGGCAGGAGCCGAGCTGATCCGCAATCATCTCGATGAGCTGCGCGCCCGCCTTGAGGCGCGTGACATCGCTGTCGCCGCCCTTTATGCCGGACAGCGCCCCATCGATCCCCCGACCCGGCCCGGCCAGATCGCCCTTTTCAGCGAGCGCGCATGACCTCCTCCTCAGATCGCCGCACCCTCACCAAGGCCGTCGCCCTTGCCTGGGACCGCGAGCATGCCCCGCGTGTTACAGCGATCGGCACTGGACTTACCGCCGAGCAGATCCTCAAGATCGCTGCCGAACACAATATCCCGCTGCACAACGACCCTGTGCTTGTCGAAGCCCTCGCCCAGGTTCCCCTGGGTACCGAGATCCCGCGTGAGCTTTACGTCGCCGTCGCCGAGGTCCTGGCGTTTGTATTTTTGCTAGCGGGGATCGACCCAAGGGCACCCGTCCATCTGCCGGCATCCTCCCCAGACGCCTGCGCTCAAGCGGAGGGTGGATCCTTAGCTCGCGGGTGAGCCGAAATAATCTCGGCTCAGGCGAAAGACAACAGGGCTTAACAGCAGCAGGGCTACCAGATTGGGCAGGGCCATCAGGGCGTTGAGGGTATCGGCCACCAACCAAATCACCTCGAGTTGGGCCATGGCACCTATAGGCAGGGCCAAGACCCAAAGCACCCGAAACGGCAGGATAGCCCGCTCGCCGAAGAGATACTCGGCGCAGCGCTCGCCATAGACGCTCCAGCCGAGGGTTGTCGTATAGGCAAAGAGCGCCAAGCCGATGGCGACGATATAGGACCCGATCCCGGGCAGGGCCTGCTCAAATGCCTGCGAAGACAAGGCCGCGCCGGTTGCTCCCCCCTCCCAGACACCCGTCACCAGGATCACCAGGCCGGTGATGGTGCAGATCACCAGGGTATCGATAAAGGTCCCGATCATCGCCACTGCCCCCTGGGCAACTGGGTCATTGGATTGGGCAGCAGCATGCGCAATCGGGGCGCTTCCCAGACCGGCCTCATTGGAAAAGACACCCCGCGCCACCCCGTAGTGGATGGCTGCGGCGACTGTCGCCCCGGCAAAGCCACCACTGGCCGCGATCGGACTAAAGGCATGGGTGAACACCAATTCCAGGGCTGGCAAAAGCCGGTCGGAATAGAGCACCAGGATCACCAGTCCGCCGCCGACATAGATCAAGGCCATCAGAGGCACCAGGGCCGAAGAGACCTCGCCGATCCGTCTGATCCCCCCGATCAGGACCAAGGCGGCAACAATCGCCATCGCCACCCCAGTGGCCCAGTCAGGGATCGCAAAGGTCTCCTGAATGGCATGGGCCACCGAATTGGCCTGGACCATATTGCCGATCCCGAATCCGGCCACCACCCCAAAGATGGCGAAGGCCGTCGCCATCCAGACCCAACGCTGGCCTAAGCCTAGCTTGATGTAATACATCGGGCCACCGAGATGCTGACCGCGGCGATCCACCTCGCGATAATGGATGGCCAAGACCGCCTCGGCATACTTGGTCGCCATGCCGACCAGGGCCGTACACCACATCCAAAACAGCGCGCCCGGTCCGCCCAGCACGATCGCTGTTGCCACCCCCGCGATATTACCTGTGCCGACGGTCGCCGACAGGACCGTCATCAGCGCCTGATAGGGCGGGATGTCGCCCGCCCCTTGCGCCTTGCGCCCCTGCCAGAGCATGCGAAACCCGAAGCCAAGCTTAAAGAGCGGCATCAAGCGCAGGCCCAGGGTCAAAAATAACCCAACCCCCAGGATCAGGATCAGCATCGGCGGGCCCCAGACGAGACCATTGAAGGCTTTGACCCAAGCAACGAATGTGTCCAAGACAGTACCCCCTAAGTGAATAGCGTGTTGATACAGTTGGATGCGCCCTGGGAAATCGGCGCATCTGCCGGGTCCAATCGATCGATCGCGCTTTACCCGAATGGTCGTCCGGCCTTATCCTTGATCCAATTCCACCAGATCCTCAGCGCCTGTGAAACTGCTCCGCGATCTTTTACCCGTTCTGATCTTTTTCGCCGTTTATCAATTCGCTGGCCTCTACTGGGCAACGGCGGCAGCCATAGGGGCGACCGCTGCCCAGGTGGTCTGGTTTTGGCTAAGGGAAAGGCACCTCGAAACCCTGCCGCTTGTGACGCTCGGGATCCTATTGATCTTCGGCGGCCTGACCATCGCCCTCCAAGACCCGATCTTCGTGATGTGGAAACCGACCCTGGTGAACTGGCTGCTTGCCGCTACCTTCATCAGCAGCCATTGGATCGGCGACCGCCCGCTGGCCGAACGTCTGATGGGACAGGCGGTTGAACTGCCGCAGGGGACCTGGCGATGGCTGAATGCTCTATGGGGCGCCTTTTTTACCGCCTTGGGGCTTGCCAATCTATTTGTCGTGTATATTGGCAGCGGCTTTTATTCCGCATACCAGACCCTGATCGCTACAACCGGTACGGCCCGCATCGATCTTGCCGAGTGCGCAAGCCATTACTCCGGGTCAATCCTCGCGCTGTGCCAGCAGACCCAACATGCAGAATCCATCTGGGTCAACTTCAAGCTCTTTGGGATCATGGGCTTGACCCTTGCGTTCGTCATCGTCCAGGCGCTCTATCTGATACGCTATCTGCCCGACGAGCCCCAGAGGGTCTAATCGATGCTCTATGCCATCATTGCCATCGATCGCCCCGGAAGCCTTGGAGCCCGTCTCCAGGCGCGCCCAGCGCATTTGGCGCGTCTTGAGGCCCTGCGCGATGAGGGTCGGCTGATCCTAGCCGGCCCGCACCCAGCGATCGATTGCCCAGACCCTGGCGAGGCCGGTTTCACCGGCTCACTGATCGTAGCCGAGTTTCCGGATCTCGCTACCGCCGAGTCCTGGGCCGCTGCCGATCCCTATCAGGCGGCAGGCGTCTATGCCAGCCTGACCGTCAAGCCCTTCAAACAGGTCCTGCCTTAGCTCGCTGTGCGCCCTGAGCCGCCAAATCGCTCCCATCCCTGTTCCAAGCGTGCTTACCCATCCGCGTGGTGATTTGATCCATGAATAATACAAAATCCTTTGCCCTCGCCCTCTTAAGCCTGTCGATCCTCGGCGCTCCCCTGGCTGCCGAACAACAGCCAGCCGATTCACCCGAGGCCCTGATTGCCAAGGTCAATGGTCAACCCTATCCTCTGGATGTCTTCCGGGCCTTTCTGAGAGACCGGCTCCAGGGGCGTTCGGTCCAGGACAATCCCCAGGTCCAGCAACAGCTTCTGGATGAGTTCATGAACCTGGTGGTCGCCTCGCAAGAGGCCGAACGGCGTAAGCTCGCCGATAAACGCGAGGTCGCTGCAGCCCTTGAACTGGCAAGGCTTCAGGTCCTGACCAATGCCGCGCTCACCGCCATCGCCAATGAGATCGAGGTCGGCGATCGGGAGCTTAAGGATGCCTATGACCGGATCCAGACCCAGATGAACCGCACCGAATACAAGGCGCGCCATATCCTGGTCAAGGAGGAGACTGAGGCCAAAAATCTGATCAAACAGCTCGATAAGGGAGCCAAGTTTGAGGATCTCGCCAAAAGACATTCGGAGGGACCCACCGGCAAGGATGGCGGCGATCTAGGTTGGGTGGACCCGGCCCAGATGGTTGCCCCCTTCGGCGAGGCGTTGACCAAACTCAAACCCGGGAGCTATACCAAGGAGCCGGTCCAGACCCAGTTCGGCTGGCATATCATCAAGCTCGAGGAGACCCGCCAGGCAAAACCGCCAGCGTTCGATGAGATCAAGCCCCAGCTCGTCAATCTAGTCAAACGGCAAAAGGTCGGCGAGCGTCTGAACGATATGCGTAACAACGCAGCGGTCGAGTTCAATCAGGAAATCGTGCAGATTAAAGGCGAAGAGGCACAAGGACAACGTTAAGGCCAGTCATCCCCTCCCCTTTCCTGACTCAGGCAAGCCGCTGCTGAGGGCATGGCCGTACCCCTCAGACTGACCCGGTGCGCGGCAAGCCCCCCTGTTCAGGGCGGGATCGGTGCGCGCTGCCGGCAAAGCCGCCCTATAACAATATCGCTGCCGCCAATACCCAAGGTGGCCTACGGCAGCGCATGCTGGAAGTTAAGCCTGGGGAGATGCGAGCAGCGGTTGCGCACTCGGCCCAGGAACCCACCGAAGCGACCCAGGGACGGCTCGATGCCGCTTCGCAAGCGCTGTAGGAATCTCCGGCCTTCAGGCCGGGGAGGATGTCAAGCACTGCTTCAAGACCTGCCGGCAGTCAGGGGGCAGTTTCAGGTTCAGGGCGCAAGCCCTGGGCGCCAGGGCCTTTCCCCCACCCTGTATCCCTGGCAAACCAGCCTGGATACTGGTGTTTGCCGCTGCAAGGGCTGCCCTTCCATATCCAGAGATACCAGATAGTCCCCATTGGGGAGCCTATGCTTTGGTCGAGCGACTGAATCCCAGGATCGCGCTGAACTGGCGGGACTCATTGAGCCACTGATGCACGGCCACGCCCCGATAACCGCCAGCTCAGCGCGGGCGCACGCTGACCCGCGATAGTTCGCGCCTCGGTCAGGAAGGGTATAGGGCTGATCAGACCGGCAGCATAGAGATTGGCCATAATGGCGCGGGCCGGGCCGGCAAACTGGTCATTGAACAGTTCGACCATGGCATCGAGCTGGCTTTATAAAGCCCTCGGAAAACCCCTCAGGAGGACGAGAATGGCCCGGCTGGAGCGTGTTTCGGCCCGCTGTGTTGATTTTCGGCAACAGACCGAATGGCTCAGCTGAAAGCATTGACTCCAACCAGGGCTCATGCCCATGCGCCCTGGCCGTGGTCATCCAGCCTTCAGTTGGAGCGGCGCTTGAGTGTCTCCACGGCGATCAACTGGACCTCCTGAGGTTCATCGGCGTAATAGGGACGCTCAGAGGTACGCCCTTGGAGCTCAGCCAGCTCGCGCTCGCGCGCCGCAATCATCCCTAGGCAGGCCTTCACCTGCTCGATGGTCGAATCCGAGAATGGGTGGCGCATCCCGGGCGGCGGGGTGACATCGCGGATGATCGCAGTCAGCGTTTTGCGCATCGCAATTAGGATCTCTTGCTCTTTGGTCAGTTCGGCCATGGGCGATCCTCAAGGATAAAAATGAAACATGGGTACAGCGGCCAGCAAAGACGAGAGTCAGACAAAAAATCACCCCCCTGCCACTCTGCCCCCTCTGTCCAAGCGAGCCGGTGGATTCTGGCCTGAGCGGAATGACAAACCAGAGGGATCGGGTAAATGAACACCATTGCCTAAACAGCCCCGGGGACTAACCCTTCAGACTCAAGGGTGGCCATCGATATCCTCAGGTGAGGAATCCTGTTCGAGTCAGCCGTCAGCCTTGGACAGGCCGGTAGCACGCCCGATCAGCGCCTCGAGCCCAGCCTCATCGAGCACCCTGACCCCCAGGGATTTGGCCTTGGCGAGCTTTGAGCCTGGGGATGCGCCTGCCACCAGATAAGCGGTCTGGCGCGAGATGCTGTCGGTAACCCGGGCCCCCAGGGACTCGAGCTTGGCCTTGACTGCAGCGCGCGGTCGACTGAGTGTACCAGTGATGACAAAGGTCTTGCCGGCAAGCGGTAAGGAGGCCGGTTGCAGGGCGCGAGATTCGGGCCAATGGATACCAGCGGCGATCAGACGGTCGATCGCCGCCCGGTTATGGGGATCGGCCAGGAAGCCTTTGATCTGGGCGGCGACTATGGGTCCGATTCCCTCGATCTGCATGAGGGTTTCGGCCTCTGCATCCATCAGCTCGGCCAGCCCGGCAAAGCGCTTGGCGAGAAGCCGAGCCGTCGTCTCGCCGACGCCGCGGATCCCCAGGGCATAGATCAACCGCTCGAGGCTGGTCTCCTTGCTGCGCGCGATGGCTGCGATCAGATTGGCAGCGGACTTATCGCCCATCCGCTCCAGACCTGCCAACTGTTCCCGGGTCAGCTGATAGAGATCGGCGGGTTCGCGCACCCAACCGAGATCCACGAGCCGATCGATGAGTTTCTCGCCTAGCCCCTGGATATCCAAGGCGCGACGCGAGGCAAAATGGCGGATGGTTTCCTTACGCTGGGCAGGACACCAGAGCCCTGCCCCGCACCGGGCGATGACCTCACCGGGCGGATATAGGACATCTGAACCGCACACCGGGCAGCGGGTGGGTATTTCGACTGGCCTGGCAGCGGGCGGTCGGCGTTCGCTGATCACCCGCACGATCTCGGGGATGACCTCGCCGGCGCGTCTGAGGATAACCGTATCGCCCACCCGCACATCCTTGCGCTTGAGCTCATCGAAATTATGCAGGCTGGCGCGCGCCACGGTGACGCCTCCGACCTGGACCGGTTGCAGACGGGCAACAGGGGTAAGCGCACCGGTGCGCCCGACCTGAAACTCGATCGCCACAACGACCGTCATGACCTCTTGGGCCGGGAATTTGCGCGCGATTGCCCAGCGCGGATGATGACTGGTTGCGCCGAGCGCCTGTTGGAGATCGATCCGGTCCAATTTAAAGACCACCCCATCGATCTCATAGTCAAGCGTCGAGCGCCTATTTACTAGCTCGGCAAAATAGGCTCGACAGCCCTCGAGTCCCTCGACCAGTCTCAGCTCAGGCGAGATCGGCAGTCCCCAGCTCGCTAGGCGTTGCATCATGGCGAACTGACCTGGCTCGGGAGGGGCAGCGAGCTCTCCCCAGCCATAGGCGCAAAAACGCAATGGGCGTTGGGCGGCGATTCTGGGATCAAGCTGGCGCAGACTGCCCGCAGCGGCATTGCGCGGATTGGCAAAGATTCGTTCCCCCCGGCGTTCGAGCTCAGCATTCAAACGCTCAAACCCCGAGCGGATCATATAGACCTCACCGCGCACCTCAAGGATCTCAGGCCAGTCGCCACCCAGTAGACGCAGAGGGATACTAGGGATGGTGCGGGCATTATGGGTGACGTCTTCGCCCACTGTCCCATCGCCGCGGGTGGCGGCCAGGACCAGGACGCCCTGTTCATAACGCAGGCTGACCGCTAGACCATCGAGCTTAGGCTCAGCGGTATAGAGCACCGGGTCCAGGGCTGGAAAGGCGGTGCGGATCCGGCGGTCGAACTCAGCGAGCGCCGGATCATCCATGGCATTGTCCAGGGATAGCATGGGGATCGCATGGCGCACTGAGCCAAGCTCGGGACGGGGCTCGCCGCCAACCCTTTGGGTCGGCGAATCGGCAGTGATCAGCTCCGGATAAGCGGCCTCAAGCGCCTTGAGTTCAGCAAATAGCCGGTCATATTCGGCGTCCGGGATCTCGGGGTCATCGAGGACATAATAGCGATGATCGTGATAGCGGATCTCGGCGCGCAACTGTGCAACCCGCTGGCGGACCTCATCTGGGATCACCGCGGTTTCATCCCCAGGTAGCGCTGCTCATTCATCAGTACCGCCTGACGTAGCTCCTCCTCCTTTTGGACGGTGAGGGGCTGGCGGTGTTCATCCAGCACATCCCCGTTAAGGGTCAAGGCCAGCTTGCGCGCAGTGGCAAGCATCTCGTCGAAGATCGTCAGGTCCTCGGGGTTGCCCTCGAGCTGGGCAAAGAGCACCAATCCAGGGGTAGAGAAGGATTCCATATCCTTAAATGGGAAGGTGCCGGGCTTGACCAGATTGGCCATGCTGAAATAGATGCGGGTTTCGTCGTCGAACTCATCGAAACAATGGAAGATATCCATCTCGCCCGGATACAGACCGCAGCTTGCTGCGGCCTCCATGATCTCAGGACCGCGGAATGGATAGCGGCGGGCGCTGACGCTCAATTGGATTAGAAGCGGCTCGGCGGCCTTTTCCGGGCGCAGCTTGGCGGGCCTCGCCCGAGCCGCTGCGGCGTCTGCAGCAGACTGAGCCAAGTCAGACGATGGACCTGGGGGATGATCCGCTGCCGGCGGCCGAATCCTTTCGCTTGCCTTAGGCTCGCGCCCAAGGAGCGGTTCACGACGTGGGGGTATGGGCTGATCATCGAAGGCCCCCTCGTCCTCGAAAAGGTCATCGTCCTCCTCGTGATAGTCGCCTTCTTGATGCTCGCGATGACGCTCCCAGAGATATAGAGCCAGGATCAGGATGACGCCGACAGCAATCAGGATGAGGCGGATGGTCGTAGCGTCCATTCGGGGTACAACAGCGAGTTACGGTTGATCATCAAGGCATCAAGTATATACCCAAGGCCAGCTGAGTTTTCGTCGCTGGACTCATGGACCCTGCCCGGACAAACGCAGCGCCTCCTCGACATCGACGCTGACCAGACGCGATACCCCGGGCTCATGCATGGTCACCCCGATCAGATGCTGGGCAATCTCCATGGTTTGCTTGTTATGACTGATCAGGATGAATTGGACGCGTTCAGACATGGCGCGCACCAACTCGCCAAACCGCTTGATATTGACCTCATCCAAGGGTGCATCCACCTCATCGAGCATACAGAATGGCGCCGGATTGAGTTCGAAGATGGCAAAGACCAAGGCGATCGCGGTCAGTGCCTTCTCGCCGCCGGACAGCAGATGGATACTCGCATTACGCTTGCCCGGCGGGCGGGCCATCACCACAACGCCGGTCTCGAGCAGATCGGTGTCGGTCAGCTCTAAGGAGGCCTGCCCCCCGCCGAACAGGCGGGGAAAGAGGGTCTGAAATGACCGATTGACCCGCTCATAGGTCTCTTTGAAACGCTGCCGGGTCTCGCGATCGATGGCGCGGATCGCCTGTTCAAGGGTGTTCAGGGCGCGGGCGATATCCTCATACTGGGCATCCAGATATGCCTTGCGTGCCGACTGTTCATTGCGCTCATCGACCGCGGCGAGATTGACCGCCCCCAAACGCTGGATTCGTGCCCGTACCCTATCCAGTTGTTCGCTGAGATCCGACTCGGTCGTAGCTGGGGTCAGGGTCTGGAGGATCGCCTCAGGATGGGTCTCGGCTGCAGCGAGCTGTTCCTCCACGGATTGCTGGCGCACCCGCCGTTCCTGATATTCCAGACGCAGCGATTCCAGGGCACGCTGACTGGCCTGGATCCGTTGTTCGAGCTGTTGATGCAGACCCTCGATCCTGCGTACCTCCCCCTCGAGATGGTCCCGCTCCTGATAGGACTCGGTTAGGCGCTGTTCGAGCAGGCGTTGCTGGCCCCGCTGGGTTTCGAGATCGAGCTGCTGTTCGGCAAGGGGCGTTGCCTTCGCGTTCAAGGCCGCGCGGATCTCGGCGTGGCGAGCCGCCAGTTGGCGCTGGCGCTCGGTCGATCGCTCCAGACCCTCCTGGAGCGATAAACGGGCGGCGCGATTCGATTCGATCCGGACCCGCAGCTCTTGGACCCGATCGCGCTGGAGGCGTTCAACCGCCCGCCCCTCGGCAAGCTGCATCCGCAGACGCTCGCGCTGCCCCTCTAAGCCAGCACCCTGTTCGCGCATGCACTCGATTTGCTCCAGATGCTCAGCCAGCCGCGCTTGGATCTCGCCCAGACTGGCCTGGGTGTCGGCGATCTGCTGTTCCAGCCTGCGCCGTTCATCTGCCAGCAAACGCCGCCGCTCGGCCTGATGTTCAAGCCGGGTTTGCCCAGCACGCAGTTCTGCATGCAGACCAGAACGCTTGCGTTCACAGGCGTTCAGAGCGTTCTCAAGCGCCTGGCGCCGCTGCTCCAAGGTTGCGCGCACTGTCAACTGGACTTGCTGGGCATTCAGCAGGGCCGACTCTTGCTCAAGAAGACCGGCGAGTGCAGTTTCGAGGGCTGCAATCGTCTCAGTGCGGGCGATCATGCCGCCCACCAAGGTGTGCATCGGCACCCGAATCCAGGAGCGCCCGACCTCGATGCCATCTGGGGTGATCAGACGGGCACCCGGCTCTAGATCACGGCGGGAGGCCAGGGCAAGGCGCCAATGGTCTGCGATGCCTACCCCCCCGATCAGGGCCCCAGCTGGCCAGGGCCCGCGGATATAGCGGCCGAGTCCATCGCCAGTCCAGGCCGATTCATTGTCCAGGGTTTCACAGAGGATCAGGCCAGGCGGTAGCTCATCTACCCCAGCAAGCGTCTCCTCTAGATTCTGCACCAGGATACCTTTAAGCATCTCCCCCAGACAGGACTCGACTGCATCCTCCCAGCCTGCTGTGACCTCTAGACGCTCGATCAGACGCGGCAAGTCAGCAAGCCCGCGGGCTGTTAGCCAGGATCGACAGGCCTGATCGCTCTCGGCCAGGGCAGATTCCTGCAGGGCGTGCAGCGAGGCAAGGCGACCCCTGTGTTCGCGGATCTGGATGCGGACTTGCTCGAGTCCCTCGCTCGAGCTCGCCAGCTCAGACTCGCACCGGTTCAGGGCAGCGAGTACCGCCGCGCGCTCGGCGCCCAAGGCCGAGATCTCTTCATCCAAGGCCGCTGCCTGATGGGCGAGATCCTCCACTGCCTCGGCCAATCCCAGATCAGCCAGCCCCGTCCATTCGCTGTCGATCCGCTGTAAACCGGCCTGTGCCTGCTCCCGGAGCTGTTCCAGGGCCGCCAGACGGATACGCTCGGCAGTGGCCCCTTCCAGTGGTTTGGCAACAGCCCGGTTGAATGTCTCCCACTCGGATTCACAGTGCTTCAACTGCGCCTCCCAGCTCAGGATGGCGTTGAGTGTCTCACCCAGCTCGGCCTCGGCGCGCTCAAGCTCGGGCTCATCAGCAGCCAGCGCCTGATCCAGCGCCTGTAGCCGCTCGGACTCAAGCAGCAAACCTCGACTGGTATCGGCCAGCTCGCCATCCAGCCGAGCCAATTCAGCCTCAAGCCGGCGGCGTTCCTCCTCATAAAAGCGGATGGACTGTTCGGAACGGGCGATCCCCGCCTCGACAGCATATAGCTGGCCTCGGATCGCAGTGCAGCGTTCAGCAGCCGAACGATACTCAACCCGGCGGATGGCGATCTCGTTCTCCAGGGCCTGGGCCTGGGCCTGCATCCCTGCCAGCTTGGATTCCTCGGCTAGCAATCGCTGTTGAAGCCCCTGACGTTCCTGCTCAAGCGTGCGCCAGCGCAGGGCCTTGAGTTGCCAATCGAGACGTTGTTCCTCGGCGCACCATTGGAGATAGCGCTCAGCAAGCTCAGCCTGCCGTTGGAGACGGGCAAGCTGTTGAGCGACCTCCTGGCGTAGATCATTGAGCCGGTCGAGATTCTCCCGGGTCTGGCGTATCCGCTCCTCGGTCTCGCGCCGGCGTTCCCTGTATTTGGAGATCCCGGCCGCCTCCTCTAGAAACAGCCGCAACTCCTCAGGCCGCGCCGCGATTAGGCGTACGATCATCCCCTGCTCGATGATGGAATAGGACCTGGGTCCAAGGCCGGTGCCTAAAAATAGATCCTGAATATCGCGGCGTCGGCAGCGTGTGCCATTGAGCAGATAGACCGACTGACCGTCGCGCCCCACCTGCCGCTTGATCGAGATCTGCCGAAATGCGGCATACGGGCCGCCTGCGCGTCCATCGCTATTGTCTAAGACAAGCTCGATGCTGGCCACACTCACCGGAGAGCGGTTGGCGCTGCCATTAAAGATCACATCCGCCATTGACTCGCCGCGCAAGAGATGCGCCGACGACTCACCCATGACCCAGCGCACCGCATCGATGATATTCGACTTGCCGCAGCCATTGGGCCCGACAATGCAGACGAGATTACTCGGGAAATAAACGACCGTGGGATCGACGAATGATTTAAAACCGGCAAGCTTGATGCGTTCTAGTCTCATAGATTATGGACTCAAGCCGGTCTTGCTCGAGGGTGCCATTGCCTGATCCAGAATTGATTGACAAAAGTCAAACTTGAGATTATTCATCGAAACAATTTAAAAATTCCTGAAAATATAGAGACTTATAAATAAATTATAAAATAATTGATTTTTGAAACGCAGGAGGATAGAGCGATGTCCGAACTGGTCCGGATCGGTTGTATCTTTTATGAGGATTTGGCTACGGAACCAGGGACTGGATCGATGTTGATCCGCGACCGGTCACTGTCTGAGGATGAGTTTGCCGCCAGACATGCCAAAACCATCCAACAGCGTTATGTAGCTGTGATGCATTTAGATTTAAGCCTTGAAGAGGCGACATTCTTTGCAAGTTGCATCTGGCATTATCTCAATATGCCGCAATCAGGTGCGATGCAAGCAGTAACTGTCTCGCCTTGCTGCTGGCTGCGAGGAAGGTTGGAATCGCCTCCCAATCTTTGAAAAATCCATATGGCCTCAAGGAGCTAGGGCGTGCCCTTTGAGCATCGCTTGACCGAGGGGCATCGCCGGTTACCCGCCCCCTAGGCGGGGGGGATATCATTCTATACCAAATGACATGAGGTGACCGATGCACCCCAGCCCTGTGGCGGACCTTACTGGCGGGTCTCTCTACCCCTTCTGCCCTAGCCTATAACCTAACTGCGCTCAATCTGAGCTTGACGAGCCGTGTCGATGATAGCGCACCAACCGCAGGCCCTGCCTAGGATCCAGGTTTATCACAGGGGCCGGTCAAAGGATGGCAATAGCGATAACCTGCACCTGCCTCAAGAGAGGGGCGAGAGAAGGCTAAACCAGACCTCAACGTCAGTCTCGCCCAATAATACCCTCATGCTCGGACCAAAGGGTTCTGACAGAGGGTCAATGGGGTCTGAATCTAACGCTACCCACGGTTGGCATCAACCTGGAGCCAGGGAATAACCTGGCCCTTTCGGTCAATGGTGGAAATCGCGGCGATCCCCTGATGGCTAGTTGTTGCAATAGAAACCCCAGCATGGACGCCGATTGCCGGCGCTTCATGCAGCGGATCGAGCTAGAGACTTCTGCCAACCAGCGCTGATAGCAATGAATAGGTCTTGAGTGGAGGCCCAAGGGTTGATGGATCAACTCTCCAAACATAAGCATGTCTTCGCCAACCCATATTGGGAGACTTTGGTTGAGAACCGGCCGGATGGGAGGAATCTTAATCTGCCCTCTGTCCGTCATTGCCATCGGGCCTGGGAACCGGCAAAAGCAGGCCAAGCGCCCCGAGCAGGACCGTGCTGCCGAGCAGAAAGAGATGGAGATTGACCGCGGCAGCGAGCGCTAGCCTGGGTTCAACCCCGAGGGGTGCAAGCGCCGCCACCGCGGCGAGCTCGTAACTCCCCGCCCCAGCGATCCCATGCACCGGCAGGACGCTGGAAAGCTCAGCGCCCATGACCCCGACGAGCAGACGCCAGGTCTCGATCGCCAGAAAGGATTGAAGGAGGCTGGCGAAGGCGAAAAACTTTAAGGCCCAGATCAGGGCCGTCCAGCCATAGAGACGAATGATCAACCAGGGATCCTTAGGTGCGGATTGCAGCACCTGCCGAACCAGCCTAGACGCCCAGCCTGGACCGGCCAGGATCGCCGCCCCACCGAGCCTGGAGACTAGGATCAATAGGCCAAGGGCTGCGACCCAAAACGCCCCTGCTGCCCACCATATCCAAGAGGGTTGGCTGAGTTTTAGGATCAAGACCCCGATGAGGCCCAAAAAATGTAGATCCAAGACCCGCAGCCATAACAGCGAGGCGGTGGCCTCGACAAACCCCTGACCAAAATAACGGCCCATCAGCCAGGGAAAGACCAGTTCGCCCAGACGCATCGGCAAGAGATTATTGGCAGCGTTATGCAACAGGGTCAGGCGCAAGACCGCTGGGAAATGGCCTTTGAGCCCCCAATAATCCCTAACCCGCATTGCCCGCAGCCCATAGCTCATAGTGGTCAGAGCAAACAGCCAGGCCAAAAGCCAGGGCGAAAGCTCATACCAAGGGGCAAGCAGCTGCCGCCAGCCAACCGCCTGCTCGACTATAACTGCTAAAGCTCCAAACAATAGGCCGCCGATCAACCAGTTTGCCCAGCGGTTCAGTACACGCTGAGTGATCGATACAACAGCATTTGGTGGGGATTGGGTATCGACAATGAGCGATTGGTCTTGCATAGGCGCTGGCCTGCATTGCCAGATTCCGGAAATAGGGCGCAACAGGTTTATTTGGACCCAGGCGTCTACTGGTGTCTTAGGGGATCCTCCCATAGGTGGGGGAACAGAAATCCTTGCATCCACCAATCGTCAGGGATTAGGGTTGGCGCCAAGGCATATCATTCAATCTAAAATTTGCCCATATAACATGCCTGCAGAAAAGTCCCGAACCCAACGCAATGCCGCAATCCTCGAGCGCTTACGCGCTGCCTTTGGCGAGGAACGCGAGTCTGAGTGGTCAGATATCGAAGGGCTGGGGATGCTTGCGCTCTTCGTGCGTCCTATCCAAAAGGATGAGACAGGGAAGGGGCTGAGTCGAGCCGATCTTGCTGAATGGCGCCGGCGTCGGCGCGCGCCCAAACAACCAGATAGCCGTGCTTTATCCCTTCAAGCCGAGCCGCTCGGTCGGCTGGCCCAGTATGCTGAACTGATTGAGGAGCTTCCCCAGTTACGGGCCGAGTTTGGCGAATGGTTGGCGAGCGTCGAGACCGAGGAGATACCGACCAACTCAAGCCCAGAAGAGCTTAAGGCACTGTATGCCCGGGCAGATTATCGCCTCCGAGTGTTAGGCCTCATGCTCGCTGAAACCCAGCGCGAGTGCGATGCCCTCAGCGTCGCCATCCGCGCCGCCGAGTTACAGCAATCCTCATGATCCCTGATCCAGTCATTATTCTGGCGCCGCCGCGGTCATTCTCCTCGGTGGTTTCGACGATGCTCGGCCAACATCCGGATCTCTATGGATTCCCAGAACTCAACCTATTCGCCGTCAAAACGATCGGCGCACTCATCGATCGGGATGCCAAGCGCGGCAATTATAACGGCCCGCACGGCCTATTGCGCGCCCTGGCCGAACTCCATGAAGGGCGTCAGACCACCCAGAGCATCCTGCGGGCGGCGCTGTGGCTGCATGAGCGACGCGACTGGACTACTCAGGCGCTTTTTGATCATTTGCTTGGCTCGATTGCACCGCGGATTGGCATTGAAAAAAGCCCGATCAATTGTATGCGCATGAGCTATCTCAGTCATCTGCATACCAGTTATCCCAAGGCACGCTATCTTCATCTCAGCCGTCATCCATTAGCGACCCGTCAGTCGATGGAAAGATTCTTCGCCCAAAAGGCGCTTAAAGGTTTGATCAATCCGCACAGGCTTGAGTTCGATCATTTATTGCTATGGTATCATATGCACCGCAATATCCTTGTATTTACTTCCTATTTGCCTGAAGGCCAGGTCCTCAGGATCAAAGGTGAAGCGTTGTTATCTGAACCAGATCTCTATCTTCCCCAGATCGCCGAATGGTTGGGGGTGCGCACCGACAGATCAGCGATTGAGGCGATGAAACATCCTGAACATTCCCCTTATGCATGCCTTGGGCCTCTTCCGGCACGCGGTGGCAATGATGCGCTTTTTATGCAAAACCCCAGGTTACGACCCGATAGGATAATCGAACCCAGACTTGCTGAATGGCTGCGGAACTCTAAGCCGCGTTGGATCTCGGTTGAAGACGAATCACTATTCAATGAGGTCGGGCTTGAGCTAATGCCACATTCAGCCATTGCCGATGAGATAAACGCCATGGCCAACCGCTTGGGTTATCACTGAGCCGATGAATGAACCGACCTGCCAAGAGCTGAGCCTACCTTGGGTCATAGAGGATCCCAAAATAGTTGAACCGTTTTGCCACCAGGGTTGGATCTATGTGGCTCAGCTTTATGAGCTTCAAAATCGACTACAGATTTTGGCCTATGAGCCAAAGAGACAGGTTTGGCATGGGCTTTTTGATGGATTGCTCGAAAAAGAGACCTGCCAAGACCGCAACAGAACAGAGAAAATCAAATTAAGATGGGATCAAGGACCAGAGGGGATTTTGACATTATCTGTCCAAACGCCAGGCGGATGCTGGTTCTTAAAACAAATCAGCGTCCAGGCGGATGCGCCCCTGGTGATTGAAGGCGATTTGGGACATACCGAATCCGCAATCGCATTGGATCCAGAGATCCAGTCGGCGCTTGCCCAATTTGAGCCCAAGCCGGGTTGTCGCCTGTCCCACTGGCTAAAGGTCGGAACCTCCCTTTATATCGCAATCGATGACGACGAATATGGCTTTACCCTGTGGCGCACCGATCTTGATCCAGAGCCCAGGCGATGGACAGCGCTGATCGAACGGGGGGCGGAGCGCTTTATCCAGAACCGCCAGGTCTTTGCCTTGGTCTCATATAATTGCTGGTTAGTGATCGCCGCAGGCACTGTCCCTGAGTCCCGTCGCCCTGAATCGGCCTTTTTCGATTATCGCGGCTTTGAATTGCTGCGCCTGACCCCCGAAAGCAGCGAATGGGACCTATTGTGCGGGGTGCCGCGGGTCTCACCTCAGGGCCTTAAATTGCCGCTAAGCGCGCTAGGACCCAGCCTGGGTAAAAGGGGACGCGAATGGCATCTGCTCTCTAGCCAGGGTGGGCGCCTATGGGTCGGGACCCAGGATGAAGAGGGCTTTAAACTTTGGCATTCACTCGAGGGCGAAGACTGGCAGTTGCTGAGCGATACGGCCTTTGCCCTGATCTATCAGATCAGGGAGGCGCAGATGTTAAGGATTGCCGAACGCCAGGCGCTGTTATTCATCGACAGCCTTGAGCCCAACGGTCAGCCGCTCGCCCGGTTTTGGCTTCTTGAGCTTGGAGGTTGATAAACCGGTTCTTCACTCAGGAGCAATGCGATGGTCCCCTGGTTAAAACATCACCGGCGCGCCCCCCCGAGGGCCCAGCTCGACGGCCCGTTCAGCCAGGGACTTTGGTGGGCTGAGGTTTCGCCTGAGTCCTGCGATCCCCAGCTCACAAGCTGGCGCGAGCCGCATCTTGTCGCCTATCACCCCAATGCAGTCTCGTGCCAGCGGCTGTGGGTCTTTCTCTGCGGTTCCTATGGGATCCCGGCAAGACAAGGTCTGCTGACCGCTTATGCCGCCCAACTCGGCTACCACGCCATCAACCTCAGTTATCCAAACAGCTGGACGGTGGGTGGCATATGCCGCGCGGCCTTGGAGCCAGGCTGTCACAAGCAGGTACGGCTCGATATCCTGGATGGCGGAGGACGGTCTGGGCTCGTGCCTGTTGGTCCAGCCGATTCGGTGTTCCAGCGCCTACACGGCCTTTTAAACCATCTTGCTCTTCATCATCCAGAGCAAGGCTGGGGTCGGTTTATCGCCGCTGGCGAGCTCGATTGGTCGGCCGTGGTAATCGCCGGCCATTCCCAAGGCAGCGGCCATGCCGCCCTGATCGGCAAGCTGTATCCAGTTGCCCGGGTGGTAATGTTCGCCGGACCAGCTGACCAGGTCTGGCCCCAATGCCTACCTGCACCCTGGTTGAGCGAACCAGGGGCAACCCCCCCGAGCCGTTATTTCGGCTTTGTCCATCGCGCCGACCCAGGCTTCGATAAGATCAGCGCCGCCTGGATGGCCTTGGGGTTAGGATCGACCCTGACCGAGATCGATTGCACCCTAACTCCAGGCCAGGACGCCCATTGTCTGGTCACCAAGTATGCGAATGTACCGCGCGAGCGCTATCACAATTGTCTGATCCAGGATCGGATGACCCCCCGACGTCTCGATGGCAGGCCGGTCTTCGAGGAGATCTGGCGCTATCTGTTTGCCATTGACTGATTATCATGGATATCCCTTTAGTCATCATCTTGTCTCCACCGCGTTCATTCTCCTCGGTCGTCTCGATCATGCTTGGGCAACACCCCGAGCTATATGGTTTTCCTGAACTACATCTTTTTATCGGGGATACCATCCAGGAGGTGCTAGATCGCGAATATCAGGCTGGCAATTATTTTGGGCCGCCTGGACTATTGCGCGCAATCGCTGAGCTTGAATTCGGTCATCAAACAAGCGCAACCATTGCCCGCGCTATCGGTTGGTTATTTGAGCGGCGTCACTGGTCGACCAAATGGATGATGGACTATCTGTGCGCCAAGGTCGCGCCGCGGATTGCTCTTGAAAAGAGCCCGGTAATTGCTTTTAAACCCTTATGTCTTGAGCGCATCTGGACATTTTATCCGCGCGCCTATTTTTTGCATTTAACCCGCCACCCTGTCTCAACCCGTCAGTCAGTCAACGAGTTTTTAAAAAAGCAATCCCGCAATCTACAAGTCGCATTTGATGGACTGCTATCCTGGTATCGCTTTCATCGCAATATCCTAGAATTTACCCATACCCTTCCCCCTGGTCAGTCGCTGATGCTCAAAGGAGAAGATATCCTCTCTGACCCGGATCGTTATCTGACCCAGATCGCTGAATGGCTAGGAATACGTACCGATACGGCGGCGATCGCAGCGATGAAGCACCCCGAATATTCGCCCTATGCCTACCGCGGTCCCTTTCCAGCATCTGGCGGCAATGACGGAAAATTCATGCGCAATCCTCGTCTGCGCCCCGGTCGGATTGGGGAGCCCTCGCTGCGCGCCTTTTTTCACGACAATAAACACCTGGACTGGCTGGCGCCAACGGATCGATCCGAGCTAGCTGAGCTCGGCTATGAGCTCATACCAGAGGAAGATTTGATCGCAGAGATCAGCGCCCTCGCCCATCGCCTCGGCTATCACTAAAGGCCAATGACCAACCCTTGCTCTGCTCGCCTGCGCCGAGATCTTAGGGTCCATACGCAGCCTGGCGGTGCCATCGAGATTGTAACCCCGCAAGGTGAGCGCTATGCCTTCGATCCCCAGAGCTTTGCCCTGCTCCAGTTATTCGATGGGCAACGCGATTGTCAGTCAATCGCTGCTGCGTTCAATGCGCGTTTTGATACCCAGCTTGCGGTCGAGGAGATCGAGCGCTTTCTTGAAGAGGCCTTTGCTAATGGTCTCGTTGAATATCTCCCAGCATCTGGACTAGCAAACCGCCAATCAGCCAGCGATCGCCAACAGTCTGAGTCAGACAGCGAGGAAACCGATGAGGATGAGCGGTGGGTGCTGTTTGACCCCATGCCGCTTTTTAGCTGGCTGTCTCATAGAGTTGCCCCCTGGCGCCTGCCATTTCAGGGATTGACCCTAAGCCTTGGTGTATTGGTTCCGCTTGCCTTTTATACCCTCTTTGAGAATCAGATCCTGATGGAACAGGATCTGGCCAAGCTTCAGCAGGTCTCTTCCTATTTCTGGCGGCTGCTTTTAAGTCTGTTTGTCATCAATCTGGCGCGCTGTCTGATTCAGGGGATATTGATCGCGTATTATGGGGGCAAAAGCCAGGCATTTGGGATCCGTTTGCGTTTTGGGGTGATCCCGCGTTTTTTTATCGACCGGCATGCTGTCCTTGACCTGAAGCGCGAGGCGCGCCTTTGGATCTGGGGCTCAAACCTGGTCTTGCGCCTAGTCTTGATTGCGGGGGGGACGCTGGGCTGGTTTATCTGGCGCACAAGCCATCTCAACCTCGCACTCCACGCACTCATCCTTGCCCACGCCGGGCTCATCGGTCTCATCCTGGTCAGTTTGCCGGTGCGCAACTCGGATGGCTATCGCTGGTTGATGACCTGGCGGGGTTTGCCGCTGACGACACTCAAGCTTGCCGGCTATGTGCTGTATGCGCGCCTACGCAACCAGCCGCTGCCGACCTCGATCTCCAGAGGTCAAGCTCAGCGTTTAGTGCTGTATGCCTTGGCCTTAGGCGCCTTTTGGGCCTTTGCCTTTTGGCGCATCTTCACCCATATCACCCAGGGGCTTAACGCAAGCTTCCCTCAGCTCTTTGGTGAGGCAACCCAGGCCCTGATCGCGTTGCTGGTGGCTTTGCTGATGCTGCGCTGGGGCTGGCAGCGGCTCGAACGCCTCGGGTGGATTACCCCTGAACCTAACATCTCCAATCAGGGCTTGCTGAAAGGGTCTCAGGATCCCGCGCCGGGGGGCGGCGCGGCCTTCCCCGAATCAGAGGCAACCGCCTCAAAAACGGCAATCCCTGGTGGGCAGGCGACGCGTTTGATCGCCCTGGGACTCTTGGGCCTGATTCTGATCCTGCCATTCCCTTACCGCCCAGGTGGACCAGTGACCCTGCTTGCCCCCGAGCAACAGGCGATCCAGGCCCCAGTCTCGGGTCGCATTATCCGGGTTTTGCAACGCGGCGGAGATGGGGCTCTGCTTGCCGCTGGCGAGACGGTCGCCCTGATCCTTGCCGATACGGTTGAACAGCAAATCAAGGAGCTGAGCGAACAGATCCAGGAACAACAGGCCATCCTGGCCCAACGCCGTGCCGAACTCGCCCTCAAGATCGCTGGCTCCCGACCCGAATTGGTAGCAGAGGCCAGGGCCCGGCTCGAACAGGCCCAAGAGGAGGTGTGGATCGCAGAACAGCAGCTGACGATCGCCCGGGTCACTGCCTCCTATAGCGCTCGCGAACTTGATCGTATCCGGGATTTACCCAAGGGTGTGCTCTCTGAGGTCGAGATAACCCGGATCGAGAAACAGGCCGCTATCGATCGGTTACGCATTCCTGAGCAAGAAAGGGTTGTGGAGGCAAAACGCAAGTCATTGCTTGAAAGCGAGGCTGAGCTCGCCCTATTGCTCAATGGCCCGCAGCCCGAGGAGATCGAGATCGCTCAGCAGGGGGTTGCTGCCAGCCAAGCCAACCTGCGCCGTCTAGAGCAGGCGCTTGCCTATACCCAATCCCAGCTTGCCGGCACCCAGTTGCGCATGCCTTTCGCCGGCTATCTGGTCGAAGGCCATCTCCAGCAAAAGGAGGGGATCTATCTGACCCAAGGCGATCATTTCGCCACTGCCCAGGCGAGGCGCCGTCCGCTCGTCGAGCTTGTCCTCCCCGAATCAGAGGTCTCTGAATTGCCAGTAGGGGCCCCTGCGGAGATCCGTCTGCAGACCTATCCCGAACGTCCCTTGGCAGGTCAACTGCTCGCCATCGAGCCTACAGGAACACCCTCACTCACTGGGCAAACTTTTAGGCTATTAATCGAGCTCGCTGCCGAGGATCGCCTACTCACGCCTGGCATGTCTGGCTATGGCAAGGTCACCAGCGGTACCAAACCGCTTTATCTCCAGCTTGCCCGGCCTTTGATCCGTTTTTTTGCCATCGAGGTGTGGTCCTGGCTGCCTTAGGGTTGGCTAGGCATACCCTAAGGATTGGGCAAGATCGATCAGCTCCTGCACAAAGCCGCGTCCGTCTGGTCGCCAAGGCAGGGGCTGGGTCAAGGACACTGGGTTAGGATCGGGGGGAGGGAGTTGGGGATGGAGCAAAAACGCCCACTCTGCCCCACCCTCGGCGCCATAGGGTCCTGGGCGGGCATAGGGCGAGCGCTCGGGGTGCAGCATCTCTTCAATGACCTGTTCTCTCGCATCCAGCCTCAGCCAGAGACACAACCGGACGCAGGTCAAACGCGGTTCGGCCAATAGATCCTCGACCCGCAGGCGAAGCTGGCGCTCAGGTGGGATGGTGCGCAAAAACTCAAGGATCAGACGCTGGCGCTGCAACCAGTCGAATTGCGGATCGGGTAGCGGTGGCTGGGTCGAGGGGTCGCGCGAGCCGAGCCGATAAAGCTCGGGCAAGGCCTGCAGATTGCGCCACCAATCGCGTCCAACCGCCAAGGGATGGCGGACAAGATGGAGATACCAGGCATCCGGATAGACAGAACCAAGCCTGGCGAGCGCCTCGGCCTGAGCAGGTCGGGTATACAGGATACAGGTCTCGACCAAATGCTTGGGTGCAACCCGCGCGCACAGCTCGCGATGTACCTCGGCGCTGTCCCAGTTGGCGCGTCGAAACGACCAACGGCGCGCCATCTCGATGGACTCAATTGTCTGCTCGCCAGCATAGAGTTGGGCCACTGAACGGAGCAGGCCATGGAGCTCATCGGGTTCGAGGGTCTTCAAAAGGTCAAGGGGGCATGGTGCTGCCAATAGGTTGAGTTCAAGTGGCGCATAAAGCCTAGGATGCCTACCCAGCATCGCCGCAAGATAGGCGGCGTGCGAACCAGGGGAGGCCAACAGGATCAGGGGCGGTGTAAGATCCATGCTTGATTTGCAGGGTGCCAGGGGTGGCCTATCATATTAAACTTTGGTGTTTAGATAACGAGCCCTTTTGACCCGATGACCGACCGCCCCCAGATTCGCGCCTTATTGAGCTCCCTCTTGCCTAAGCTCGTGCCCGACTGGGAGTTCGAGGGCTGGGCCGAGCGCTTAGACGACAAGACTCGTCTGCTCGCTGATCTGGGTCTCACCTCGGTCGATCTGGTCGATCTATTCGTCGGGATCGAGGAGGTCCTTGGGCGCAAGCTCGGGTTTCATGACCTGATCCTGGTGGAGGGGCGCTATGTCGCTGAGCTTGAAATCGGAGAGCTGATCGGTTTCATCGAGCAGCGTTTGCGCCAGGGCCCTCAACCCCAGGCGCACCCGCAGATACGCCCTGCCCGCCCTACCCCCTCCCCTGCCACGAGGGTACATCTGACCGACTCGGACATTGCGCGCTTTCGCAGCATGCTTCCTGCGCCCTTACCCTGGCCGGCGGTTAGCCATAAAAATCCGCCTGCCGTTTTTGTCTTGAGCGCACCGCGCTCAGGCTCAACCCTCCTGCAAGGTCTGCTTGCTGGGCATCCCAAGCTTTTTGCCCCCCCTGAGTTGCATCTCCTCTGGTATCTGGATCTTGGCGAGCGGCGCGCCGCCTTTCAACTTGACACTAACCGACATCTCATCACCGGCGTGATCCGTGCGGTCATGGCCCTCACTGGATTGACGATCGAGGAGGCCCAATCCCTACTTGAGCGCTATGAACAAGAGCGCCTCGGGGTCCTGGACTTCTATCGCTGGTTGCAGGGTCAACTCGGTGATCGCTTGCTTGTCGATAAAACCCCTGCCTATGCTTACTCGCTCCAGGTTTTGGCCCGCGCTGAGCAGTCATTCGACCACCCCCTTTATATCCATCTCGTGCGTCATCCCGGGGGCATGATCCGCTCATTCGTCGAGGTCCAGCTCGAGCGCACCGCCCCTTTTATGCAACGGCATGCCGGTACCTTTGCATCCGCGCACTGGGGTGAGTTGGCCTGGTTGATCTGTAATCAGAACATCCTTGAGCATCTGGCAAGCATCCCGCCAAGTCGGCAATATCGCGTTTACTACGAGGACTTGGTCAAAGCGCCTGAACAGGTCCTTAGGGGTTTATGTGCCTTTCTCGGCTTAGGGTTCGAGCCAGCAATGCTCGATCTATATCGGGATCGGCACCAGCGGATGATCGATGGTCTATACCGGATCGGTGAACTGAGCGGCGACCTCAAATTGCATCTTCATGCCGGAATCGACCCCACGGCTGCTGATCGCTGGCGGCAATTTTTGTCTGAGGATGACCTGAGCGATCAGACTCGGGCCCTGGCCCAGCAGCTTGGCTATCGATGCGAGGCACGATGAGCCTTCACACCTATCCCGAGCCCAGACCTGGACTGCGCGCTGAGCATTTCCGCCGAATCTGTGCAAATGGCCTAGGCGATGGCTATAACGCCTATGCCTATTCAGCCGCTTGGTTTAAAAATCGGCTATACATCGGCACCGGCCGGGCGAACCTCTGTCTTTTGAAATTTGCCATGCCCTATGTGCACATCGACACCTGGCCAGTGGAATGCCCGCATCGCAATTATACCCCTGAGTTTGAAACTCAGGCCGCGCGTGGGGAGATCTGGCGCTATGAGCCCAAGGAGGACCGCTGGCTGCGCTGCTATCAGGCGCCCATGGTCACTGACCCGCGGGACGGGACAGGCTTTAGCCGTGACCTCGGCTATCGGGCAATGTGTGTCTTTCAGGGCGAATCGGATCCCGAGCCTGCGCTTTATGTCGCGACCTGGTCGCGCTCGCGCGGCGACGGCCCAGAGATCCTGCGCTCCCAGGATGGTGAATGCTTCGAGACATTGCCCAAGCCCCATTTTCGCAGCCAAAACGCCGAGCTTGTGATCACTGCCATCCGTAGCCTGGTCCCTTTCAAAGGGCGGCTGTTTACTGCGCCGACCGGTGCCAGCCACGGCCATGTCAATGCAGCCTTGAGTACCCTGGTCTTTGAAAGCCGCGATCCTGCCTTAGGCGATTGGCGGTCGGTCAATGACCCGGGTTTTGGAGAACCGCCCGAGGTCGCCGTCGTCTATGAGCTTTCGGTCTGCCATGGTTATCTCTATGCGGGGACTGGGGGCCTGCATGGCCTGCAGATCTGGCGCACCCGCGCCGAGGGCAATCCGCCCTATCGTTGGGAACAGGTGATCAGCAAGGGCGCAGGGCGCGGCGCGCTGAATCAGGGGGCAGTCAGCATGCTGGCCTTTGGGGATCATCTCTATGTCGGAACCGGTATCCAAAACGGCGGCTATGATCACCGTTTTCAGATCGGCCCTGCAGCCGCTGAGCTGCTTAGGATCGCCGAGGATGGCAGTTGGGAGATCGTGGTCGGCGAGGCGCGCGATGGCAAGGAGCCGCTCTCAGGACTGGGTCCAGGGTTTAGCAATTATTTCTGCGGTTATATCTGGCGCCTCGGCGTTCATGATAACTGGCTTTATGCCGGCACCATGGATTGGAGCATCATCCTGCGTTATCTCGATCTGCAGGTACGACCTTGGCGTTCGGCAAGGTTGCTGGCGAAGGCAGGCGTTGAGGAATTCATCCGCTTGCACGGCGGTTTTGACCTGTGGCGGAGCTGGGATGGCGAAAACTGGCTGCCGGTCACCCGCACAGGCTTTGGCAACCCCTACAATTATGGCTGCCGCAACCTTGTCTCGACCCCTGAGGGGCTATTCATCGGTACCGCCAATCCCTTCGGACCCCGGGTGGCGGTGCGCGACGGCGGCCAATGGATCTACCAGGACAATCCCCAAGGCGGGCTTGAGGTCTGGCTCGGCAATCACCCAGCCCAGGATTCAAGATGAATGATTTTATCTGCCTGACCCTCAGCCCAGCTGCCCTGGGGTCGCCGGCGCTGGTCTTGGCAACGGCGCGTGCTGGCGGCATTGGCCTGTTCGATTTAGAAGGCTGCCCCGCTCGGTCCTTTGCCGGATTCAAACAGACCCTGTTTGAACTTAGTACCCAGCTGCAACCAGGCCAGATGGTCGGGCTAAGGCTCCTGGCTGAGCAGATCGAGCTCATCACTGACCCTGGACTGCTCGAATGTTTCCAACTGACGCCGCCCTGGATCATCCTGGCCGGTTGGCACCATTCAACCCTTGCTGAGGATCTGTCCAAACTCAGCAGCCTAGGTCAGCCGCGTCTCCTGCTTGAGATCACTTGCCTTAAACAGGCTGATGACCTAGACCCCAGGCTGCCGCTTGCAGGGCTTGTCGGCAAAGGCCAGGAGGCGGGCGGTTGGTGTGGATCTGAATCGGCCTTCATCCTGCTCCAGGGCCTGTTGCGCCGTGGACAATGGCCAGTCTATCTGCAGGGTGCGATCGGGGTTTATACCGCCAGCGCCTGTTGGGCAGCAGGGGCCCAGGGGGTCGTGCTCGATGATGCGCTTTGGCAGCTGCCTGAATCCCCTTTGCCACCTGCCTGGAAGGACCGGCTGGCTGGCTGTAGCGGTCAGGATAGCCTGCTGCTTGGCGATCAAGACCTCCAGCAACCGCGCCTGCGGGTGCTGAGGCGGCCGGGCTGGCCGGCGGTCGAACAATTGCGTCTAGTCAGCGAACAGGACCCCAATTGGCGGGACAAGGCCCGGGCACTGGTCGGGTGGGGCGATCCGGATGCCTATGCCTGGCCAATCGGCCAGGGGATCGGCGAGGCCGGGCGGCTTCGACAGCGTTATCGCACGGTTGGTCGCCTCATCCGCGCTATCTACAACGAAGGCGAGCGGATTCTAAGCCAGGTACGCCTTGCCCCCCAGCTTGGGGCCGATGGCCCATTGGCGCGCACCTTGGGGACCCGCTATCCGATTGTCCAGGGGCCGATGACCCGGGTCAGCGACCGGCCTGAATTTGCCCTTGCCATCGCCGAGGCCGGGGCCATGCCGATGCTCGCCTTGGCCCTGCTAGAACCAAAGCGGGTCGAATCCCTGCTTGCCGAAACCCAGGCCAAGTTGGGATCCAGGCCCTGGGGGGTCGGCCTGTTGGGCTTTGCCCCCCCTGAGCTTCTTGCCGCCCAGATCGCCTGGGTGTTGCGATTTAAACCGAGCTGCGCCCTGATCGCTGGCGGCCGCCCGGATCAGGCCAGGACCCTTGAGGAGGCAGGAATCCCCACCTGGCTTCATGCCCCAACCCCGGCGCTTGCCAGGCTCTATATCGAACAGGGTGCGCGCCGTCTGATCTTTGAAGGTCGCGAATGCGGGGGACATGTAGGCCCCCTGGGCGGATTTGCCTTATGGGAAGGGGTGGTGGCAAACCTGCTCGAGTTGCCCGGGCCACTCATCCGCGAGCTCAAGCTCCTATTTGCAGGCGGTATCCATGACCGGCGCTCGACCCAATGGATCGAGGCCCTGGCCGCCCCTTTGACCGCGCGCGGGGCGCAGATCGGGATCCTGATCGGGACGGCCTATCTCTTTACCCATGAAGCACTCCAGACAGGGGCGATCACCCCCGTCTTTCAGCAGGAGGCGCTTGCCTGCCGAGAGACCCTAACCCTGGAGACTGGGCCAGGCCATGCATCCCGCTGCGCCCTCACCCCCTTTGTCGATACCTTCAAAGAGACGGCGCAGCGACTGCGCGCTGAGGGTCGTACCCAGTCTGAAATCAGCCAGGCCCTAGATGATCTCTGTCTGGGGCGTCTGCGTCTGGCAGCCAAGGGTCTCATACGCCAGGGCCCAGAGATCATGACGATCGATCCGAAGACCCAATATCAAGAAGGGTTCTTCATGATCGGTCAGGTGGCAGCCTTGCGCGATCAGGTGATCGGCATAGCCGAGCTCCACCGGACGCTGTGCGAGTTGCCGATCGCCTGGCCTGAACCGAGACTCTCCCCACCCGTCCCGCAGCCGAGTGATATCGCGATCATCGGGATCGGGCTCATCCTCCCTGGGGCGCAATCAGCCCCCGGGTTTTGGCACAACCTGCTCGCCCAGATCCCAGCTATCTCCGAGATCCCACCCGAACGCTGGGACTGGCGTCTATATTACGACCCAGATCCCCAGGCACCTGACCGGGTCTATTCGAAATGGGGTTGTCTGATCGATGAGATCCCCTTTGATCCCACCCGCTTCGGTATCCCCCCCAAGGCGCTTGATTCGATCGATCCGATGCAATTAGTGGCGCTTGAGGCAGTGCGCCGCGCCCTTGCTGATGCGGGCTATCTGGAGGGCGAGTTTGACCATGAACAGACTGCGGTCATCATCGGGGCAAGCGGTGGTCTAGGTGAGCTTGGCGAGCACTATGTGACGCGATCGGAGCTGACCGCGCGGCTTGTCGACCCCGGCCCGCTTCTGGAGGATCTACCTGAATGGACTGAGGATACCTTCCCGGGGATCCTGCTGAATGTCATCGCTGGGCGGGTTGCCAATCGCTTCGATCTGGGCGGGGCCAATTTCGTCGTGGATTCGGCATGCGCCTCCTCGCTCACCGCTATTGAGCTTGCGGTCGCCCAGCTTGAGAGCGGCCGCTGTCGGTTAGCCATCGCCGGCGGGGTGGATACCAAGCTCTCCCCCTTTGGCTATCTGTGTTTCTCAAAGACCCCTGCCCTAACCCCAAAGGATCATAGCCGACCATTCGATGCCGAGGCCGATGGGATCCTGCTCGGCGAAGGGACTGCCATGGTGGTGCTCAAACGCCTCGCCGAGGCCGAGGCCGATGGCGATCGCATCTATGCGGTGATCAAGTCAGCCGCCAGCGCCAGCGATGGCAAGGCAGTGGGGCTGACTGCCCCGCGCCTCGAGGGTCAGCGGCGCGCCTTCCTGCGCGCCTATCAAAAGGCGGGGACCGATCCGGCGACCCTGGGCCTTTATGAGGCCCATGCCACAGGCACGCCGCTGGGCGATGAAACCGAGGTCGCGAGCATTGCCGGTTTTCTCGCTGAACAAGGCGCACCCCCAGCCAACTGTGTAGTGGGCTCGCATAAGGCACTGATCGGCCATACCAAGGCAACCGCCGGGGTCAGCGGTCTGATCAAGGCCGCTTTGGCGCTTTATTATCGCACCCTGCCGGCTCAGCCATTTGTCATCAGGCCGCTTGCGCCCTTCACCGATCCGCAAGGCCCATTGGCGCTGCTGCGCGAGCCCCATCCCTGGTTGGCCCCAGCGCACCCCAGGCGCGCTGCGGTCAGCGCCTTTGGATTCGGCGGGACCAACTGTCACTGTGTGCTTGAAGAATATCGCGATCCCTCGCGCGAGCCACCGCCGGGAAGCGACCTTTGGCCATGCGAGTTGATCCTATTGGCAGCAGATGACCAAAGGGGTCTGGTCGCAGCGCTCGACCGCCTGGAGCAGCGTCTAAGCGATCGATCCCTGTCCCTGAGCCAATTGGCTGCCGAGTGTGCCGAGGCTGTCAAGCCTGGTTGCGCCGCAACCTATCGCGCTGCGCTCGTCGTCCGCGATCATACCGAGCTCAGCGATGCCCTGATGAGGATCAGAGGTCATTTGACCGACCAGTCAGGGGTGCCTTTGCCGCCGCATCTCCAATTGGGGTTAGGACTGACTGAGCCAGGGCCTTTGGCCATGCTCTTTCCTGGGCAAGGCTCTCAGTATCTGGGGATGGGACGCGAGGTCGCCCTCTATTGGGAGCCCATGCGCCAGACGATCGAAGGCAGCGAGCGGGTATTGCGCGAGCATCTCGATCGGCCATTGTCCCATTTTTTCTGGCCGCGGCGCTTATGGGATCAGGAGGCGCTCGAGTCAGCCGAGCGCGCTCTGACCGAGACCAGAATCGCCCAACCGGCCCTTGGGGCAATCAGCCTGGGTTATTGGGCGCTGTTACAAAGGGTGGGGATCCAGCCGGCATTTGTCGCTGGGCACAGCTATGGCGAATATGTCGCCCTTGCGGCTGCAGGATCGCTCTCGCTCGAGGATCTCATCTGGCTCTCTTATCGGCGCGGTCAGGCGATGGCCCAGGCGCCCGAGGGGGGAATGATCGCGGTGAGAGCAGCGCCCGAGACGCTTGCCGAACCTTTAAGCGATACCGCGGTCGTTGTAGCCAATCACAATGCCCCTGACCAATGTGTGCTCTCGGGCGGTCCTGCGGAGCTGGCAGCAGTCAGCGAGCGTCTGCGCCTGCAGGGGATCGCCATCCGTCCGCTGTCGGTCAGCGGTGCCTTTCATTCGCCCCTGATGGCGGGGGCAGCTAGCATCCTTGACCAGGCCATCGCTGCGGTCGAGATCCGCCCCCCCCGCCTGCCGGTCTATTCGAATCTCGATGGCCGACCCTATCCCGCCGCTGAGCCGGATGCGATCCGAGCCCGCTTGAGCCGTCATCTGTTGAGCCCAGTCGAGTTCGTCGCCCAGATCGAGGCCATCTATGCTGCGGGCGCTCGCTGTTTTCTAGAGGTCGGGCCGCGGGCGGTGCTCTGCGGTCTGGTTTCAAGGATCCTGGCCGACAGACCCCATCGGGCGATCGCCCTCGATGGTGCAGATGGCGGGATGCGCGGTCTGTTGAATGCGCTCGGTGGCCTGTTCGTCGCTGGCTATACCTTTGATCCGGGGCCGCTTTTTGCAGGCCGGCTTGTAGAGGCGGAGCAAACACGGCTGGCGGTCGCCCTTCCCTCCTCCCAGACCTTTTGGGTCAGCGGCGGGGGCGTGCGCAAAGAAGGACCGCGTCCTGTGATTCGCCCCAAGTCGCTCACCGAATGCGCGCAACTGCCAACCCCGACTGTCGCAGCAGCCGCTCAGATGCCCCCTATTCCCAGCACAAACATTCAGAGAGTGCCTGTGATGTCTGAAAGATCCTCAGAAACCCAGACGGGCGCCCTAGGGCCTGCCCAGACGTCGTCTGGTTCATCCCAGCCGGATACCGATACCCTGCTTGCCGTCTGGCAGGCCTATCAAGAGACCATGCGCAAGTTCTTGGAGGTCCAGGAGCGGGTGATGACCAGCTTCTTGGGCGGCCAGCAGCCGGCAGATACTGGAGAGATGGCCGAGTCACAGGCGCCGCTAACCCAATCTACAACCTACCCAACCCTGCCGGAGGCCCGACCCGATCGGCCGGCGGCTCGCCAATATCGCCCCTCAGTGCCTCAAGCCGCCGTCGCCCCAGCCCCAAGCATGTCGCCACCTGCACCAGCCGCAGAGTCGGTGAGTGAGGAGTACGGCAGCATCCAGCAGGTGTCCTCGCTTCCCGATCGCTCGACATTGATCGCCCAGATCACCGCGATCATCAGCGAATGCACCGGTTATCCCCCAGAGCTGTTGGACCCTGATCAGGCCCTAGAGTCTGAGCTCGGGATCGATTCGATCAAACGGGTCGAAATCCTCGCCAACATCGAGCGCCTATTGCCGCCCCAGCTTGCTGAGACTATGCGGGCGCAGATGAACCGCCTCAGCCGCGCCCCGACCATCCATGCCCTCGTCGATGTCCTACTGAGCTTGGGGCCCCAGGATCCCCCGACCGGCTCAGGTGGGCCGACAAGCCAGCCCCGGTCTGGCTCAACCCCCTCGCCGGGGTCAGGGGTTCCTTTATCAGCGACAGCCAGCCAGACAAGGGGAATGGCAACTGGCCGCGCCACGCCGCTTCCCCAACCCCAGTCGCCTGCTGAGTCGGCGCAGCCGCTTGACCGCTATCGCATGGTCGCGCGCGCTGCCCCGCCGCCCAAGCGCGCTCAGTTACCCGCCGGTCAGATCCTGGTACTTGGCGAGGGGGGGACGGCTGAGCGGCTGATCCAGATGCTCAAGGACGCAGGGCTTTGCGCAAACCAGCTCGCACCTCAGGATATAGACCCTGAAACCCTATCCCAGACCATTCTGGCGCTGCGCGCCCGCAATGGTCCGATCGCTGGTCTGATCCAGCTTGCCGGCCTGAAGGCCATGGATCTACCGTCCGAGTTAACAGCCTGGCAGGCTGAGTCGTTTGCCCAGGTGAAGTCATTGTTCCTATTGCTTAAGGCATGTGCCGAAGATTTGCGCGCCCAGCGCGGTCGCATCCTATCTGCCTCTTTACTCGGCGGCGCCTTTGGACGCAATGGGCGTTGTGGGCCGGGTCTACCCCTTGCCGCTGGTAATCTCGGGATGCTCAAGACCCTCAAGCTCGAGTGGCCCGAGGTCCAGGTCAAGGCAATCGACCTGGCAGCAGGGCCCGAAGAGGCGCTTGCCGAGATCCTAATCGATGAATTTTTGGGGGAGGATGAAGCGATTGAGATCAGCTACCAAGATGGAAAACGTTTGACCTGGGAACCGATTGCAGCGCCTTGGTCAGCGCCCAGTCGCCAGCCGGTTGAGCCGGCTAGCGACTGGGTGGTGCTTGCGCTCGGCGGCGCCCGGGGGATCACCGCCCAGATCCTCCACGAGCTCATCGTCCCCGGGATGACCCTGATCATCCTGGGACGCCTGCTGCCCCTTGCTGAGGATGATCCGCTGCAAGGACGCACCGAGTCCGAATTGCGCGCCCATTATCTCGCCCAGGCCCAGGCGCGGGGTGAAGCGGCTACCCCGGTGACCATTGAGCGCCGGATCAAACAAACCCTGCGCGCAGCCGAGATTGCCTCCCATCTAGCGGCCTTTCGCGCCTGCGGTGCCCGGGTCGAATATCATGCGCTCGATGTCCGGGACCATCAGGCCCTGCTCGAGCTGATCGATGGGATCTATCGCCACTATGGGCGCATCGATGCCGTGCTTCAGGGGGTCGGTCAGATCGAGGATAAGTTGCTGGTTGATAAATCATTGGATTCATTTATCCGGATCTTTGATCTGAAGGCCGATAGCACCTATCTGCTCTGCCGCGCGCTGCGCCCGGAGACCCTTCGCTTGGTATTGCTTTTTGCCTCAGTTGCCGGGCGTACGGGAAATATCGGCCAATGCGACTATGCGGCGGCCAACGAGATCATCAATCGGCTGGCCTGGTGGATGCAGGGCAGCTGGCCGAAGACGCGGGTGCTGGCACTCAATTGGGGGCCTTGGTCAGGGACAGGGATGGCCAATGAGGCGATCAACCGCCAGTTTCAGGCGCGCGGGGTGATCCCTATCGATCCAGACTCAGGGCGTCGCTTTATCCGCGAGGAGCTCGCCCGTGGGCTCGATGAGGTCGAGCTGATCGTGGGGCGCTTTCAGCCGCCCATGATCCTCCCCATGCTGGGTAACCGGCGTCTGAGACCTGATGGGAACGGTCAACTCAGGGGGAGCTATCGCCTTGAGCTCAAACGCGACCTTTATCTCAATGACCATCGGCTCGATGGCGTCCCAGTGGTTCCAGCAGCTGTAGCCCTAGAGCTGCTGGCCGAGTTTGTCCAGACTGCCTGGCCGGATCAGCCTCTAACCGAGGTGCGCGATCTGCGCGTCTTACGCGGCCTGACCCTTCAGGGTGAGCAAGGGCGCGAGCTCTCGCTCTGGGCCCAGCTCATCCACAAATCAGAGACCCGGCTCGAGGTCTTGGCCGAGATCCGGGAGGGGGATCACCCTTATTACCGCGCCAACCTGATCCTCGGTGGTAGCCTCCAGCCTGTCGCCTTACCCCCACCCTTAACCGAGGCTCAGCTGTTTCCTGCAGAACGGGCCTATGTCGAACATTGTTTTCATGGGCCCTGTTTTCGACTGTTGCAGGGGGTATTGCGGATAGGGGCCGAGGGGGTCGAGGGCAGCGTGCAGGCAAGCGACCCGCGCGCTTGGTTGGGCGATACAACTGCTGCCGGCTTGCCCCAGATCCGTGCCGCCCAATGGTTGATCGATCCTGGTGTTGTCGACGCCTTACTCCAGAGCACTATCCTCTGGGCCCGGATCCAGCACCACACCTATCCACTGCCGAGCCGATTTAGGCGGGTCATGCGCCTATCCGCCTCTGTCCCAATATCATCCCGCCCAACTGGGGCTCGGCATTTACGCTTTACCCAGAGGGTCCGCCGTTTTACCGGTCCTGAGCTCGAGGTCGATTTTATCCTCACCGATGAGGACGGAAGGTTGATCCTCGCGCTTGCAGGGATCGAGGCCCATTGCGATCCCGGGCTCAATCGCTTAGCACCCCAACCGGACTTTTATCAACCCTGTATCTGATCCCCATCGATCCTGTAGAGGTGTCATGTCGAGCCCTGCCGATCAGGAGGACATCGCGATCATCGGTCTTTCCGGGATTTTTCCTGGAAGCGCTGATGTTTATCGATTTTGGCGCAATATCCTGGATAAACACGACCAGATCCAGGATGCCCCAGATCATTGGGCCCTGCCCTGGTATGACCCCGCTTGTCCAGACCAAAGCCTCGTCTCGGCCCGAATCCGCACCCGTAAAGTAGGTCTCTTGGGCGAGCTTGCGCGTTTTGATCCTCTTGTCTTTGGGATCCCGCCAAAGGCGGTTGAGGGGGATCCTGCCCATTTTCTGGCGCTGCAGCTTGCCGCCGACGCCTTGCGCGATGCAGGTTATTGGGAAAGACCATTTAACCGCGAGCGTACCGGGATCATCATCGGGCATGGCTCAAACCCAAACCGGGGGGATGTCCTGGGTTTGCAGTATGGTCTATTCATCGACCAAACCCTCGAGCTGATCGGCCAACTGATCCCTGAACTGGATGAGCAGCACCGGCAGCATTTGCGTGAGCAGCTCAAGCAAGGTCTGCCGCCGGTTGGGATCGAACATGCACCGACCCTGGTTTCGAACATCATTGCCGGACGGATCGCCAATCGACTCGATCTGATGGGGCCGAGCTATCTCGTCGATGCCGCCTGTGCCTCTAGTCTGATTGCTGCGGATCTGGGCATGCGCGAACTGCGTTCAGACCGTTGCGAGATGGTATTAGTCGGCGGCGTCCAGGCCTCGATGCCGCCCCAGATCTATATGCTCTTCCAGCAACTCGGTGCACTCGCCGAGGATCGGATCCGCCCATTCGATGCCAAGGCCAGCGGAACCCTGCTGAGCGAAGGGGCAGGCTTTGCGGTGCTTAAGCGTCTCCCAGATGCGGTGCGCGATGGCGATCGCATCTATGCCGTTCTGAAATCGATTGGGATCGCCAGCGATGGCAAGGCGATGGGTTTAATGGCGCCGCGCCTCGAAGGCGAGGCCTTGGCGATTCGGCGCGCTTATGAACACAGCGGGATTGATCCCCAGACCATCGAGCTGATCGAGGCGCATGGGACAGGTATCCCTCTTGGAGACCGCACCGAGATTTTGGCCTTAAGACAGGTCTTTGGCGAACGCCGCGGGCGATTGCCGCACTGCGCCATCGGTTCGGTGAAATCCATGATCGGGCATTGTATCCCTGCCGCCGGGATCGCGAGCCTAATCAAAACCGCCTTGGCCCTGTATCACAAGATCCTGCCGCCAACCCTCTGCGAGGAGGTGAATCCTGAGCTTGAGCTCGAGCGCACGCCCTTTTATATCAACACTGAAGGCCGCCCCTGGGTGCACGGCGGCAAAACACCTCGGCGCGCAGCGATCAATGCCTTCGGTTTTGGTGGAATCAATGCCCATGCCATCCTCGAAGAATATCGGGCACCCGGTCCAACAGCCTACCCAGGTCTTGGACGCTGGCTGCTTCCACCCGAAAAGCGGCAGGTCGCACTTCAAATTGCTGGACCTATAACCAATCCGCACATGCGACATTGGCCGGCTGAGCTCTGCATACTTGCAGCCGAGTCGCGAGCCCAGCTACTTGCAGAGATCGATGCATTATCGAGGCGTTTAAATCAAGAACCTGCTATTGAGCTTGCGGAATTGGCCTATCGGTTATGGCAAGGGCGTAATCAGGGAGCAGTTCGTTTGGCAATCGTTGCACGAGATTTAAAGGACCTAAGCACTAAGCTCAAACAATGCCAAGACCATCTTCCAACTCTCTCCCGTCCGCAAATTTTCAGCCGCCGTGGGATCTACTATGCCGAGCAACCGACTACAGCGGGCGGCATTGCCCTACTCTTGTCAAGCGAGGGGGCGCAATATCCGAATATGCTTTTGGAGCTTGCCTTATACCTTCCACAGATCAGATATTGGTTTGATTTTCTCGATGAGGTATCACCGCGTCAGCCGAGACCCTCCAGCCTGATCTTTCCGCCACCGACCTCGATCGATCCGGAAAGCGAGCGATGGGCCTTATCTGAACTCCACGCTCCTGATCTGGCAACGCAGGCAACCTGTATCATCGATCATGCACTGCATGAGCTGATCTGCGACCTCGGGATCCAAATCGATGCCATCGTTGGACATAGCATCGGTGAATATGCCGCGCTTTATACGGCAAGTATGATTCAAACAGATTCATTGACCATCGAATCATTTATAGAGCAGTCACACCATCTCGGTCTTATCTATCAAGAGCTTGAAAATTCTGGATTCCCCCAAGGCAGATTGATCTCGCTTGGCGGAATAAACGATCGAGATCTGAGTGATCTTTTAGAAAAATATAATGATTCGGTTTATTTAGCCGCAGATAATTGCCCAAATCAAAAATTTCTTTTTGTCACAGAAGAACATTATCCCAGCTTTATAGAACAAATCAAACAGCTAGGGGTAATCTATTCTGAGACATCTTCTGGACGCCCCTATCACACTCCTTTGTTTGAAAAGGGTATGGATCTACTTAAAAAGTTTTATAAAAAACATCATGAGTTTAAATCAGGGGATCTCAGTGTTTACAGCTGCAAGACCATTAAGCCATATCCACGGGATCCAGCAGAGATTGCCCAGATTGCCTGCGAACAATGGATCGACACAGTTCGATTTAGAGAAACAATTGAGAATGTTTATAGCGATGGAATTAGGGTCTTTATTGAAGCCGGACCAGGTAATGTTTTGACATCCTTTGTCGAAGACATCCTCAAGGGGCGTGAACACATTGCAGTTTCTATATGCAGAAAAGATTTTGCATCGCTCGAGTCTCTCCAGCATATGCTTGGGAGACTTTATGTCGAGAGAATCAATCTAAACCTCGATCCGCTCTATTCCGGAAGAATGCCATTTGATTTTGATCAACATGATAAAACCAGATCAATCAATCTGCATTCTGAGCTTCCATTCATTAAAATCAAAGATTTAAGCGATCCAACCCGCATAACTTTATCTCTTAGCCAAAAGAATAATTTAGAAAAATATCCTGAAAAACCACTTGGTTCAAGTCAAAAAAAAGCTATTCTAATTGGACACTTTAATCTAATGCAGCTATTCCTCGAAAAAAATAAAAGGCTTGCGACTCTTTACCTGCAAAGAATTCAACCCAAAAAAATAATCTAATCAGACTAGCAAAACAACCTGAGACATGTGGGGCATAAATTGAAAGCTCAGCGGGGATGACTGTTTATACCCCGGGGTCATTGATAAACGCCAAGCTCTACCAAGCTGAACCCCACTCCCCATCAAACGCCCCGAGGTTTGTCCTAAGGTGGCGGCTCATCCTTGCCAGGCTAGCCTTTGATGACTTAGAAAACAAACGCCTTTGCTTGCGGACGGGTCGCCTGGATAAGCGCCGGCGCACTGGTTTCAAAGAGCGACTCACGCCGATAGGTGTTGTCTTGGATACGGATAAAACGGGTGCAAGACATCACCGGTCCCCGACCGAGGATACAGAAAAGCCGCCCACCATCCTTTAATTGACCCTTTAAACCAGCCAGGTCCGATTCATCCGGCAGCGAGCCATTGACCGCGATCGCATCAAAGGGTCCGCCCGGGATTGGCCCGGCCAGACCATCGCCGGTACGGATCTCAATGCCCTGCAATCCCAAGGTCTCTAGGCGTAGGCGGGCCTCGTCGGCCTGGGTGGGATCGATCTCGAGGCTGACCACGCGCGCCCCTAATCGGCTCAGACAGGCGGTCACATAGCCCGATCCAGTCCCGATCTCGAGGGCCCGATCGCCAGGTTGGATGGCAAGCGCCTGCAATAGATGACCGACGATCTTGGGGGAAAGCATCCGGTCGCCGTTCGGCAAGGGGATCTCGATGTCGGCATAGGCCAGGGCGCGATAGGCATCTGGGACAAAGCGCTCGCGTTCGAGCGTCCCCATGACCTCCAAAACCCGCTCATCCAGCAACCCCCAGGGGCGCAACTGTTGATAAACCATGTTGAAACGGGCTACTGCACTCAATGTCCCCATAGGATCGGCTGTCCCCCTTTCTATCCGTTGGATTGCACGACATGACCACCGCCCAGTCCGACCAGACGGCATGCCTGGATTGGATATTATCCAGAGCCGGCGCCTGCTCATTCAATGGCTACCCAGCCTATCAGCGGGGCTGATCCCGTATAATGCCGCCTTGATCCCTTTGTCTGGAGGATTACCCGATGCCCAGCGCTCCGAGCAAGACGCTCGACACCTTTCCCAATCCAGAACCGAACCGCGACTATACGATCCGCATCCGCATCCCTGAGTTTACCTGTCTCTGCCCCAAGACTGGTCAGCCGGACTTTGCCGAGCTGTTGCTCGAATATGTCCCCGATCAGCGGTGTGTCGAACTGAAATCGCTCAAAAACTATATCTGGTCCTATCGCAATGAAGGCGCCTTTCATGAGGCAGTGACCAATCGGATCCTGAGCGATCTTGCAGCAGCGACCGAGCCGCGCTTTATGCGGCTGACCGCTGTCTTCAATGTCCGGGGTGGGATCTATACCACGGTCATTGCCGAGCAGCGCGCTGAGGGTTGGCAGGCGCCCCAGGTGGTGACCCTTCCCTAATCCCGAATGGCCCGCCGCCAGCTCTCGCAACGCCAGATCGAGCGCATCAAGGCCATCCAGGAACGGAGGCGCACCCATCTTGCTGCACGCCTTGAGCGAGCGCTGGCCGCATGCGAGGCCGAGTCACTCCCCGAGGAGGGGCTGGTGATGGTCCGATATGGGCCCAGTCTGATCGTCGAGGATGGCCAGGGGCAGCTGTATCGCTGTCTTGCGCGCCAAAACCTAGGCGAGGTCGTCTGCGGGGATCGGGTCGTCTGGCAGCCCCTGCGAGATGGTCAGGGGGTCGTGACCGCCGTCCTGCCGCGCACCACGGTGCTCAGCCGCTTGGATGCCGATGGCCAAGAGAAACCACTGGCGGCCAATCTGAGCCGTTTGCTGATCCTGATCGCGCCTGAGCCTGAACCGAGTCAACTCTTGATCGATCAATACCTGCTTGCTGCCGAATGTAGCGGAATAACGCCGCTCCTGATCGCCAACAAGATGGATCTTTTAACCGATCCGAGCCAACGCGCTGCCTTTCAGGACCGCTTGGCCCCCTATGCAGCGATCGGCTACCGGTTGTTTTGGGTCAGCGCCCATCATCCCGACTCTCCCGATCCCCTGAGCCAAGCGCTCATCGATCAGACCAGCGTGCTGGTTGGTCAATCCGGTGTCGGCAAATCATCTCTGGTCAAGGCACTGCTTCCTGATCAAGAGATCCAGATCGGGCGTTTGTCAGAGGCTACTGGTCTGGGGCGACATACCACCTCCGCGGCAACCTGTTATCGCCTGCCGCAAGGGGGTCTTCTCATCGACTCGCCTGGGGTGCGGCGTTTTCGGCTGGGTGCCATCGATCGCCAGGCTCTGGAATGGGGATTTCGCGAGTTTCGCGACTATGCGGGGCTGTGTCGCTTTAATAATTGCCGGCATCTGGATGAGCCGGGCTGCGCCATCCGCCAGGCGGTAGCCGAGGGTCGGATCAATGCCGCCCGTTTGGCCAGCTTCCATCGGCTACTTGAGGATTGCGAACGGCGGGCACCCCCAGCCAGCACCTGAGTTTACATCAGCCGGTTGATTGCGGCCTCGGGGAGACCGAGTAACTGGCAGCCGAGCCGAAGCCCTTGCTCGATAAAAGACTCGAGATCGCCCCAGCGCTCGCTGCAATCGAGCATTTCAGTGAGCGATTCGCTGACCATCCACAGCCGATAGGCCCCGGAGATGCGTTCTGCAGGCGGGGCGTCCTCAGCCCAAATATAGAGCACAGGTTCAGCTGCACCCTGGGGAACAAAGGCTAAAAGATAGCGATAAGGACGTCCGTCCTTGCTGTCGATCTCGCCGAGCAGGGTTGCGGTATAGCCTGCAATCTGATAGCGGCGTTTAGGGATAGCGGTCTGAATCAAGGGACGCCCTTGCATGTCTTGTTCTCCTCAGTATGACCCTGCTGCGCCATAGTCGATGGTGATCTCATCGCCTGGCGCAATCGCTAAGCGGGCATAAAGCTCAAAACCCTCGAATTCGGCATTGGGGGTATCGCTATGATTGAGCCAACGCAAGGGGTTGATCCCGCGTCGCCCGATCAGCTGCAAGCGTTCTTGATCATAAACCCATAAGACATGGGGTCCATCCTCAGTGACCTCGATCCCTTCAAAGGTCCAGATCCAGTCGCCTGGGGCGAAGGGAATGGCGGCAAAACAGCCAAGGCCATGGATCGGCGAGGGCGCAACCCGGACCCGGCGCGCCAATGGCAAGGGATTCGATAGGTTAGCCCTAAAAACCCTGCGCATGAATGGACATTGTATCCCAAGAGACCGGGCAATAGACCCATGGCTCCCTCCTCATCGGCCGGAAGACCCCGTCAGTCATCCCTGGCGAGGCGCTGGCGTTAGTTTCCCGAGCGACCTGCTGGAGCGGGCTTAAGCCGCTCAGCAAAAGGGCCCATTGAATATCGCTTGGATTATCGCCCTCTTGCTCCCTGTTGAGCCTGTTAAGGACTCGGGAATCCTTTTGAGCCAGTCAAGTCCGAAATTTGCTGTAAATCTGCTCCGAGCCGGTTGATGCCAATGACGCGCTCACGGCGGCGCCCTTGGGGGAGCCTGCAGGCAGATAGCGCCTTCGACCTGGTTGCGCTGGGATGGATGAAAATTTGGGCTCTATCACCTATGAGCTGCAGGCCCGTGTTTTCTCGCTGGTCCTGAAAGGGGCGGGCGAGGGCTGCCGGATTGCCGAATCGACCGGCTGCATCGATAGGCAATCTACGTCCCTAGGGCTGCGAGCCGAACCCAGGGATTAGGGCACTCAATCCTGACCACGGGCGCTTGCCGCTTGTCACAGGCGGCCAGTTATTCCATCAACCATGATTCTTTCTGCTCTCGAGAACCTGCGCTCTTGGGCGCAGGCTTTTCTTCCTGCCCCGCCGGGTCTTATTGGCCGCGTTCGTTCCTGACAGACAGGACCTTCCCAACTCTCGCAGAGACCCTCTCTGCCAAAGCGCCGCCGTTGCCGG